>DASWMS010000034.1:0-15547 GCA_036399655.1 Allosphingosinicella sp. | reverse complement strand
GGGCTTCGACAAGCTCAGCCCTCGCGGGGATGGGGATTCCCCCTCCCGCTAGCCCTGAGCCTGTCGAACGGCGGGATGCAGTGCGCTGACCCGGCTCAGCCCGCGCGGGTGCTGGGAGGTAATTCCAAGGCCGCTAGCCCTGAGCTTGTCGAAGGGCGGGTTGCAGGACACAGCGGCCGGCCGCCGCTTGACTTGGGCAACCTCGCCGCCTAGGTGGACCGCTCGCTTTTTCAGCAACATCTCTGGTTTGAAAGAAGGCAGGGCGTCCCGCCATGAAGATCCGCAACTCGCTCAAATCCCTCAAGTCGCGTCACCGCGACTGCCGCGTGATCCGCCGCCGGGGCCGCACCTACGTCATCAACAAGACCAACCGCCGCTTCAAGGCACGCCAGGGCTGAGGCCCTGGCATCCGCTCCGGTTTCGGATCGGCCTTCCGCACAGCGCGAACCGGGCTTCGACAAGCTCAGCCCTAGCGGGGATGGGGATTCCCCCTCCCGCTAGCCCTGAGCCTGTCGAAGGGCGGTTTGCCGCGCGCCGCGCCTGCGATGACTGACACCAACCCCTCCCGCCCCACGGCCGCCGTCTTCGACGTCGGCAACGTCCTCTACGGCTGGGACCCCGAAGCCTTTCTCGCGCGCCAGCTTCCCGAGGACGAGGCGCGGCTGCGCTTCATCGAGGAGGTGGGGCTCTGGGACTGGCATGACGGGCTGGACGGCGGCCGCTCATTTGAAGAGGCCAGGGACGAGCTCAGCGGCCGTTTCCCCCACTACGCGCATTTGATCGCCGCCTGGGGCGAGCGATTCGGCGAGACGATCAGCGATCCCGTTCCCGGCGTCCACGCGATCGTCGAGGAACTCGATGCCAAAGGCGTGCCGCTGTTCGGCATCACAAACTTCTCCGCCGACTTCTGGACTCCCTTCGCGGCGCGCGAGGCGGCTTTCTTCGGGCGCTTCCGCGACATCGTCGTCTCGGGCCGCGAGAAGCTGCTGAAGCCCGATCCGGCCATCTACCATCTCGCGCTGGAGCGCTTCGGCCTGCAGCCGTACGAGGCGCTGTTCATCGACGATCGGGTGATCAACGTCGAAGGGGCGCAGGCGGTGGCGATGCACGCGCATCTCTTCACCGACGCGGACGACCTTCGCGCAAGGCTGGAGCGCGATCGCCTCCTCTAACCTTCATTCCCGCGAAAGCGGGAATCCAGAGCGGCTTGGATGCAGGACGGAGTGCATGGCGAGTCCGCTGGATTCCCGCTTTCGCGGGAATGACGAAACAAGAGCGGGAATGACGAAACAAGAAGGCCGTCTCGCGCTTTCTCCTCGCATGCGTCAGCGCTGGCCTTCACGACTCTGGATCGTCCGCCACGGCCAGAGCGCCGGCAACGTCGCACGGGACGCGGCGATGGCGGCCGGGCAGCATGTCATGGACATCGCCGTGCGCGACGTCGACGTGCCGCTTTCCGATCTCGGGCACAGCCAGGCCGAAGCGGTCGGGCGCTGGTTCGCATCGCTCCCCGAGGAGGAGCGGCCGGAGATCATCCTGTCCTCGCCCTATGTCCGCGCTCGCGAGACGGCGCAGGCGATCTGCCATGCGGGCGGCACCGCGTGCGGCGCCAAGGGCCCGGTGATCGACGAGCGGCTTCGCGAGCGCGAGTTCGGGATACTCGACCGCCTCACCACCGATGGAATTCGCGAGCTATACCCCGACCAGGCCGAGCACCGCGCCCTGCTTGGGAAGTTCTATCACCGGCCGCCGGGCGGGGAGAGCTGGGCGGACGTGATCCTTCGCCTGCGCTCCGCGCTCGATACGGTGAGCCTCCATTATGCGGACAAGCGCGTGCTCATCGTCTGCCACCAGGTGGTGGTCCTGTGCCTGCGCTACATCCTCGAGGAGATGGACGAAGCGGCGGTGCTCCAGGTCGACCGGGAGAGCGGCGTGCTCAATTGCGGGGTGTGCGAATATGAATTCGAGCCGGACGACGAGAGCGCCTGCGTACCGCAGCTCGTCCGTTACAATTTCGCGGCGCCGCTCATCGAGGACGCCGACGCCGCGGTGACCGCCGAGCCCGATGCGATCATGGGGACGAGATGAGCGACAACGAGACGCCGTGGCTGAACCGGGAGCTGCTGCGGCAGTTTCCCCTCCCTGAGCATCCGGAGGAGTCGAGCAAGGAGGATCGCGGGCGGCTGCTCGTCATCGCCGGCTCGCGCGAGCTGCAGGGCGCGGCTTACCTTGCCGGGATCGCGGCGCTGAGGGCGGGCGCGGGCAAGCTCCAGATCGCCACCGCGGCGAGCATCGCTCTCCATCTCGGCGCGGCGATTCCGGAGGCCCGGGTCATCGCCCACGCGGAGACGGAGGACGGCTGCGTCGATCCCGAATCGATCGCGCCGATCGTCAAATGGGCGGGCGCCGCGCAGGCGGTGATGATCGGCTGCGGCATGCAGGACGGGCCGCCGCTCGAGAAGCTGCTCGATGCCCTGCTCGAATGCGGGGCGGACGTTCCGCTGGTCCTGGACGCCGCGGCTCTGGGCTGCCTTGCGCCGCGGGCGGAGACGCTCCGCGCCTGGCGCGGCGGGGCGGTGATCCTCCCCCACGCCGGCGAGATGGCGAAGCTCCTCGATCGGACCCGTGAGGAGGTCGAGGCGAACCCCGCCGACGCGGCGCGCACCGCCGCGGAGAGGTTCGGCGTGGTCGCTCTGGTGAAAGGCCCGGTCAGCCACATCGTCGCGCCGGACGGCCGCGCCTTCCGCTTCAAGGGCGGCGGCGTCGGCCTCGCCACGTCCGGCTCGGGCGACACGCTCGCCGGGATCGTCGGCGGCTTCTGCGCACGGGGCTCCGATGTGCTGACCGCGGCCCTCTGGGGCGTGTACACGCACGGAGAGGCCGGGAGGATCTTGTCCGAGAAGGTCGGCCGCGTCGGCTTCCTCGCCCGCGAAATCCTCGACCTCGTTCCGGGCATCGTGAACGACTGATATCCTCCCCAAGCGCGAGCTTGGGGAGGGGGACCACCCGTAGGGTGGTGGAGGGGTAAGTGGCGCCGCGTCAGAGAGTCGCGCGCGCGACGGCAAAGACCTGCGCCTTCTACCCCTCCACCACCCTTCGGGTGGTCCCCCTCCCCATCGCCCGATGGGGAGGATTCAGGCCTTCTTCGCCTTGTACCGCTCGAGCTCGTCGCCGACCAAGCGCACGATGTGGATGACGTTGGTCGATCCCGGCGTTCCGAAGGGCACGCCGGCGATGATCACGATGCGGTCGCCGGCCTTGGCGACGCGGTGGCGCAGCGCCATGCGCTTGGCCTTGGCGATCATTTCCTCGAAATTGCCGACGTCGCGCGTGCGCACGCCGTGCGCCCCCCAGAGGAGGCCGAGCTTGCGGGCCGTCCTGAGCTGCGGCGTCAGGACGAGGAGCGGCACGGCAGGGCGCTCGCGCGAGATGCGCCGCGCCGTCGATCCGGACATGGTGAAGACCACGATCGCCGCCGCGCCGACCGTGCCCACCATGCCGTTCGCGGCTTCGGCGATGGCGTCGGCGGTGGTGGGATCGGGAAGGGTTTCGGTGAAGTGGACGCGGGCGCCGTGGGTCGGGTCCTGCTCGACGCTGGTCGCGATCCGGTTCATCATCGACACGGCTTCGCAGGGGAACTGGCCCGACGCGCTTTCGGCCGAGAGCATGACCGCGTCCGCGCCGTCGTAGACCGCAGTCGCCACGTCCGAGACTTCGGCGCGGGTCGGCGAGGGCGAGGTGATCATCGATTCGAGCATCTGGGTCGCGACCACGACCGGCCGGCCCATGCGCCGCGCCATCTCCACGATGCGCTTCTGAAACGTCGGCACCTGCTCGGGCGGAAGCTCGACGCCGAGATCGCCGCGCGCGACCATCACTGCGTCGGAGAATTCGAGAATGCCTTCGAGGCGCTCGATCGCCTGCGGCTTCTCGATCTTGGCGAGCAAAGCGGCGCGGCCTGCGATCAGGCGGCGCGCTTCGGCGACGTCCTCGGGGCGCTGCACGAAGGAGAGGGCGATCCAGTCAACGTGGTTTTCGAGCGCGAAGGCCATGTCGGCCCGGTCCTTGTCGGTCAGCGCCGCGAGGGGGAGGACGACGTCCGGAACGTTCACGCCCTTGTTGTTCGAAATGCGCCCGCCGACTTCCACGGTGGTCTCGATCCGGTCGGGCGTTACGCTCAGCACGCGCTGGACGATCTTGCCGTCGTCGATGAGGAGGCGCGTGCCTTCCTCGACGCCGTGGAAGATCTCGCGGTGCGGGAGGTTGACGCGGGTGGCGTCGCCCGGCGTCTCGTCGCGGTCGAAGGAGAAGATCTGGCCGCGCTCCAGCTCGACGCCGCCGTCCGCGAACTTGCCGACGCGAAGCTTCGGGCCCTGGAGATCGGCGAGGATGGTCGTCGGCCGCTCCAGCTCTTTCTCGAGCGTGCGGATGATCTCGATAGCGCGCTTGTGATCGGCGTGCGTCCCGTGGCTCATGTTGATCCGGAAGGCGTCGGCGCCGGCTTCGGCGAGCCTCCTGATCATCTCGGGCGTGTTGCTCGCCGGGCCGAGGGTCGCGAGGATGCGCACCTTGCGGGTGCGCGGGACGAATTGGCTGTGGAGCGTTTGATTGTTCGCCATTGCCGCTGCGCATAGCCGTCTCTAAGCGTGCGGCTCAACCCCAAGAAAGTTTCGAGAAGGACAAATGGCGGAAGGATCGATCGCGGCCGACGAACTGAGGCTCCTCATCGAGCGCATCGAGCGGCTCGAGGAAGAGAAAAAGGCGATCGCGGACGACGTCAAGGACGTCTACGGCGAAGCCAAGGCGCGCGGATACGACACCAAGACGATGCGCGCCATCGTCCGGCTCCGCAAGATGGAGACCAACGCCCGCCAGGAAGCCGACGCCCTCCTCGAAACCTACCGCGCCGCTCTCGGCATGGCCTGAGACCCTCCGTGGCGCTCATCCAACGCCGTCATCCCGGCGAAGGCCGGGATCTCAGGGGGTGAAGAGCGCCCGCGTTGATGGGCGCACCGCCGACGAGCGCTGCACAAGCCGCGATGTCTTTCACCCGCTGAGATCCCGGCCTTTGCTAGGACGACGTGCGGCATAGAATGTCCCGGTTGCGCCTATTCCTCGCCTCCTTGCGCAGGGCCGCCATATGGCTAGGCTGCGGAGCGGGACGGGAAGGGGGACATCATGACCGATGCGAGGATGGCCGCGCCGGCTTCAGCGGGCTGGCTGACCGGATTTCTGGGTGAGGCGCGGGCGGCGATCACGCGGCGCATCCTGCTCCCGGCGGCGGCGCTGCTTGCGGTGCTCACCGCAACGAACATCGTCCTCCTCCTCAACCTGCCCGCACCCGGAGAGCGGGCGGGCGGTGTCGCTGTTCTGGCGGGGGCGGCTCGGCTCGCAGGTCTGCTCGTGTTCCTCGTCCCTCTGGTCCGTATCCTGGCTGGGAGCAGGCGGCCGCCCTGGAGGCCCGACGGCGCCTTCTTCCTGTTCGCGCCTTTCGTGATCCTCAGCCTCGCGCTCGGCGCGGCGCTCATTCTGGCCTTCGGCGATCCGTTCGATCCGGTTCGGATCGCTCTCAGGACCGCCGCCACGACTCTTATCCTCTCGCCGCTCGCGCCGTGGATCGTCGGCATTGTCGCCGCCGTTCCGCTGGGGCTCAGCCCGACCCGTTTTCTCCGCGACTTCCGCCTGTGGCTGCCGCCGCTTCTCATCTGGAGCCTGCTGCTGGTGACTCCCGTTGCATGGCTTCACGCGGTGATCGATGTCGCGTTGCTCCAAGAGCGGGTCGAATGGTTCTGGACAGCGGCGGTTGCCGACGGGCTGCTCAGCACCCTGCTCGTCGTCCTCACCTACGCGCTCTACGCGGCCGCCTACAGGCGCGTTGCGCGGGGGTGACGCTCTCGGCTATCGCGGCGGCCACTCACTCATTCAGCAGGATCGAACGGGCACGATGGCCGGCCATTCAAAGTTCAAGAACATCATGCACCGCAAGGGCGCGCAGGATAAGAAGCGCTCGGCGACCTTTTCCAAGCTCAGCCGCGAAATCACCGTCGCGGCGAAGATGGGCACGCCCGATCCGGACATGAACCCGCGGCTGCGCGCCGCCGTGCTCGCCGCCAAGGCGCAGTCGATGCCGAAGGACAATATCCAGCGGGCTATCGACAAGTCGTCGATGGGCGACGCCGCCGATTACGAGGAGCTGCGCTACGAAGGCTTCGGCCCGGGCGGCGTGGCGCTGATCGTCGAGGCGCTGACCGACAACCGGAATCGCACCGCGACGAACGTGCGCACGATCTTTTCGAAGAACGGCGGCAATCTGGGGGCGTCCGGATCGGTGAGCCACGGCTTCGACCGGGTCGGCCTCGTCACCTTTCCGGCCAAGGCGGGGAGCGCCGACGCGGTTTTCGAAGCGGCAATCGAGGCGGGCGCCGACGACGTCGAATCGGACGAAGACGGACACCAGATCTGGACCGCGCAGGACGGCCTCCACGAAGTCGCAAAGGCGCTGGAAGCGGCGCTCGGCGAGCCGGAAAGCACTAAGCTCGCCTGGCGCCCGCAAACGCCGGTGGACGTCGGCGGCGACGATGCCGAGCAGCTCCTGAAGCTGCTCGACGCGCTGGAGGAGGATGACGACGTCCAGACCGTCTGGGGCAATTACGAAGTCTCGGAAGAAGCGATGGCGCGGCTGGGCTAGCGGCCCGCCCGGAGTGCTGCAAGCCGCCCTTCGACAGGCTCAGGGCTAGCGGTGATTTGAGAACGACCACCCCAGCTAGGGCTGAGACTTCGACACGCTCAGGGCTGGCAGTGGTTATAGAATAGCCACCCCCGCCAGGGCTGAGCCTGTCGAAGCCCGGATCACCCGCACTGCACTCCGGTATCGCTTGCCGTTGCTCAACCATTATTCGCTTCACGAAGGCGGCGTCCCCACTCCATAGTCGCCTCGTGCACAGCCCGCATCTCATCATCGGCCTCGATCCCGGCCTCGGCACGACCGGCTGGGGCCTGATCGCCGCGTCCGGCAACCGGCTCAGCCATGTCGCGAACGGGCAGATCAGAACGGACACCAAGGCGGACCTGCCGCGGCGGCTGGTGGCGCTCCATGATGCGCTCGCTGCGCTGATCGAGGCCCACCGGCCGGACGGCGCGGCGGTGGAAGAGGTGTTCGTGAACGAAAATCCGCGCTCGACGCTGAAACTCGGCCAGGCGCGCGGCGTCGTCCTGCTCGCCGCCGCGGCGCGCGGCATCGAGGTCGGCGAATATGCGCCGAGCCTCGTCAAGAAGGCGGTGGTCGGCACGGGCGGGGCGGACAAGGCACAGGTGCACGCGATGGTCCAGCGGCTGCTCCCCGGCGCAATGATCGCCGGCGCCGATGCCGCCGACGCGCTCGCCGTCGCGATCACCCACGCGCATCATCTCGCCAGCCGCCGCGCTATGGCCAATATCGCCGGAAGGAACGCCGCGTGATCGCGCGTCTGACGGGCAGGCTCGCGTCCTTCAGCGCGGACCAGGCGGTGATCGACGTCGGCGGCGTCGGCTATCTGGTCTCCGCCTCGACGCGGACGCTTTCGGCGCTCGGCGCGCTCGGCGATGAGGTCGTGCTCCATACCGAGATGCTGGTGTCGGAAGATTCGATCCGGCTGGTCGGCTTCTCGACCGCCGAGGAGCGCGACTGGTTCCGGCTGCTGACGACGGTCCAGGGCGTCGGCAACAAGGTGGCGCTCGGCATCCTCTCGGCCATGCCCGGGGACGATCTCCACCGCGCCATCGCATCGGGCGACCACCGCATGATCGCGCGCGCGCAGGGCGTCGGCCCGAAGCTCGCGCAGCGCATCGTCAACGAATTGAAGGACAAAGCCGGCGGCATCGTCCTTGGCACCGGCGGCGGGGCGGCAGGCGCCTTCCCGCGCCCCGGCGGCCTCGGCGCCGACGCCGTTTCCGCCCTCATGAACCTCGGCTTCCGCCCCGGAGAGGCCTCGTCCGCCGTCGCCCAGGCGGAGACCGAACTCGGTCCCGAGGCGACGCTCGACGCGCTGGTCCGCAGCGCGCTCAAAAAGGCGTCGCGTTGAGGCTCGTCGCGAGACTCGCCGCCCTTGTCCTCGTCCCTTCCGCTTGCGCCCATCCGGGCGGCAGTCGGGACATGCTTCCGCCGGAGGTCGCCCAAGGCTTCAATCCGCGGCATTTCCGGGGCTTTCGCGAGCCGCCGCTCTGGACGCCCGAAGCGGCGCGCGGCTACCGGACGCGGCTACGCGTCACCGCCTCGGGCGTCCTCCAGCTCAGAGCTTCGGTTCGGATCGACGAGCATCGCGACGGCCGGGTCACTGGCCATGTCGTCGTCATCGACGGAGACGAGCGGGAAAGGACAGGGCGGCCTTTTCGTGTCACCCGCGCCGATCTGCACGCGCTGCTTCGTGTCGCCGACGAGGGGCGGGTCTGGAGCATCTATCCGGAGCATTGGAGCTCGTCCGCAGAGGACATGATCTGCGTCGACGGGATCGAGTTCGTGCTCGAGCGGGTGGACGCGCGCGGCTACCGGTTTTCGCATGCCAACGTCCAGTGCGCGGCGCCCGCAGCCTTCGCCCGGATCGCCGCGCGTATGTTCGAGCTTGCACGCGAGGAGCGGCTGCAGCGGCTGCTGAGCGGAGCCGCGTTCTAGCCGTCCTTGACGATCACCGCGCCGACGGCGGCGATCCGTTCGACATCGCTGTAGGCGGGTTTCTCCAGCTCCTCGCCGAAGATGTCAGGGTCGAGTTCGCGGTAGGAGAGGGTGCAGCCGCGCTCGGGCAGGCTTTCGGCGAGCGCGTTGAGGAGCGCGTCTTCGCCGGCCACGATCGAGCTGCCGGTGTAGAGGAGCAGCCGGCCGCCGGGCGCGAGCTTTTCGGCCGCGGCGAGCGCCCATTCGAGCGACACTTCGCCGCCGTGCATGCCGCCGCCGGCGCGGTAGGCGGGGCCGTCCTCGTCGATGATGAAGGGCGGGTTGGCGATGGCGAGGTCGAAGCCGGCCGCGGCGGCCGCGACTCCGTCGCTGACCCGAATTGCGGCTTCGACGCCGGCATGGGCGGCGTTGACCCGCGCCCATGCGAGCGCCTTTTCGTTGAGGTCGAGGAGTTCCAGCGCAGCGTCGGGCAGCAAACCGGCCGCGACGATGCCGCCGACGCCTGCGCCCGCGCCGATATCGACAATGCGGGCGACCGTTGCGGTGCCCTGCAGCTCGGCGGCGAGGAAGTCGGCGAAGCGGATCGTGTCGGGGCCGAGGAAGACGCTGTCCTCCTCGTCGGTCGGAAAGGCGGAATGGAGGAACAGGCGTCCCGCGACGGTCGAGACGCGGACCTTGCTCTTGGAGCGAGTGCCGTGCGTTTCGATCAGCTCCGCTTCGCGCAGCGCCGTGAGCAGGTCGCCCGGCAGCAGCGAGTCGTCGAATGGCAGGCTCCAGCCGAAGACGTCGCGCAGATCGCGCGCTTCCGCCTTGTCCGCGCGGGCGACCACGCGCTTGTGCGTCTCGGGCGTCACGGCCGTGAAATCGTAGCCCAGGGCGTCCAGCCCCTGGAGGAGCCGCAGCGCCGCCGCGTCGCGGTCGCCGAGCTCCGCGCCCATGTTCATGTCGTTCAAGTCGTCCCTCCCGTCGGTCTTCACGTGCCGGGACAAAGCGGCGGGCGCCGGAACGTTCCTGCGGCGACGCTTCAGAAGATGGAGAGGTCGAGCGGCTCGCTGCGGCCGAACCAGATGACGTGCGCGCTGTGATCGGCGAGATCGGCGCCGGTGGTCGGGTGGACGAAAAGGGTGAGGCCGCGCCGGTTCAGCGCCGCCCAGACTGCGAAGTCGCCGAAGCGCTCCGTCGCGACGGTGAGCTGGCAGCTCCCGCGCGGATGCGGGCCGACCGGGCGCTCGTGGAAGCGGCCGACGGCGACGCCCAACAAAGCGCGGGCTTCCTCGGCGAGCGCGCGGGCCGCCTCCACCTCGTGCGCATCGAAATAGATGTGGGCGTGAAAGTTCTCGATGGTCACGCGCCCCACACCTCGCCGAACAGGCGGACGAAATTGCCGCCGAGCACTTTTTCGACGCGCGCCGTGCTCCAGCCGCGGCGGCGCAAATCTGCGGCGATCCGGTCGTAGCGGTCGGCTCCGTTATAGCCTTCGACATAGTTCATGACGTCAGCCGATTCGCCCGGCGCCGAGATTCCGCGGGCGACGCGCTCCTCGTAGAAGCGGCGATGCTCGGCCCTGGTCTCGTCGTTGATCTCGTAGCCCATCAGCGGATCGTCGGTGCCGATGCCGACATGGTCCTCGCCGCAGACGTTCACCGCATGGTCGAGATGGCGCAGGAGATCCTCGCGTCCCGGCTGGCCGGAGAGGCGCAGGAACGGCATCAGATAGACGCCGAACACGCCGCCCTTGTCGGCCAGCGCCCGCATCTCGGCATCGAAGGTGTTGCGCGGGAGGTCGACGAGGTTGCGGCAGCCGCTGTGGGTGATGGAGGGCGGCGCGGCGCTGGCCGCGATGCCCTCCGCCTGGGTGCGCTGCCCGGCGTGGCTGAGATCGAGGAGCACCTTGTTGCGGTTGATGCGCGCGATCAGCTCCCGTCCGAAATCGGAAATGCCGCCGTTGGAGCGCTCCAGGCAGCCGTCGCCGGCGAGGTTTCGCTTGTTGTAGGTGAGCTGCATCACGCGGACACCGAGGGTGGCGAAGCGGTCGACATTCTCGACGTCCGTCTCCATCGGAGTCGTGTCCTGGAAATTGTAGATGATGCCGATCCTGCCGGCTTCGGCGGCAGTGCGGATGTCGCGGGCGCTCGTCACCTTTGCGAAGTGGCGGGGCTGGCCGGCGATCAGCCGGTCGTAGCCGGCGATCGCCTGGGCGGCGCTTCGGAAGCGGTCGGGTCCGTTGCCGACTTCGCCGATGGTGGCGCTGATGATGTCGATGCGACGCTCCCGGATGGCGGCAAGGAGTCGCTCCGAGGGCACCAAGCGGCCGGGCTCCGGCTCGTCGAAGCCGCTCGGGGCGCCCTGGGCGTCGACATAGATGGAGCGGGCGCCGCGCGGGCGGGGCGCCGCCGGGCGGTCGGCGGCGGGCTGCTGCGCCCAATCGTAAAGCGGGAGGGCAATTGCCGCGCCCGCCGCGAAGAGGAATCGCCTTCGGTCCATGTCGCCCCTTCCGCTGCCGTGGGGCGGGAGAATGCGCCCGGGCCGCCGCGCTGGCAAGAAGCGGCTGGACGGCGACTCCTTCTGGGCTAAAGCTGACGGCCGTGAAGCCGATCCGGACCCGTCCGCACCTCCCCGTCATTCCCGCGAAAGCGGGGATCCAGAGAGCGTGCCCGCCCGCTCCGCTCGCCTCGCACGCCCGCTGGATACCCGCTTTCGCGGGAATGACGACGTAGTGGAGGAGGAGCGCGTACTTTCCGGCAGCCGCCGGCCCGAGGACGTGGACACCGCGCTTCGGCCGAAGACGCTGGACGACTTCGTCGGGCAGAAGGCGGCGCGGGAGAATCTGCGCGTCTTCATCGAAGCGGCGAAAAAGCGCGGCGACGCGCTCGATCATGTGCTGTTCTTCGGTCCGCCGGGGCTCGGCAAGACGACGCTCGCCCAGATCATCGCGCGCGAACTCGGCGTCGGCTTCCGCGCCACGTCCGGCCCGGTGATCGCCAAGTCTGGCGACCTGGCGGCGCTTCTCACCAATCTCGAGGACGGCGACGTCCTGTTCATCGACGAAATTCACCGGCTCGCGCCGGCAGTGGAGGAGATTCTCTATCCGGCGATGGAGGACAGGGCGCTCGACCTGATGATCGGAGAAGGGCCGTCCGCGCGCTCCGTCAGGATCGATCTTCCCAAGTTCACGCTTGTGGGGGCGACGACGCGGCAGGGTCTCATCACCACGCCGCTCCGCGACCGGTTCGGGATCCCGATACGGCTCAACTTCTACACGGTGGAGGAGCTGGAGCAGGTCGTGCGCCGCGCGAGCCGGCTGCTCGGCATGGCGCTGACCGACGACGGCGCGGCCGAGATCGCCCGGCGCTCCCGGGGGACGCCGCGCATCTCCGGGCGGCTGCTCCGGCGCGTGCGCGATTTCGCGCAGGCGGCGGGGGCGCAGGAGGTGGACGCCAAGCTCGCCGACGGGGCGCTGCACCGGATGGAGGTCGACGCGCTCGGCCTCGACGCGATGGACCGGCGCTACCTCCACATGATCGCCGATTTCTACGGCGGCGGTCCCGTGGGCGTTGAGACGCTCGCCGCCGGCCTGTCGGAGCCGCGCGACACGATCGAGGAGGTGATCGAGCCCTATCTCATCCAGATCGGCCTCGTCGCCCGCACCGCCCGCGGCCGCTGCCTGAACGGCCGCGCCTGGACCCATCTCGGCCTGCCGCCGCCCGCCACGGCGGGGCAGACCGGCCTGTTCGACGCCTGAAAGGGAAGATCATGCGCCTGAAACTGCTCCTCGCGACACTCTCGCTGGCCGCCTCGGCGCCTGCCGCAGCCCAGAACACGGCGGCCGGGGCATCCGCGCCGGATTATGCAAACGAGGCGAGCTGGCTCTGCCTTCCCGGACACACCGACACGTGCGCGACCCCGCTGCCGACGACGGCGCTCAATGCCAACGGCTACGGATCGACCGGCCTCGTCCGGCCTGCCGCGGATCCGGGCGTCGACTGCTTCTACGTCTACCCGACCGTGTCTCGCGATCCGTCGCTCAACAGCGACATGGAAGCGGGGCCGGAGGAGCGCGCCACTGCGATGGCGCAGTTCGCCCGCTTCGGAAGGGTGTGCCGCACCTTTGCGCCGATGTACCGGCAGCTGACGACCACGGCGCTCGGCCGCTTCCTCGGCACCGGCGGCGATCCGCGGCCGCTGTTCGACGTCGCCTATCAGGACGTGCGCAATGCCTGGCGCACCTATCTCGCGCAGCACAATCGGGGGCGGCCGTTCGTGCTGATCGGCCACAGCCAGGGCAGCGTCCATTTGATCCGCCTCATCGCCGAAGAGATAGAAGGCAAAGCCGAGGCGGGGCGGATGCTCTCCGCCATCCTCGCCGGCTATGCCGTCGAAGTGCCGGAAGGCGGCGTGGTCGGCGGAACCTTCCGCGAGACGCCCCTCTGCACCCGGCCCGGCCAGACCGGCTGCGTGGTCACCTTCATGTCGTTCCGCGCGACCAATCCCCCTGGGCCGGGATCGATGTTCGGACGCGCCGCGCGCCCGGGGATGACGGCGGCCTGCACCAATCCCGCGGCTTTGGGCAGCGGCCGCAGCGCGCCGCTCGATTCCTACTGGTTCGCGGGGGGCTCGACGCCGCAGGGCGCCCAGCCGGTCGTCTGGTCCAGCGAGGGCGCGCCGCCGACGCCGTTCCTGCGGACCGAAGGCCTTGCGAGCGCCGCCTGCGTGCATCGCGGCCCAGTCGGCTACCTCTCGGTCGCGGTGAATGCGGACCCGTCCGATGCGCGAACCGACCGGATCCCGGGCGACGTCTTCATCGGCGGGCGGCCGCTCCCGGGCTGGGGCATGCACCTTGCCGACATGAACCTGGCAATGGGCGACCTCCTCGCTCTCGTCGAGGCGCAGAGCCGGGCGGTGGCGCGGCGGCGCTAATCTTCGAGGAAGAAGACCTCCTCGACCGGGCGGCCGAGCGCGCGGGCTATCTTGAGCGCGAGCAGGGTCGAGGGCACGAAGACGCCGTTCTCGACCGTGTTGATCGTCTTGCGACTGACGCCCACGGCGTCGGCGAGCGCGGCCTGGGTGAGGCCGCGCTCGCCGCGTAGCTCGTTCAAGCGGTTGCCGAGGCCTTCAGCCATCGCGATGCGCGCGCCGCTCCAGGAAGCCGAAGCGGAGCAGGGCGGCGCCGATGCCGATCGTCGTGATCATGTGGATCGCCTCCCGCCCGCTCACCGGCTCGAAGAAGGTCACGAAATAGAGGGCGATCGCGCCGAGCATGGCCGCGAGGAACCCGATGCGCATACCGGCCGTGCGGTTCGCGACGGTGACCTCGTCGTCCATCAGCGCCCGCACGTTGCGGCTCTTGAACCAAAAGCCGCCCGTCGTGAGCATGAGGAGCATGACGATCGTCAGGACCAGCCAGGCGGCGATTTTCACATGATCGACGCTGCGCGTGCCGTCCTCGACACGGCTGACGAAATAGGTCGCCTGCTGCGTGAGGAAGATGATCGCCAGCACCGGCAGCATGCGGGCGCGGCGGCGGCTGAGCCGGTCGGCCGTTTCTATGTCGCTCGTCGTCATCGTCCTGCCACCCCTGCTTTGTAACCTATGGGTGACATGTAACCTTTGCGTTACTTGGGTGTCAATCGCAAAAAGCGCCCGTCCGACAGATGCGGGGTTGCGGGGCCGAATCGCGAGCCGTTAGAGCCGTTTGCATGGGCGGGAACCTCGACACACCCTATCGCGGCGGCTTCGTGGGCAAGACCCACCGCTTCGCCCTGCGCGTCTATTTCGAGGACACCGACGTCGCCGGCATCGTTTACTATGCGAACTACCTGCGCTTCATGGAGCGCGCCCGCTCCGACATGCTGCGCGCCGTCGGCATCGACCAGCGCGCGGCGATGGAGGCGGGCGAGGGCGTCTATGCCGTCGCCGACGTCTCGATCAGATATCGCGGGTCGGCGAAGCTCGAGGACGCGCTCGTCGTGGTCAGCGAAGTGGTTCAGGTGCGCGCCGCCGCCTGCGTCATTCATCAGCGGGTCATGCGCGGGGAGGAAATCCTGACGGACGCGCGGGTGACGGCGGCGTTCATCACGAACGAAGGCCGTCCGAAGCGCCAGCCGCGCGCGTGGACGGAGGTTTTCGAGCGGCTGCTGGTGGAAGGGAAAGAGTGAGCGTAACCGGACCAAGCGGCGCCGCGGCGGAGGCGATGTCCCCCATCGCCCTGTTCCTGCAGGCGGACATCGTGGTGAAGGCCGTGATGATCGGCCTCCTCCTGGCGAGCGTCTGGACCTGGGCGATCATCATTGCCCATTTCGCAAAGATGCGCCGCCTTTCCGCCGCGAACGAGCGGTTCGAGCGCGATTTCTGGAAGGCGGACGACATTGACCGCTTCCACGAGACGCGCGGCAAGGAGGACATTCCGTCCGCCAAGGTGCTCGCCGCCGGCGTCGCGGAGTGGCGCCGCTCGACGGCCGGCAAGTCGATCGACCGCGAAGGGACGCGCGCCCGCCTCTCGATCGCGCTGCAGAGCGCGCTCACCGCCGAGATCGACCGGCTGGCGGGCAAGCTCAACATCCTCGCCACCGTCGGATCGGTTGCGCCCTTCGTCGGCCTGTTCGGCACCGTCTGGGGGATCATGCGCAGCTTCAGCGACATTGCCGGCGCCCAGAATACCAGCCTCGCCGTCGTCGCGCCCGGCATCGCGGAGGCCTTGTTCGCGACGGCGCTCGGCCTGTTCGCGGCGATACCGGCGGTGATCGCCTACAACCGCTTCAGCTACGGCATCAACCGAATGGAAGCGCGCCTCGCCCGCTTCGCCGACGGCTTCCACGGGACGCTCTCGCGCGAGCTGGAGATGGACGCGTGAGGGGGGCGCCGCTCGTTCTCCTCCCCGGAACGGGGAGGGGGACCAGCCGA
>DASWMS010000033.1:0-63652 GCA_036399655.1 Allosphingosinicella sp. | reverse complement strand
CCCCCGTTCGTCCCGAGCGAAGTCGAGGGGCGGCTGCACCGAGTCGGAGCTTGCGCCCCTCGACTGCGCTCGGGACGAACGGGGTTTGCCTCTGCACCTGTTCCTGCTGCTTGTTTGAGCCCGCACCCGTTCGTCCCGAGCGAAGTCGAGGGGCGGCTGCACCGAATTGGAGCTCGCGCCCCTCGACTACGCTCGCGACGAACGAGGCTTGGCTTCTGCACCTGTCGCTGCCCTTCACTCAGGTAGCGTGGCTGGACCGACTCGCCCCTCAGCCCGCGGCGGCGGCCGGGACCTGCGCGGAGCTGCCGGAGCGTTCTTCGAAGGCCCACATGCGCTCGAGGTTGTAGAAGGTCCGGACTTCGGGGCGGAAGATGTGGACGATGACGTCGTCGGCGTCGATCAGCACCCAGTCCGCGACCGGCAGGCCTTCCACCCGGACGCTGCGCTTCAGGTCCTGCTTGATCCGTTCGGTGAGCTTCTGCGCCATGGAGGCGACCTGGCGCGTCGAGCGGCCGCTCGCGATCACCATGTGATCGGCGATGCTGGATTTGCCGGCGAGGGGAATGGAGACGACGTCGACCGCCTGGTCATCGTCGAGCGAACGCAGAACGAGCTCGTGGAGAGCGTCGTTACCAACAGGCGCTCCACTATGCGGGGCGGGCCGTTCGGTAGCTCCGTCTTCAGGCGGAGCGGGGGTCGGTTCGGGCAATGTGCCTCCTTCGGCTAAGCGGCCGCCGCGTGACACCGTCACGAAGGGCCCTGGGGTTGAACGATCGCCAGTCTGATCGGTGCCCATCGGATCGGTGCCAATCGGGATCGGCGGCGCGAATGGCGGTGGCGGAGGTCGTATCGAGCGGCAGCTGCAGCAGCACGAGCGACGGTGTACTCCACGTGGTCCAGTGTCGGGCCATGGCCGCGGGCCGGACGAAGCGACGCAGCCAGCCCATCGCACGAGCCCGATGGGCGGGGCCATGATAACCCGGCCGCATCACAACCGCAATCACAACCATGCGCGCGATCCGCCGCCAGTCTCGCCACCTGTGGAACTGGGCGAGGTTGTCGGCGCCCATCAGCCAGACGAAGCGGCGGTGCGGGAAGCGGCGGACGAGCTCGGCGACGGTTTCGGCCGTGTAGGGGCTTCCCAGCTCGTCCTCGATCGCAGTGACGCGGATCGGCGCGTGGCGCGCGGCACGGCGGGCGGAAGCGTAGCGCGCCGGGAGCGGCGCCATGCCGGCTTGTTCCTTCAAGGGATTGCCGGGGGAAACGAGCCACCAGACTTCGTCCAGCCCGAGCGCCTCGGCCGCGGCGAGGCTGATCCGGCGATGCGCGCGGTGCGCCGGGTTGAAGGAGCCGCCGAGAAGTCCGGTGAGCGTCATTGCTGGGGCGATAGCATGGCAGCGCGGCGGCGCGAATGTTCTCGACGCCCGCAGCGCCCTTCGCCACTATCGGCGCACGAGGGGTGAGGTTCGATGGACGGGGCGGTCGCGCATCGGGAAAATGCACAAGGCGCGGGGCACGGCGCCCTTTGCCTCAATTGCGGCGAGTCCCTCGCCGGCGATTATTGCCATCGCTGCGGCCAGACGGCGCATGTCCACAGAAGCGCCGGCGCACTCTGGCACGACCTTGCGCACAGCGTCTTCCATTTCGAGGGGAAGATCTGGCGGACGCTGCCCATGCTCTGCTGGTGGCCGGGCGCGCTGACGCGCCGCTATATCGCGGGCGAGCGGGCGCGGTTCCTGTCGCCGGTCGCCGCCTTCCTGTTTTCCGTCTTCCTGATGTTCGCCGTGATCAACACCGTCGGGAAGACCGCCTATGCCGATCGCCGCACGGCCGAGGCGCCGGCCGCGCAACGCGCGCCGCTTCCGAAGTCGGACGGCGATCTGGTGGTCGAGTCGGTTGCGGAAGCGGTGGGAGGACTGGGCTGGGTCGACGAGACCTGGCGCCGCGCCAAGGCAAATCCCTCGCTTCTCGGCTACAAGTTGTCGAGCAGCAGCTACAAGTTCAGCTGGGCGCTCATCCCCATCTCGATCCCGCTCGTCTGGTCGCTCTTCCTCCACCGCAGGCGGTACCGCCGCGACTACCGGCTCTACGACCACGCCGTCTTCGTCACCTACTCGATGGCGTTCATGAGCCTGTGGACGGTGTTCTACACCCTGCTCAAACTTGCCGGAATGATCGGTCCGGCGGCGTTCATCCCTTTCCTGATCCCACCGGTCCACATGTACCGGCAGCTGCGCGGCGCCTACCGCCTGTCGCGGCTGGGCGCCCTGTGGCGCACGGCAATGCTCGTCGGGTTCGCGGTCGTCGCCGTCGTGATGTTCTTCATGCTGCTCCTGATGACGGGGCTGCTCGGATGAGGCCGGCGAACGGGGGCAGGGCATGAGCGAAGTCGAGGGCATCGGCGAAGCGGTGACCGGAGCGCTCGCGGCGCGGGCGCTGGAACCCGGGGCCGGCGAAGCGGGGGGCGGGGGCCACGACAAAGCCTGCCTCAACTGCGGCACCATCCTGACGGGACGCCATTGCCACGAATGCGGCCAGCCGGCGCACGTCCACCGCACCGTCTCGGCCTGGTGGCACGACGTCGCCCACAGCGTCCTCCATTTCGAAGGCAAGATCTGGCGGACCCTGCCGATGCTCGCCTGGCGGCCGGGCGAGCTCACCCGCCGCTACGTGGAGGGAGAGCGGGCGCGCTTCGTCTCGCCCATGGCCTTGTTCCTGTTCACCGTCTTTCTGATGTTCGCCTTGTTCGGAATGCTCGGCGCCTCGCTCGTCGATCTCGACGGGAGCGGGCGCGAGGCTATCGGCGCGGAGCTGCGCCGCGCCGACGCGGAGATCGCGCGAATGGACCGGGAGCGCGCGGCAAGGGCGGCGCGCGGGCAGAATGTCGAGCGGCTGGACGAGGCGCTGCGCGAGGCGCGGTCCGAGCGGCAGGGGCTGGCAGTGGCCGCCGGCGCGGAAAAGGCGGTGCCCGGCGGAATGAAGACCGGTTGGGCGCGGCTCGATGCGGGGCTCAAGAAGGCGAGCGAGAATCCGGCGCTGCTTTCCTACAAGCTCCAGTCCAGCGCTTATAAATATAGCTGGGCGCTGATCCCGATCTCGCTCCCCTTTCTGTGGATGCTGTTCCTCCACCGGAAGCGCTACCGCGAGCGCCTGCACGCCTACGACCATCTCGTCTTCATCACCTATTCGATCGGCTTCATGAGCATGGTGCTGATCGCCTTCGTGCTGCTGCGCACGATCGGCGTGACGCACGGACTCGTCACCCTCGCCTTCCTGCTCGTGCCACCGTGTCACATGTTCCGACAGCTAAAGGGCGCCTACCAGCTCTCCCGGGCAAGCGCGCTTTGGCGCACCGTCGCCATGATCTTCAGCTCGAGCGTGACGGTCACGCTGTTCGGCCTGCTGCTGCTCGGACTCGGCTTGCTCGCCTGAAGCAGGCGGACGGCGTCGGCTCAGGCCCCTTGCGGGGCCGGGCCGCCGATGCCGCCGCGCGGGCGCTTGGTCGAGGGGATCGAAGAGCCGGTGACCGGGATCAGCGGCGGGCGCGAGCCGTGGTCGTCGCGGCCGATATCCTCGCCGCGGATCGCCTTTTTCGATTCCTCGCCCGTCAGCGTCTCATATTCGAGCAGGGCATTCGCCAGGCGGTGCAGCTCGTCGAGATTGTCGGTGAGGACGCGGCGGGCGGCGGCTTCGGCTTCCTCGATCAGGCGGCGGACCTCCTGGTCGATGAGGCGGGCCGTTTCTTCCGATACGCTCTGGCTGCGCGCCACCGAGTGGCCGAGGAAGACCTCTTCCTGATTGTCGCGGTACCTGAGCCAGCCGAGCTTTTCCGACATGCCATATTCCATGACCATGGCGCGGGCCATGTCGGTCGCCTGCTGGATGTCGTTGGACGCGCCGGTGTTGAGCGCATCCTCGCCGTAGATGAGCTGCTCGGCGATGCGGCCGCCGAAGCAGAGCGCGAGCCGCGCCTTCATCTGAAGCATCGACATGGAATAACGGTCGCGCTCGGGGAGGTTCCAGGTGACGCCCAGCGCCCGGCCGCGCGGGATGATGGTGACCTTGTGGAGCGGATCGCAGCCCGGAACGTGCAGCGAGACGAGGGCGTGGCCGGCCTCGTGATAGGCCGTCGCCTTCTTCTCGTCCTCGGTCATGACCATGGACTTGCGCTCCGCGCCCATCATGACCTTGTCCTTGGCGAGCTCGAACTCGGACATGGCGACGAGGCGCTTGCCCTTGCGCGCCGCAAGGAGCGCGGCTTCGTTGACGAGATTGGCGAGGTCGGCGCCCGAGAAGCCGGGCGTACCGCGCGCGATGGTGCGCGGATCGACGTCGGGCGCGAGCGGCACCTTCTTCATGTGCACGGCGAGGATCTTCTCGCGGCCTTCGATGTCCGGGCGGGGCACGACGACCTGGCGGTCGAAGCGGCCCGGGCGCAGCAGCGCGGGATCCAGCACGTCGGGGCGGTTGGTCGCCGCGATGATGATGATGCCTTCGTTCGCTTCGAAGCCGTCCATTTCGACGAGGAGCTGGTTCAGCGTCTGCTCGCGCTCGTCATTGCCGTTGCCCAGCCCCGCGCCGCGATGCCGCCCCACGGCGTCGATCTCGTCGATGAAGACGATGCAGGGGGCGTTTTTTTTCGCCTGCTCAAACATATCCCGGACGCGGCTGGCGCCGACGCCGACAAACATTTCGACGAAGTCCGAGCCGGAGATGGTGAAGAAGGGGACGTTCGCCTCGCCGGCGATCGCCCGCGCCAGCAGCGTCTTGCCGGTGCCCGGCGAGCCGACCAGCAGCGCGCCCTTCGGGATCTTGCCGCCCAGGCGGGCGAACTTCGAAGGGTCCTTCAGGAACTCGACGATTTCCTGCAGCTCCTCGCGCGCCTCGTCGATGCCGGCCACGTCGTCGAAGGTGACGCGCCCGTGCTTCTCGGTCAGGAGCTTGGCCTTGGACTTGCCGAAGCCCATCGCGCCCGAGCCCGCATTCTTCTGCATCTGGCGCATCACGAAAAAGGCGATGCCGAGGATCAGCAGGAACGGCAGCGACTGATAGAGCAGGAGCAGCCACACCGAGGTCTGCTGCTCCGGCTGGCCGCGATATTCGACCCCGCGCTGGTTCAGCCGCCGCTCGAGCTCGGCATTCTGGCCGACGCTCCCCGTCCGGTAGACCTCGCCGTTGGTGAGCTCGGCCTGGATCGTCTCCTTGCCGATCGACACGTCCTTGACCGAACCTTCGTCGACCTTCCGCAGGAGATCGGAATAGCTCATCCCCTTGGCCGCCGGCTGCCCGCCGTCCACCACCGAGACGAAGAGGACGAGGCCGAGCAGGATGCCCACCCAGATGAGCAGCGACTTCACCCAGGGGTTGGAGCCGGAACCGTTCGGATCCTTGTCGGGAGAACCGGGGGTGCGGGGGTCTTGAGCCACTTCGTCTTCCTTTATCCCACGAGCGCGATGCCCGCTTTCAAGGACCTGACGGTCCAGCGCGGTCAATTTTGCGGGGACCCAACAGGGGGCATGACCGATGCGGACCGCGCAAAAATCACACATACTTAGATAGGGCGCACGAGAGCGTTGGCAATCCTCCCGTCCCGTCTCGATAGCGTGTACGCGCAGAGGGTGAACGGGAGGTGACCGGGCGCGCGGCCAATGGCACTCAAGCCGGCAAGCGTGGAAGCGATGGCAGCGATTCCACAGGCACCCGCGAGCCATCTTCCGATCGAGGAGCGCAAAAATCGTCAGAATCAAAAGGCGGATGGAGCTCGATTTGCTCCATTACGGCTCAAAATCCCAGGTGCAACGCTCCCTCTGCCAAAATGACGTCAAGGCGCCAGCCGAATCTCGTGTTACAGTCCAATCGGGGGAGGCGAATCATGCCAACAACTTATGTACTGACACCGGCGACCAGAACGGTCACCGAGGGAAACACCAGGATCACGTTCACGGTGACGCGATCGGGTGATAAACCTGCGGAAACTATTTATGCAAGCACGCTCTTCGGTACGGCGAGCTCTAGCAATGGAGATTACGACGCAATCGTGAATCGAGCCGTCGTGTTTTCATTGGGACAAACCAGTGTTACTTTTACCGTAGACGTGAACGACGACGCAATCGCTGAGCAGACGGAGAGTTTTCGCGTCATGCTCGGTCGAACGACCAGCGCCGGACCTTCGAACGCGCTCGACATATCCGATATTTACATTGAAGATAACGACAGCCCCGCGCCGACGACATATTCGCTGACTCCCGGCAGCGTAACGAGGACTGAAGGCAACACGTCGATC
The DNA here is from genome assembly GCA_036399655.1 of Allosphingosinicella sp. Taxonomy (GTDB): domain Bacteria; phylum Pseudomonadota; class Alphaproteobacteria; order Sphingomonadales; family Sphingomonadaceae; genus Allosphingosinicella. The sequence continues at coordinate 57,369 of DASWMS010000033.1, read as the reverse complement.
ACATTCACGGTTACCCGCTCCGGCACGCTGGGCGCGCAGACGATCTACGCCAGCACCTTGTTCGATACAGCCACCTCGAGTTCGGGCGATTACGACGCGCTCGTCAACGCGCCGATCGCCTTTTCCTCGGGCGACACAAGCAAGACTTTCATCGTCAGCATCAACGAGGACAGCATCGTTGAGCAGACCGAGCATTTCCGGGTCATGATCGGCGCGACGGCGAGCGCCGGCTCAGCGCAGGCGCTCGACATATCGGACGTCTACATCGAGGACGACGACGCAGCTTCGGTGACGCAGTACAGCCTGACGCCCGGCAGCGTGACGCAGATCGAAGGCGACTCGACGATCACCTTTACGATCACCCGCTCCGGCGGGACCCTTGGCGCCGAGACCCTGTACGCCAGCACCCTTTTCGACACCGCGACATCCTCGGGCGGAGACTATGATGCGCTGGTGAACAGCCCCGTCGCCTTTACCGCGGGCCAAGCCAGCAAGACCTTCACCGTTGGGATCAATGAGGATTCGCTCGCCGAGGCGACCGAGCACTTCCGGGTGATGATCGCGAACAATACGAGTGCCGGGTCGGCCCAGGCCCTCGACATATCCGACGTCTATATCGAGGACGACGATACCACTGCGATGACGCAGTACACCCTAACTCCGGCACCCGCGACAGCAAACGAAGGTAGCCAAGTCACCTTTACCATTGCACGCACCGGATCGACGCCTGCTGAAACCGTCTATTTTTCCACACTTTCGGACGGAACCGCGACTTTTGCCGAAGGCGATTATGTGACTGCCGGCGGCGGCTCGCCGGCCAACGTGCCCGTCACCTTTAGCGCGGGCGAGACGTCCAAAACAGTGACCCTGAACATCCTGAACGACGGTGTCGTGGATTCGGGCGAGCAGTTCCGGGCGGTCGTCCAACGCAGCACGACCGACCCCGTCACGACATATCTCAGCCGCAGCGGCTTCGTGACGATCAGCGACGCGGCGGCGCTGAATACCACTTACTCGGTATCACCCGCGGCGACCGCAGTCATCGAAGGAGGCCAAGTGACCTTCACGGTCAGCCGCGCGGGGGACCGACCTGCCGAGACAATTTACGTGAGCACGACGCAGACCGAGGGATTTGCAAACAGCAAGGATTATGCAGGTTTAAACGGGCAGGCGCTGACGTTCGCCAGCGGCCAAACGTCGGCGACTTTCATTGTCTCTACCACGAACGACACTTCGCCGGAGACGCGCGAAACGTTCGGCCTAATCGTGCAACGCAACAGCGCCAGCCCCGTCTCGACCTTCCTAGCGAAAACCACGTTCGCGATCGACGACAATGACAGTTCGCAACAGCCGCTCTACAGCGTGACAGCCACGAGCACGAATGTGCTGGAGAGTGCCGGCACCGTGACGTTCACGATAAGCCGTACCGGCAGCCTACTGGCCGAGACATTGTACGCAAGCACGCTGAACGGTTCCACGAGCGGCTATTCCGTGAACAACGGGGACTACGGGTCAACGGTCAACAACTTGGCAATCGCCTTCGGCGCTGGCGTGGTGTCAAAAACGGTCACCGTCGCACTCGTCAACGACGCGGTTGCCGAGGCGGATGAAACCTTCGGCTTTATCGTCCAGCGGAACGCCAGCGAGCCCACTTCGACTTTTCTTGCCAAGGCGAATTGGACGATCCGAGACGACGACGCGCAGCCTGACACGAACTACACGGTATCCGTCTCGACACGAGATGTGTCGGAAGGTGCCGGCACGCTCTCCTTCACGATAACCCGCTTGGGAAGCCTTGAAGCGGAAACGGTATTTGCCAGCACGACGCAGGACCAAGGTGCGCGGAACGAACATGACTACAGCACGTCCATCAACAATCTGCCAGTAGCTTTTGGTGACGGTGAGTCTACCAAAACTATTACCTTGGCTCTGTCAGATGACTTAATGGCAGAATTGGACGAAGAATTTGGCTTTATTGTTCAAAGAAATATCAGTGACGGCCTTGGCACCTATGTCGCTCGCACAGTCTGGAGCATCGCCGATGACGATGCAGGCGCGGTGACAACGTATGCAGTGCGCCCGGGTCAAGGAGTGACGGCGGGAGCGCCCGGCAGCATCCTTACATTCCACATCAACCGTTCGGGCGATCTGCCAGCCGAAACAATTTATGCTAAAACTGTGTCCGGAGTCGGAGGATACGATAGCAGCGATGGGGTTTTCGAACCCTTGCAGCAAGTTCCAATTCACTTTGCGGCGGGGGCGACAAGCTCGACAACTCCGGTTACGCTCGCGATCAACGGAAGCCTGGATGCATCAATTGGTGACTACCTTTTAGAGCTTCTCCGTAGCGCGGTTACACCTGAGAGGGCATTAGCGCAGACGACATTCAGCGTCGCCCCGACCGCCCCGCCGTTGCCAGTCTCCCCGTTTACTGCGCCAGTCCTCAAACTTCCATTTGACCAAGGTGTGACAGCGTCCGTAGTGATCTCTCAGCACTTTGGCGCAGGATATTACAATCACGACGGCGACGATGATATTCCTTCTGGAGACGACAACTATCACGGCTATAAGACAGGCTTTAACCCATTCAACTTCTTTAGTGTTGACTTTGCTGTAGATACGGGCACACCAGTGCTATCACAGGGCACCGGTGCGGTCGTCGATTTTCGAGATTGGGTCGACCCGGGTGCCACGGGTCCGTCCGATAAATTCGGCAACTTTGTGACAATTCGATATGATCGAGCGGGTGGCGGCTACTTTTTTGCTACCTACATGCACCTTCAGACCGTCGCAGTCGAGAAGTGGGGCGCGGTAGTTGTGGGCACGCCGATCGGGACAAGTGGGAACACCGGTGGCTGGCCTGCCCACTTGCACGTGTCGTATGGAAACGACGTCATTAACGGCAGGACGACGGGATATTATACGAATAGTGAGGGGGAGCGCCTTATCATAACTGACGGATCAAGCCCGTTGGTTTCTTCCTTTTCAGCGAACCTCCGATCTGACCCAGTGCGATTTTCAGTGGGTGAGCTGATCGAGGATAGGCGGTATATTGTCGATAATGCAGCACACTCGGGGCCGAAAAGTACATACACTGTGACGGGAGAAGGAGGATTTAAAAGCGCGGTCGTTTCAGCCAACGGTACGGCTATCTCGGTTGTGGATAGTCAATCTCAGAAGGAGGTTGCACGTGCTGACAACATCGGAGAAATGGTTTTCAATTTATTAAGTGGACTCGAGGTCAAGGGGCTAGGCGGAACTTATCTCCTGTTCCACACAATATACTATAATGGCACTCCCGCAGACGATTGGCTGAATGCCTCAGAGACTTACGTGGGTATCGTGGCAACCGGTGGTGATGGCGATGACACGCTCCAAGGTGGTTTGGGAGACGACGAGTTCAGCGGGGGCCCTGGGGCCGATTACCTAGCCGGCGGGCCGGGTGATGATAGCTACGTCGCCGACGCTTCCGATGTTGTCGTTGAGAATGCCAATGAAGGAGTGGACCGCCTTTACGCTTCGACGAGTTATGTCCTTCCGAGCGGAACAAACATTGAGATATTGTCGAGCACGGATGACAGCGGGTTTGAATCGTTAGCACTGACCGGCAACGAGTTTGACAACCGCGTGATTGGCAACGCTGGCGCGAACATCCTCTCGGGCGGAGACGGGAACGACCAGCTCGAAGGACTAGCCGGCAACGACACCTTCGTCATGACCGGCATGTCCGCCGGCGGGGGCGCGCGTTCGCTGACGCTGCAGCCCGGGCCGGAGGGGCAGGATCTGTGGGTCACCAACGTCTATTATGGCGGCGGCGCGAACGACGGTGTGTTGAAGGTCGGCGGCTGGACGGATTTGTACAATTCGCTGATCCGCTTCGACCTCGCGGCAGGCGGCCTGCCCGCGAACGTCGGATCGGCGACGCTGCGGCTCTACAATACAGGCAATAACGGCGGGACACCGACCGGCTTCTTCGTCGACCAACTCGGCACGGCCTGGACCGAAGCCTATCGGTGGAACGATTACACCCTCGGCTACACCAACCTGACGCAGGTCGCCGCGCCGGCGGTGGGATGGGTCGAGATCGACATCACGCAGGCGGTGAATGCCTGGCTCGCCAATCCGGCATCCAACTTCGGGCTGCAGCTTCGTCCGACGAGCAACAACAACAATTTCGACTTCTTCGTGAGTTCGGACGCAACGGGCGACAACGCATCGAAGCGGCCGCAGATCGTCTTCAACTGGGCAGCGCCCGCAACGACGGGCCCCGACGCCGACACGGCGCTGGGCGGCCTCGGCAACGACGTCTACATCCTCGACAGCCTGGGCGACCAGGTGATCGAAGCGGCCGGCGAGGGCGTCGACGAGATCCGGACCTCGCTCTCGGCCTACAGCCTCGCCGGGATCGCCAACGTCGAGAACCTCACGGGTACGTCCGCTTCCGGGCAGCGTCTCACGGGCAACGGGCTCGACAATCTGCTGTTCGGCGGGATGGGCGACGACCTGCTCGAGGGCGGGGCGGGGAACGACACGCTCGTCGGATTCGGCGGATCGGACGTGCTTCGCGGCCAGGCGGGCGACGACGTCTACATCATCGATGCGGGCGATACCGTCGTCGAGCTTGCCGGCGACGGCATCGACGAAGTGCGGACGCAGGCCGGCATCTTCGTGCTCAGCGATGCGCTCGAGAATCTGCGGGCGACCAGCGACGTCGGGCATGACTTCCGCGGCAACGGCGGCAACAACGTCATCGTCGGCGGGGAGGGGAACGACATCGTCCGCGCGCAGGACGGCGGCGGCGACCTGCTCTTCGGCAAGGGCGGGGTCGACAGCTTCTACATGGGCGCCGCCCTCGACAATGGCGACTTCCTCGACGGCGGCGACAATCGCGACTCGCTGATCCTGCAAGGCAATTACAACGTCACGCTCACCTGGGCGCTGACCGGCGGGAGCAGCATCGCGAACATCGAGAGCATCTCGCTCATCTCCGGATCGTCGACCCAATACGGCCAGGCGGGGACGAGTCTCTACAGCTACAACCTCAACATGGTCGACGGAAACGTCGCGGCGGGGCAGTTGATGAAGGTCAACGGCTTCAGCCTGCTGGCCGGAGAAAACTTCACCCTCAACGCGGCCGGCGAGACGGACGCGCCGCTCCAGGTCTATGCGGGCATGGGAGTCGACATGCTCACCGGCGGGCAGCAGGGCGACGCCTTCATCTTCGGCCATGACGGGCGGTTCGGCGCGGGAGACCGCGTCGACGGCGGCGGCGGCTACGACGTCGTCTACCTGCGCGGCGACTACGTGATCGACTTCAACGCGGCGGGCTTCACCAATGCGCTGGCGAACGTGGAGAGCATTGCGATCCTCACCAGCGCGAACAACGAGTTCGCAGGCGGCGGCGACGGCGACTTCGACTATGCGATTACGTGGGCCGACGCCTTGCTTGGCGCGGGCGGGACCTTCACGGTCAACGCCAGCCGCCTGCAGGCGCACGAAACCTTCGTGTTCGACGGGAGCCGCGAGACGAATGGCGTGCTTCGCCTCTTCGGCGGGGCGGCGGCCGACGCGTTGGTCGGCGGAGGGGGCGCGGACCAGCTGCACGGCGGCGGCGGCGCCGACATGCTGCGGGGCGGCGCCGGCGCCGACCTGTTTCGTTACTCGGCCACGACCGACTCGGTGCTCGGCGCATCCGACACGATCGAAGACTTCGTGGTGGGCCAGGACAAGATCGACCTGAACCGCATCGACGCGAAGGCCTCCACCGCGGAAAACGAGGCCTTCTCCTACATCGGCGCCGCTGCATTCACCGGCGCGGGACCCGGTGCGCCAGGGGAAGTGCGTGCCGTGTTCATTTCGGGCTCGCTCTGGCGGATCGAGGCCGACGTCAATGGCGATGCGCGCGCAGACCTGTTCGTCGAAGTGCACGTCGCCGGGGACCAGACTTTGACGCAGACGGACTTTATCCTGTGACGTGAGGCAAGATGAGGAGACGGAGCCAGATAGGTTTAATTTGCTTGACAGCGTCACGCTGATGTGGCACATTCTGATCAGGCTCACAGAGGTGTAGCTGATTCGTGGGGGCTGGTCCGACGGGCCGGCCCTTTGCTTGTGCGGGTGGGCTCCCGGCGGTCGACGGCGAGCCGGACCGTGGCGGCATTGGAGACGCCGCCCCGACCACGCTCGTTCCTTCGGCAGGTTCGGAGCGGGCTCTGCCCGGTCCGATCCTGATCCTGAAGGCATCTGCGATTCCGAGACGCGGCTCGGCGGGGCTCGGCCGCTCCTCGGGACGAGCGGCAATATTCATGCAGCCGGTGCGGGGACGCGCCGGCTTTTCTTTTGTCTTTTTGAGGAGAGAGAGGATGGCGCGGCGGCGGAAGAGGGGTTCGTGGGGCCGGCGGGTTCCTAGGCAGGCTCAGGACGAGCGGGCGAGGAACCGAGCGGTGACGGCCGAGGAGGCGCTTCGCAGCGAGGCGGGGGCTCGGCCTCGGATCGCGCGGAACAAGAGGGTGGCGGTGCAATATGCGCCGACTTCGCGAAAGCTGTTCCAGGGGGAGGTTCGGGAGGTGTTTCTCGAATGGTTCTCGGCGACGGCGAACGTGTCGCTCTCTGCGCGGAAGGCTGGGGTGCATTACCGGACCGTGCTTCGGCACCGGAGCGAGGATCCGGAATTCGGGGCGAGGTTCGCGGAAGCGCTCGAGACGGGGATGGTGCGGGTGCGGGCCTGGGCGATCGAGCTTGGGGAAGAGGCGGGGACGGAGCGGGTGGACGTCGCCGTCGACATGAAGCCGGTGAATCTGACGGCCGACATGGCGCTGCAGCTCATCCGGGAGGACGAGCGGCGGAAAGCGGCGGCGCTTCGGGGGACGGCGCACGGGCCGCGGCCGGGGCGGGCGCCGACGGTGGCGACTTCGGCGGAGGTGAATGCGGCGCTCGCCAAGGCGCTCAGGGCTTATCGGGAGCGGATGGCGCGGCTTGGGGGCTCCGCTGGTGCGGGTGGGGGAGCGGGCGAGGGTGCGGGCCGGCCGCCGGAAGGGAAGGGCAGTCCTTCGACAGGCTCAGGACGAGCGGAGGGGGGCTCTTAGGCCGGAGGCTCTTCGGGCGCTTCGGGGCAAGGAAGAAGGAAGGTCCTTCGACAGGCTCAGGACGAGCGGTGTGGGGGGAGGGCTCAGGGCGAGCGCGGTGTGGGGATGCGGGGTGACATGCGGGAGGTGGGGGTGCGGCATTTTCGGGTGGAGCGGGAAAGCGGGACTTCGGCGGGCGGGGACCTTTGCGCGGCGGATGCGGACTGGGTGGACGAGGAGCTGCTCGGCGAGCTGGCGGGGATCGGGGGACGAGGCGGAGTTCATGTTCGTGCTGGCGCAGCTGCCGGCGCCGGCGCGGCGGCGGCTGCTCGAAATGTGGTGCTGGCGGGCGCATGGCGGGCAGGCGGAGCCGGCGGAGGCGGATGCGGGCGGGCCGTGGCGGGTCTGGATGGTGATGGCGGGGCGCGGGTTCGGGAAGACGCGGGCGGGGGCGGAGTGGGTCTGGGCGCGGACGCGGGAGATGGCGCTGGCGGGGCCGGAGGACGGCGGCGGCGGGGCGGCGAAGATCGCGCTGGTCGGCGGGACGATCGACGAGGTGCGGGACGTGATGGTGGAGGGGGAGAGCGGGATCGTGCGCGCCGCGCGGACCGGGGAATGGGCGCGCTGGTCGGCGACGCGGCGGTGCGTGGAGTTTTCGAACGGGGCCGTCGCATTCGCCTATTCGGGGGAGCGGCCGGAGAAGCTGCGCGGGCCGGAGCATCATTTCGCCTGGTGCGACGAGCTGGCGAAATGGGGGCGGGCCGAGGATTGCTGGGACAATCTGCAGATGACGCTGCGGCTGGGCGCGCGGCCGCGGATCATGGTGACGACGACGCCGCGGGCGGTGCCGGCGGTGCGGCGGGTGCTGGCGCTGCCGGACCTCGCGAAGACGGACGGGACGAGCTGGGAGAATGTGCACCTGCCCCGGGCGCAGCTCGACGCTGTGACGGCCCTCTGGGAGGGCACGCGGATGGGGCGGCAGGAGCTTAGCGGCGAGCTGATCGACGACGTCGAGCGGGCGCTGTTTCCGCGCGGGCTGCTGGAGCGGGCGCGGGCGGCCGCGCCGGTTCCGATCGAGAGGATGAAGCGGATCGTGGTGGGGGTGGATCCGCCGGGATCCGCGGACGGCGACGCGTGCGGGATCGTGGTGTGCGGGCTGGGGGCGGACGGCGTCGGCTATGTGCTGGCGGACTGCTCGGAAGGCGGGCTGTCGCCCGAAGGCTGGGCGAGGAAGGTCGCGGCGGCGGCGGCGGCGTGGGACGCGGGCCGGGTGGTGGCGGAAAAGAACATGGGCGGCGAGATGGTGGAAAGCGTGCTCCGGGCGGCGGAGGCGGCGCTGCCGCTCCGGCTCGTCCATGCGGTGCAGGGGAAGGGCGCGCGGGCGGCGCCGGTGGCGGCCTTGTTCGAAGGGGGAAGGGCGAAGCTTGCGGGGGCGTTTCCGGCGCTGGAGGACGAGCTTGCGGGGCTGGTCGAGGGCGGAGGCTATGAAGGGCCGGGGCGCTCTCCGGACAGGGCCGACGCGATGGTCTGGGCGATGCGGGAGCTGATGCTCGGCACGCCGGCGCGGGTGCCGCAGGTGCGGCGGCTGTGATGCGTCAATATTCGACGGTGACGACGACGCTGTCGGTGTAGCTTCCGACCGTGGCGGACTGGCCGGCGGGGATGCGGCCGTAGACGGTGAGGGTCTGCGCGGCGCCGCTGCCGGTGCCGGAGACGCGGGCGCCGAGCGCGGTGCCGTCGCCCCAGGCGAGGGTGCGGCCGCTGTCGCGGAAGAGCTGGTAGGCGAGGAAGGAGGAGGCGGGTCCGGCCATGCGGCGGGTGCCGCCCGAGAGGTTCGCGCCGGCGCCGAGCGAGACCTGGTAAGTGCCGCCCGACGAGCAGTTCACCGTGACGGCGGCGGCGGCGAGCGCGGCGGTGCCGCTATAGGCGCCGAAGCCCAACGTGCCGGCGGTGACCGAGCAGATGGGCGAGACGGGGCCGGTCACCGAGACCGTGCCGGTCGCGACGGTGCCGCCGCCGCGCTTCACGGCGACCGTCAGGCTGTCCGAATAGGTGCCGAAGGCGGGGTTCTGGGCCGAGGCGACGCGCGCGTACATGGTGTAGGTCCGCGTCTGGGTGGTGCCGCTCGTGAAATCGAAATTGATGTCGAGCCGGGCGCCGCCGTCGCAGAAATAGGTGGTGCGGCCGGCATTCTGGAAGATGTCGTAGGCGAGATTGTTCAGGCCGCTCTTCATCTGGCGCGGTCCGCAGGAACCGTTGTTGCCGCCGGTCAGGTTGAGGCTGAGGCTGTTGTTCGCGCCGTCGCCGCTGCAGGTGACGGTGATCGTGCCGGTGCCGTCGACGGCGGCGCGGGTCTGCGTGTTGTAGGACGAGAAGACGATCCCGCTCGACGAGACCGAGCAGCTCGCGACCGCGGCGGCGGCGGGCGCGGGGGCGATGGCGGCGAGCAGCAGCGCAGGGACGAGCGCCGCCGCCGCGGCGAGCGCCCACTGCCACAGCCTTGCTCCCGAATGCCTCACGCCTGCTCCCGATGCACGCGCGAACCCCGGCCGCGCGCTGTCCAACCGGGAAGGAGCGGTAAAGGAAAGCGGTAAAGAGCGCGTTAACCGGCGACGATGGCGGTCGGCTGGGGCGCGCGCTCGGCCGCGGCGGAACCGGGCGCCTCGGGCGCTGCGCGGAACTGGGTCGGGCCCACTCCGAAATGGGCGGCGAAGGCGCGGGAAAAGTGGCTTCGGCTGGCGAAGCCGACGGCGGCGGCGATCGACTTTACGGGGAGCTCGGAGCCGAGCAGCATCCGCGCCGCGGCGCGCAGGCGCACAGACTGGACGAACTCCATCGGGCTGCAGCCGTAGCTCGCCGAAAACTGCCGGGTGAAGCTGGAGCGGCTCATGCCGGCGAGCGCCGCAAGGCTGTCGATGCCGTGCGGCTCGTCCGGGCGGGTCACGATCGCGGCGACCGCGCGGCCGAGTTGCGGGTTCTTGAGCATGAGATGGAGCGGGGAATCGCCGGACCGGCGGGAGAGATGGTTGCGCAGGACGACGACGACGACCTGCTTCATCATCGCCTCGACGATCGGCTTCGTGCCCGCGCCGGGGCGCTTCAGCTCCGCGGCCATCGCTTCGAACAGGAGCGGCAGCGGACCGCCTGTCACCTCCTCGACGAGCGGCCGATCGAGATGATCGAGAAGGCCCGGTACGCCGCCGACGCCCACCGCAATCGAAGCGCAGCCGAGGACGAGGCCCGGCACCCCGCTCGCGCAGGCGCGGAAACGGACAAGCCCCGGCGCGAGCGGGCAGCCTTCATCGAGATCGACGACGCTCAGGACCGGCGCCGGCCCTTCGATCGTCTTCGCCAGGCGGCGGGGCACGATGACGACGTTTCCGGGGCAGAGCTCGTAGCGGCCGTGCTCGCATTCGACCGCGCCTTCGCCTTCCAGCACGAAGTGGACGACGAGCATGTCGAGCGGAGGGCAGGCTAGGCCGCAATTGCGATCGATCTCACACATCGCAAAGGCTTCGAGCCGAACCTCGAGGAGGTCCAGCAGCCTGTCCAGCGCAGGTTGCGGCATCCGGTCTCCATCCGATTGGTGCCGGCCCGTACAAAGCGGCCACAGGGCGTTTCCCGCCGCAACTAACCAGCAAAAGGAGAAATCCGTTTCACCGATCGGGTGCGCCGCTCCACCTTTCCGGTGCTGCGATGTCTCGTGAATTAACATGGATCAATCAGCCGTTCGGTTTGCACAGGCGCCGCCGGCACGCCGGCGAAACGAATGCGTGCCGCCGCGTACCGCTTCGGTCTCCGTCCGTCTCGCGAACTGGAACAATGGCGGCGTGCCCGACATAGAGTGCGGGGCCACGTGCCGGAGAGCGATCGAATGAACGCGTCACACGATCTCGATCGCCTGCTCGTCACAATGGACGTGGCCGTCCAGAACTTCGCGGTATCGGAAGTGGCGCTTGGGCGCAGGCTGGTGAGCTCGCCTGTCGAGGCGATCATGGTGCATTACGTTCTGCAGGGAACGATGCACATGACCATCCCCGGCTTCGATCCGATCGTCTGCAGCCCCGGCTGCATCGCGCTCATCCCGCCCGGTCTGCAGCCGAGCATTTCGGCCGACGCCGGGCCGGCAGACGAGGTCATCGGCGCGGAGCATTGCTCGGTGACGCGGGACGGCATGCTCGTCTTCGACGCGGCGGACGGCAGGCCGGGCGACCTGCGCTACGTCGCGGGCATCATCCTGGCGAGCTTCTCCGGCTCCTTCGGGCTCCTCGACAAACTGAGTCGGCCGATCGCCGAGGATCTCAGCGACAGCGAGATCGTTCGCGGCGCCTATGCGATCATGCTCGAGGAGATCGCGCGCCCGAGCCTCGGCACACGTGCGCTGACCAGCGCGCTGATGAAAACCTGCCTCGTCATGGTCATCCGCCGTTTTTTCGAGCGGTCCGGGGCCGAGGAGGGGATCATCGGCGCGCTCGCCGACCGCCGGCTTTCCAGCGCGGTTTCGGCGGTGCTCAACCGGCCTGCGGACGCGCACAGCGTCGCCTCTCTCGCGGAGGCGGCCGGGATGGGCCGCTCGACGTTCGCCCGGCAATTCGGCGAGGCGTTCGGCATGACTCCGATGGAGTTCGTCGCCAAGACCCGGCTCTACCATGCCGCGAACATGCTCCGGACGTCGAAGCTTCCGATCAAGGTCATCGCGGGAAGCATCGGCTTTTCCAGCCGCAGCCATTTCTCCCGCGCCTTTCGCGACGCCTACGGCAAGGACCCGAGCGCCTTTCGCAAGGCCATAGGGGACCCGGGGGCGATGGATGCGCCGAAGCCGCTCTACGGTTCCCGCGAGCGCTTCGCCTTGTCGCCCGAGCCGGACGCCCGCTGACCCCTTCTCACCGGCGTGCGGTTCCGGTGCCCTGCCGGGGCCATGGCGTGTCCCAGCGGCTCGTTGCGCCATCCTGAACACGGTCTATCGGAGGCGACGGATTTCGACCGATTTCCGAGGGGAATCAGCGCCATTCCGCCGCAGAAATCCGCCGAAAAATCAACGCCGCCTTGACCGTTTCGGCCCCGAAACCCGCCGGAACGACATCCGGCAAGCGCCCGTTCTAGCCTCACGATCCAACGAGATCGGCAAGTAAAGCCAACCATAAACAAGGAGAGAACAAGATGGCCCGCAATCCCCTTTCGGACGTGTTCAGCAGCGACGAGAACGAGCAGGACACTTCGTCCAACACCAACACCGACCAGAATGCCGATGCTTCGGGTGAAGCCAGCAACGACGGCGTCAGCGTCTCCAACGAGAGCTACAGCCGCGACGAAGACGGCAACGAGTCCTATGAGAGCACCTCTGCCGACACCGGCAGCACGGACCTCGGCGGCGACCTCGACGTCGACAACATGGTCGACTCGATGACCGACAGCTCGAGCTCGTCGGACAGCACCGAGCTGCTCGACTAACAGCTTCCGGACGGGGGCGGGCCTTCGGGTCCGCCCCTTTTTGGCTGCTTCAAGCGACACTCGAACGAAAGTCCGACGATGGACGAGCGGATCCTGATCAATCCGGACAACCGCTTCCTCGCCGGTTCCGGGGCGAACGACTTCAGCCTCTACGGAGCGCCTTCCGATCCGTCGCTCGCATTCCGCGCCGCGGAGCCGGATGGCGGCGGTCTCGACCGCGACGTGCCTCAAGGCGGCGGCGCGAGCCGAGATGGCGGCGATCCGCCTTCCCACGATATTCAGCAAAGCGCCCTTCCGGCTTCCGACGCTTCGGGTCCGGCCTGGGGCAGCGCAGCCGTCGCCGCGCGCGCGCCCGATCCGGCGCCGGCCGCGCAGACGCCGGTTGCGGACGGTTCGCCCGGCGCGGCGTCGGCTCTGGCACCCGCCGCGTTCGGCCTGACCGCACCCCTTGCTCCTTCGCCCGCAGCCGCGGACGCGGCGCCCGTCGCTCCCGTGTCGACGGCCATGCAGGACCAGGCGCTCGTCCAGATCGCACAGGTCGCGCAAGTGGCGCAGGCGGAGCAGGCCGAGCCGCTTGCCGCCGCCGTGAGCGGTCCCCTCGCCAGCCTTTCCATCGACGAGGCGGTCGGCCGCGCAACGGACGACGTGCAGGACCTGCTGGGGACGGACCCGACGGCAGGCATCGCGACCCTCGTGAGCCTGGTCAGCATCTCGGACGTGGTGGATCTGGGCGATGTCGGCGCCGAGACGCCGGATGTGGTCGTGGCGCCGATCGACACGATGCTCGACGCGCTTGCCGCCGATCCGGCAGGCGCCTTCGCGCCGGAATCGGACGAAGACGGCGCGGACGAGTCCGCGGGAGCCGGCCTGCTGGGCGCCGCGCCGCTGCCCGACGATCCGGGCGACCTGCCCTTCGGCCTGGGATGAGGATGCGCGTATGAAATCCTGGCTGTTCGGCAATTCCAGCGGGGGCGGCGCGCGCGGCTCAGCGCCTTCGTCCGCGTCCGGATCGACCGCCCCCTCCGGCGAGGAGAGGCTTCAGCCGAGCGACGTCAAGGAAATGGCCGAGCAGGCCGCCGAAGCCGCGGCCGAAGCGATCGCGATCGACAGCGCGACGCGCGGCGCCGAGCTCGAGACGGGCGACGAGTTCGCGGGCGCGCTGCGCCAGTGCAAGAAATTGCTGTGGATCGCGGCGGCGTTCAGCGGCGGCGTCAATCTCCTCTTCCTGGCCTCCCCCATCTACCTCATCCAGGTCTACGGCCGCGTCATCCCGAGCGGCAGCACGGAGACCTTGATCAGCCTCAGCCTCGCCCTCGTCCTGGCGCTCGCCACCATGGCGATCTTCGATGCTGTGCGCGGGCAGATCCTGATCCGCGCCGCGTCCCGCCTCGACCGGATCCTCGCCCACCGCGTGTTCGAAGCGATCGTCGACCTCGCGCCGAAGAACGGGCCGGTCTTCCGCAACGCGCAGGCGCTCCGCGACCTGGACCGGTTCCGCACCGCGCTCGCCGGCAGCGCCGCGCAATTCTTCTTCGACGTGCCGTGGATGCCGCTCTTCATCCTCGTCCTGTTCCTGATCCATCCGGCGCTCGGCGCGGTCGCCCTGTTCGGTGCGGGGCTCCTCCTCGCGCTCACCTTCTGGAACGACCGCTCGACGCGCGACAGCGCCAAGATCGCGCTGGAGGCGCAGAATCGCAGCTACCGCTTCACCGATGCGGTCGCCCGCCACGCAGGGCCGGTGCGGGCGATGGGCATGGAGGACGCGCTGGCGGTGCGCTGGCATACCGACCGCGACACGATGGTCCGGCGCCAGGCGGAAGGCAGCGACCGGAACGCGACAGCTTCGGCGCTGATCCGCGCGCTGCGGCTCGGCCTGCAGGCGTCCATGATCGGCGTCGGCGGCTGGCTCGCCATCAAGGGCTCGCTGCTCCCGGCGAGCATCTTCGCGGCGAACCTCCTCCTCGGCCGGGCGCTCGCGCCGCTCGAGACGGCGGTGACCGGCTGGCGGCAGATCGCGAGCGCCATCTCCGCGGGCAAGAGCGTCCAGAAGGCGCTGAAGCAGGCGCCGCCGCGTGCCACCCGAGTCAAGCTCCCCGACCGCGATATCGAGATCGAGGCGCGCGGCATCACCTACATCCCGCCCAATGCCAAGCGCCCGGCGCTGAAGAACATCGACCTTCGGATCGAGGCGGGCGAGGCCGTCGGCATCGTCGGGCCGAGCGGCGCGGGGAAGAGCTGCCTTGCCAGGATGCTGACCGCGGTGACCGCGCCCACCGACGGCCGGGTGACGATCGGCGGCATCGAGGGCCGGCATTGGACCTCGCAGAATCTCTCCCGCTACGTCGGCTACCTGCCGCAGTCGATCGGGCTGTTTCCCGGCACCATCCGCGACAATATCTGCCGCTTCGGCCAGGCCGAGGACGAGGAGGTGGTGCAGGCCGCCTGCCGCGCCAACGTCCACGAGATGATCCTCGACCTTCCCGACGGCTACGAGACCCTGGTGCAGGAAGGCGGCCGGGGCCTTTCGGGCGGCCAGCGCCAGCGGATCGGCCTTGCCCGCGCCATGTTCGGCTCGCCGCGCCTCCTCGTCCTCGACGAGCCCAACGCCCACCTCGACGCGGACGGCGAAGAGGCGCTGGCGGCCGCGCTCGCGACTCTGAAAGCCGAAGGCACGACCATCATCCTGATCGCGCACCGGCTCAACCCCATCGCCCATGTCGACCGGGTGATCGTGCTGGCCAAGGGCGAGCTGCAGCTCGACGGACCCCGGGCGCGGGTCTTCCGGAAGGTGCGCACCGAACTTGTTCGCTCGATCGCCCGCGAACCGACCGCGGTCTGAGGAAGGAAGAGGCAGATGAAGCTGGATTTCTTCTCGTTTGGCGGCGGCGGGGGCGGCGGCGGCGGATCGGGCGGCGGCGGAGGGCGCGTGCGCGCCATTCCGAAGCGGCTGATCGAGCGCTACCTGCGCCAGCGCCTGCAGGTGCGGCCGCTCGACGATGCGCGCAGGACGGTCCGCGTCGGGCTGATCGCGGCCTTGATGTTCTTCGGCATCTTCCTGGTCATCGCCGCCTTCGCGCCGCTTTCCGGCGCGGCCGTGGCGGAAGGGCAGGTGACGGTGAGCGGCGATCGTCTGGTGATCCAGCCCGTTTCCGGCGGCATCGTATCCGAAGTCCTGGTGCGCGAAGGCCAGCCGGTGCAGGCCGGCCAGCCTCTGGTGCGGCTGAACGGCATCCGCTCGGGCGCGCAGCTCCGCCAGGCACAGGCCCGGCGCGACGCGCTTCGCGCCACCGAGGCGCGGCTCATCGCCGAGCGCAACGGCGCCGAGCAGCTCGTCTTCCCGCCCGACCTCGCGAGCCGCTCGGGCGATCCGGCGGCGGCGGCGGCGATGCAGGCGGAGCTCGCTCTGTTCGGGCGGCACATGGCGGTTCTGGACGCCGATCGGCGGATCGCCGAGACGCAGATCGGCTCGGCGGCGGCCCGCCAGGCCGCGGCGCGGCAGCAGCTCGCCCTCGTCAACGAGGATCTCGCCGCCTTCCAGGAGCTGGCGTCGCGCGGCTTCGCCCGCAAGACGACGGTGCGCCAGTTGCAGCGCAGCGCCGCCCAGCACCAGGCAGACAGCGCGACCGGCGAAGCGTCGCTGCGCGAGGCGGAGATCACCTATCAGCGGACCCGCGACGCGCAGGTGATGCAGATCGTCTCGGAGCTGGCCCGCGTCCAGGAGCAGCTCGCGCAGATCAATCCGCAGCTCGACGTCAACCGCTACCTCGCCGACCAGGATCTGCTGCGGGCCCCCGCGGCGGGGCGCGTCACGGCGCTGGCGGCGCTCGGGCCGGGGACGGTCATCACCGGCGGCCGCACCTTGATGGAGGTCGTCCCGGCCGGCCGCACCCTGATCGTCGAGGCCAGGATCAAGCCGTCCGACATCGACGACGTGCGCGTCGGCGCCGAAGCGACGGTGCGCTTCTCGACGGTGAACCCGCGCGGCCAGTCGAGCTTCAGGGGCCGTGTCGTCACCTTGTCGCCGGCGCGGATCGACGACGGCTCCGGCGGCTATTACCGGGCGCAGATCGCGCTCGACGACCCGGCCGCCGCGGCGGAGGCGGGCCTGTCGCTGCAGCCGGGCATCCCGGCGAGCGTCAACGTCAAGACGGCTGACCGGACCTTGCTCGACTACCTCCTCTCGCCGCTCGGCGACGCGATGAGCCGGAGCTTCCGCGAGGAGTGACGCGGGGCGTGCGGCGCCGGCTCGTGTCGCCAAGGCGCTGCGGCGAGTCGGGGGCGGTTCGGGGGCGGAATGATTTGCCCTCGGCGGATTTCGTGTTAGACGTGGCGGCGGAACCGATGTCACGCGGGTCCTGGGACGCTCCGGCCCTCACAGGTCGGGGCGTCCTCTCATTCGAACAGGTAGGGAAATTTTCGATGAAGCTCATCCTCAAGACGGCGGCGCTCGCCACTGCCTTCGCCCTCGCGGCCTGCGGCGGCGGCTCCGACAACAGCAGCAACACGTCGAACGGCACCGACACGCAGCTCAACGAGCTGGGCAATGCCGCCGACACGCTCGAGGGCGTTGCCGACAACGCGACGGGCAATGTCGCCGAGGCCGTCGGCAACCAGGCCGAGGCGGTCACCAACGCCGCCGAGACGCTCGAGAGCAACGCCGGCGCCAACGCCGCGCATTGATCGCGCGCGGCGGCTCCCAGCGGGGCCGCGGCAACGACAGACGAGGAAGCGCCTGTGCGGATAACGCGCGGGCGCTTCTTCGTATTTGCCGCAGGCGGCGCGCGGGCCGGAACCGGGGCGGCGTCGAATCGGTTCGGGCGCCATGTTCTACGTCATCCCCGCACTCACGCTCGGCATGCTCGGCTACATGGTGTGGCTCGTCACCTTCCGGCTGCGCCGCGAACGAGTCGCGACCGAGCGGGCGCTGACCCGGGGCAAGCGCGCCTTTTCCCGCCCCAAGCAGCGCCTGCGCTTCCTCCTCCACCGCTCTTACCGCCTGCCCGAGGAGAGGCCGGAATGGGAGGAGCCCCTGGTCTCGACCCTCGCCAGGGCGCCCGCGCGCGACGGCGCGGCGGCGGCGCGCGAGCCGGCGGAGAGATAGAGGGCGTGCCGGCGCCGCGCACTTTTGCGCAAGCGCCGTCACTTGCAACAAGCTTTTGAACTGCTAGGCTTTTCGCCTTGCGGGCCCGCGGGGCCGCGCGCGAGGGGGTAGGCCCATGGACAAGCCCGTCTGGACGCTTGAGCAGATCACATCCAATCTCGTCAGGGAGCGGATCGCCTGGAAGGGCGGAACGCCCATCGCCTACAGCTTCTACGAGACGGCGGCCGCGCACCTCGGAAAGCCGCCGGGCTTTTCTGCTTTCTCCCAGGCCCAGCGCGAAGCGCTGCGCGAGATCTACGATCTCGTCTCCGACATCGTTCCGCTGACTTTCTACCAGGTCGCCGACAACGGGCTGAAGCCAAGCGCGACAAACCAGCGCATGACCTATTACAACGCCGATTCGTCGACCATCCCGTTCTGGGGCGCGGCGTCGGTCGACGGGACCGATCCGACGCCGACCCAGTACGGCACGATCCAATCGTCCGAAATCATCGTCAATCAGTATCGCGCGAAGGTGCAGGGCCCGTGGGAGCCGGGCGACTCCAATCCGCGCAAGCTGATGCACGAGGTGCTCCACGGCCTCGGCATCGCCCATCCCGGCGCCTATAATGGCGACAGCGCGCTCAATTACGAGAATTTCGCCGAATACCGACAGGACAGCCACGAATTCACGGTGATGTCCTACTGGCTGGCGTCGGAGACCGGCGCCGACCACGTCGCCGGCGGGATGACGCGCTATGCGTCGACCCCGCTGCTCCACGACATCGCCGCGCTCCATGCGCTCTACGGCGCGAACATGACGACCCGGACCGGCGACACGGTCTACGGCTTCAACGCGACGGCCGGGCGCGATGCCTACAACCTCGGCCTCAATCCCAACCTCATCTTCTCGATCTGGGATGCGGGCGGCATCGACACGCTGGACCTTAGCGGGTTCAACACGCCGTCCGATATCGATCTGGAGCAGGGCGGTTTTACCAGCGCGGGCGAGATGACCCGCAACATCTCGGTCGCCTTCGGGGCCGTCATCGAGAATGCCAAGGGCGGAGCCGGCAACGACACGATCCGCGGCAATGGAGCGGCGAACCGGCTCGACGGCGGGGCGGGAGATGACGTTCTCGACGGAAAAGCGGGGGCGGACGTCCTCGTCGGCGGCGGCGGCAACGACGTGTACATGGTGGACGATGCTGGCGACCAGGTGGTGGAGAGCGCAGGCGGGGGCTCCGACGAGGTGCGCACCGTCCTCGCCTCCTACGCGGCCGCCGCGTTCGTCGAACGGCTGAGGGGCATCGCCCCGGCCGGCGGGCAGGTGCTGACCGGCAACGACCTCGACAATGTCATCGAGGGCGGCGCCGGCGACGACGTGATCGAAGGCAAGGGCGGCGCAGACACTCTCGACGGCGGCGGCGGGGCCGACCGCTTCGTCTACCGGGCGTTCTCGGATTCGACCTCTGCCGCGCCGGACGTCGTGCGCGGCTTCCAGACCGGCATCGACAAGATCGACCTGACCGCGCTCGGACCGGTGCTGATCAGGTGGACCGAGTCTGCAGGTGCGGACGGCGCGCCCGTGACGATGCTCAGCGCCGCCGGCCGCGCCGGCAGCCTGCTGATCCGCATCGAAGGCCGCATCGGCGCGGGCGACGTGCTTGCCGATCGCGGGATCGCCGCCACGCCCGGCGACGACATTCTCGAAGGGACGGCGGGCTACGACCTGTTCGACGCCGGGGGCGGCGACGATGAGCTCACCGGCAAGGGCGGCGACGACGACCTGTACGGCGGGGACGGGATCGACACCGCGGTCTATGCGGGCAACAGGGCCGATTACGATATCCAGACGGGCGGCAAGGTGACCGTTCGCGACCTCAACGCAGCGAACGGCGACGAAGGGACGGACAGTCTCGACGGGATCGAGCGCCTCCGCTTCGCCGACTATACGGTGTCGCTCGGCATCGGCGACAACAACGCGCCGCAGCTCGGGCAGCCGGCCATGGTCGACCAGGTCTGGGCCGACGGGGTCGCGGCGAGCTACAGCATCCCGGGGACCTCCTTCATCGACCTCGACGGGCAGGAGACCCTGAGCTTCTGGGCGACGCTCGCCGACGGCTCGGCCTTCCCGGCCTGGCTCAGCTTCGATGCGGCGACGCGGACGTTCCGCGGCACGCCGCCCGTTTCGGCGATCGGCGCGGCGCTGACGATCCGCGTGACGGCGACCGACGGCTTCGCCTCGGTCTTCGACGACGTCGTGATCGGCGTCACCCAGTCTCCCGGCGTGGCGGTGGTCGGCACGGAAGGCGCCGACCTGCTCGAGGGCACGTTCCGCAACGAGGACATGCTCGGCAAGGGCGGCGACGACGTGCTGCGCGGCTCCGCCGGAGCGGACCGGCTCGACGGCAGCGCGGGAACCGACACCGTCGATTATTCCGCTTCGCCCGAAGGCGTGTCGATCGACCTCGTCACCGGCGCCGGATCCGGCGGCCACGCCGAAGGCGATCTGCTGATCTCGATCGAGCGCTTCACGGGCTCCGCCCATGCGGACCGCATCGTCGCGGGGGCCGACGCCAACCGCATCGACGGCGGCATCGGAGCCGACTCGATGGAGGGCGGCGACGGCGACGACCACTATGTGGTCGACGATGCCGGCGACGCGGTGATCGAGCTCGCCGGCGGCGGCGCCGGGGACGAGGTCAGGACGAGCCTTTCGAGCCATGTCCTTGCCGCCAATGTGGAGAGGCTGACCGGCGCTTCGAACGGCGGCCAGGCGCTGACCGGCAACGCGCTCGCCAACATTGTCGCCGGCGGGTCCGGCAACGACGTCATCGACGGCGGCGCGGGCGCGGACACCATGTCCGGCGGCGACGGCAACGATATCTATTATGTCGATCGCGCCGACGATGTCATCGTGGAGACGAGCACGCCCTTCGTGCAGAATGTCGACGAGGTCCGTACGGCGCTTGGGACCTACACGCTCGAAGATTTCAGGCTCGAGAACCTCACCGGCTTGTCGGACGGCGGCCAAGCGCTCACCGGAAACGGCGCCTATAACGTCATCGTCGGTGCCGGCGGGAACGACGTGATCGAAGGCGCGGGCAATGCCGATCTCCTCGTCGGCGGCGGCGGTGCGGATCGCTTCGTCTACCGCTCCGTGTGGGACTCGGTCGAAGGATCGCGCGACCGGATCGCCGGCTTCGAGCAGGGCGTCGACAAGGTCGACCTCCTCGGCCTCGGACTCGTGCGGCTGAGCTTCGCCCAGGGAAGCGACGCTCTCGGCGCCTATACGGTGGTGACCGCGAAGGGCGCGGGCGTGCAGGAACTCGCGATCCGGGTGGACGGCACGATCGGCGAGGCGGACATCCTTGCGGAGACCGGCATTTTCGGCACGGCCGGAGACGATGTTCTCGATGGCACGGCGGAAGCGGATTTCATCCGCGGCGAAGGCGGTGACGACAGGCTTTCCGGCCTCGGCGGCGGCGACCTTATCGAGGGCGGCGCCGGCAACGACCTGGTCGACGGCGGCGAAGGTGCCGACACCATGCGTGGCGGCACGGGCGACGACGTCTTCCTGGTCGACCAAACGGGCGACGCGGTGGTCGAAAATGCGGGCGAGGGCACGGACGAGGTTCGCACCGCCCTCGGCTCATACGGTCTCGGCGCGTACGTGGAGCGCCTCACCGGCGCGTCGGACGGAGGCCAGGTCCTGAGCGGCAACGATCTCGCCAACACGATGCGCGCCGGGAGCGGCAACGACACGCTTTACGGCCACGGCGGCGACGACATGCTTTACGGCGGCGCCGGCAACGATGCCTTCGACGGCGGCGACGGCAACGACCTCATCGACGGCGGCACCGGGGCGGACGCGATGGGCGGCTTTGCCGGCGATGACCTGTTCATCGTCGACGATGGCGGCGACACGGTCGTCGAAGCGGAAGGCGAGGGGACGGACGAGGTCCGCACCGCGCTGGGCTCCTATGCTCTGACCGCGCATGTCGAGAAGCTCACCGGCACGTCGGGCGCCGGGCAGATGCTGTCCGGCAATGCGCTCGCCAACGTCATCGCGGCCGGCGGCGGGAGCGACGTGCTGAACGGCGCGGAAGGTGCCGACACGCTGCGGGGCGGGGCCGGCGACGACACCTATCTGGTCGATACGGCGGGCGACCTCGTCGTCGAGGCGTCGGGGGAAGGCACGGACCAGGTGCTCTCATCCGCCGCGGCTTATGGGCTATCCGCCCATGTCGAGCTGCTCACCGGCACACTGGATACGGGGCAGACGCTTGGCGGCAACGATCTCGCCAACACGATCCGCGCCGGAGGCGGTGCAGACACGCTCTACGGCGAGGGCGGCAACGACGCGCTTTACGGCGGCGCCGGCGACGACGCCTTCAACGCAGGCGCGGGCGACGATCTCATCGACGGCGGCACCGGTGCCGACATGATGGGCGGCCTGGCGGGCAACGACCTGTTCCTCGTCGACGATGCGGGCGACCGGACGATCGAGGCGGAGAATGAGGGCACGGACGAAGTCCGCACCGGCCTCGCGAGCTATGCGCTCGAAGCGAACGTAGAGAACCTGACCGGGACCTCGGCGGCCGGCCAGGCGCTGACCGGCAACGATCTCGGCAACCTGATCGTCGGCGGCATGGGCGACGATACGATCTACGGACTCGGCGGAGACGATATCATCGTCGGCTTCGGCGGCTTCGACATGCTTCGCGGCGGCGCCGGCGACGACGTCTATGCGATCGACGCGGGCGACACGGTCATCGAGCTCGACGGCGAGGGCGTGGACGAGATCCGCACGGTCGGCGCGATCTTCGTGCTCGGCGTCGGGCTGGAGAATCTGCGTGCGACCAGCGACATCGGCCACGACTTTCGCGGCAACCTCGCGCCCAACGCGATCATCGGCGGCGACGGCAACGACATCATCCGGCTGCAGGACGGCGGCGGCGACGTCGCCTTCGGCAAGAACGGCGTGGATTCGTTCTACATGGGCGGCGCGATGGACGAATACGACTTCCTCGACGGCGGCGACAATCGCGACTCGCTGATCCTGCAGGGAAGCTACAACCTGACGCTCGTCTATGCGCCGACCGGCAAGAGCAGCATCGCGAACATCGAGAGCATCTCGCTCATCTCCGGGACGAGCACGCAATATGGCCAGGCGGGGACGAGCCTCTATTCGTACGATCTGACGCTGGTGGACGACAACGTCGCGGCGGGCGCCTTGATGAAGATCAACGGCTTCAACCTGCAGGCCGGCGAGAATTTCACCCTCGACGCTTCGGCGGAGAGCGATGTGCCGCTGCAGGTCTATGCCGGCTTCGGCGTCGACACCTTCACCGGCGGGCAGCAGGGCGACGCCTTCATCTTCGGCCATGACGGGCGCTTCGGCGCGGGCGACAGCGTCAATGGCGGCGGCGGCTACGACGTCGTTTATCTGCGCGGCGACTACGCGATCGACTTCAACGCCGCGGGCTTCCAGAACGCGCTGACCAACGTCGAGAGCATCGCCATCCTGACCAGCGCCAACAATGAGTTCGCCGGCGGCGGCGACGGCGACTTCGATTATACGATCACCTGGGCGGACTCGCTGCTCGCGGCCGGCGCGACCTTCACGGTCAACGCCAGCCGCCTCCAGGCGCACGAGACCTTCGTCTTCGACGGCAGCCAGGAGACGAACGGGGTCCTGCGCGTCTTCGCCGGTGCGTCGGCGGACACGCTGACGGGCGGCGGCGGGGCGGACCAGCTCCACGGCGGCGGCGGCGCGGACGTGCTGCGCGGCGGCGGCGGGGCGGACCTGTTCCGCTACTCGGCGACGAGCGACTCGACTTCGACCGACAAGGACCGGATCGAGATGTTCGTTTCGGGCGAAGACAAGATCGACCTGATCCGAGTCGATGCGAAGCCGGCCACGGAAGAGGACAATGAAGCCTTTGCCTTCATCGGCGCCAACGCCTTCTCGGCCGCTGGTCCCAACGCCCCGGGCGAGCTGCGCGCGTTCCACGTCTCGGGCGACCTCTGGCAGGTCGAGGGCGACGTGAACGGCGACGGGGTCGCCGACCTCGTCATCGAGGTGCACGTGGCCGGTCAGCCGCTGACGGCAGGCGACTTCCTTCTCTAAACGCCGCCTTTGCAAACGCCATGTGCATGTAAATGCTGAAAAATCTTCCGGGGGCGCGGAACCCGGCGGCAAGTCGATGGTTATGACCGGTTAACCACCAGGGGGAACCGGGACTTGACGCTTTCGACCATGCGCCGCTGCGACGCTCGCCATGCGACGCGCGGTGCCTGCGCCGTCTCCCAGCTCCACTCCGCGCAGGCGGCTCTCCGCAGCGCCCGATCCCTTCCTTTCATCGTTGGCAGCGCGGGTGTGAGACGCGCTCCAGCCGCACGCCGTAACGCCAACGGAACAAACCTGCCCGTCTGCAGTTTCAGCGGGCATCTTCCAGTTCTGTCTCCTGTAATAGTCCATTTACATTGTAAATAGTTTGCGTTTTCTTCCCGTGACTGCGCGAGGAGCGCGGCGGGACTCACAACATCCATTCTGGAGAGCGATGCATGTGCAAGAGCTGTAACGGATTTACCTGGAACACGGGCGTCGTCTTCGAGGGCACGTCGATGCCGGACGTCGTGACGTCCTCCCAGATCGCGGCCATCGGCGCGGCCTATGAGGGAACGAGCGCCAGCGCCGCGGTTCCCGACAACTACCAGCCGGTCGAATCGGCCTGGTACCTCCCCGGCGCGACAGCCCTCATCGACAGCTATACGGCAGCCCCGAACACCGCCGGCACGCTGGTGGTCGACGGCGCCCACGTCATGGCCGCAAGCGACACGCCCGGCGACAACGACTGGTTCGCGGTCACGCTGACGGCCGGCCAAACCTACGAGTTCGGTCAATATGCCCGTGCCGGCGGCATTCCCGGCGCCGAAGGCAGCGGCATCCCGCTCGCCGATGCCTATCTCGAAATCTACGATTCTGCCGGCAATCTGCTCTCGATCGCCGATGGCGGCGGGCCGAACACGCCGTCGGGGCTCGATGCGCTCATGACGTTCGAAGCGACCTATTCGGGTACTTACTACGTCAACGCCACGTCCTACGACAATACCGGCGACGGGGCCGGTGATTTCATCGGCGATTACGAGATCTTCGCAAGAACCGCGACCGGAACCTTCTATACTACGCCTTATGACATTTCGAGCCCGCTCCACTCGATCGACTGGGGCGGCGTCATGGTCAACCGCGAGCATGTTTCGGTGCGCAATCCGGACGGCATGGAAGGCCCGCGGCCGACCGGGCAACCGGCGGCGGATCCGGCCACGGTCGAGGGCAACGCTCTCGGCCATCCGGGCAAGAACGTCGTCTACCTCTATTTCGCCGGCGAGGGCGACCTCTACGCGAATGCCGATTCGACCATCCCGGCCCAGGTCGTGGTCCAGAATCCGTATCAGTATGAAGTCCAGGCCATGCTGACCGCGGCGAACGAATTCTCCAAGGTCGCCGATGTGGTCTTCGTGTCCAATTATACGTTGAACGCGTCGACCGGCCTCTACGAGCGCGATCCGACGATCGTGTACAAGCCGGGGCCGTTGGGCGTCGAGTCCGGCATGAAATATGCCACCGGCGTGGATGGCGACGGCTTCGACGCCGACTTCTTCTACTTCTCCTATCCCGGCACGCCGGGGCCGGGCATCTCCCTGCTCGGGTCGATGAACCCGCCCGACAATGGCGACGAGGGCGTCGCCCAGTTCAATTCCGCCGACGAACGCTGGAACGCACAGATGCTTCAGCCGGGCGGCTTCTCCTTCGTCACCCTGATCCACGAATTCGGCCACGGCATGGGGCTCGCGCACCCGCACGACACCGGCGGCGGCTCGAGCATCATGCAGGGCGTGGTGCCCGGCACCATCCCCGGCGAGGACGGCGGGGCGGGAGCGTTCGACCTCAACCAGGGCGTCTACACGATGATGTCCTACAATGACGGCTGGGCCATGTCGCCCTACGGCCAGCCCGAAACCAACAATGAGGGCTATGGCTGGCTCAGCAGCCTGATGGCGCTCGACATCGCCGTCATCCAGGACAAATACGGCGTCAACGAGGAGTGGGCCACCGGCAACGACACCTATGTCCTGAAGGACGTGAACGAGTGGGGTGTCTATATCGACAGCGCCACCGGGCAGCCGGCCGCGCACGACCCGACGAATCAGCTGACGGCCCGCGACGGCTATTATGTCGGCGAGAGCACCTCTTATTCGTCGATCTGGGATGCCGGAGGCGTCGACGAGATCGTCTACAACGGCGCCAAGGACACCAATATCGACCTGCGCCCCGCGACGCTCAAATATGAATATGGCGGCGGCGGATGGATGTCCTACGCCACCGGAATCTTCGGCGGCTTCACCGTCGCCAACGGCGTGACGATCGAGAACGCCACGTCGGGCTCCGGCAACGACACCCTCACCGGCAACGCGGCCAACAACGTGCTGACCGCAGGCGCCGGCAACGACGTCATCCGCATCGATGGCGGCGGCAACGACACGGTGGTCGCCGGCGACGGCGTCGACTCCATCTATGCCGGCGGCGCCTTCACCGCGGGCGACACGATCGACGGCGGCACCAACCGCGACGCGCTGATCCTCCAGGGCAATTACGCCTCCGGGGTGACGTTCGGCACCGGCACCACGTCGAACATCACCGGCGTCGATTCGATCTCGCTCTTCGCCGGCAACAACACGACCTACGGCGATACCGCGAACAACAGCTACAGCTACAACCTCACCCTGCTCGACGGGAACGTCGCGCAAGGGGCGGTGATGAAGGTGAACGGCTTCTTCCTCCGCACGGGCGAGAACCTGACCTTCAACGCGGCGGCGGAAACCGACGGTTCCTTCCAGGTGCTCGCCGGCCACGGCGTCGACACGCTGACCGGCGGCGCGCAGGGCGACACCTTCGTCTTCGGCCACGACTACCGCTTCGGCGGCGGCGACACGGTGAACGGCGGCGGCGGCTACGACGTCGTCTACCTGCGCGGCGACTACGTCCTCGACTTCACGGCCGAGGGCTTCGTGGGCTCGCTCAGCAACATCGAGAGCATCGGCCTCCTCACCAGCGCCAACAACGAGTTTGCGGGCGGCGGCGACGGAGAATTCGACTATTCGATCGTCGCCGGCGACTGGATGGTGGCGACCGGCGCCACCCTCACCGTCAACGGCAGCCGCCTCGGCGCGAACGAGACGTTCATCTTCGACGGCAGCCAGGAGTCCGGCGGTCACTACCGGATCTTCGGCGGCGCGGCGGCGGATGCGTTCAACGGCGGTGCCGGGAACGACTTCATGCAGGGCGGCGGCGGCGCCGACCGGATGCGCGGCTATGCGGGCGCCGACACGTTCCGCTTCGCCTCGACGAGCGACTCGACCGCCGCGAACACCGACCAGATCCTCGATTTCTACTCGAGGCTCGACACGATCGACCTGCAGCGGATCGACGCGATCGCCGGCACCGAAGCCGAGGACGCGTTCACCTTCATCGGCAGCGGCGCCTTTTCGGGCGCGGCGGGCGAGCTCAGGGCGACCAACGTCTCGGGCAACCTGTGGAGGGTCGAAGGCGACGTGACGGGCGACGGTATCGCCGATCTCGTCATCGACGTGACGGTCGAGAACGGCCTCCAGCTGGTGGCGACCGACTTCCTGGTCTGATCCGCCGCCGCGGCCGCGGCACTCCTTCGGGAGCGCCGCAAGCCGTTGAAAAGACAAGGCTCCGAAAGCCGCCGAACCGTTCGGCGCGTTTTCGGGGCCTTTGTCTTGCGCGAGTCACAAACCCCTGACATCGTCCGGGCGCAACGGGGGGATTCGCCCCCGCTCATCCATCCGGACGAGGTTTTCACGACGCGGTTTCGCGCGCGAAGGGGACGATCATGACGACGACACCGCACAAGCTCAGCACCGGCAAGCTCGTTCAAAACTGGACGGGCACGTCTGCCCTCCTCACGACCGACAATTGGTCGGGCGTTGCGAGCATCGTGG
Source organism: Allosphingosinicella sp. (assembly GCA_036399655.1). Taxonomy (GTDB): domain Bacteria; phylum Pseudomonadota; class Alphaproteobacteria; order Sphingomonadales; family Sphingomonadaceae; genus Allosphingosinicella. The sequence continues at coordinate 29,739 of DASWMS010000033.1, read as the reverse complement.
GCTATCGCGGCGACGCTCTTACCGCCTCGCCCGGAACGGACCCGCAGACGATCCTGGCGGACGGCGACGGAACTCCGGTCAATTTGATCAACGCGAGCACCACCGGAAGCGCGACGGGCGGAGTCCACGAGATCAGCGACGATGTCGTCGCGCTGCAGGGCTCGGGCACGGCGGATGCGCCCCACCTCGTCTTCTATCTCGACACGACCGGCGTCCAGAACGTCCGCTTCCAGGCGACGCTGCGCGAGCTCGATGCCGCAACGGTCGACCAGCGGGTCGCCGTCCAATACCGCATCGGCGGCACCGGCGACTTCGTGAACCTCCTCGCCAATTCGGTGGGCGGCTTCAACGCGGCCGGCAACCAGAGCGTCCTGCTCGACATCACGCTTCCCGATGTGACCGACAACCAGTCGCTCGTCGAAATTCGGGTGATCACCAACGATGCCGTCGGCGGCGATGCCATGATCGGCGTGGACGACATCGATATCTCGAGCGAGGTGCTCGCCGCCCCGTCGCAGACCCTGTCGATCGCCGACGCGCTCGTCGCGGAGAACGTGGCTTCGGGGCAGATCAGCTTCACGGTCACGCGCGACCAGGGAACGACCGGCGAAGTCGGCGCGACCTGGACGGCCACATTCGGCGGCGCCGCGGGCGATGCCGATGCGGCCGATTTCGCGCCGGGCGAGACGTTTACCGGCACCGTCACCTTCCTCGATGGCGAGACGACCAAGACGATCGTGCTCGATGTCCTGAACGACACCGCGATCGAGCCGGACGAGGTCTTCACCGTCACGCTGTCGGCGCCGACCGGCGGCGCCGTGCTCGGCGATGCGAGCGCTACCGGAACGATCCTGAACGAGGACACCCCGCCCACGCCCGCCGCTTCCGTGTCCGACGCGGCGATCGCCGAGGGCGAGGCGGGGGTTGCGTACATGACGTTCACCGTGACGCTGAGCTTCGCGCCGACCGATGCCGTGACGATCGACTACAACACGGTCGCGAACGGCACCGCCGCTTCCGGCTCCGACTATCTCGCCGTTTCCGGCCAGCTCAGCTTCGCGGCGGGCGAGACGGTGAAGACCATCTCCGTTCCGATCGTCGGCGACCAGGTCCCCGAAGGGAACGAGACCTTCACGGTCGTCCTGACCAATCCGGTCGGTGCCACCGTCGCCGACGCGAGCGGCACGGGCACGATTACCAACGACGACGGCGCGGCCTATTTCTCGCTCGCAGGCGCCAATTTCGCGCAGGATTGGTCGAACACCGGCCAGATCACCGCCAATGACGACTGGTCGGGCGTGCCGCACATCGTCGGCTATCTCGGCAATTACACGACCGACTCTCCCGCAGGCGTCGACGCGCGGACGCTGACCGCGGCCTCGACGCTGGGCGAAGTGGACGTGATCGCCAACCAGGCGACCACCGGATCGAGCTCGGGCGGCGTCGCCGAATTCGAGATCGCCAATCCGACGATCGGCATCCAGGGCTCCGGCACGGCCGACGCGCCCAGCATCGTCCTCTACATGGACGCGACCGGCCGCACCGACGTGCGCGTGCAGGCGAACCTTCGCGATCTCGACGGCGGGGCGGACAATGCCGTCCAGCAGATCAACGTCCAGTACCGCACCGATCCCGACGGCGAATGGGTCAACGCGCCGGGCGGCTATTTCGCCGACGTGACTGCGCCGAACGCCGCCACGCAGGTCACCGCTCTCGACGTGACCCTCCCGGCCGACGCGAACAACGCCCCGACGCTCCAGATCCGCATCATGACCACCAATGCGGCGGGCAGCGACGAGTGGGTGGGCGTGGACGACATCGCCGTGACCAGCACGCCCGGCGCGCCGAGCTATTCGGTCGCCGACGCCGCAGGCTTCGAAGGCACCATGGCGACGACGCCGATCGTCTTCACCGTCACCCGCGCCGGCGACACGAGCGCCGCCGGCACCGTCGATTATCAGGTGAACTTCGTCGGCGGCGGCTTCAGCGCCGATGCGTCCGACATATCCTCACCCCTCAGCGGCACGGTCAGCTTCGCCGCGGGCGAGACTTCGAAGACCATCGAGATCACGGCCAATAGCGACGCCAATCCGGAGGCGGACGAAGGCTTCCTCGTCGTCCTCGGCAATCCCTCCAGCGGCACGATCGCGGACGGCGTCGCCAACGGCACGATCGTCAACGACGACGGCACGCCGCCCTTCGTGACGATTGCAGACGTCGTGCAGGCGGAAGGCAATGGCGGCGCGACCGACTTCACCTTTACCGTGACGCGCACCGGCGGCACCGGCGCGATCACCGTCGACTACAACACCGTCGCCAACGGCACGGCGACGGCCGGCGAGGATTTCGTCGCCGAGTCCGGGACGCTGACGTTCGGCGCCGGTGAGATGACGAAGACCTTCACCATCGAGGTGAACGGCGACACCAATGCGGAGCCTGCCGAGACCTTCACCGTCCAGCTCTCAAACCCGACGGGCAACGCGGTAATCGCCGACGCTTCGGCGACCGGCACGATCCAGAACGACGACATCCTGCTGATCAGCCAGGTCCAGGGCTCGGCCTATTACAGCCCGATCCTGGCGCAGGAGGGGCTTTCGAGCTTCAACACGGCCTCGGCCACCACCGTCGTGATCCGCGCCGTCGTCACCGCCGTCGACAATGACGGCGCGCGCCAGGGCTTCTACCTCACCGAGGAAGCGGCCGACTGGGACAGCTCGATGCTGACGTCCGAAGGCATCTTCGTGATGACCCGGACGGACGGCAATATCGGCAGCGAAGTGGGCGCGCTCGTGCCCGCCGGCTTCGCCGTCGGCGACATCGTCACGGTCACCGCGCAGGTCATGGAATATCAGGCGTTCAGCTCGATGCCGCGCACCGTCCTCGTCAATCCGACCGGCGTCACCATCGAAAGCTCGGGCAACACGCTGCCGAAGCTGGTGCTCGACCAAGGGGTCCAAATCCCGAACTCGATCATGACGCTGGTGACGCCGGATTACACCGACTCAGCCGACAATGCCGGCGATACGTTCGATGCGTCGCTCTACGGACTCTCCTTCTGGGAGACGGTGGAGGGGATGCTGGTGACGATCCCCGACATGGTCGTCGCGGACGGCTTCATCGAGGCGACGGCGCCGACCATCTTCCAGGCCTATTCCACCGTCCACGCCGATCCGGACCAGATCAATTCGCGCGGCGGCTACACGATTGCGGGCGATCCGCCGCTCTCGCCGCCCGACACGCAGGACGACGACGACGCGACCATCGCGGGCGGGCGCCACCTCCATGACGGCGACATCAATCCGGACGTCGTCGAGCTCGATTTCTCGGGCTTCGCGCTCGATGCGCCGGCCGGCCTGCGCGAGCAGGTGACGATGGGCGACACGATCGGCGACATCACCGGCATCGTCGATTTCGACTTCACCGACCGCAAGCTGTTCGTGACCGAGTGGGATTCGAGCCAGTTCGTCAACAGCCTGCCCGTGCAGGAGACGACGGCGCTCGGCAGCGACTCGCGCAGCCTCACCGTCGCCACCTTCAACGTCGAGAATCTCGACGCGGCCGAGGGCCAGGAGCGCTTCGACGCGCTCGCCGAAGCGATCGCGACGAACCTCAATTCGCCGGACATCATCTCGATCGAGGAAATCCAGGACAATAACGGCTCTCTCGCCGGCACGACCGATGCGTCGCTGACCTGGCAGAAGCTGGTCGACGCGCTGAACGCCCGCCTGCCGGGCGCCAACTACCAGTGGGTGGACCAGCCGCCAGTCAACAATGCCGAAGGCGGACAGGGCAACGGCAACATCCGGGTCGGCTTCCTCTACGACATGAACCGGGTGCAGCTCGGCAACCTCGCCCCCGACGCTACGATCGAAGAGCGGCGCATGTGGACCGACCGGATCGGCGACGGCGTGCGCGACGCGGGCGATCTGATCGCATTCTCGGACGACATGGTCGCGGGCGAGATCAACACCGCGGACTGGACCAACACCAGGAAGTCGCTGCTCGCCCAGTTCACCTTCAACGGCCACGACGTGTTCGTCGCTGCGAACCACTTCACCGCCAAGGGCGGCTCGGGCGAATTCTGGCAGGTGGACCAGGACATCGCCGCCGGCCAGCCGGAGAATAGCGGCTGGGAACGCCGGGTTCAGCAGGCCGAGGACGTCTGGCACGTCATGAACCTCATCCAGACCGGCCGGCCCGATGCGGGCGTGGTCGCGGGCGGCGACTTCAACGACTTCTACTTCTACCGGCCGCTCGAAGTGCTGACCGGCTATGTCGAGACGGACGGCAGCGCGCGCACCGGCGGCAGCCGCTTCGCCAACCTGACGCTCACCCTCCCCGAGGCGGAGCGCTACACCTACACGTTCGACGGGCGCAGCCAGGCGATCGACCATATCGTGACGAGCCAGGCGCTCGCCGCCGCGGCGACCTACGACGTCGTGCACCTCAATACCGGCTACAATTCGCTCGCGGCGCCCGACAGCGCGGACGCCGATCCTTCGCTTTCGGATCATGATCCGGCGGTGGCCTCGTTCAACTTCCGCAGCTTCGGCGAGACGCTTACCGGCACGGCCGAGCCCGACACGCTCGAGGGCTTCGCCGGCGACGACCGCATCCAGGGCCTGGCCGGCGCCGACACGATCGACGGCGGCGAGGGCAGCGACACGGCAGTCTATACGGAGGAGGCTCCGAACGGCGTCGTCGTCAATCTGTCGACCACCTTCATCTCGGTTGCCGACCGGCCCGGGGCGACCCGTCCGGTCGCTCCGAACGAGGCGCTCGACGGCTTCGACAATTACGACACGCTGATTTCGATCGAGAATGCGATCACCGGCGACAAGGACGACCAGGTCTACGGCTCCGACGGCGCGAACCGGTTCGAAACGGGCGGCGGGAACGACTTCCTGTTCGGTGGCGCAGGGGCCGACATGCTGATCGGCGGCACCGGCGACGACAGGTACGGCGTCGACGATGCCGGCGACCAGGTCGTGGAGAATGAGGACGAGGGCATCGACACCGTCGGGACGTCGCTCGCGGCCTATACGCTCGGCGCCAATGTCGAGAATCTCTTCTCCTCGGGCTTTCTCCTCACGGCGCGCGACTACCGGGCGAATGCGCTCGACAACGACGTTCGCGGGGCCTTCGCCAACGACGTCTTCCGGATGCAGGACGGCGGCGACGACAGTGTGCGCGGCGACAGCGGACGCGACGTCTTCTACTTCGGCAGCGCCTTCACTGCGGCGGACAATGTCGACGGGGGCGAAGGCAACGACATCCTCATCCTGCAGGGCGATTACAGCGGCGGCGTCGTGCTCGGCGGCGGCTTGCGCTCCGACGGCATCGGCCAGGTGCTGAGCGTCGAGTCGCTGTCGCTCTTCTCGGGCAGCCTCACGACCTACGGCGACATGTCCGGCGCGAGCTACAGCTACAACATCACCTCGCGCGACGACAATGTGGCGGCGGGCGTGCAGATGCGGATCAACGGCTTCGGCCTGCTCGCCGGCGAGAACCTGACCTTCGACGGCAGGGCGGAGACCGACGGCGGCTTCCTCATGCTCGGCGGCCGCGGCATCGACAATTTCTATGGCGGGGCCGGGCGCGACGTCTTCGTCTTCGGACATGACGGCCGCTTCGGAATCGGCGACAGCGTGGACGGCGGCGACGCCTTCGACGTCGTCTACCTGCGCGGCGATTACGCGCTCGACTTCACCGCCATCGGCGGCGGCGCGGGCACCTTCGCCAACGTCGAGTCGCTCGGCCTGCTGCCGTTCGCCGACACCAGCTATGCGGGCGGCGGCGACGGCGCGTTCGACTACAACATCGTCTGGGAAGACACGATGCTCGCGGCCGGAGACCTCATCACGATCAACGGCAGCCGTCTCAGCGCCGAGGAGACGATGACCTTCGACGGGACCGACGAGACCGACGGTGCGTTCCGCATCTTCGGCGGCACGGGCGACGACGTGCTCCGCGGCGGCGCGGGCAGCGACCTCATCTTCGGCGGTCTCGGCGCCGACACGCTGCAGGGCGGCGCGGGCAACGACATCTTCCGCTACCAGTCGGTGGAGGATTCCCCCGCGATGGGAGATCGCGACGGCATCCAGGATTTCACCCTGGGCGACCTGGTCGATCTTTCGCGCATCGACACCGATACGGAGACCGAGGGCGACCAGGCCTTCACCTTCATCGGGGAGGCGGCATTCTCCGGCGAAAAGGGCGAGCTGCGCTACCAGAACGAGGCCGGCAACATCTGGAAGGTCCAGGGCGACGTGAACGGCGACGGCGTGGCGGACCTGGAGTTCCTGATGGTCGTGACGGACGGCGACCCGATCACCGTTTCGGACTTCATGCTTTAAGTTCGCGGGTTCCCGCGGCGGTGCGTTCCGCCGCGGGAAAACCCCATCTTTAGGGGCATGGACTTTGGTCCGAATCCGGAGCTAATCGGCGCTGCGTACAAACCAGCCGCCGAGGAGACGGACAGTGACCACGGGTACCCAGGGCAACGACAACCTCATCAACAATCCCAACATCAACCCCGAGATTGTCGACGGGCTTGGCGGCAACGACGTCATCCAGGCGCAGCGGCCCAATGCGGGTACATATGACGACGCGCTGGTCACGGTCGACGGCGGCGAGGGTTTCGACCGGCTGATCACGGGCGGCCGCATCACCGGCGCAACGTCCAACGGCACCTCCGGCTCGATCTTCTTCACCTACACTGGCAATGACGGCTTCATCAATTGGGAGGTCCGCTACCTCGGCATCGAGCGGCTGACCATGACGGGCCACACGCTCGCCACTTCGAACCGGATCGACTTCGGCAACGAAGAGGATTTTCTCGATCTCAACCCCGGTACGAACGGGATGAACGCCGAAATTTGGACCGGGGGCGGCAACGACAATGTGCGGCTCGCGCCGGCCAACAATTTCAATTTCGGCCAAGTGATTCTCAACACCGGCGCGGGTGACGACTTCATCCGCTTGTTCGACTTCGTGACGGGCACGGCAGCCGTGTCCGGCGGCGCGGGCAACGACATCTATGAAATCGGCGGCAACGTCACGATCACCGAAAACGCAGGCGAGGGCATCGACGAGGTTCGCACCTACATCGCGAGCTACACGCTCGGCGCAAACGTCGAGAATCTCGTCGGGGGCTCTGGCAACCAAACCCTGACCGGCAATAATCTCAACAACATCATCACTGCGGGCGGTGACGGAAACACCGACTTCCTGAACGTGCGGAGAAACAATCTGAACGGACTGGGCGGCGACGACATCTTGATCGGGAGCCTGGACCCTGACAATTTCGACGGCGGCGAGGGCACCGATACGCTCGATTACTCGCGCTACGCGAGCGACGGGAACATCATCGTCAACCTGACGTCGGGCGACGTGCCGTCGAGCGGCCGCGCGACTGGCGGCGCATTCGTCGGTGCGAACACGGCCTATGACGGCGGCGGAAAGCGCGAGACCGTGCTTTCGATCGAGAACGTCATCACGCGCGGCGGGCAGGACTTCATCTACGGTTCCGAAGGCGCGAACCGGATCGAGACGGGCGCTGCCAACGATTATCTCGAAGGCCGCGGCGGCGACGATTATCTCGACGGGGGCACGGGCGGCGACCAGATGATCGGCGGTGCGGGCAACGACATCTACATCGTCGACAATGCCGGCGACATCGTCGACGAGCAGCCGGGCGGCGGCACCGACGAGGTCAGGACCTCGCTCTCCTCCTACACGGCGGGCGCCAATGTCGAGAAGGTGACCTTCACGTCCAACTCCGGCGGCACGCTGACCGGCAACGACCAGGACAACACGCTCGTCGGAGGCGCCGGCAACGACACGATCGACGGCCGGGGCGGCGCGGACGTGATGCAGGGCGGCCAGGGCGACGACATTTATTATGTCGACAACCCCAACGACCAGGTCATCGAGCTTCCGAACGAAGGCACGGACGAGATCCGCACCGGCCTTTCGACCTACAGCCTCGAGACGCTGCCGAACGTGGAGAACCTGACCGGCATCGGGCTCAGCACGCAGACCCTGATCGGCAACGAAGGCGCCAACGTCATCACCAGCGGCGCCGGCGTCGACACGCTGATCGGCGGCAACGGCAACGACACCTATGTCGTCAACAACCAGGGCGACCGGGTGCAGGAAGCCGCCGGCTTCTCCGGAGGCGACGATGAGGTGCAGACCGCGCTCGCCGAATACAGCCTCGCCGGCACCGTCGGCGTCGAGACGCTGCGCGGCACGTCGGACAACGGCCAGAGCCTGACCGGGGGCGACGAAGCCGAAGTCATCATCGGCGGCGAAGGCAACGACACGCTGAACGGCGGCGCCGGCGACGACGTCATCTTCGGCAATGGCGGCAACGACATCCTGATCGGGCTTGCCGGCTTCGACTATCTCGCGGGCGGCAACGGCGACGACATCTACGCGATCGACGCCGGCGACACGATCTTCGAGGATTTCGGCGCGGGCACGGACGAAGTGAGGACGGTCGCGACCATCTTCACGCTCGAGCAGAATCTCGAGAACCTGCGCGCGACCAGCGACATCGGCCATCTCTTCCGCGGCAACATGGGGCCGAACGGGATCATCGGCGGCAACGGCAACGACCTGATCCTGGCGCAGGACGGGGGCGGCGACGTCCTGTTCGGCCTGGGCGGCGAGGACCAGTTCTACTTCGGCGGCGCCTTCGACCAGTACGACTTCGCCAATGGCGGCGAGGGCACGGACCGGCTGATCCTGCAGGGCAATTATGGCGGCGGGGTGATCTTCGGCGAGCAGGCGCAGGGCAACATCAACTCGATCGAGCGGATCGAGCTGCTGTCGCAGTTCAACACCTTCTACGGCGGCCAGTCGGCCACCGCGAACAGCTACGTGCTGACGATGAAGGATTCGAACGTGCAGCCGGGCGATACGCTGACGATCGATGCGAGCGGGCTGCAGCCGGGCGAGTATCTGTCGCTGAACGCCGCCGCGGAGACGTCGAGCACCTACATCGTCCTCGGCGGCGCCGGGAACGACGCCATCGCGACGGGCAGCGCGTCCGACCGGATCACCGGCGGCGGCGGCGCGGACAGCATCAACGCGGCCGGCGGTGCCGACGTCTTCGTCTACAATGCCGTCAGCGACTCGACGACCGGTGCGGTCGACACGCTCGTCACCTTCCAGAGCGGGACGGACAAGATCGACCTCAGCGCGATCGACGCGAATGCGAACACGCCGAACAACGATGCGTTCACCTATGTCGGCTCGAACGCGTTCACGAACACGGCCGGGCAGCTGCGCATGCAGGACCTGGGCGGCGGCACCTGGCAGGTGCAGGGCGACGTGAACGGCGACGGCATTGCCGATCTCCTCATCGACGTAAACACCGGCGGCGCCGCGCCGCTCGCGACGGACATCGTGCTCTGAGGTGAGGCGCCGGGCCGCTTCGGCGGCCCGGCGTGGCCGATCTTCCAAAGCACGTCATCCCGGCGGAGGCCGGGATCTCAGGACGAGAAGTCGCGGTCGTCTGGGGAGCGCTCCACGGGCGCTGCGCGTTTCACCCGCCGAGATCCCGGCCTTCGCCGGGATGACGTGTATGGGTCGTCTGGGGAGCGCTCCACGGGCGCGCGCGCTTTTCACCCGCCGAGATCCGGCCCTCGCCGGGATGACGTGTCTTGGGCAGGCCGTTTACGCGACGATGTGCATCGCTTCGGCGTCGTAGGGGACGGCGAGGGCGCAGGCGCTTTCGTGGTCGTCCTCGAGCCAGCGCCTGGCACCGTCCGGATCGAGCATCACCGGCATCGCCTTGGGGTGCACTTCGGCGACGAGCGGATTGGCGTCGCAGGTGAGGAACGCCATGGCCGCGCCCTCTTCGGTCGGGCGCCAGATGCCGGCGAAGGTGAAGGGGAGGCGGTCCTCCTCGCGCAGGGAGAACCAGACCTTCTCCTTCTTCCCGACCTCGCCCTTCCATTCGCAGAAGCGGGTGGCGGGGACGATGCAGCGGCGGTCCGGACGCGAGAGGGCGGTGCGCCAGAAGGGCGAGGAGAGGTTGCGCACGTTGGTGATCGGGCGCTTGCCGGCACTCGCCGGGGGCGGGAAGCCCCACTTCATCATTTCGAGCTTGAGGCCGCCGCCTTCCGTGCGGCGCAGGACCGGCGCGGGCTTGCCGGGATAGATTTCGTCGAACGGCGGAAGGTTCGACATGTCGCCTTCGAAGCGGCCGAACAGGCGGCGCAGCGCTTCGACGTTCGAGGTCATGGAATAGAGATTGCACATGGCACGACATGTGACGGCGGCGCGGGGCTTCTGCAAGCGGGCGCGGCGGTCTAGGCTTGCGCGCAACATGAGGAGAGGACGATGCGCACAGGCTTGATCTTGACCGCGGGAGGCGCGGCGCTGGCGCTGGCGCTGGCGGCTTGCGCGACGCAGGGGCCGCGTCGCGAGCCGCTGCCCCATGTGCTGGGCTCGACGCTGACCGGCTTCCAGGCGGTGCCCGGGCCCGGCGATCTCGACGGAACCGGGACGGCGCAGCTTCGCCTCGATGCGGAAGCGGGGCGGCTGTGCTGGGAACTCAACGCGCGGGGCATCGATCCGGCGACGGCGGCGCACATCCACCGCGGCGCGGCGGGTACGGCGGGGCCGCCGGTCGTGGCGCTGACGCCGCCGGTGCCGGAGCGGAGCGAAGGCTGCGCCGCGATCGACGCCGCGCTGATGAGCGAGCTGCGCGCGCAGCCGCACGCTTTCTACGTCAACCTCCACAATGCCGCCTTCCCGCAGAGCGCGATCCGCGGGCAATTGCGCGGCGTCAGGCGTCCCGGGGCGGCGCCGCAGCCGGCTCGCTAGCGGCGGAGCGGCGGCGCTTCGCGGCCGGCTCCGGCGCGGCCTCGAGAGCCGCCGGGGCTTCGACGACTTCAGCCTCGGCCGGGCCGCCGTCGCCCCTATTGTCGAGCAGGCGGCGGGCGCCGTCGAGTGCGGCGGCGATGATCACGTCGGTGAGCGTGCCGGCGCCGTTTGCATCGGTCCCGGCCTCGCCGGGCTGGCGCGGACGGGGCGCCGCCTCGGCGCTTTTCTTCGCGAGCGCGGCGGCTGCGGCGGTGAGCGCGGCCACGGCGAGGTCGCGGGTCGCCGGGTTCTCGGCGATGGCGAGCGCCTTGTTGACGGGCTTGCGGATCTTCTTCGGCACCTTGACGCCTGCGATCCGCTTCGGGACCTTCATCTTCTTGTCCTTGGCCACGGGGGCGCTCCTATTCGACGACGATGCGGCCCTTCATGCCCATCAGCCTGTGGAAGAAATTGGCGCTGCGCATGGTGTAGCGGCCGGCGCGCGGCACGAGGAGGATTGTGCGGCGCTCGCCCGCTTCGAGGCTGAAGCTGCCGTCGCCAAGATCGTCGGCGTCGCCGGAGCGGAGTCGGGCGGCGCGGAAGAAGGCGGGAGCGGAGAAGCTGAGGCTGCGCTGGCCCGAATTGACGAAGCGCAGGCGCACCGGCCGGTTGGCTTCGAGGCGAAGCTCGCCCGGCTCGATGTCGAACGGCTGGAGGAGGACGTCGAAGTCGGCGGACTGGCGCCATTCGGGCTCGCGCGCGGCCGGCTGCGCAGAGAGCGGCGCAGCGAGGAGGAGCGCTAAAGAGAGCAGCAACAGGCGCATCGGCGGACCTTCTGACGAACGGACGCCGGGGTTTAGCATGGGGGAGGGGTGGGCGCGAGGGGGCGTCGAAAGGCCGCGCGCTGCAAACCGCCATTCGACAGGCTCAGGGCTAGCGGTGGTGTTTCCTCTGCGTTGCCGCGTTCCCACCGCCGCCAGGGCTGAGCCTGTCGAAGCCCGGTGTGCAAGGCCCGCGCCTCTCCTGACGAACCTCAAAACCTCAGCGGCTTCACCCTCTTCACACCCGGAAGCGCTTCGATGCGCGCCACGACGGCCGGTTCGATGTGGCCGTCGACCGACACCAGCGCCACCGCTTCCTCTCCCGCAGCGCGGCGGCCGAGGTGGAAGGTGCCTATGTTGACCCCCGCCTCTCCGAGCGTCGTTCCCAGGCGTCCGATGAAGCCGGGGGCGTCTTCGTTGACGATGTAGATCATCTCGCCTTCGAGCTCGGCTTCGACCTTGATGCCGAAAATTTCGACGAGGCGCGGCGCCGAATTGCCGAACAGGGTGCCGGATACGGAACGGGGACCGGCCTGCGTGTCGGCCGTGACGCGAAGCAGGGTGTGATAGTCGATTTCCCGGTCGTGGCGGATCTCGCGCACGTCGAGGCCGCGCTCCTTGGCGAGGAAGGGGGCGTTGACCATGTTCACCGTGTCGGAATGGACGCGAAGGAACCCGGCGAGCACGGCGCCGGTCAGCGGCTTCATGTTGAGCTCGGCCGCCGCGCCTTCCGCCTCGATCGAAAGGCCGGCGAGCGAGCCGTGGGCGAGCTGGCCGACGAGCGAGCCGAGCTTTTCGGCAAGCTCCATATAAGGGCGCAGGCGGGGCGCTTCCTCGGCCGAGAGGGACGGCATGTTCAGCGCGTTGGTGACGCCGCCGCGGGTCAGATATTCGCTCATCTGCTCGGCGACCTGGATGGCGACGTTGACCTGCGCCTCCGTCGTCGAGGCGCCGAGATGGGGCGTCGCGACGAAATTAGGCGTGCCGAACAGCGGGCTCGCCTTGGCGGGCTCCTCGACGAAGACGTCGAGCGCGGCCCCGGCGACCTGGCCGCTGTCGAGCGCATCCTTGAGCGCGGCTTCGTCGATGAGGCCGCCGCGCGCGCAGTTGATGATGCGCACGCCGCGCTTCGACTTGGCAAGGTTCTCTCGGCTGAGGATGTTGCGGGTCTGGTCGGTGAGCGGCGTATGGAGGGTGATGAAGTCGGCCCGGGCGAGGAGATCGTCGAGCTCCACCTTTTCGACGCCCATGACGACGGCGCGCTCGGGCGTGAGGAAGGGATCGTAGGCGACGACTTTCATGCGCAGGCCCAAAGCGCGGTCGGCGACGATCGAGCCGATATTGCCGGCGCCGATCAGCCCCAGCGTCTTGTTGGTGAGCTCCACGCCCATGAAGCGGTTCTTCTCCCACTTGCCGGCCTGGGTGGAGGCGTCGGCGGCGGGAAGCTCGCGGGCCAGCGCGAACATGAGGGCGATGGCATGCTCGGCGGTGGTGATCGAATTGCCGAAGGGGGTGTTCATGACGACGACGCCGCGGGCCGTCGCCGCTGGGATGTCGACATTGTCGACGCCGATGCCGGCGCGGCCGATGACCTTGAGGTTCGTCGCGGCGTCGAGGACGTCGGCGGTGACCTTGGTGGCGGAGCGGATGGCGAGGCCGTCATAGGCGCCGATGATGGCTTTCAGCTCGTCCTTCGTGAGGCCGGGCTTTTCGTCGACTTCGAGGCCGGCGGCGCGGAAGATTTCGGCCGCGTTCGGGTCCATCTGGTCGGAAATCAGGACTTTGGGCATTTCGTGTTCCTCGTCATCCCCGCGAAAGCGGGGATCCAGTTTTCGTAGGGCGGAGTGCTGGTCGGGCTTCGTCTGGATTCCCGCTTTCGCGGGAATGACAGGGTCAGCGGGAGCGCGCCGTGTGGAAGGCCCAGTCGAGCCAGGGGCCGAGGGCGCGGATGTCGTCCGTTTCGACGGTGGCACCGCACCAGATGCGCAGACCGGGCGGCGCGTCGCGGTAGCTCGCGACATCGAACGCCGCGCCTTCCACCTCGAGCAGCGACGCCATCTCCTTGACCAGCGCCGTCTGCCCTTCCGCGTCGAGGCCGCGCACGGCCTCTTCGGCGAACTTCAGGCAGACGCTGGTGTTGGAGCGGGTCGACGGGTCGGCGGCGAGATGCTCGGCCCAGGGGGTCGCCTGCACCCATTCGTCCAGCGCCGCGGCATTGGCGTCGGCACGGGCGATCAAGGCGTAGAGGCCGCCGAGGCCCTGCGCCCATTCGAGCGCGAAGATGTAATCCTCCACGGCGAGCATCGAGGGCGTGTTGATCGTCTCGCCCTTGAAGATGCCCTCGATGAGCTTGCCGCCTTTGGTCATGCGGAAGATCTTCGGCAGCGGCCAGGCGGGCGTGTGGCTTTCCAGGCGCTCGACCGCGCGCGGGCCGAGGATGAGGACGCCGTGCCCGCCCTCGCCGCCGAGCACCTTTTGCCAGGAGTAGGTCGCGACATCGACCTTGTCCCAGGCGATGTCCTGCGCGAACACGGCCGAAGTCGCGTCGGCGATGGTGAGGCCGGTGCGGTCCGCGGCGATCCAGTCGCCGTTCGGGACGCGCACGCCGGACGTGGTGCCGTTCCAGGTGAAAATGGTGTCGGAGCCGGGATCGACCTGCGAAAGGTCGGGGAGCGCGCCATAGGGCGCCTTGATGACGGTGGCGTCGAGCTTGAGCTGCTTGACCACGTCGGTGACCCAGCCTTCGCCGAAGCTTTCCCAGGCGAGGACGGTGACCGGCTTCGGCCCGAGCAGGCTCCACAGCGCCATCTCGACCGCGCCGGTGTCGGAGGCGGGGACGATGGCGATGCGGTGCGTGGCGGGAACGCGCAGGATCTTGCGGGTGAGATCGAGGGCGTGGCCGAGCCGCGCCTTGCCCAGCTTGGAGCGATGCGAGCGGCCGAGCGAACCCAGCGCGAGATGTTCGGGACCCCAGCCCGGCGGCTTGGCGCAGGGGCCGGACGAGAAATAGGGACGATGCGGCTTTTCGGCCGGCCTCTCGGCCGGTTTTTCAACAGTCATTTCAAACTCTCCTCACAGAGAGCACGCGCCGCGTTGGGACGGCGTGGCCCGCGGGTGGGGATAGTGGCAGGCGCAGGGGTGTCAACCGGGTGGGGCGAGGAGGCTGTGGATAGGTGGGGTGTCCAGGCACAGCCGCTAGGCCTGAGCCTGTCGAAGGGCGGTTTGCAGGGCGCCTCCGCTCTACGAAGCCGGGCTTCGACGGGCTCAGCCCTAGCGGGGTTCATGTGGGCCATTCTTCTCCGCACCTTGACCCTGTCCGGTGCTCGACCCCACACTCGCCCCAATGCGGCTCGGCATCATCATTCTGGCGGCGGCGCTGGTTGCCGGCTGCATTCCCAAAGCCCAGGAGACGCGGCGCCCTGAAGTGCCCACACGCCAGACTCCCGCCCCAGCCGTCAACCCCGCCCGCGACACGCTGCAATGCCATCTGGACCTCGCGCGCGGCGGGATCGGCTTCCGGGTACTCGAGGACCGGCAGTTCGGCGGCGGATGCTCGGCGGTCGGCGCGGTGCAGCTCACGGAGATCGGAACTCCGGTGACGAACCTCGGCGCGATGCGCTGCCCGCTCGCGCGGGCGTTCGCGCAATGGGTGCGGGAAAGCGTGCAGCCGGAGGCGCAGCGGCGGTTCGGAAGTGCGGTGCGGCGGATCGAGAGCTTCGGCACCTATGCCTGCCGCACGGTCAACAGCCGGGCAGGGGCGCGGCTCAGCGAGCATGCCTTCGCCAACGCCGTGGACGTCGCCGCCTTCGTCCTTGCCGACGGGCGGCGGATCACCGTCCTCGACCATTGGAACGGCGAGCGCGAGGATGCGAGGGGGTTCCTGCGTGCGGTCCACCAAGCCGGGTGCCGGCGCTTCAGCGTCACGCTATCGCCGGAGAGCGACGCCTATCACGCCAACCATCTTCATTTCGACTTGGGGGCCGGCCCCTATTGCCGCTAAGGCGCGTCCGATGACCGACACGACCAAACCCATTCCGCCCACCCGCCTCTTCCCTGCCGCGCGCGAGGAGGCGAAGACCGCCGCCAAGCAGACCAGCTCCGCCCAGACGGAGCATGCCGCCTACCGCCTCGCCTTTCAGGACATGGACTTCCTGCTGCGCGAGGATCTCCGCCCCGTCCGCTTCCAGCTCGAGCTGCTGAAGCCGGAATTGATGCTCGACGAGGCGAAGATCGGATCGACCTTCGTCATGTACGGATCGGCGCGCATTCCGGAGCCGTCCAAGGCCGACGCTTTGCTCTCCGCCGCATCGACGGACCAGCAAAGGATCGTCGCGGAGCGGCTCAAGGCCAAGTCGCATTATTACGACGAAGCGCGCGAGCTCGCCCGCCTCGCCAGCCGCACCGCACCCGACGAGGACGGTACGCGTCATTTCGTGGTGACGTCGGGCGGTGGCCCTTCGATCATGGAAGCGGCGAACCGCGGCGCCTGCGACGAGGGCGCGGAATCGATCGGGCTCAACATCGTGCTCCCGCACGAGCAGCTCCCCAATGCCTATGTGACGCCGTCGCTCAGCTTCCAGTTCCACTATTTCGCGCTGCGGAAGATGCACTTCCTGCTGCGCGCCCGCGCCGTCGCCGTGTTCCCCGGCGGCTTCGGGACGTTCGACGAAGCGTTCGAGCTCCTGACGCTGATCCAGACAGGCAAGGTGAAGCCGCTTCCGATCCTCTTCTTCGGACGGGAATTCTGGGAGCGGGTCGTGAACTTCGACGCGCTGGTCGAGGAAGGCGTCGTCTCGCCGCAGGACCTCGGCCTCTTCCGCTACGTGGAAACGGCGCAGGAAGCCTGGGCGATCATCCAGGACCATTATTCCGGCGGCTGACGGCAACATCACCTGCGCCCGCGGCCGCAGAGCACCGATTGTTTCATACTTGTACTGGCGCTACTCTCCCAAGTCGGGAGGCGGGCGTGGAAGTCGTTATAGCCACAATTGGTGTGCTGGTCGCAGCCCTTGCCTGGCACGAGCAGCGGCGCCAGCGGAAACTTTCCGAGCCAGCGACAAATTCTCCGACCGCGCCCGCGGCGGATCCGGGTGTTCCGATGTCGCCATGGACTTGCGGCATATACGACTACCCACCACTCAGCAGTTTGCTGCCTGCGGGGGAGCCGAAAGGGATCCTCGTCGACCTCGCATCCGAAATGCTCGATCGCATGAAGCGACCCTACCGCTTCGTGCACTTCAACTACGATGCTTTTCACGGCGGCGCGGCGACCCTGCCAGACATGATCATCGGTATGTTCAATACATCGCGGCGGCGAGAAAAGATGGCTTTCTCACGCCCGCTGTACGAGATTGATCTGCAAGGCATCTGCCGCGCCGATCAAAGCGGAGACGTGCTAGCGCAGCTGCGCGATGGCCGTCTGCGCGTTGCCGTTTATTTTGGTGAGGTGGGCTGGGAGTTCCTGTTGGACGAACTGCCCGGCGTAGTCGCCGATAAGCGTGCGGTCGTCGTCCAGGGCGGCAGGCAGCGCGACACTATGGCCCACCTCATGCGCAAGCATTATGATGTGGTGCTGATGGATGCCGTGTCGTGCACCAGCTACCTGCGCGAGGGGGCGAACGGCCGCCGCTTCAAGCTCGCATTCGGACATCCGCCGAAGACGTACGAATGCTGCATCGCCGTTCAACCGCAATTCGGCGACCACCTCGGCGCGATCAATGAGGAGATCGAACACATCAGGAATACGTCGTGGTTTCTCGATCGCGAGGAGCTTGCTCTGCGTGGATTTACAGACTGCATCGCGCCCAGAGCCCTGTCGGGAACCCGCCGCAGGTCGCACGAAGCGAGCTAGTCCCCCTTTTTATCGACACAGTTGAACATTGACTCAAGTTTCACGTTGAGGCATTGTTCCACCTACGGCGACGCTCCCCGGGGGACAGAGGAGCGCACCGTGGGGAGGGGTTCTTGCGGCATTTCAGGGCATCGGACGGCGCACGCATCGCTTATCGCGACGATGGCGACGGCCGTCCGCTCGTCCTGCTGCACGGCCTCATGGCGCATAGCGGATTCTTCGCCGGGCAGCAGCCGCTCGCCGGCGACTTCCGGCTGATCGGCGTCGACCTTCGCGGACACGGCGCTTCCGCCGATGCCGGCGGCGCGCTTACCGTCGAGCAGCTCGCCCAAGACGTTTCCGAACTCGCCGAAGCGCTCGATCTGGACGAGGCGATCGGCATCGGCTGGTCGCTCGGCGCGAGCGTCCTTTGGAACGTGCTCTCCGGTCCGTCCGGACGGCGGTTTGCGGCCTCGGTCGTCGTCGACATGACCGCGCGGGTCGAGAATGTCGACGGCTGGGACCTCGGCCTGTCGCCCGATGCCTGCGCGCTCAGGAGCGCGGCCATTGCCGCCGATTTCGACACCTTCGCGACGGCCGCAGGGCAGGCGATCTTCTCCCAGCCCATCTCGGCCGCGATGCGCGAGACGGCCGACTGGGCGAGCCGCGAATTCGCGCGTAACGACGGTGCGACGATCGGCGCCGTCTGGCAGTCGCTGGTCGGCGAGGATTTCCGCCCGCTCCTGCCCCGCATTTCGCAGCCGACGCTCATCGTCCATGGCCGCCACAGCCAGCTCTACGATGCGGCCACGGCGCAATATCTCGCCCGTGCGCTCCCGAATGCCAGCGACATCGAGTTCGCGGGCTCCGGCCACGCGCCGCAGATCGAGCAGAGCGAATTGTTCAACAAAGTCATCAGGGACTTTGCGGATCGCCCGACCCGCACGCCGCGGCCAAACGCCCGGTCGAAAACTCAGACACAAACCCAGACACACGAGATATGAGGAGGAACGCCATGCGCCGCTTGTCCATCACGACCGCACTGAAGCTCGGAACGGCGCTCGCCGCCCTGACCGCCGCCGCGCCGGCCTTTGCCCAGACGGCCGACCAGCCGACTCAAGGTGCCGGCGAGGAGCAGGAAGCGCAGACCGCGAACGAGCAGAACGAAGCGCTCGAAAGCGGCGAGGCGGGCATCAACAACGACATCGTCGTCACCGCCCGGCGCCGCGCCGAAACGCTGCAGGACGTTCCGATCGCGATCACCGCTTACTCGGCCGAGCAGCTCGAAAATTCGGGCGCGCTCGACATCACCGACATCGCGCAGACCACGCCGAACGTCAGCCTGGAAGTCTCGCGCGGCACCAACTCGACGCTCAGCGCCTTCATCCGCGGCGTCGGCCAGCAGGATCCGGTCGGCGGCTTCGAGGCCGGCGTCGGCATCTATCTCGACGACGTCTACCTGAACCGTCCGCAGGCCGCCGTGCTCGACATCTACGACGTCGAGCGCATCGAGGTGCTGCGCGGGCCGCAGGGCACGCTCTACGGCCGCAACACGATCGGCGGCGCGGTCAAATACGTCACCCGCCGCCTGCCCGACGAGCCGCAGCTTCGCATCCGCGCCAACCTCGGCACCTATGAGCAGGCCGACCTCATCGTCGGCGCCTCCGCCCCGGTCGGCAACGGCACGCTCCGCCTCGGCGCCACCGGCGCCCGCCTCTCGCGCGGCGGCTTCGGCGAGAACCTCACCACCGGCCGCGACAATTACAATCGCGACATCTGGGCGGGCCGCGTCTCGGCCGAGATCAACAACGAGCGGAACATCTTCTTCCGCATCTCGGGCGATTACACCCAGGACAACAGCAACCCGCGCGGCGGCCACCGGCTGATCCCGGCGCTGGTCACCGGCGCGCCCGTCCTGAACGACGTCTTCGACACGCGCGGCGGGCTCAACGACGTCGACCAGCGGGTCGAAGCGTGGGGCGTGAGCGGCTTTGCCGAGATCCAGCCGAGCGAATCGATCACGCTCCGCTCGATCACGGCCTTCCGCCAGGACGACAGCTCGACCCCGATCGACTTCGACGCCCTGCCGCAGGTCGATATCGACGTGCCGGCGGTGTACGAGAACCGGCAGCTCAGCCAGGAGCTCCAGATCCTCTACAACCGAGGGCCGATCAACGCGCTGCTCGGCGCATATTATCTCAATGCCAACTCGCGCACGATCTTCGACGTGAGGACGCCGAACACGATCACGGCGCTGACCTTCGGCGACGTCGACACCGAGACGTTCGCCGTCTTCGGCGACCTGACGTTCGACATCACCGAGCAGCTCAGCGTCTCGCTCGGCGGCCGCTACACCTGGGACGAGCGCACGTCCGACATCCTCCGCCAGGCCTATCTCGGCGGCGGCGGCTCGCCCTTCTTCGGCGGCACCGGACTTCTGATCCTGCTCCAGTCCGACTTCGAAGGGACGGCGGACTTCGAGAAGTTCACGCCGCGCGCGTCGGTGACCTACGAGATCAACGACGACCAGACCGTATATGCGAGCTACGCGCAGGGCTTCAAGGGCGGCGGCTTCGATCCGCGCGGCGTCTCGACCGCCTGCCGCAACCCGCAGGGCGGCACCTGCAATGCCGAGCAACTGTTCGACTTCATGTCGTT
Organism: Allosphingosinicella sp.; assembly: GCA_036399655.1. Lineage (GTDB taxonomy): Bacteria > Pseudomonadota > Alphaproteobacteria > Sphingomonadales > Sphingomonadaceae > Allosphingosinicella. Next base: position 9,612 of record DASWMS010000033.1, on the reverse strand, counting down.
CGATCCGGAGACGGTGACGAGCTACGAGCTCGGCTACCGCGCCTCGCTGTTCGACCGGCGCCTGTCCTTCAGCCTCAACCTCTTCCACGCCAATTATACGGACGTGCAGGTCCCCGGCTCGGTCGGCATCACCTTGAACGGGCAGCAGACCTTCATCGGCGTCACCACCAACGCCGGCCGCGCGCGCTTCCAGGGCGTGGAGTTCGAAGGCAATGCCGTCCTCGCCGAGGATTTCGGGACGGACGGAAGCCGGCTCGGCTTCTCCTGGTCGCTCGGCTACATCAACGCCGACTATCTGGAATTCATCGACGCCCGCGGCATCGACGTGGCCGACCGCCGCGAGATCCAGAACACGCCCGAGCTGACGGCCAGCGGCACGATCAACTATTCGGCGCCGCTCGCCGGCGGCAACCTCAACGCCAGCACGACGCTCGCCTACCGTTCGGCCTCGCAGCAGTTCGAACTTCGCGTGCCGATGCTCGATCAGGGCGCCTTCGCGCTGCTCGATGCGAACCTCGTCTGGCGCTCGGACGACGATCGCTTCACGGTCGGCCTCCACGGCAGGAACCTCACCGACAAGCGCTACGTCGTCGCGGGCTACAACTTCCTGCGGCAGAATCCCGACACCGGCGACTTCATCCTCGCCAACGGCCAGCCGGGGCTGAGCTCGACGCTGGGCCAGCAGGGGACGCTGACCGCATTCTACGGCAACCCGCGCACGGTGTTCCTGTCGCTCGGCGTGAACTTCTGATGGCGTCGGCGGGGAGCAGGGGGGACCAGGCCGCTTCCGGGGCGAAGGTCGTTCCGGGAGGGCGGGTCCTCGCGATCCTGCTCCTCGCCTACATCTTCAACTTCATCGACCGGCAGATCATCGGCATCCTCGCCGTGCCGATCCGCGCCGAGTTCGATCTCGACGACAAGACGCTGAGCTACCTCGGCGTGGTCTTCGGCCTCTTCTACAGCACGATCGCGATCCCGATCGCGTGGCTCGCGGACCGGCGCAGCCGGGTCAACATCATCGCCGGCGCGATCGCCCTGTGGAGCCTTTTCACCGCCTTTTGCGGCCTCGCGCAGTCCTACGCGATGCTCGTGGCCGCACGCATGGGCGTCGCGGTGGGCGAGGCCGGCGGCATTGCGCCCTCCTATTCGCTGATTGCGGACTTCTTCCCGAAGGCGCGGAGGGCACGCGCGCTCGCCTTCTTCTCGCTCGGCATTCCCATCGGCTCGGCGTTGGGCATTTTCCTCGGCGGCTGGCTGATCGCCGAGTTGAGCTGGAGAACCGCTTTCCTCATCGTCGGGCTTGCAGGCCTTCCGGTGGCATTGCTGGTCAAATGGCTCATTCCGGAGCCGGTGCGCGGCGGGCTGGACGACGTCGATGGCCAGGCGAGCGCCGCCTCGCCGCCGCTCGGCCAAGTCATGGGAGTCCTCGCCGGCAATCCGAGCTTCTGGCTGCTGTCCTTCGGCGCCGCCTTCGGATCGATCCTCGGCTATGGGCTCATCTTCTGGCTCCCGAGCTTCTTCAGCCGCACGTTCGGCCTCTCCCCGAGCGAAATCGGCCTCTTCTACGGCTCGATCGTGCTCGTCGGCGGAGTGGCGGGCACGTGGCTCGGCGGCTGGGTGGGAGACCGGCTGGGGCCCGACCGGCCCGGGGTCTACGCGCTCATTCCGGCAATATGCTTCCTGATCACGGCGCCCTGCTTCGCTTTGGGCCTGTTCGCCCCGTCGCTGCCCGTCGCCTGGGTGCTTTTCACCGTCGGCCAGATGACCGCCCTGGCATGGCTGGGACCGGTCATTTCAGCGATCCAGCACATCGTGCCTTCGAACATCCGCGCGACGACGAGCGCGAGCTTCCTCTTCATCAACAATCTGATCGGCATCGTCTTCGGAATCTATTTTCTCGGCTGGATGTCGGACCGGCTGAAGGAAGCGCATGGCGAGGCCTCGCTGCAATATTCGATCCTGTACGGCCTCGGCTTCTACATCCTGAGCGCCGCCATCTACTTCGCCGCGGCGACCCGGCTGAAGCGGGACTGGTACCGGGGCTAAGGACGCAGGATGTAAGCTGCCGGTTGACACAATGTCAGCGAACTGCTTACATGTGTCCCGTGATCCGCTCGTTCCGCAGCAAGGCTTTGAAGAGGTACGCTGCGAAGGGAGACGGCAGCAAGCTGCCGGTCCAAAATCACGCCAAGGTGCGCCGCCAGCTTGCTGCGCTCGAGGCTGCGACGGTGCCGGAGGACATGGATCTCCCCGGCTACCGCTTCCACGGCCTCGAGGGCGAGCCGAAGCGATACGCCGTCTCAGTGACAGCCAATTTCCGGCTGACTTGGGCATGGGACGATGGCGACGCGACCGAAATCGATCTGGAGGATTACCATTGAGACCCGAAGCGACAGGACGAATGCAATGACGAACGTTTTGCTGAAGGGGCTGCGGCCGACGCATCCTGGGGAGATCCTGCGGGAGGACGTGCTTCCCGCGCTCGGCAAGACGAAGGCGGAGGTTGCCCGAGGCCTGCGCGTGTCCCGCCAGCAGCTCTACGACATTCTGAACGAGAACAAATCGGTGTCTCCCCGAATGGCGCTGCGCATCGGCAAACTTACCGGTACGTCCGCCGAGTTCTGGCTGCGCATGCAGTGCGCCTACGACCTCGCGGTTGAGGAGCCAGCGCTCGCCGCCGAGTTGGATCAGATACCGGTCTTCTCGAAAGCCGCCTGATCAGGTCGCGAAGCTCGGGTCCAGGCGGTAGCACTTCCGGAGAAGCGCAGGCCAGGCGAGCGCGCCGGCGGCCATCTTGAGGCCGACCTTGCCCTGCTGGGCGGTGACTTCCGGAGAGCCCTGCGGCGGGTTGTTGAGGTTCCCGTGGCCCGCCGACAGGGCGAGGATCTGGGCTTCGCAGGCGCGCTCGAGGAAGTACATCTTCACGAACGCCTCCCCCACCGTATCCCCTACGGTCAGGGTACCGTGGTTCCTGAGGAGCATGGCGCCCTTGTCTCCGAGGTCGGCGACGATGCGTTCGCGCTCGTCGAGATCGACGGCGACGCCTTCATAATCGTGATAGGCGACTTCGCCGCGGATCAGCATCGCCGTCTGGGTGATCGGGAGGAGGCCGTCGCTGTGGGCCGAGACTGCCTGGCCGTGGGGCGTGTGGAGGTGGATCACGGCATGGGCGTCGGGCCGCGCCATATGGATGGCGCTGTGAATGGTGAAGCCTGCCGGATTGGTGATGAAGGGCGAGGGATCGACGGGCAAGCCGTTGGTGTCGACCTTGACCAGGGAGCTTGCGGTCACCTCCTCGAACATGAGGTTGTAGGGGTTGAGGAGGAAATGGTGCTCGGGGCCGGGGATTCGGGCGGAGAGATGGGTGAAGACGAGGTCGTCCCAGCCGTAATAAGCGACGAGGCGGTAGGCGGCGGCGAGATCGACGCGGATCTTCCACTCCTCCGCGGGCACCTTGCCCTCAAGCGAAGGGATTTCGACCGAGGACAGCGGCGCGATGTCCATGCTCCTGGCGATTGCGTCGACGCGGCCCATAAGCAGCTCCTCTCCGTCCCGGTTTCGAAGATACTATAGCGGGCGGAGCTGAGCAGGCGCTAGACGCTTCGGCGCGGCGGCTCCGGCACGAAGCGCCACGTGACGCCGCCTACGATTTTGACGCCGGCGACGTTGACCGTCCCGCCCACGGCGACGGCAGGAAGGAGCGCGGCGAGCTTGTCCCTCCGCCAGTCGGCGTCGCCGCGCACCTCGGACACGGCACGCGCGGCGAGGCGGCGGAGGAGCTCGGGCGGAAGTCCTGCGGGATCGAGCGTCAGCGATCCGCCGTCCCTGCTCGTGCTCGACGTCCACTCGCGCTCCGCCGCCCAGGCCAGGGCCTGCTCGGCCTCGGCAAGATGCGCCGCCGACGCCGAGAGCCGCTCGGTGGGCAGCAGGTCGGTCGCCGCAAGAAGTGCGCGAACGCGGGTGCGGTCGTAGACATCGGCGCGGTTCGACGGATCGTCGACCGCCGCCACTCCCGCCTCGGCAACGATCGCGGCGAGCTCGGTGCGCCGCCACGCGAGGAGCGGGCGCAGGATGGTCACGGCGCCGTCGTCCCGCCGCGCCCGCACGCCGGCGAGACCGCCAAGCCCGGCGCCGCGCGCGAGCCGCATCAGCACCGTCTCGGCCTGGTCGTCGGCATGGTGTGCCGTCGCGAGGAAGCGGAGACCTCGTTCGCCGGCCCAACGGACCAGGAGCCGGTAGCGAAGCGCTCGCGCCTGCGCCTGCACGCTTGCGCCAGCGATCGGCGCAGCGGGATCGGCGAGGACGGTGTGCGGAATGCCGAGAGCCGCACAGATCGACGCGACGTGTGCCGCCTCCGCTTCATTCTCCGGGCGCAGGCCGTGATCCACGGTCGCGCCCTCGATCCGGCCGGCAAGGGCGGCGTGGGCGAGAAGCAGGAGGGCGAGACTGTCCGGTCCGCCCGAGACCGCCACCGCCAGCCGGTCCGTATCGGCGAGCGCGGCGAGGTCGCGGCGGAAGCGGTCGATCCGGTCGGGCGTCGGCATGGCGCCCAGCCTAGCCCAAGCCTTAGCCGACCGCGATGAGCAAAGCGGCATAGCCCGCCGCGCCCGCGGCGAAGGCCCAGAAGCGGCTGTCGCGGTCTTCGGGAAGCTCTTCCTTCAGGACGTTCAGCACGATCCCGCCGGCGATGAGGGCGAAGAGCGCCGTCATGGCGAGCTCGGGCACGGCGACGGCGAGGCCGAGCGCCCAGCCGGCGACCGGCGCGGCGGCGAGCAGCCAGCGTCCTTCGCGGTGATAGGCATGGCCGTGCTGCGCGCGCAGGCCGTGATCGTTGACGAGGAAGTGGAGCGCCATCGCCGCGCCGTAGAAAGCGAGCTCCTTCACCCCGCCCTCGCGGTGGACGAGGAGGTAGCCGACGATGAGGTTGTAGACGGCGAAGCTCACGAGATGGACCCAGAAGACGCCGCGCGGCGGGCGCTCGGGCCGGCCGGCCTCCCGTTCGTCCTGCGCGCCGCTCCGGGCGAGGCGCTCGAGCCCGTAGAAGATGGCGAGGCCGGCGAGGGCGATCAGCCACACCTGGCTTTCGACGGCGCCGAGCAGCCCGCCCTCCGCCGCCGCGCGGCCGACCGCTTCCTGGTGCTCGGCAAGCTCGGGAAGGAGATGGACGAAGACGTAGGCCACCGAGACGCCGCCGGCGAGCGAGAGCCAGATGCTGCGCGGCGCATGGTGGAGAAAGGCGAGCTTCGCTCCGAAGGCGTGGGTGAGCGCGAACAGGAGGGCGACCGCCGCGGAGAGCAGGAGCTCGGTCATGGCTCCTGAAGCGTCCGGCCGCCCGTCCCGGTTCCCCAGCCGCGCGGCATGGGCGTGAGCCCACGTGACATATGCGGCGCGGCGACATAGAGGCTCCAGGCGACAATGGAGCGCCGACGAATGAAGCCAGCCGCCTTTCTGACCCTCATCCTCCTCGCCGCCTGCGCGCGCAGCGAGCCGGCGAGCCAGTCGTCCGAGGTCAACAACCAGATTGCCGTGGAGCAGGTGCGCGACACCGGCGGCGACGAGGAGGAGACGGCGCTCGGCCAGTGGCGCATGGCCCTCCAGGGCGAGCGGCAGGCGCTTGAATTCGGGCCGCAGGGTTCGGCGGCGATCGTGACGATCGTCTGCGGCGAGCGCAACGGCCTCGTCCTCCAGCGCCGCGGCGTGCTGCCGCCGGGAACGTCGCCGACGCTCAGCGTCTCGGTGGGCGGGCAGGGGCGCCAGCTTCCGGTCGCCGCCGGCACCGGCGCGGTCGCGACGCAGAACGCCTCCATTCCGCCCGGCGACGAGCTCATCCAGCTCATCTCGGCCGCCCAGGCGCCGATCTCGCTCCGCTTCGGCGACAGCACGCCGCTGCTCCTTCCGCCCAACGCCCTGATCGGCCAGTTCGCGCAGAGCTGCGCCAGCGGCGCGGGCGGGCGGATCGGTGCGGCGGCTGGGGCCGATGCAGCCGGCAACGCGATCGGCAATGCCGCCGGCAACGCGGCCGCGCCCGTGGAGATGAACGCAGCCGCGCCCGCAAACGAGACCAAGGCCGCGCCCGCGCGTTGAGCGGCGCTCTGACGGAAGGGAAGCCGATGACCCTGTTGCGTATCGGGCTGCGTTTCGGACCGGCGGCGTGCTGCTTTGCCGCGCTTGCCGCCTGCGCGGGTCCGCGCGAAGCCCCGCGTCCCGCGCCCGTTCCGCAGCCGGTCGTGCAGCGCCCGGCCCCGCAGCGCCCGGCCCCGCCGCCGGTCGTTCCCGACGCCGGCTGGATCGACGCGCCGCTCGCGCCGGGCGACTGGACCCAGGAGGGGAGCGAGGCGCGCTACGGCGCGGCCGGCGCCGCAAGCTTCACCGTGCGCTGCGTCGCGCCGGGCCGGGTCGCGATCGTGCGCGCCGGAGCCTCGGCCACGCCTTCGATGACCGTCAAGACGAGCAGCGCGAGCCGCACGCTGGCGGCACGCGCGTCCGGCGCGGGCGTCGAAGCCTCGCTGCCCGCGTCCGATCCGCTGCTCGACGCGATGTTCTACAGCCGGGGGCGCTATTCGATCGAAGTGCCGGGCCTGCCGCGGCTGATCGTCCCGTCCTGGCCGGAGCCGGCGCGGGTCGTCGAGGATTGCCGGGGCTGAAACGATCTTCGGCAGACAGCCGGGGGCCCGATCGCGGCAAGTCGATCGTCCGGCGCGAAGCAGGAGATCGTAACGCCAAAAGAATTCACTTCAAGTCTTGATCGGTGATTCCCGGCGAATCATAGTGGCCTCCTCTTCAACAAGCGAAAGGAGGTGATCCGATGTCTCATGGTTCAGCAGAGGGGTCGGTCCAGCTCGTTCGGGAGATGAAAGGCTAAGCCTTTCAAGATCTTCCGGGCTGGAGCTTCCGGCCGCTGACCATGTAAAGAGGGCCGCCGGGCGACAATCCGGCGGCCCTTTTGCCGTTTGGGAATGGCGTTGCGGGCGAGCAAACGCCATTGCTCCGGCCTCGTTCGTCCCGAGCGAAGCCGAGCGGCGCGGCGCTGCGTCGGAGCCCTCTCTTTCCGCGGGGTTCGACGAACGGGGCGGAAGGAGGTACGCAGTCGGAGCCTCCGCCCCTCGACTTCGCTCGGGACGAACGAGGTTGGTGGGTCGGTGCGAAGCGGTGGAGACGAAGGGTGCCTCGAGTGCGTTTCGACGCCGAGCGCTGAAAGCCGGGCTTCGACAGGCTCAGCCCTAGCGGCGGTGAGAATGATGATTTCGGCCTTCCACTCCCGCTAGCCCTGAGCCTGTCGAAGGGCGGTTTGCAGCGCAGCGCCCGGTTCGTGTTTTACCCCGACGTCGACGTCGTCCGCCCATAGGAGGCGGCAACGCGGCGTTGCCAGAGCATCAGGAGCGGCACGACCGCGAGCTCCATGGCGAGGCCGAACAGGTGGCCGGTGCCGGGCGTGCCGGCGAGGAGGAGCGACAGGAGGCGCCCGAGCGCGCCCACGACCACGATGAAGCCGAGCGCCTGGAACGGGCCGGTCCGCCGCTCGATCCGCGGGATGCAGCTTGCAAAGGCGAGGCCGAGGCCGAGGAGCAGGCCGGAGAGGTAGCGGAAATGGCTGTCGAGATCGACGGGCACCGGACCTTCGACGCCGCGGATGAAGGCCGGACCCTCGGCGAGGCTCAAGGTGCCCGTCGCGAGTGGGACGATGCAGGCGGCTGCGACGGCGGCCTGGAGGAGGCGGCGCTGGAAGTGAAGGTTCATCTCGCCCCCTTAGCTGCGTCCGTCATGCGGGCGTAGCTTTTCCGCGCCACAGGTTGATTCCCGGCCGCCGGAGCGCGAAGGCGGCGCGACGAGGAGCCCGCCACATGCCCAAGACCGCCGCCTTCTTCCTGAGCCTCGCGCTCGCCGCCGCCGCTCCGGCCGCAGCCGAGGCGCAGCCCGCCGCCGCGCCGCCGCCCGCCGCCGCGCCGCAGCAAGGCCCGCCGCGACTGATCGTCGCCATCTCGGTCGACCAATTGTCGGCCGACCTGTTCGCCCAGTACCGGCCCCACTTTACCGGCGGGCTGCGGCGCCTCTCGGGCGGCGTGGTCTTCCCATCGGGTTACCAGGCGCATGCGGCGACGGAGACCTGCCCGGGCCATTCCACGATCCTCACCGGATCTCGGCCGGCGCGGACGGGGATCATCGCCAACAACTGGTTCGATCTCAGCCTCACGCGCGAGGACAAGAAGGTTTATTGCGCGGAGAACCCGGCCGCTCCCGGCAGCTCGTCGCGCGACAACCAATACCGGGTCTCGATCCAGCATCTGCGCGTGCCGACGCTCGGCGAGCACATGAAGCGCGCTAATCCCGCGAGCCGCGTCGTAGTCGTCGCGGGCAAGGACCGCAGCGCGATCATGATGGGCGGGCGCCGGGTGGACCAGCGCTGGTGGTGGAACGACCGCGACCTCTTCACCAACCAGGACGAGCATCCGGCGAGTGCGTCCGTCACCGCCGCCAACCAGGCCGTCGAGCGCGCGCTGGCGCAGCCGCGCGAGGCGCTGCCGATGCCGGCACTGTGCGAGGCGCGCAGCCGGGTGGTGCCGATCGAGCAGAGCGAGCGGCCGCTCTCGGTCGGTGCGCACCGCTTCGCGCGCGCGGCGGGTGCACGCGAAGCGTTCCGCCGCTCCCCCGAGCTCGATGGGGCGACGCTCGCGCTCGCCATGGCGCTGCAGGGCGAGATGCGCCTCGGCCAGGGCGCGGCACCCGATCTCCTGATCGTCGGCCTCGCCGCCACCGATTATATCGGCCACCCCTGGGGCACGCAGGGCGCCGAGATGTGCATCAACCTCCTCGAGCTCGATCGCTCGCTCGGCGACTTCTTCGCGCGGCTGGACCGGACCGGCGTGGATTACATGGTGGTGCTGACCGCCGACCATGGCGGGCTCGACGTTCCCGAGCGCGTGCGGGCGGACGGGGGCCTCGATGCGTCGCGCACGCCCAACGAGCTTGCGCCCTCCGCTATGGACCGGGCGATCCGCGACGCCTTCGGCCTGCCGTCGCAGGTGCTGTGGGGCGACGGACCGTTCGGCGACTTCTATGTCAGCCGGACGCTGAGCGCGTCCGACCGGGCGCGGGTGACGGCGGAGGCGATCCGCCGCTACCGCGCCTCGCCCCGCGTGGCGCGGGTGTTCACCAATGCCGAGCTTCGCGCCGCGCCCGCACCGTCGGGGCCGCCTGAGGAATGGTCGCTGCTCGACCGGGCGAAGGCGAGCTTCGATCCGGAGCGGTCGGGCGATTTCGTGGTGCTCCTCCAGCCGCGCGTCGTGCCCATCGCGCGGCCCACCGTCACCTATACGGCCACGCACGGCAGCCCCTGGGATTACGACCGGCGGGTGCCGATCATGTTCTGGCGGCTGGGCATGGCCCCATTCGAGCAGCCGGCCGGCGTCGAGACGGTGGACATATTGCCGACGCTGGCGCCGTTCGTGGGGGTGACGATCCCGGCGGGGAGCATCGACGGACGGTGCCTCGACCTGATCGAAGGGCCGGGGACGAGCTGCCGGTAGGGATGGACCTGAGGTGGCCGCAATAGCCCCTCTCCTCTTGTGGGAGAGGGGTTGGGGAGAGGGGTGCGCGGCATCGCCGCGCGCGGCG
>DASWMS010000032.1:0-67525 GCA_036399655.1 Allosphingosinicella sp. | reverse complement strand
CCTCCACCATGCTTCGCATGGTTCCCCTCCCCATCTCTCGATGGGGAGGATGTCAGAAGAGCCGGAGCTGCGGCCCTGCCGGCGGCACGAACAGGTCGGTCCTCAGCGGGCGCCGATCCGTGTTGAGCCCGTTCTTCCTCACCGCAATGTCGAACCTCGTCTTCAAAAGCTCCGCCCATGGCCCTTGGCCGCGCATCCTGGTGAACCAGTTCGGGTCGTTGTCCTTGCCGCCGCGGATCGAGCGGATGGTGTTCATGACCTTTTCGGCGCGTTCGGCATAATGTTCGTCGAGCCAGGCGCGGAAGAGGGGTGCGACTTCGTGGGGGAGGCGCACGGGGATGTAGAAGACGCCGCGCGCACCCGCTTCCGCGGCTGCTTCTACGATCGCTTCAAGCTCGTGGTCGGTGACCTGCGGCACGACGGGGGCGATGGCGACGGACGTCGGTATGCCGGCGTCCGAAAGCGCCTTCACGGCGGCGAGGCGCTTCTTCGCGGAGGGCGCGCGCGGCTCCAGAGTGCGTGAGACCTGAGGGTCGAGCGACGTCACCGAGATGGCGACGCCGACCAGCCTCTGCGCCCCCATCGGCGCGAGCAGATCGAGGTCGCGCAGCACCCGGTCCGACTTGGTTGTAATCATCAGCGGGTGGCGCGTCTCGGCGAGCACTTCGACGATCTCGCGCATGATGCGCCACTTGCCCTCGATCGGCTGGTAGGGATCGGTGTTCGTCCCCATCGCGATCGGCGCCGGGACGTAGCCGGGACGGCCGAGCTCGGCGCGCAGGAGTTGGGCCGCGTTCGGCTTGGCGAACAGCTTCGATTCGAAGTCGAGCCCGGGCGAGAGATCATGAAAGGCGTGGGTCGGCCGGGCGAAGCAATAGATGCAGCCATGCTCGCAGCCGCGATAGGGGTTGATCGACCGGTCGAAGCTCACGTCGGGCGACGTGTTCCTGGCGATGATCGTCTTCGGCTTCTCGACCGTGACGGTGGTGCGCAGCGGCGGCGGGCCGTCGTCGAGCGCGTCGCGGGCGTCGAGCCAGTCCCCGTCGGCCTCGCGGGTGGCGAGTCCGAAGCGGGTGGGCACCTTGTTCTCGGGCGCGCCGCGGCCATGGCGAACGTCGGGTCTCACGCACTTGCACGTGCCAGAAGCACGAGAACATAGCAAGAACATCGCCGTCATTCCCGCGAAAGCGGGAATCCAGCGGGCGGCAGTAACCGGCACCGGCTTCTTCTGGATTCCCGCTTTCGCGGCGATGACGCGGTGGGCTAGCGCGAGCCCATTGCGGGCTGGCGCGGCTGCGGCTGGAGGCGGACGGCGTTGGGGCCGCTCATCCCCGGGAAGCGCGGCCAGAGGCCCTGCACCAAAGCGGCGCGGCTGGCGCCGGCGCGGCCGATGCGCTGCTCGTAGACCCAGTAGTTCCTGAGGATGATCGGCACGTAGCCGCGGGTCTCCCAATAGGGAATCGACTCGATGAAGAGCAAAGGATCGCCGCCGTCGAGCCCACGGGCGGTCCATTCCGGAACCGGACCTGGGCCGGCATTGTAGGCGGCGATGACTTTGGGCAGCAGGCCGCCGGTGGCGGGCAGGTCGCGCAGATATTCGAGATAGGATTGGCCGAACTCGACGTTCGTGTTGGGCTCGGTGAGCTCGATCCCGGCTGCGCTTTCGCCGCGCCAGCGGGCGATGTCGCCGGCCGTGCCGGGGCGGACCTGCATCAGCCCGCGCGCGCCGGCCGGGCTTACGGCATCGGGGCGGAAGTTCGATTCCTGGAGGGCGTGGGCGAAGGCGAGGCCGCGCTCGACGCGCCAGCCGCGCGGCGGCGCCCAGCTGGGGAGCGGGTAGCGGGCGAGGGGATCGACGGTGACGCCGCGCGGCGCATTGTGGGCGAGCCACATCTGCGTGCCGGTGAGGTTGAGCTGGGCGGCGACCTGGATCAGCGCTTCATGCTCGTTCGGGCGGCCGATCCGCGCCTGGTGGCGCAGATGCTCGTCGGCGGCGGCGCGCTCCCCGATCTCAGCGAGCGCCATGGCTTCGCGGACATTGTGCCGGTTGGCGAGGCTGCGCCAGTCGGCGCGCGCGAGGCTGCCGCTGTTCGGGATATTGCTCTGGCGCATGCCGAGCGCGCGCGAGGCCAGAATGCCGTAAAAGGTCTCGCCCAGGCGCGCGGCGCTGCGCAGATGCGTCTGAACACGTTCGGGACGGCGGCACTTCATGTCGGCGCGCGCCGCCCAATAATGGCCGGCGGCGGCGAGCTCCTGGTCGGTCGAGCGGCGGGCGGTGCTCGCAAAGGCGTCGGCGGCGGCGGCGCATTCGCCGAGGCGCCAGGCGGCGAGACCCGACACCCAGTCGGCATGCGGCACGAACTCGCCCTGGCCGGTGCGCGCGCGATCCGCCAGGCGGCGGGCATCGGCATCGTTGCCGATCAGGAAGTGCGACCAGGCGATGCGCTGGAGGAACTCGGTCTTGGCCTCCTCGGTCAGTTCGATTTCACGCGCCGCGAACAGGGCTTCGGCCTCTCCCGGGCGATCGGCGACGATCAACGGCTGGATGAGGGCATCGAGCTGCGCGATTTCGGGCGTGCCCCGAAGCCCGCGCGCGCGGCCGCGGCGCGGCTGTTCGTTCTGCCAGACGAGTCGCTGCTGGGCGGGGAGGTTGGGGGCCTCGACGGCGCCCCGGCTCAGCGCAAGGCGGTTCAATTGCTCCGCCTGCGGCAGCTCGCGGGCGCGGGCGACGAGGGCGAGCAGCGGCTCCATCTCGACGCGCGGGGAGCCGGGCGCGAGATACAGGCGGGCGCGGGCGGCGTTGTGGAGCGGCCCCTCCGGCATGGAGTCGAGCCGGGCGGCGGCGCCGGCCCAGTCCTGCGCCCGGATGAGGGCGAAGACGGCGCGGTAGTTGTCGCGCTGTTCGGGGGTGAGGATCGCGGGCAGCGGCGCCTGGGAGGCCGCACCCTGATCCAGCTCTTCCTCGATTGCGACGGCTTCGGCATCGGCCGGGAGCTCGGCCGCCCGGGCCGGCGTCGCGGCGGCCGCCAGGAGGAGAGCGGCGAGCCGCTTCATCGCTTCATTCCTTGCATGAGAAGCTGGAGATCGGCCCAGGCATGCGCCTTCTGCGCGGGCTGGGTGAGGAGTTGGCGGGGCGAGATGGTCGCAATGGTCCGCACCTTCCCGGCATGCGTGTCGACCTCGTGCCAGCGTCCCCGTGCCCGCAAGACGGGAAGGCCGAGCAGCGCCTTCGACGCTCCGTCGCCGAAGACGAGCAGCGCCTGCGGCGCGGCGAGCCCGATATGGTGGCGGGCGAGGAGGCCGCATTGCTTTTCCTCGCCGCCGAGCCGCCCGTCGGCCGAGCGCAGGCAGGAAAGGGCGGCGAAATAGACCGACGCGCGGTCGCGGCCGATGGCGGCGAGCATCCGGTCGAACAACCGCCCGACTTCACCGGCGAGCAAAGTCCCCGCCGAGCAATCCTCGGCCGACGGCATGTCGATCATGATCATCAGCCCGGAGGCCGGGTCCCCCGACGGGCAGACGCGCGGCGCGGCGGGCGACGCGAAGGGGACGGTGTCGCTCGACTGCAGCCAGGCCTGGAACAGGTCGATCTGCGCGGGCAGCTCCTCTGTCCGTGCAACCGGCGCGGCGGGAGCCGGCGTGGGCGCCGCGTACGCCTTCGTCTCCACAGGCGCGGGCGCCGCCTTCGGCTTCAGCCAGTCGCGCGGCGCTTCGGCCACGGGCACATCCACGCCCGCGTCCAGCCACCATGCCAGCGCGCTCGCCATTTCGGCCGCGTCAAGTTCGTCCACCCGCTCCACACGCGCACCTGACCGGCATGGCGGCGGGCTGGTCAACCGCGATATTGCCTTCTATCTGCAAGCCGTCGGCCGTTTGCGACGACATGTTGCGCATCGGCGCCGAAGCGGAGGAGCGAATGGCCGAACGGGAGTCCATGCCTTATGACGTGGTCGTCGTGGGAGCAGGCCCGGCGGGTCTCTCGGCGGCAATCCGGCTGAAGCAGCTCGCCAACGATGCGGGCGCGGAGCTTTCCGTCTGCGTGCTCGAAAAGGGCTCCGAAGTCGGTGCCCACATCCTGTCGGGCGCGGTCATGGACCCCAAGGGGATCGACGAGCTCATCCCCAATTGGCGCGACCTGGATTCGCCGCTCACCGTTCCCGTGACGAAGAACGAGCACTGGGTGCTGAGCGAGCGCAAGAAGCGCTCCCTCCCGCACATCTTCATGCCGCCCTTCATGAACAACAAGGGCACCTATACGGGAAGCCTCGGCAATTTTTGCCGCTGGCTCGCCGGCCAGGCGGAAGGCCTCGGCGTCGAGATATTCCCCGGCTTCGCGGCCGCCGAAGTCCTCTTCAACGAAGACGGATCGGTGAAGGGAGTCGCGACCGGCGACATGGGCGTGGCGCGCGACGGCACGCATAAGCCCGAATATCAGCCCGGCATGGAGCTGCACGGCAAATACACCCTCTTTGCGGAAGGCGCGCGCGGGCACCTCACCAAGCAGGTGAAGCGCATCTTCGATCTCGATGCGGGCAGCCAGCCGCAGGTTTACGGCATCGGCCTCAAGGAACTGTGGGACATCGATCCCGAGAAGCACGAGCCCGGCCGCGTCATCCACACGCAGGGCTGGCCGCTCGACGACGATAGCTGGGGCGGCGGCTTCCTGTATCACCAGGAGAACAACCAGGTCGCGCTCGGCTTCGTCGTCGCGCTCAACTACAAGAACCCGTATCTCTCTCCCTTCGAGGAGTTCCAGCGCTGGAAGCAGCATCCGGCGATCCGCTGCTTCCTCGAAGGCGGGCGGCGCGTCAGCTACGGCGCGCGGGCGATCAACGAAGGCGGCTACCAGGCCATTCCGCAGCTCGCCTTTCCGGGCGGGGCGCTGATCGGCTGTTCGGCAGGCTTCGTGAACGTGCCGCGGATCAAGGGCAGCCACACCGCGATCAAGTCCGGAATGCTCGCCGCCGAAGCCGCCTTCGCCGCCATTCAGGCCGGCCGCCAGAACGACAGCCTCGACGCCTATCCCGACGCGCTCCATTCGAGCTGGGTGGCCAAAGAGCTCAAGATGGTCCGCAACGTCGAGCCGATGGTCGCGAAATGGGGCGGCGCGATCGGCACCGTGCTTGCCGGCACGGACATGTGGATGCGCTATCTCAAGATCGGCCTGCCGTTCACGATGCGCCACCATCCGGACAACGAGTCGCTGTGGCGCAAGGACATGGTGAAGCCGATCGCCTATCCAAAGCCCGACGGCGTGATCAGCTTCGACCGGCTTTCCTCGGTCTTTGTCTCGAACACGAACCATGAGGAGGACCAGCCCGTCCACCTGACGCTGAAAGACCCGGCGATCCCGACGGCGGTCAACCTCCCCGACTATGCCGGGCCGGAGCAAAGATACTGCCCGGCGGGCGTCTACGAATATGTGGAGGAGGGCGGGAAGCCGCGGCTGCAGATCAACGCGCAGAATTGCGTGCATTGCAAGACGTGCGACATCAAGGACCCGTTGCAGAACATCAACTGGGTCGTGCCGGAAGGCGGAGGAGGCCCCAATTACCCCAATATGTAAGTTGCCGCTCGCCGCGTTCCTCGCCGGCGCGCTGATCCTCCCCGCAGGCACTGCGCAGGCCAACACCGACCAGCGCGAGGCGCTGCGCGCCTACGTCCAGGCGCGCATGGCGGCGAGCGCTGGCGCGACCGACGAGGCGAGCCGCAGCTACGCCGCCGCCCTGGCCGCGACGCCCGGCAGCGGCACCGTCGCCGCGAACGCGCTCACCTACGCCGTCTCCTCCGGCGATCGTGCACTCGCGGTCCGCGCCGCGACGCGGCTCGCCGCGGCCGGCGACGCCAGCCCCGAAGTCCGCCTCACTTTGCTCGGCGAAGCGCTGCGCACTCGCAACTGGCGCGCTGCCAACGCCCAGATCGACGCGCTCGCCTCGGACGAAGTGTTCGCCTTTCTCGCGCCGATCCTGCGGGCCTGGGTGGCGCAGGGCTCGGGACGCGGCGACCCGATCGCGATCCTCGACGGCGCAGGCGCTCAAGGCCCGGCGCAACTCTATATTCCCGAGCAGCGTGCGCTTCTTCAGCTCCTGCGCCAGCGCCGCGCCGGCGCGGAGGCGTTCGCAGCCTATGCGGGCCAGAGCGAGACCCGGGCGCTGCGCCTCCGGATCGCGGGCGCGGCGCTCCTCGCCCGCCGCGGCGATCGGGACGAGGCGCTCCAACTCCTCGCCGGGCCGGGCGAGCCGCTCGCCCGCGCCCGCGAAGCCGTCCAGGAGCGCCGCGCGCTCCGCGGCGAGATTTCGACCGCCAATGCGGGCGTCGCCGAGTTCCTCGCGCGCCTCTCGCTCGACCTCAATGCACAGGAGGTGCGGCCGCTGGCGCTGAGCTTCGCGCGTCTCGCGACCTTCCTCGCGCCGGAGAATAGCGAGACCTGGCTGATCGTCGCCGAATTGCTCGGCGCGCAGGATCGCCATGCCGCCGCCCTTTCAGCGCTCGCCCACGTTCCGGCCGACGATCCGTTCGCCGGCACCGCGCTCGATCTTAGAGTGCGCAACCTGATCGAGGCCGGCCGCCGCGACGAGGCGGTCGCTGCTGCCCTTGAAGCGACCCGCGCGCCCGGCGCGCGCCTTGCCGACTGGATCCGGCTCGGCGACACCCAGGTCGAGCTCGAACGCCACCGCGAAGCCGGCGAGGCTTATTCGCATGCCATCGCGCTGGCCGGCGAGGGAACGGCCGAGACGCCGCTCTGGGCCCTCCACCTGCTGCTCGGCGGCGCGCTCGAACAGGCAGGCGATTGGGCGGGGGGCAAGGCCGCGCTGCAGCGGGCGCACGCGCTGGCGCCCGGCGAGCCGCTCGTTCTCAACTATCTCGGCTACGCCCAGCTCGAGCGGCGCGAGAATATCGAGGCCGCCATCGCCCTTGTCGCCGAAGCGCACCGGCTGGCGCCCGACAACGGCTCGATCGCCGACTCGCTCGGCTGGGGCTATTACCTCACGGGCGACTTTTCGCGCGCGGTGGAGCTTCTCGAGCGCGCCGCCCGCGCCGAGCCCGCCGACGTGACGATCAACGAGCATCTCGGCGACGCTTATTACCGCGCCGGCCGCCGCCTCGAGGCGCGCTATGCCTGGAAGGCGGCCTCCGTCTACGCGGAAGGCGAGGATTCGACCCGGCTTCGTGCCAAGATCGACGCGGGCCTGACGCCGCAGCTCGCAGCCCGCTGAAGCGGCGCGCGATGCAGGAAACCGCCTTCGCAAAGCTCAACCTGGCGCTCCACGTGCGTGCCCGGGACCCGGATGGTTATCACCGCATCGAAACGATCTTCGCCTTTTGCGAGGACGGCGACCGGCTCAGCGTCGGCGAAGGGGAGGGGCTGAGCCTCGCCGTCGCCGGCCCGTTCGGGCACGAGCTGAGCTCGGGCGACGACAATCTGGCGATGCGCGCCGCTTATGCGCTCGCCGACCTGTGCGGTGCGAGCGACGGCGCCGCGCTCACGCTGGAAAAGCGGCTTCCGGTCTCGGCCGGCCTCGGCGGCGGCTCGGCCGATGCGGGCGCCGTGCTTCGCCTCCTCTGCCGCTGGTGGGAGGTGACGCCCCCGGAAGAGGCGCTCCATGCGCTCGCCGCCCGGCTCGGCGCGGACGTCCCCGCCTGCCTGTGGAGCCGCCCCGCACGCGGCGAGGGGAGGGGAGACGCGCTCGAGCCCTGGCCTGACGAGAGCTTCGCCGGGGCGCCGGTCCTCCTGGTCAATCCCGGAACGCCGCTCTCTACCGCTGCCGTGTTCGCGAGCTGGAACGGGGACGATCTCGGCCCGCTCGGCGCGCTCGAAGGCTCGCGCAACGACCTCGAACCCCCGGCAATCGCACTCATTCCCGAGATTGCGGAGATCCTCGGCGCGCTTTGCGGCGCGCGCTTCGCCCGCATGTCGGGATCGGGCGCGACATGCTTCGGACTCTACGAGAGCGGCGAGGCGCGCGATGCGGCGGCGGCCGCGATCCGCGCCGCTTTCCCGCAATGGTGGCAGCTTTCCACCCGTCTCCGCTGACCCGCCGCTCCCGTTTCGGCACAGGGGTACCAGCCGGTTTACCATCGTCTCCGGCGCCTTTGCGTCATGGCACGGCTCTTGCTGTGTAAGCCGCACGGGTCGACACTTGGCGCGGGCCGGTGGACATCCGGGCGCGGTCCCCGCCTCCCACCGGCGGGCGCCGCGGACCTCTTCGGGCCGGGCGCCTTCATGCGGGAGGCGCCCGGCCCCTTTTTTTCGCAAGACAGGCGCGCTTCGGAGCGGCAGGAGGGCGGCCATGTTCGAGCTCCGGATCGAGAACCAAGTCGCGCGGATCACGCTGAACCGGCCCGGGGCGCGGAACGCCATAAAGCTCGCCGCCTGGGACGATCTCGCGCTGACGGTTCGCCAGGCGGAAGGCGCTCGCATCCTGATCCTTGCCGGCACCGCCCAAGCCTTCTGCGCCGGCGCCGATCTCGGCGACTTCGCGGCAATGAGCGGCGACCTCGCAGCCGCTTCGGCCTTTCGCGAGGCAATGCGGCGCGGGATCGAAGCGATGGCCGAGCTGCCGATCCCTACCGTCGCCCTCGTCGAAGGTCCCTGCTACGGCGCCGGCGTCGCCCTTGCGCTCGCCTGCGACTTCCGGCTGGCCGGGCCGGGCGCACGCTTCGCGATCACGCCCGCGAAGATCGGCATCTCCTACCCGCAGGAGGACGTGTTCCGGCTCGTCGCCCTCGTCGGACCGGCGCAGGCCGCCAAGCTCCTCTTCACCGGCAATGCCATCGCCGGCGACGAAGCGCTTCGCATCGGCCTCGCCGACAGCCGCGCGGACGAGCTGGACGATCTGGTCGCCTCGATGATGGCGAACGCGCGCGGGAGCATCGCAACCCTGAAGCGCGGCATCGCGCTTGCGGCCACGGGTGTCGCGAGCGATTCCGCGCAGGACAATATGTTCGATGACCTTCTTAGCGCGCCCGTTCTGGCGGAGCGGCTTGCAGCCCGGAGGGCGCGGTGACATCGATAGCAACCATGAAGCCTTTGGCACTTCTCGCCGTCATGGTCCTCGTCTCTTGCGGCGAAACTGCCGAGCCGCCGGGCGCCAGCGCATCGATCGAATGCTCGATCGCCGGCGCTCCATTCGCAAGGAATTGCACGCTCGAGACACGCCAGGCGGACGGCGCGCTTGCCGTCACTTTGCGGAACGAACGAGGCGGCTTTCGGAGGCTCCTCGTCCCGGCCGATGGCACCGGCGCGATGGTCGCCGACGGGGCCGAGCGGCTCAGCGTCACCCTGATGGGCGATGGCCGCGCGGAACTTGCGATCGGCGGCGACCGCTACCGTGTCCCGGAAAGACTACCGCCGCCCGTGACCCGGCCGTGACAGGACCCATGGTTCTCACGGCCGCCGAGATGCGCGCCGCCGAGGCGCGGGCGATGGAATCGGGCGCGTCCGCCGAAACGCTGATGGACCGCGCCGGCCGCGCCGCCGCCGACATCACCCTTCGTTACGCAGGTCCCGTTCCCGCGCTCATCCTCTGTGGTCCCGGCAACAATGGCGGCGACGGCTACGTCATCGCCCGCGTTCTTCGCGAGCGCGGAGTGGACGTCCGCGTCGCCGCGTTGAGTGAGCCGGCGACTCCGGCGGCGCAATGGGCGCGGGGCGGCTGGGACGGGGAGGTGGTTCCGCTTTCGGAAGCCGAGCCCGCGCCGCTCCTGGTGGACGCTCTGTTCGGCACCGGCCTCTCGCGTCCACTCGAAGAGGCCGTTGCCGGGCAGCTCGCGGCCCTTGCCGCCGCCGCCCGCCTGCGCGTCGCGATCGACCTGCCGAGCGGCGCGGCGACGGACGACGGCGCCCTGCTCTCGCCCGTGCCGGATTACGATCTCACCATCACCTTCCAGACGCTCAAGCCCTCGCACCTGCTCCAGCCCGCGGCGCGGCACATGGGCAAGATCGTGGTCGCTGACATCGGCATCGAAGCGGAAACCCTGCTTTTCGAAGTCGCGCGACCTCGGCTCGTCGCTCCCGGCCCCGAAGATCATAAGTATACGCGTGGCTTCGTTGCCGTCGCCGCGGGCGAAATGCCGGGGGCTGCGGCGCTCGCCGCTTCCGCAGCGGCGCGGGCCGGCATCGGTTACGTCCGGCTGCTCAGCCCGATCGCGCTGCCGAACGTGCCGAGCGCGATCGTGCAGCAGCCCGAGAGCGGCTTCCACGCCGACGAACGCCTCGACATCGTCGTCGCAGGCCCCGGCTTCGGCCGCTCACCCGCTGCCGGGCAGCGCCTGGACCGGATGCTCGGCTGGGGCCGTCCCATGGTGGTCGACGCCGATGCGATCGGCCTCCTCGCGGACCCCGGCCGGCTGGAGCGCTTGCCCGGGGACTCGATCCTGACACCTCACGCCGGTGAGTTCGCCCGCTTGTTCGGCCCGCTCGGCCACGACCGGGTCGCCTCCGCCCGCGCCGCCGCCGATCGGAGCGGCGCCGTCGTTCTCCTGAAAGGTCCCGACACCATCATAGCCGCGCCCGACGGCCGCGCCGCCATCGCCCGCCCGCCCCACTGGCTCGCCACCGCGGGCACGGGCGACGTCCTCGCCGGCATTGCCGCGGCCATGTACGCCCACGGCTTCCACGCCTGGAACGCGGCCTGCGCCGCCGTCTGGCTCCATGCGCGCGCGGCCGAGCTTGCCGGCCCGGCCTTCGTGGCCGACGATCTCCTCGCGCAGCTCCCGCGCGCCATCGAGGATTGCCTGTGAGCGCGCCCGACCGCATCGTGCGCATCGCCGCCCGCGGCGACGGCGTTGCGGAAAGCGGCCGCTTCTTCCCGTTGGTGGCGCCCGGCGACACGATCGCGCCCGACGGCACGGTGACGCCCGGCCCGCACCGGCAAGTCCCGCCGTGCCGCCATTTCCCCGAATGCGGCGGCTGCCAGCTCCAGCAGCTCGACGACGCTTCCTACGGCGAGTTCCTGCGCGATCGCATCACCGCCGCGCTCGCCGCCCAGCAGGTGCCGCTGCCCGATATCCTCGAACCCCACATCTCCCCGCCGAACAGCCGCCGCCGCGCCGCGCTCCATGCCGAGCGCAAGGGGAAGCATGTCGTGCTCGGCTTTCACGCCGAGCAGAGCCACCGCGTCATCGACATGCGCGAATGCCATATTCTGCGGCCCGAGCTGTTCGCGCTCGTCCAGCCTTTGCGTGAGCTGATGGGCACATTGCTCGGTCCGCGCGGCAGCGGCGGCGTCCGCCTGACGCTGGCCGACCAGGGGCCGGACGTGCTCCTCGAAAAGGTGGAAGCGGACGGCCTCGAAGCCGCCGAAGCGCTGAGCCGCTTCGCCGAAACGCACGGCATCGCCCGCCTCGCCCTCGACGACGGCTTCGGCGCCCAGACCCGCTGGGAGCCCGAACCGGTGACGGTGACGCTCGGCGGCGTGGCCGTGCCGCTCCCCCACGGCGCCTTTCTCCAGGCGACGGCGGAAGGCGAGGCGACGCTCGTCGCGGCGGTCCGCGAGGCCGTGGGGCCGGCGCGCATCGTCGCCGACCTGTTCGCGGGCCTGGGCACCTTCGCGCTTGCGCTCGACGGCCGCATCCTCGCCGCGGAAGGCGCCCGCGACGCCGCCCTGGTGCTGAAGGGCGCCGCGGGGCAGGCCGGCCGCCAGGTGTTCGTCGACCACCGCGACCTCTTCCGCCGCCCGTTCATGACCGCGGAGCTAGACCGCTTCGAAGCCGTGGTTCTCGATCCGCCCCGCGCCGGCGCGAAGGAGCAAGTGGAGCAGCTCGCAGGTGCCATGAAGGTGGGGCGGATCGCCTATGTTTCCTGTAATCCCAACACCTTCGCCCGCGATGCCAAGACTTTGCTGGAAGGCGGCTGGAAGCTTCTATGGGTCCAGCCGATCGGCCAGTTCCGCTGGTCCGTCCACGTCGAACTCGCCGCCGCCTTCATCCGCTGAGCGCAATCCGGGCTTGCAGTGTCAGCGCGCCGAGTTCCCGTTGCGGATCGCTTCAAGGTTCGCCAAGAGGTGGCGCAGATAGGCGGAATAGCGCACGAATTCCGGCGTGGACGCCTGCCGGCGTTCGGCTGCAGAGTCGATCTCCGACAGCGTAAGCCATTGCCGCGCAATGCGTTCGAACCGCGCCGGAGCAGAATGCGGCGGGGCCAGCCGCTCCGCCTCGCGCAACTGCGCCAGCGCTTCCCCCCACTCGCCGAGGTGGGTCTCGTCGGGTTCGAGCCCGTCCGCGAACCTGCGCCTGTGGAAATTGGCGAGGGTGAGCCGGAGCCGGAGAAGGGCCTCGTCTTCGGAGCGGCCGCAGCAGCGGCTGGTATCATGGACCGGAACCCGCTCCAGCAGCCGAACGGCGGTGTCGGCCATGCGCTCGTGCCGGGGCTTCGCACCGAGAAGGTCAAGCGCGGCTCGGCTGATGGCGAAGTTGATCGCCCGTTCGGCAGCGGCGTCGTCCGCCTGGCAAAATTGCTGCAACGACTCTGCATCGTTCGAGCCGCTGCCGATGTCACAGAAGTCGTCGCCTCCGCTATAGGCCTCCTCCGCGAGGCGCCGGAGGGGTGACGTTTCCATCTGATCGAGGAGGGCCTCGGCGGCGGCGACGTCTGCGGCGGAACGGCTGAGCTGTGCCCTCAGGACCGCCGCACGCATGCGCAGATCGTCCGTCCTGAAGGTGTCGAGGTCCAGGCTGAGCGTTGACGCTGCAGGAAGGTCCTGCAGCGGCGCAAGGAACAATTCGCTTGCCGTCAGCGCGTGAAGATAGGGTTCGGCCCGGGCCAGTAATGTTGCCGAGCCGAATTCTTCCGCTGCGCGCAGATGCTGCTCCGCGAGAAAGCGGTAATTCAGCCGCGCCTCCACCAAGGCGTTCAAGAGCTGGATGGGCCGGCTGCGCTCCATGAAGCGGTACCGCAGCGAGTATTCGAGATTCTCGGGCTGCCGGATCGCCTGCGCGCGTGCCAGGTCGCGACCCGCGGCTCGCCATGCGCGCTCGAGCTCGCCGCGGTGCCGCGCCGGCGGCGGAATGCTGCTCATGTAATCCCGTTCGAGGTAGGCGAGGGCCGCCGCGATGCTGCGTTCGCTCCCGAAGCGCATATGCCAATCGACGATCAGATGCTCGGACATCGCCCAGCGGACGCAGGGTTCGACGGACTCGAAAAGGGTGCGGAAGCTTGCCGGCACCGGCGTGTCTTCGATGGAGCGGGCGTCGTCCAGGGAGGGGTGCCAATCCGGACCGCCGACGCAGATGTCCTGGTCCTGGGGAATTGCTTCGGCAGCAGGGTCCGGCGCTCTCGCGCCGGGCGCCGCCAGCGACAGCAGCAGGATCGACAATCCGAATAACTGCAAGTTCTCATCCTCCCCGATCTAGCATTCTCGACGATCATGGATGAAGATTTGCACCACGCAAAAAAACCCCCGCCGGTGAGGGCGAGGGCTTTCCATTTCGATCGATTTAGCGCGCTCAGGCCTGGTCGAACAGCTTCGCGAAGGCGCGCTTCGCGCGGTCCTTCCAGTGGCCGCGATGGTAGGCGTCGCTGGCGAGGAGCGGCATGACGGAGGTCGCTTCGGCGAACACCATCTGCTCCATCGCGGTGGACACCTTGCCCCACGACGCCGCCTCCTGGAGGGTCGAGGAGGAGCAGGCGCCGTCGCGAACGTCCGCCACCGTGATCTGCACGGCGTATTTGTGAACCTCGACGTCCTCGTGGCCGAGGATCTCGGCGCAGACCACCGTGTCCTGGGTGAAGTTCTTCGGGACGCCGCCGCCGATCATCAGCAGCCCCGTCGTGCCCGCCTCGATCTTGAGGTGGGTGAGCTCGCGGAAGTCGGCGATGGCGTCGAGCACCATGTAGGGCTGCTTCGCCTTCATGCGGTCGACCTGGTGCTTGACGAGGCCGAAGCCCGCCGAGCTGTCGACGAATGCCGGGCAGAAGATCGGCACGTCATGCTCGTAGGCGAGCTTGACGAGGCTGTTCTCCTTTTTGCCGTGCGTCATCAGCCACTTGCCCATCTCCTTGATGAACTCGCGCGAGCTGTACGGACGGGCTTCCAGGCTGTTGGCGATGTCGCCGATCGTGTGATCGGTCTCCTGCAGCTTCTCTTCGTCGATATAGGTATCGTAGATCCGGTCGATGTAGAGCGAGCGCAGCGTGTCGTCGTCCGGGATCTCGAGCGCCTGATAGTGCTTGTGGCCGAGCGCTTCGAAGAAATCCATGTCGACGATGGTGGCGCCGGTGGCGACGATCGCGTCGACCATGTTGTTGCGCACCAGCTCGGCATAGAGATCCATGCAGCCGCCGGCCGAGGTCGAACCGGCGACGACGAGGATGATCGAGCAATCCTTGTCGCCGAGCATCGTGTTGTAGATTTCGGCGGCGCGGCCGAGGTCGCGCGAGGTGAAGCTCATCTTCTTCATCGCATCGACGATCGGACGGGCGTCGAAGCTCTTGATGTCGATATGCTCGACGACGTTGGCGAGGAGCTCGGCCTTGCGGGTGTCGTTGATCTTGGTCTGGTCGTTCATGTCGTTCTCCAATATCCGCGACGCGCCGGCGACCGGGTCCTTCGGAAGACTTGCTGTTCAAGCGGACAGGACGGAACCCGGGCTCCCGAAGGCCAGGCAGGTTCCGCTTTGCCCTTACAAAGACGCGGCTTGCCTAGAGCTTAACCACGTTGCTCATCGCGCCCTCGTCCGCATCCTCGCGATAGAGGGACGCCATGGGTTCGTCCTCGACGATCACGCGCGCAGCGCTGCCGAAGCCGTTGAAGCCGGTGCGCATCGCACAGCCGTAAGCGCCGAGCATGCCGATCTCGACATAATCGCCGGGGCCGACGTCCGCGGGAAGGTGGAATGGCCCGGCCATATGGTCGAGATCGTCGCAGGTCGGCCCGTAGAAGCTGAACGGCATGTCGCGCGCGTCCGATTGCTCCTCGCGCACCAGCTTCACCGGGAAGCGCCAGCCGATATGCGCCGCATCGAAGAGAGCGCCGTAAGCGCCGTCGTTGATGTAAAGCGTGTCGCCGCGGCGCTTCTCGACCCGGACGAGGACGCTGGCATATTCCGCGCAGAGTGCCCGGCCCGGCTCGCACCAGAGTTCGGCCGAATAGGAGATGGGCAGGCTTTCGAAGGCCTTCGAGATCACGTCGAAATAGGCTTCGAGCGCCGGCGGCTCCATGCCGGGGTAGACGGAGGGAAAGCCGCCGCCGACGTCGACGATGTCGACCGTGACCGCCGCTTCGACGATGGCGGCGCGCACGCGCTCCATCGCTTCGGCATAGGCCGCCGGAGTCATCGCCTGGCTGCCGACGTGGAAGCAGATGCCGAGCGCATCGGCCGCCTGGCGGGCGGCGAAGAGCAGGGCCTTCATCTCGCCCGGCTCCGCGCCGAACTTGGACGCGAGGCTGAGCTTGGAATGATCGGACGAGACGCGGATGCGGACGCACAGGTTCAAATCGTCCGCGCCGCCGGTCGCCCAGACGATCTTTTCAAGCTCATCCATCGTGTCGAGCGAGAAGGTGCGGACGCCGCGCTCATAGGCTTCGCGGATCGCTTCCTCGGCCTTCACCGGGTGCATGAAGCAGAGCGTCGCTTCGGGAAGCGTCTCGTTGACGAGGCGCACTTCGGCGATCGAGGCCACGTCGTAATGCGTGACGCCTTCGTCCCAAAGGATGCGGAGGAGCTCGGGAGACGGGTTCGCCTTCACCGCATAGAGCGACCGGCCCGGAAACTTCTCGATAAAGAAGCGGGCGGCCCGACGCGCGGCGTGCGGACGAAGCAAGGTGACCGGCTGGACCGGGCGCTCACTGGCGATAACGGCAACTTCTGCGTTGCCGGCGGGGAGCGAAGCTAGCCCCAGCGCGCTATGATGTTTGTGCAACTCAAGGGACCTCCAAAGGCGGTAGTTGACGAAAAAGCTGCCTTGCGGTTGTTGGAAGTCCCCATGGGGCAGCGCGGCCGATATATTGGCCGCATACCCCCATGTAAAGCGGTGGATTTTCCCTCGTAAACTGAGGAGCTTGCGTGTCAGAGAGAAGGCCGTCGCCAGAGGGTGTCGCAGCTGCGGCGAAGCGTGTTGCCCCCCACGTCACCCGAACCCCGATTCTGCCCGCGGAATGGGAAGGCGGACGCTTCCTCGTGAAGGCCGAGTGCCTTCAGCAGTCGGGGAGCTTCAAGCTGCGCGGCGCCACCAACCGGCTGCTCCGGCTGTCGAAGGATGAGCGCAGCCGCGGCGTCGTCGCTTTCTCCTCGGGCAATCATGCCCAGGGCGTGGCGCTGGCGGCGCGGCGGCTCGGCATCGAGGCGGTGATCGTGATGCCGGCCGACGCGCCCCAGGTGAAGCTCGAGGCGACGCGGGCGGCGGGCGCGGCGATCGTCCTCTACGATCGCGACACGGAGAGCCGCGAGGAGATCGGCGCCCGCCTCGCCGCCGAACGCGGCTGTGTCCTCGTCCCCTCGTTCGACGACGTCGACATCATCGAAGGGCAGGGGAGCGCGGGGGTCGAGATCGGCGAGCAGCTCGGCTTCCAGCCCGACCGGCTGCTCGTCCCCTGCGGCGGCGGCGGGCTCGCCTCCGGCATCGCGCTGGCGCTGCCCGAGACCGAGATGATCGTCGTCGAGCCGGAAGGGTGGGACGACATGGCGCGCTCCCTCGAAGCGGGCGAGATCGTCCCGGTCGGCCCGGACGCGCCGCCGACCCGCTGCGACGCCCTCCAGACGAAGCTGGTCTCGCCGCTCACCTTCGGCGTCCTCCACGCGCGGGGCGCCCGCGGCGTGGCGGTCAGCGAGGAAGAGGTGGAGCGCGCCATGGCGTTCGCGATGCGCACCCTGCGCATCGTTGCCGAGCCGGGCGGCTCGGTCGCACTCGCGGCGGCGCTGGCTGGTAAGGCGGGGCCGCTGACCGAGCGCAGCGTCGTCGTCGTGTCCGGCGGGAACGTCGATCCGGCGCTTTACGCCGACATTCTGAGGCGCGGCTGAGTCTGGACGGCGGGCGCCAGAGCTTCGACCTGCCGGGTCAGCTCCGCGACTCCGAGCGACAGCATCCGGATCTCGGCGGCGTACAGGCGCGCATCGACTCCGGCCCGCGCGCTTCCCGCGGCGTCGAGGACCGCGTCGAGGAGGAGCGCAAGGTTCGGCAGGATCGAAGCCTCGATTTCGCCGAAGGCGCTGTTGAGCGAGGAAGCGGCCGAGTCCATGCGCCGACTCTATGGCGCCGTGCTTAACGAGGTGTAAAAGCCGCTCCCATGAACGGCGCCCCCGCGACCTTGCTCTCGATCCTGACGATCGGCTCCTTCCTGCTCGCGGCCGGCGGCGTCTACCTTGCCGGCACGGGCCGCGACCGGAAGAAGGGCGTGCTGATGATCGTCGCCGCCGCCGTCCTCCTCGGCAACGTCCTCATCCTCGCGGCCTGACAAATGCGCGTCATCCTCTCCCTCGCCGCGATGCTCCAGCCCTACGAGCCGGCGGAATTTCCGACCGAGGCGAGCCAGCCCTATCGCTGCTCGGTTTCGATGACGCTGGACGGCTTGAGGGGCGGCATGTGGCGCGACTTCATTCCCGGGCGGCCCGACGAATATTACCAGATCCAGTTCAGCAACCCGGCGGAAACCTCAGGCGGTCCGTTCGTGGGATGGAGCGTCGACAATCGCCCGCCGGCGCGGCCCAGCGCCTATGGCTGGAGCACCGGGCGGCCGGAGGCGACCGCGTTCCGCTACGGCCCGAACTATGTCTATTTCGGCACGATCCGCTACGGCCGCATGGCAGACGGCGCGATCTCGGCGCGGCTGCTCGGCGACGGCGTTCTCGCGGGCACAGTCCCCGCCCAGCGCGCGAAGCTGACCCGGCAAGTGCACCGCCTCGGCGGCGACGGGCTGACCTTCTCCATCCACTTCAGATCCTATCCCGAGATCTTCGCGCGGCTGGCGGGGGCGGCGACCTGGGAGGCTGTGCTGCTCGATGCCGCCGGGCGCGAGCTCGGGCGCAAGTCTGTCCGCGTGCCGTCTCCGGCCGCGGCGGAGGCCGAGTTCAACCGCGCCCGCGCCGAGCTGCTGCGCCACCGCGACGGCTTTCTCCTCCGTCCGACGTGGAACCGGGACAAACCCTGCGCCACCCAGGTCGACGAGCTCGACTCGCCGATCTGAAGGCGCTCAGCGGATCGGGCAGCCGGGGCTGAGGCGGTAGTCGAGATAGTCGTCGACCGCCTTCATGAGCAGCGGCATCTCCTGCGCGAAGAAATGGTTGGCGGCGGGAATCGTCTTATATTCGATCGTGATGTGCCGCTGGGTCCTGAGCTTGTCGACGAGCTTCTGGACGGCGGGCGGGTTCACCACCTCGTCGCCTTCGCCCTGGATGATGATGCCCGAAGAAGGGCACGGCGCAAGGAAGCTGAAATCGTACATGTTGGCGGGCGGCGCGACCGAGATGAAGCCGCGAACTTCCGGGCGGCGCATCAGGAGCTGCATGCCGATCCAGGCGCCGAAGCTGAAGCCCGCGATCCAGGTCGATTCGGCCTCGGGGTGAATCGACTGGACCCAGTCGAGCGCGGACGCGGCGTCGGAAAGCTCGCCGATGCCGTTGTCGAACACGCCCTGGCTCTTGCCCACGCCGCGGAAGTTGAACCGCAACGTCGCGAAGCCGCGCCGCACGAACGTCTTGTACATCGCCTGGACGATGGCGTTGTTCATCGTTCCTCCGCCCTGCGGGTGCGGGTGGAGGATCAGGGCGACGGGAGCGCGGGGACGCAGGCCGGGGTTGAAACGACCTTCGAGACGGCCTTCGGGACCGGGAAAAATGACTTCGGGCATTGCACCTGCAGATGGCTGGCATCAAAGAAAATGCGACGGGGCGGCGCCTGTCGCGGTCTCCGCCTATATAGGGGCCGGACAAGCGAGCGCAATTTATTCGAGGAGGATCAGCCGAGTTGCCCGACCGCATCTATCTCGACCACGCATCGACGACGCCGATCCTGCGGCAAGCGCAGGCGGCGGTGGCTGAGGCGTGCGGCGCCTGGGCAAACCCGTCCTCGCCTCATGCCGAGGGGCGGGCGGTGCGCGCCCGGATGGAGGACGGGCGCCGCCGGATCGCACGGGCGCTCGGCTGGACGGGCACGATCGTCTTCACGTCGGGCGCGACCGAAGCGATCGAGATCGTCATGCGCCGTGCCGTCGCGGGACCGCGGATCGTCTCGGCGATCGAGCATCCGGCGGTGCTGCGCTGCGCCGACGGAATGCGGCAGGTCGCCGTGGGCGCGGACGGGCGGGTCGATCTCGGGGACCTGGACCGGGCGCTCGCCGCGGCCGATCGGCCGCTGGTGGCGGTCCAGTTGGTCAATAACGAAACCGGCGTGCTGCAGCCCGCCGATCAGGTGGCGGAGCGGGTAAGGGCGGCAGGAGGCCTGTATCTGGCTGATTGCGCGCAGAGCGCCGGCAAGCTGCCGCTCCCTGCCGCGGACTTCGTCGTCGTCGCGGCACACAAATTCGGCGGTCCCCCGGGCGTCGGCGCCCTCCTCGTCAGGGATCCGGCGACGCTGGAGGCGGTCGGCGGCCAGGAAGGCGGCCACCGCCCCGGCACGCAGCCGGTGCCGCTCATCGCCGGCTTCGCAGCCGCCTGCGAGGCGGACCATGGCTGGTACGAGCAGGCGAAGCGGCTCCGCGCGCACCTCGACGCGGGCATCGCCGCGGCGGGCGGCGAGATCGTCGGCGGGGACTCGCCCCGGATCGCCACCATCTCCGCCTACCGGATGCCCGGCATTCCCGGCGCTTCGCAGATGATGCAGCTCGATCTCGCCGGCATCGCCGTCTCGGCGGGGAGCGCCTGCGCCTCCGGCAGCCTCAAGACCAGCCATGTGCTCACCGCGATGGGCTGGAGCGAGGAGGCGGCGCGCGAGGTGATCCGCGTGAGCTTCGGACCCGCTACGAGCGAAGCCGATGTCGATGCGCTCCTCCACCATTGGCGCGCGCTTTTCGCGAAGCGCCGCGCGGCGTGAACCGGCCCATCTACCTCGACTATCAGGCGACGACGCCGCTCGCCCCCGAAGCGGCGGCGGCGATGCGGCCGTGGCTCGAGACCGGCTTCGCCAACCCGCACTCGTCCCATCGCATCGGCCGCGAGGCGGCGGCCGCGATAGAGGTGGCGCGGGACCATGTGGTGGCCGCATTGGTTGCGGGCGGCGGCGTAAGCAGCGCCAGATCAGAAGCTGACGACCACCTCCATTCGTCCCGAGCGAAGTCGAGTGGCGACTGCACCCAGTCCGAGCCTGCGCCCCTCGACTACGCCCGGGACGAACGAGTCCAGGCCTCGGCACATCAGGGCGGCGGCGCAGGTGGCGAGTCGGGTCCAGTTGCGGACCTCCGTTCGTCCCGAGCGAAGTCGAGGGGCGACTGCACCGGGTCCGAGCCTGCGCCCCTCGACTACGCTCGGGACGAACGAGAGTGGGCCTCGGCACCTGTACCGTCGGGCCGGCTGTACTTCACCTCTGGCGCCACCGAGGCGGCAAACTGGGCGCTCAAGGGTGCGGCCGCACGCCTGCCGGAGGGGCGGCGGCGGATCGTCACCGTCGCGACCGAACATGCCTGCGTGCTCGATACCGCCGAATGGCTCGGCCGGCAGGGCTTCGAGGTGGAGTTGCTGCCGGTCGACACCGACGGACTCGTCGATCCGGACCTCGTGGCCGGACGTGTCGACGAACGAACCGGCCTGGTCGCCGCGATGCTGGTCAATAACGAGATCGGCGTCATCCAGCCGGTCGCGGAGATCGGCCGCATCGCACGCGAGCGGGGGGCGCTCTTCTTCTGCGATGCGGTGCAGGGGTTGGGGCGCGTGACGGTTCCCCTCGGCGCATGCGACATGGTCGCGGTCTCCGCTCACAAGGTGCACGGGCCCAAGGGCATCGGCGCGTTGTGGGTTCGCGAAGGGGTGGAGATCGAGCCGCTCCTTCACGGCGGCGGCCAGGAGGGGGGGCTGCGCTCCGGCACGCTTTCACCCGCACTGTGCGTCGGGTTCGGCGAGGCAGCGCGGCTTCTCGCGGAGCGGCGGCAGGAGGATGCAGCGCACGTCGCCCGGCTCTGGGAGGTGGCGACCGGCCTGCTGGACGGCTGGACGATCAACGGGTCGGCCGACCGCCGCTACCTCGGAAACCTCAACGTTCGCCGCGACGGCATCGACTCGGCGCGGCTGATCTCCGAAGTGCGGCAGGTCGCCTTCTCCTCGGGCTCCGCCTGCGCGAGTGGATCCGGGCGGCCGAGCCACGTTCTCTCCGCCATAGGGCTGGCCGGCAGCGAGTCGCGCTCAAGCATCCGGCTCGGCTTCGGCCGTTACACCGGCGAAGAGGATCTTCGCGGCGCTCTCGGCCTCATCGTCCAATGCGCGGAGCGGCAGGGGAGATGGCCGGCATGACCCGCATCCGCTTCGTGTCCGCCGACGGCGAGCGGGTCCAGGAAGTGGACGCCCCGGCCGGCGAACGCCTGCTCGACGTCGCGCAGGCGGCAGGGCAGCCGCTCGAAGGCACGTGCGAGGGGCAGATGGCCTGCTCCACCTGCCACGTCATCGTCGCCGCCGAGGATTTCGCGAAGCTGCCGCGCGCCTCCGAGGAGGAGGACGACCTTCTCGATCTCGCCGCCTGCGTCACCCGCCACTCGCGCCTCGCCTGCCAGATCCGGCTCGGCGAAGGGCTCGACAGCCTCACCGTGCGCATGCCGGGGGCGTCGCACGACATGCAGGGGCGGTGATTTCGCGCAGGGCCGCGGCATCTGGAACCGCGCGGCCGGGCCGTGCATAGGAGGCGCGATGATCGACCGCCGCTCCTTTCTCGCCGCCTCCGCCGCCGCTTTCGCCGCCGGCTGCACCAAAAGCGTCTCGCGCCCGACCGTGCCGGATCCCGCCCGCATCGTCGCGCCCGACCGGTTCGAGGCGATCCGCGCTTCGCTCGGGGCAGGGGCGCGGATCGGCGTGGCGGCGATCGACACCGGAAACGGTGCCCAGCTCGTCCACGATCCGCTCGGCCGCTACGCAATGGCCTCCACCTTCAAGCTGCCGCTCGCCGCCGCCGTGCTCGACGCGGCGGACGAGGGGCGCCTGCGCCTTTCGGAAGAGATTGAATTCGCACCGGGGCCGCCGCTGCCGAACAGCCCGGTCGTGAGCGGGCATCTCGAGCGCGGCCGCCTCCCCGTCGAGACGCTCGCCGCCGCGATCGTCGAGGTCAGCGACAACAGCGCCGCGAACCTGCTCCTGCGCCGCATCGGCGGCCCCGAAGCCTTCACGCGCTTCGTCCGCGCGCACGGCGATCCGGTGACCCGCCTCGATCGCTACGAGACGGAGCTCAACGCCAACCTGCCCGGCGACCCGCGCGACACGACCAGCCCCGCCGCCATGGCCGGGCTCGTGCGCAGGCTCGTCCTCGGCGACGGCCTGGACGGCGATGCGCAGCAGCGGCTTCGGCGCTGGCTTCGGGCGTCGGTGCCGGGCGCGGACCGCCTGCGCGCCGGCCTTCCCGCCGACTGGCGCTTCGGCCACAAGACGGGGACCGGGGCGAACGGCGCGGTGAACGACGTCGGCATCGCCTGGCCGCCCGGCCGGCCTCCGATCGTCATCGCCTCCTACCAGGACGGCGGCACCGCCGAGATGCCCGCCCGCGCCGAAGCGCATGCCGCCGTGGCTCGGCTGGTAGCCGCGAGCTTCGCCTGAAACCCCTCTCCCAATTCGGGAGAGGGAGGGGCCCGCGGCCGCAGGCCGTGGGAGGGTGAGGGAACGACGTGCGCGGGGAGGCGTATGCGCCGGTGCCGTCACCTTCCCAGCATCTTGCGGCAACGCAGCAAATGTCGCATAGGCGCGGCGGGAGTCGGGCGGACGGCGCTCTCGCCAACCCGGTCAGGTCCGGAAGGAAGCAGCCGCAACGAGGTCATGCGTCGGGTCGTTCCGGCTCCCACCTCACCCTTGTTCATCGAATGTTCTGCGCCCGCTTCCTTTGTAGGACCGCGGGGCGTAGACGTGCGTCATGCCCGCGTCCTACGCCTCCTTTGCCTTTTTTCGAACCGTCTGCGCCGCGGTGCGAGCCGGCTCCAAAGCTGACAAAGCTGACAAGATCCGCCAGGTCTCCGCATCATCGTTGTCAGCTTTGGCGGCCCTTCGGCTTCGACAGACGCCCGCGCCGCGGCTAGGATGAATGCGCATGTCCGATTCCCCTGACCAGATTGACGGCGACCTCGCCGAGACCAGCTTCGGCCTCGGCCTCGACGAGCCGCCGCAGCCCGTCAAAGCCGCCGCCGCGACGCCGTACCGCGTGCTCGCGCGCAAGTACCGGCCGCAGTCCTTCGGGGAGCTCGTCGGGCAGGACGCGATGGTGCAGACGCTGGGCAATGCGATCCGCCGCGACCGGCTGGCCCATGCCTTCCTGCTGACCGGGGTGCGCGGAGTCGGCAAGACGTCGACGGCGCGGCTCATCGCCAAGGCGCTGAACTGCATCGGTCCGGACCGGAAGGGCGGACCGACGATCGATCCCTGCGGCAAGTGCGAGCCCTGCGTCGCGATCGCAGAGGGGCGGCACATCGACGTGGTCGAGATGGACGCCGCGTCGCACACCGGTGTCGACGACGTGCGCGAGATTATCGAGGCGGTGCGCTACGCCGCCGTTTCCGCGCGCTACAAAGTCTACATCATCGACGAAGTCCACATGCTGTCCAAGAACGCGTTCAACGCGCTTCTGAAAACCCTTGAAGAACCCCCTGCGCACGTTAAGTTCTTGTTCGCGACGACCGAGGTCAACAAGGTGCCGGTGACGGTCCTGTCGCGCTGCCAGCGCTTTGATCTCCGCCGCATTCCCGCGGAGCAGCTCGCCGCCCATTTCGCCGAAGTGTCGCGCAAGGAAGAGGTCGAGGTCGAGCCCGAAGCACTGGCGCTGATCGCCCGTGCTGCCGAGGGTTCGGCGAGGGACGGCCTTTCGATCCTCGACCAGGCGATCGCCCACGGTGCCGGCGGAGTCACTGCCGATCAGGTGCGCGACATGCTCGGCCTCTCCGACCGGGGCGCCGTCCGGCGCCTGCTCGGCCTGCTTCTCGCCGGCGATGCGCGCGGCACGCTGGCGGCGGTCCGCGACCAGTACGATCTCGGCGTCGATCCCGCGGCTTTGATCCGCAGTCTCCTCGAAGCGGTGCACGGCATCACCCGCGCCAAGGTCGGCGGCGCCGCCGATCCCGCGCAGTCGGAGGAAGAGCGCGAAGCCTATGCGGATTGGGCGGGCCGCCTGTCCTATGCGATGGTGCACCGGCTCTGGCAGCTCCTGCTCAAGGGTCTGGGCGAAGTCCACAATGCCGCGCTCCCGCTGGAAGCGGCGGAGATGGCGCTGCTGCGGGTGATCCACGCCTCCGAGCTTCCCGACCCGGGCGCTCTGATGGAGCGAATGGCGAGCGGGGAGGCGGTGCCGGCCCGCGGCGGCGCGCCGTCTCCGGCCAGGAGCTCCGCGCCGGCCGCGCTGCCCGAGAGCTTCGCCGCCCTCGTCCGGCTGCTCGACGAGAGCGGCAAGGCCTTGCTCGCCCAGCAGCTCCACGATTTCGTCCGGGTCGTGCGCTATGCGCCGCCGGAGCTCGTCCTGAAGCCGGTGAAGCCGCTCGCCAGCGACTTCCTGCGCGATCTCGGCACGGCACTGAAGGCCGTCACCGGAACCACGTGGAGCGTCGGAGCGTCGGACGGCGAGGCCCAGCCTTCGCTCCTCGAGCAGGAGAAAGCGGCCGCGGAGCGCCTCAGAAGCGAGGTTCTCGCCTCGCCCGTCGTAGCGGCCGCCTTCGAAGCCTTTCCCGAAGCCGAACTGACCGGCTTCACCCGCAACGACCAACGGAGCGCTTGAACGCCATGCAAAATCTCGACGACCTCTTGAAGATGGCCCAGGAGGCCCAGGCCAAGCTCATGCAGGCGCAGGAGGATCTCGATCATGTGATGGTCGAGGGCGTCTCCGGCGGCGGCCTCGTCAAGATCCGCGCCAGCGCCAAGGGCCGCATTGTCGGCGTCGAGATCGACGAAAGCCTGCTTCAGCCCAGCGAAAAGCAGATGGTCGAGGACCTCGTCGCCGCCGCGCTGAACGACGCCCGCGCCAAGGCCGATGTCGCCGCCCAGGCCTCGATGCAGCAGGTCACCGGCGGCATGCAGATGCCCCCCGGCTTCAAGATGCCGTTCTGAGCGCTTCCCCTCCCGCAGCGTTCGACTCCGGCGCCGGAACCGGCGTGGGTTCGGGCTGAGGGACCGGAGCAACCGCCGGCGGCGCTTCCTTTTCGAACTCCTCCCCGGGGAGCGCCGGCGCGGGCTGCGGTGCGGCTTTCGGGCGCGGGGCGGGGCGGCGGACGGCGGGCTCCGGCCGCTCGCGGGGCGGTGTCACACCGTCGTAGACGCAGGCATCGAGCCGGTCGCGGCCGACGACGCCCATGCGCGCCGCGATCATGTTGCCGTAGCGGCGGGTGAAGCCGGTGGGCGCGATCGCGTCGCGGCGCTTGGGGAGGGGAAAGACCGCGGCGATTCGCGCCGCTTCCTGGCGGCTGAGGTTCGACGCGTCGTGGTTGAAGTAGCGCTGGGCGCCCGCGTTCACGCCGTAGGTGCCGATGCCTGTCTCGGCGACGTTCAGATAGACCTCCATGATCCGGCGCTTGTCCCAGAGGTGCTCGATCAGGAAGGTGAACCAGGCTTCCAGACCCTTCCTGAAATAGCCGCCGCCCTGCCACAGAAACGCGTTCTTCGCCGTCTGCTGGCTGATCGTCGAGCCGCCGCGGATGACCGAGCCGCCGCGCGCGTTGCGGCGCATCGCTTGCTCGATCGCCTGCCGGTCGAAGCCCGAATGGGTGCAGAACTTGCTGTCCTCGCCCGCGATGACGGCACGGACCATGTCCCGGTCGATCCGCTCGATGGACATCCAGGAGCCGCGCGCGCCGTTGCCGGAAAGGACGTCGCCGAGCTGGGTGAAGGTGATGGGAGGGCTCACGAAGCGGTAGGCGAGCACCCAAAGGATGCTGCCGACCAGGACGATCAGGATCGAGTAGATCGCCCAGCGGACGATACGCCCCAGCCAGGAGCGGCGGGGGCGGGGGGCGCGCGGGGGACGGGTTCTAGCCATGGCTCACGAGACCCCCTCCGCTCGGCCTGAGCTTGTCGAAGGCCTGTCCTTCTTTCTCGCGGGCAGCAAGAAAGGGCAGGGCTTCGACAAGCTCAGCCCGAACAGTGTTGGGGATGCTTATTATCATTCACAAAGCCGCAGCAGGCCCGCGTCGAAGTACCACTTCGACGCGCTCCCCTTACCCCGCCGGAAGCAAACGCCGTTCGCCGGCGAGGTTCATCAGCGCCTTTTGGAGCTTCTCGAAGGCGCGGACCTCGATCTGGCGGATGCGCTCGCGGCTGACGTCGTAGACCTGGGAGAGCTCCTCGAGCGTCTTCGGGTCGTCGGTCAGGCGCCGCTCGGTCAGGATGTGCTTCTCGCGGTCGTTGAGATTCTTCATCGCCTCGAGAAGAAGCTCATGGCGGACCTTGGTCTCCTCCGCTTCGGCGACGCGCTCGTCCTGGAGCGGCTCGTTGTCGACGAGCCAATCCTGCCACTGGCCTTCGCCTTCCTCGCGCAGCGGCACGTTGAGCGACGTGTCGCCGCCCATCGCCATGCGCCGGTTCATCGAAACGACGTCGTCCTCGGAGACGCCGAGATCGGTCGCGATCTTGGTCACGTCCTCGGGCTTGAGGTCGCCGTCCTCGAAGGCGTCGATCTGGTTCTTCATCCGCCGCAGGTTGAAGAAGAGCTTCTTCTGCGCCGCGGTGGTGCCCATCTTCACGAGGCTCCACGAGCGCAGGATATACTCCTGGATCGAGGCGCGGATCCACCACATCGCATAGGTGGCGAGGCGGAAGCCCCTTTCCGGCTCGAACTTCTTCACGCCCTGCATCAGTCCGATATTGCCTTCGGAGATGAGCTCGGCCGTCGGCAGGCCGTAGCCGCGATAGCCCATGGCGATCTTCGCAACGAGGCGAAGGTGCGAGTTGACGAGCTTGGCCGCCGCGTCCGTGTCCTGATGCTCGGACCAGCGCTTGGCGAGCATATACTCCTCCTCGGGGGCGAGGATGGGGAATTTCTTGATCTCGGCGAGATAGCGGTTGAGGCCCGCTTCGCCGCTTGCCGCGGGTATCGTCGCGACGTTTCTACCGACTGCCATGATCGCTCAACTAAGCTCCCTGACGCTCCGCGGGTTGAAACCCCGCGCGAGCCGTTTCCTGTTTATACGGCAAGCGCC
The DNA here is from genome assembly GCA_036399655.1 of Allosphingosinicella sp. GTDB lineage: Bacteria > Pseudomonadota > Alphaproteobacteria > Sphingomonadales > Sphingomonadaceae > Allosphingosinicella. The sequence goes on along the minus strand of DASWMS010000032.1, from coordinate 40,295 downwards.
CCGAACAGTTCCTGAATATCGGATGGAAGGGGGCTTTTGAAGGATAAGTTTTCTTTCAGGACCGGATGCACGAAGCCGAGCTCGGCGGCGTGCAGCGCCTGGCGCTGAAAATTCAGGCTTTTCAACAACTCGCGGTGTCCGGGCCGGGTGCGGCCGTAGACCGGGTCGCCGACCAAAGGGTGGCCGAGCGACGCCATGTGGACTCGGACCTGGTGCGTGCGCCCCGTTTCGAGCCGGCATTCGACCATGGCCGATTCGCGAAGCGGCTGCACGAGTCGCCAGTGCGTCACCGCGCGCTTGCCCCGGCCTTCCTCGACGATCGCCATCTTGTGGCGGTTGGCCGAGGAGCGGGCGAGGGGGGCGTCCACCATCCCGCCGCCGGTCCTGGGCAGGCCTGAGACGATGGCCTTGTAGAGGCGGTGGATGTCGTGCCGCGCGAATTGTGCCGCCAGGCCTTCATGGGCACGGTCGGTTTTTGCCACGACGAGGAGGCCGGACGTGTCCTTGTCGATTCGGTGGACGATGCCGGGCCGCGCGACGCCGCCGATGCCGCTGAGGCGCCCGGCGCAATGGTGGAGGAGGGCGTTGACGAGCGTCCCGTCGGCATTGCCGGCGGCGGGGTGGACGACCATGCCGGCGGGCTTGTCGACGATGAGGAGGTGGTCGTCCTCAAAGACGATGTCGAGCGCGATGTCCTGGGCGATGTTGTGCGCCGGCGTCGGATCCGGGACGACAACGGCGTAGGTGCCCTCGGCAGCCTTGGAGGCTGGATCGCGCACCGCGCTTCCGGCAGGCCCGGTAACGGCGCCGCTCGAGATCAAAGCCTTGAGCCGTTCGCGCGACAAGGTCGGCACCGCGGCGGCGAGCGCGCGGTCGAGCCGCCAGCCGGCTGCGTCGGGTGCGATGGTCGCGCTGATGGTGGTGCCCCCCCGGGTCATTCGATCCTCGATGTGGCGACGAAACGGGCGTCTTCAAGCCTCTGCGGGTGCCGTCATGCCGCCCAGACTCTTGCCTCTTGCGAAACGAGCGGCCAAAGGAAGGAAGTCGAAGCGTAGGATCGGGGGCCAAGCACGTGAAATCGCACGAATTTGCGAGCCTTCTCTGCTCGCGGCTCTGCCACGATCTGCTTTCGCCCGTCGGCGCACTCAACAACGGCATCGAATTGCTCGCCGACGAGCACGATCCGGAAATGCGCGCGCGCTGCCTGGACCTGCTCGGCGAAAGCGCACGGGCGAGCGCCAACAAGCTCAAATTCTTTCGGCTCGCCTTCGGTGCCGCCGGAGGCTTCGCGGACCACGTCGATACGCGCGAAGCCCGGGTCGCGATCGAAGGGCTGTTCGGCGGGGACGGTCGGATTCAGCTCGGCTGGATGGTCGACCAGCCGACCATGTCGAAGCCGGCGCTGAAAGTGCTCCTCAACCTCGTCCTGATTGCCGGCGACGCCCTCGTGCGCGGCGGGCGGCTCGACGTCGGCGCCGAGGCGCATGAAGGCGGGCTCGACATCGTGGTGCGCGCCGAAGGTCCGCGCATCGTCCTCGATCCCGAGCTGGTGAAGGTGCTCCGCGGCGACATAAACGAGGAGGAGATCGCTCCGCGCGCGGCCGCGGCGTGGCTCATCCACTGCCTTGTTTCCGAATGCGGCGGGGAGGTCCAGGTCGCGGACGGCGGCGAGGAGAATATGCTGCTCCTCGGCGTGTCGCTGCCGGGCTGACGCGCACCTGCCGCGATGGACATGCTCGACATCCTCGACTTCCCGTCGCCCAATTTCGACGAACGCGCGCAGCCCATTTCGATGCTGGTCCTCCATTATACCGGCATGGAGGACGCGCGCTCGGCCATCGAGCGCCTTCGCGATCCAGCCTCCAAGGTCTCCTGCCACTATCTCGTCGACGAGGACGGCAGGATCGTGCGCATGGTGCCGGAGGAGAAGCGCGCCTGGCATGCCGGACGCTCCTATTGGCGCGGCAATACGGACGTGAACGGCGCCTCGATCGGCATCGAGCTGGTCAATCCGGGGCACGAGCACGGCTACCGGCCCTTCCCCGAGGAGCAGATCGATTCGCTGGTCCGGCTGGTGGCCGACATCAAGGAACGGCACGGGATCACGCGGGGCAACGTCGTCGGCCATTCGGACGTGGCGCCGCAAAGGAAGCAGGATCCCGGGGAGCTCTTTCCCTGGGCCCGCCTTTCGAAGCACCGCCTCGCTTTGCCGCGCCCGACCAAGCATCTCATGGACCCGTGCTGGACCGACGGCGGGTTCCTGCTGGCGCTGGAACGCTTCGGCTACGAAGTCGCGGACCCGAAGGCGGCGATCACCGCCTTCCAGCGCCGCTACCGCCCCGAAGCGCTCGACGGAGAGATTGACGGCGAGTGCCGGGCGATCCTTCTCGCGCTTCTCCTTCCCAAACCGCAGGGCGACGACTAGGAGGGGCGGGCCAGAGGGTCGGGCGGCCGCGGCGGGGTGCAAGCTTCGTCGAGGAAAGTCCGGGCTCCACGGAACGACGGTGCCGGGTAACGCCCGGCGGGCGCGAGCTTAGGGAAAGTGCCACAGAAAGCAGGTCGCAAAGCTTTCGAGCCTGCGACAGTGAAAGGGTGGGGTAAGAGCCCACCGCGGACCCGGCAACGGGGACGGCACGGCAAACCCCACCGGGAGCAAAACCGAATAGGGGCGGCATATGGGCCTGTTCCGGCTCGTCGCCCGGGTTGGTTGCTCGAGGGGCGGAGCGATCCGCCTCCCAGATGAATGGCCGCCCATCCCTGCGGAGCTTCGGCGAAGCAGGGTGGACAGAACCCGGCTTACAGATCCTCTGGCATTTTTTCCTTCTCCGCCGCGGGCCGCCGGGGCTGGTCGGCGCGCCCGGCACTTTCTATGGGAGCGCATATGGCGAAGCCGACGCGTTCGAATGATTGGGGATTTCCGCGCTGGCGGAGCTACGGCTCGGGCACGGGCGCCGAGCAGGTGCGCCTGTGCGATCGCGACGGCTGCAGCGAGCCGGGGGACCGGCCCGCGCCCAAATCGCCGAACAGCCCGGAGCGCTGGTATTTCTGCCTGGCGCACGCAACCGAATACAACCGCGGCTGGAATTATTTCGAAGGTCTCTCCGCGGAGGATGCCGCGGCGCGCGAGGCGGACGAGCGGCGCGGGGCGAACGGCTACCGCCAGGCGACCCATTACGGCTGGGGCGGTCCGGGCGACGGGACTCGCAGCCCAGACGAGATGCGCGCCCTCGGTGTCCTCGATCTCGAAAGCGACGCGACGTTCGACGACGTCCGCGTCTCCTACCGCCGCCTCGCCAAGGCCAACCATCCGGACATGAACAAGGGCGACTCCGAAGCCGCCAAGCGCTTCCAGGCCGTGCAGGCCGCCTATGAAGTGATCAAGAAAGCCGAAGAACGCCGCAACGCCCGCCCCGTCAGTCGGTGAACATGAAGGTCGCGCTGACGTGCGCGACCGGGTCGGCGGGGTCGCCGTCATGGGCGAGGCCGCGGACGAAGCCGATGCTCCTGGTCGTCCGGTAGCATTCGCCGCGGCCGATGATGGTGTGGCCGGGTGTGGCCGGGCGAAGATAGTCGACGCGCAGGTCCATCGTCGCCTGGTGGCGGAAGCGGCCGAGGCGGAGCCAGATGGAAAGGCTCGTCGCCATGTCCATCAGGCTGATGATCGGGCCCGACGCGATGACGCCGGTGTCGACGACTCCGACCAGCTTCTCGTCGTAGGGGAGAGCGAGCTCCGCCCAGTCCGGCCCGTGGTCGTGATAGGCGATTCCGAGCGCGCCGCCGTGGCCGACCTTCCTGACGAACGACATGAAAAGCTTCGGATTGAACGGCATGTCGCGGAAATCCGGTCGCCCGCCGTTCACGAGGCGAGCCTCCCCGCCGTTTCGCGGATCAAGGCGATCATGTTGGGGATGCCCTGCGTGCGGTTCGAGCTGAGCTGCTTCTCGAGGCCGAAGCGGGCGAGTTCGCCTTCGATGTCGATGGCGAGGATTTCGGACGGGCTCTTGTCCTGAACGGCGAGGAGGACGAGGGCGACGATCCCCTTGGTGATCGCGGCATTGCTGTCGGCGAGGAAGTGGAGGCGGCCGTCGGCGGTTCGGGTGGCGTAGACCCAGACGGAGGCCGAGCAGCCGCGCACCAAAGTGGCATCCGTCTTGAGCGGCTCGGGCATCGGTTCGAGCGCCCGGCCGAGATCGATCAGCAGCCGGTAGCGATCGTCGGGATCGAGCAGCTCGAAATCGTCATGAACGTCGTCGAGGGATTGGAAAGCCATGGCCCCCACTTAGCGTCTCGCGCGCCGCATGGAAGGTGTGGGGCGTCAGCGGTGGCGCAGGCTTTCGATCTCGCGTTCGAGGCTGCTTTCCTTTTCGATCGTGATCCGCTCGATCACCGCCAGCCGCTCCTTGAGCTGGCGCACCTCCGCGCGCAGCCGCTCGGTCTCGGCATCGTCGCGTAGCGGCAGCTCGTTGCCCTTATAGTCGCGCCGGATCCCCATCTTCGCTTTGACGATGCTTGCAACTGCGGTGATCAGCACGATGCCGATCACCATTTCGAACGGACCCATGATCAATTCCCCTTTTTCGATCGGTCAGCGCGCGTCGCGCAGCCGCTCGATCTCTTCCGAAACGTCAATGCCCTTGTCGGTAGCGATCCGCTCGAGGACGCGCACGCGCTGTTCGAGTCGCTCGGTCATGGCGGCGTAGCGCGCCTGCTTGTCCACGGCATCGCGCTGGAGATGGTCGATCTCACGCTCCTTGAGCGAAATCCATCGCTTCATGACGCCGGCGAGGATCGCGACGATCGGTATCAGCACCCAAATCCAGCTGGCCATTTTCTTGCCCCTTCGAAACGGTTCAGTTGAGCGGGCGGTCGCGAAGCTTCTCGATTTCGTCGGAAACTTCGAGGCCCTTGTCCGTGACGATCCGCTCGAGGACGCGGACGCGCTGCTCGAGCCGCTCGGTGTGCGCCGCATATTGCGCGGCTTTCTCGGCCGTCATCCGAGCCTCGATCTCCATGCGCCGCTCGCGATGCTCGAGCAGGCGCTTCAGGAACGGGTGGCCGAAGATCAGGATCATCGGCAGCCCGACGACGATGAAGACGATGAAGATCTTGGCGAGGTCATGGTCCATGGCGGCGTCCTCAGTTCGTCGGCAGGCGCAGGGATTCGATCTCCTGCGTCAGGCGGTGGCTGTCGTCCGTCACGATCCGCTCGACGACGGCGAGCCGATCCTTGACCGATCCGAGCTCGGCGCGGAGCTGGGCATTCTCGCCCGAAAGGAGCTTGATCCGCTCCATCGCCTCGTCGCTCGTCTTGGGGTAGATGGCCTGGCCCCAGGCGCCGTCCAGCGGATAGCCGTGCTTGACCCTGAGCCAGGTGGTGAACACCCAGCCTCCGATGGCGAGCAGCGTGATGATCGCGACCAGCGGCGCGCCCTGAGCAAACGTGATGTCCATCGTCTCTCCCTTTCGTCTTCGTTCAGCGCAGCAGCTCGATCTCGCGGGCGGTGCGCTCGGCGGGATCGGTCGCGATCCGCTCGAGCACGACAAGCCGCTCGCCGAGCCGGTTCACTTCGCGCACGAGCCGCGCATTTTCGTCCCCGAGGGCGGCGATCGTCTCGTCGGCACCGGCCGCGGCGAGCCGCTGGCGGCCCCGGATCCACGTGCTTGCCAGTGTCATGATCGTCGCCATGACGATCGCGACGGTGATTACCAGGAAGATTGCGAGATTGTCGTCCATGTCACTCCCCTTCGGCCGCGGTTCAGCGCAGCCGTTCGATTTCGCGCGAGAGCTGGCCGTGCGAGCTCGTCACATAGGTCTCGACGTCGGCCAGGCGGCGGTCGATGTCGCGGATCTTGGAGCGCACCAGCCGGGTGGTGCGGCGCGGGTTCGTGCGCACGCCCTGCCAGAATTTCTTTTCTTCCTTGTTTTCGTAAGTGAGGTCGCCCGGCTTCACCGGCGCCATCCAGGCGGTGACGAGATAGGCGATGAGCCCGGCGCCCGTGCCGAGCACGGTGAGGAGCAGGAAGCCGATCCGGACCAGCGTCGTATCGATGCCCGTATAGTCCGAGATGCCGGCGCAGACGCCGAGCCACTTCTTGTTCTGCTTGTCGAGGTAGAATTTAGTGCGGCTGGCGGTCATCTCGTCCTCCTTTCGGGCTGCCTGCTGCGCCTCGGCGAGGCGAGGCCGGCCGTGGTGGCGGAGCGGTGATCCTCGAGGATTGCGTCCACCGGGTCGCAGGCAACCGAGCGCCAACCCGGATTTTCGGCGGCGAGGATACGCTCGATCGAGCACATCCGTTCATCGAGCCGGCGCGCGACGTCGTGAAGCTCGTCCAGCAGGTCCTCGTCCTCGCGGGTGAGCGTCGCGGCGCTCTTCCATTTGGTGATGTAGTGGAAGATGATCCACGGCAGCGCGATGAACAGGATCGCGACGATGGCGACGGGGATGATCACTTCGTACATCGGATCAGCCCTCCTCGCCGGAGGCGGCGCCGCTGCCGGAGCGCTTTGCCTTGAGGGCGGCGAGCTCGGCTTCGACCTTGTCGGAATTCCTCAATTCGGCGATTTCCTCCTCGAGCGTCTTGCCCGGTCCGCCGAGACCCAGCGCGTCGGCACGCCCTTCGGCGAGATCGGCGTGGCGCTCGAGGACGTCGAAACGCGAAAAGGCTTCGTCGACCTTGGAGCCGGCATACATTTCGCGCATCTTGATCCGGTTCTGAGCGCTTTCGAGGCGGCTCATGATCGCGCTCTGCCGGGAGCGGGCTTCGCGCAGCTTGCTCTGGAGCTTGCCGATATCGCCTTCCGCGGCGCGAAGGGCATCGTCGAGCACGGCGATCTCGGTGCGCAGGCCTTCCGCCATGTCGCCGGCTTTCTGCTTTTCGATCAAAGCGGCCTTGGCGAGGTCCTCTCGGTCCTTGGAAAGGGCGAGCTCGGCCTTTTCCGTCCAGCTGTCCTGAAGCGCTTCGAGCTTCGTGATCTGGCGCCGGATTTCCTTCTGGTCCGCGATGGTGCGCGCGGCCGAGGCGCGGACTTCGACGAGGGTTTCCTCCATCTCCATGATGATCATCCGGATCATCTTCGCAGGGTCTTCCGCCTTGTCGAGTAGGTCGGTGACGTTGGCGGCGATGATATCGCGCGTTCGCGAAAAGATACCCATGGGGACGAACTCCTGCAGTGAAATCTGAAATCGGGGCGATCCTGCCCCCTCATGCCGCCGCGGCGCAAGCAGCGCGAGCGGAGCGAGGGGCGAAATAGGGGGAAGGGGCGGCATCGGGGGGATGGGTCCCCGCTCCGCCCTTCCATCGTTCGCGGGGGCGCCCGGCTCAGCCATGAGCGATGTCGGCCGGCTGGGCGGCGGCGAGCTGCGCCGCGGGCGTGGCGCCCGGCGAGACGGGGCCGATCGCCGCGCCGACGGCGATCGTGGTGAGCATGAGCGAGAAGACCGCGGCGGAAGCGGTCCGGACGATGTGATCAAGATTGAACATGTGCCGTCTCCCTGGCCTGTCTCGCTCCGCCACCGCGGCGGGCGATGCGGAAGACCATACAAAGGCCGTGCCAACCCCGAGGAATGGCTGAAAACCGCGAAAAATGGGCGGTGCAGGTCTCTTCGTCTTAACGGCGCTGCAGTGGGGGCTTGCCAAAAGTCGGGAATTCGTCCCAATTCGTGGCATGGAACGGAATACCAACCTTGTCGGCCAGGCCTCGTCCTTTCTGGACGCGATCGAGCGGGCGAGCCGCGCCGCGCCGCTCGACCGGCCCGTGCTGGTGATCGGCGAACGCGGCACCGGCAAGGAGCTTGTCGCCGAGCGTCTCCACCATTTGTCCTCGCGCTGGGACGGGCCGCTTGTCGTCATGAATTGCGCGGCGCTCCCCGAGACGCTGATCGAAGCGGAATTGTTCGGCCACGAGGCGGGATCCTTCACGGGCGCGTCCAAGGCGCGGGCGGGGCGCTTCGAGGAGGCGGACGGCGGGACGATGTTCCTCGACGAGCTCGCCACCCTCTCGTCGGGTGCGCAGGACCGGCTGCTCCGCGCCGTCGAATATGGCGAAGTGACGCGGATCGGCGCGTCGAAGCCGATCAAGGTGGACGTCCGGATCGTCGCCGCCACCAACGAGCATCTGCCTCGGCTCGTCGAGGAGGGCCGCTTCCGCGCCGATCTCCTCGACCGGCTCTGCTTCGAAGTCATCACCCTGCCGCCACTCCGCCACCGGGAGAGCGACATCCCCGTCCTCGCCGACCATTTCGCGCGGCGCATGGCGCTGGAGCTGGAATGGGACCGCTGGCCCGGCTTCAGCGAAAAGGCGATGGAGCAGATGCAGGCCTATCCCTGGCCCGGCAACGTGCGCGAGCTCCGCAACGCCGTCGAGCGCGCCGTCTATCGCTGGCAGGACCCCTCGCGTCCCGTCGACGCCATCCAGTTCGATCCCTTCGAATCGCCGTGGCGGCCGATCGTCACCATCGCCAATGCGAACGACAACAAGGCCGCCGAGGCATTGCCGCCGCCTGATGCAGCGCCGGCGCAAGTCGCGCTCCCGGCTGCGGCCGCCAAGCCGTTCGACCCGGAAAGCTGCGCCGATTTCCGGCTCGCCGTCGCCGAATATGAAAAGGCGATCCTTGCCGCCGCGCTCGAGAAATGCCGCTGGAACCAGCGTGCCGCCGCCGCCGCGCTCCAGCTCTCCTACGACCAGCTGCGCCACGCGCTCCGCCGCCACGAGCTGCAATAGGCGCGGACGCGCTGTTCCCAGCGGCGCCCGACTAAGCTATTGAGAAGCATCAGGAGGTCAGTCCGATGCTGGTCCGCGCCATTCTCGTTAGCGTCGCTTTGTCCGCGCTCGCCGCCCCCGCCGCTGCGGCCGTCACCGTCATCGGGAGCAACGCCGCCCGCCAATGCTACGAGGCTGCCGACGCCCCTTTCGCAGCGCGGCCCGAGACTTTGGCGCTTTGCGACCGCGCGCTTGACGGACCCCCGCTCAGCACGCGCGACCTCGTTGCCACCTACGTCAACCGCGGCATCCTCCGCGTCCGCGGCGGCAACCTCACCGGCGGCATCGAGGATTTCGACTCCGCCATCGCACGCGACCCCACGGTGGCCGAAGCCTGGTTCAACCGCGGAGTGGCGCTGCTGCGCACCCGCGGCGCGGCGGCGGCGCTGCCGTCGTTCGAGCAGGCGGTGGAGAGGGGGACGGACCAGCCGGCGCTCGCTTATTTCGGCCGGGCGGTCGCGCTGGAAGCGCTCGGCGACGTTCGCCGCGCTTATGCCGACTACCGGCGGGCGAGCGAGTTGGACCCGGGGTGGGACCGGCCCCGCACCGAACTCGCCCGCTTCACCGTCCGCGGCAACTGAGCGGAGGCTTTTTTTCCGGCAAAAGGGGGTGCCCTCCGGCGGCGTGCGGCGTTAGCAGCCTCGCAAACGCCTCGTGCCCTCGGAGACCAGAATGCCTTTCCGCCTGCCCGATCTGCCCTTTGCCGCCGACGCCCTCGCGCCGCACATGTCGGCCGAAACGCTAGAATTCCACCACGGCAAGCACCACAAGGCCTATGTCGACAAGACGAACGGCATGCTCGGCGAGAAGGGCTTGGAGGGCGCTGCGCTGACCAATGTGATCCGCACCGCCAAGGAGCGGGGCGATGCCGGCCTGTTCAACAACAGCGCGCAGATCTGGAACCACAGCTTCTTCTGGCAATGCCTCGCCGCGCCCGGCGACCGGCGCCCGACCGGCCGCCTCGCCGCGCTCGTCGAGGACGCGTTCGGGACGACCGACGACATGCTCGAGGCGCTCAAAGCCGAGGCGGTCGGCCACTTCTCGAACGGTTGGGCCTGGCTGGTTCTGGACGCGGGCAAGCTCAGGATCACCTCGCTCCACGATGCCGACACGCCCGTCGTCTATGACGGCATGAAGCCGCTCCTGACGCTCGATATCTGGGAGCATGCTTATTACATCGACTATCGCAACCGCCGCCCCGACTTCGTCGACGGCGTGCTTGCCAACATCGTCGACTGGGAGTTCGTCGCGACCAACCTCGACGGCGGCGGCGTGAAGCGGGCGGACCAGGAGGGCTGATATCCTCCCCATCGGAGATGGGGAGGGGGACCACCCGAAGGGTGGTGGAGGGGTAGGGGCGCAGGCCTCTGCCGTCGTGCGCCGGAATTTCGAGAGCCGAGCCTTTCACCCCTCCACCATGCTTCGCATGGTTCCCCTCCCCATGCCTCGCATGGGGAGGATTTCATCAGCTCTTCAGCCGGTAGCCCGTCTTGAAGATCCAGGCGATCACGCCGAGGCAGGCGAAGAAGAAGACGAGCGTCATGCCGAGGCTGAGCGCGACGCCGACGTCTGCCGTGCCGTAGAAGGACCAGCGGAAGCCGCTGATCAGATACACGACCGGGTTGAACAGGGTGATCGAGCGCCAGGGCTCGGCCAGCATCTCGATCGAGTAGAAGGCGCCGCCGAGGAAGGTGAGTGGCGTCACGATCAGCATCGGGATGAAATTCAATTGCTCGAAGCTCTGCGCCCAGACGCCGATGATGAAGCCGAACAGGCTGAACGTCGTCGCGATCAGCACCAGGAACGCGATCATCCAGAAGGGGTGGAGGATCTGGATCGGCACGAACAGGCTTGCCGTGCCGAGAATGATGAGGCCGAGGACCAGCGACTTGGTCGCCGCCGCGCCGACATAAGCTAGCACGATCTCCAGCGTCGAGACCGGCGCCGACAACAGCTCGTAGATCGTGCCGGTGAATTTCGGGAAGTAGATGCCGAAGCTGGCGTTGAAGATGCTTTGCGTAAACAGCGACAGCATGATGAGGCCGGGCACGATGAAGGCGCCGTAGGGCACGCCGAGGTCCGACGTGTTCATGCGCGAGCCGATCGCCGACCCGAAGACGATGAAGTAGAGCGAGGTGGTGAGCACCGGCGTGACCACGCTCTGCAGCAGGGTGCGGAGCGCTCTTGCCATTTCGAAGCGGTAGATCGCCCAGACGCCGTGGAGGTTCACGCGCGGTTCCTTTCCGAAACGAGGCTCACGAAGATGTCCTCGAGCGAGCTTTGCCGCGTGTTCAGGTCCTTGAAGGCGATGCCGAGCTCGCTCACGCGGCGCAGCAGCGAGGGGACGCCGGTGCGGTCCGCATTGGCGTCGAACGTCATGAGCAGCTCATGGCCCTCGTCCTTCAGTTCAAGCGGCCAGTCGCCCAGCTCCGGCGGGATCGTCTCCATCGGCTCGGCGAGGGTGAGGCTCAGCTCCTTCTTGCCGAGCTTCTTCATCAGCGCGCTCTTCTCCTCGACGAGCACCAGCTCGCCGCGGGAGATCACGCCCACCCGGTCGGCCATCTCCTCGGCCTCCTCGATATAATGGGTGGTGAGGATGATGGTGACGCCCGTGTCGCGCAGCTTGCGCACCAGCTCCCACATGTCGCGGCGCAGCTCGACGTCGACGCCGGCGGTCGGCTCGTCGAGGAACAGGATTTCGGGCTCGTGGCTCAAGGCCTTGGCAATCATCACCCGGCGCTTCATGCCGCCGGACAATGTCATGATCTTGTCCTTACGCTTGTCCCAGAGCGACAGGTCCTTGAGGATGCCTTCGATATAGGCCGGGTCGGGCGGGCAGCCGAACAGGCCGCGGCTGAAGGTGACAGTCGCGATCACGCTTTCGAACGCATCGGTGTGCAGCTCCTGGGGGACGAGGCCGATCTTGCGCCGCGCCGCGCGATAGCCTTTGGCATGGTCGTGGCCGTCGACCAGCACGGTGCCGGTGCTCGGCGTCACGATGCCGCAGACGATCGAGATCATCGTCGTCTTGCCCGCGCCGTTGGGCCCCAGCAGCGCGAAGATCTCGCCTTTGCCGATCTCGAGATCGACGGACTTCAGCGCCTGATGGCCGCCTTTATAGGTCTTGGAGAGACCCCGGATGGAGATGACGGGAGGTCGGGTCATTGCCAGAGTCATTGGGTAGGCGGCGGCGTCGGGTCCGCCGCCTCCTCGATCTGGAGGCCGTTGCGTAGGAGCATGGGAACGTTCGCCATTGCAAAGACGAAGGCTGCGGCGGTGAAGCCCCAGACCTTGATCGTCAGCCAGGTTTCGAAGGTGACGGTGCGGCGCAAAACCTCGTTGCCGAGCGCCATCGCCAGGAAGAAGAGCGCCCAGTTGCGCGAGATCTTCTGCCATCCCGCCTCGGTCAGGCCCGGGAAGATGGGCCCGAACACATATTTGAGGAGCGGCTTGCCCGCCGCCAGGCCGCCCAGGAGCAGGGCGCCGAAGCCGACGTAGATGAGGGTCGGCTTGAGCTGGATGAAGCCGGCGTCGCGGAAATAGATGGTAAGCCCGCCGAAGCCGATCACCAGCACCGCCGATATCCACATCATCGGCGACACACGGCGATAGAAATGAAGCGAGCAGGCCATCGCGACCAGCACCGCGGCCATGAAGACGCCCGTCGCGGCCAGGGTCCCGATCAGTCCGCCATAGCTGCGCTCGGCGATCTTGTAGGCGATGAAGAAAGCGAGCAGCGGCCCGAAATCGAGCGCGAAGTTCGCGAGGCCCTTGGGATGGGAAGGCGCCCTGGCGGCCATGTTCAAAAGTCTCCCGAAGCGCCCGCGATGGCGCGCGCGGCCTCGCGGGGATCGAAGGGCCGGAGATCGCCGAGGCCCTCGCCGATGCCGATCGCGTGGATCGGCATCTTGTAGCGCTCCGCCGCCGCGGCGAGGACCCCGCCGCGCGCGGTGCCGTCCAGCTTTGTCATGACGAGGCCGGTGACGCCCGCCACCTCCTTGAACACTTCGATCTGGCTCAGCGCATTCTGGCCGGTCGTCGCGTCGAGGACGAGGACGACATCGTGCGGCGCCGCCGGGTTGAGCCGCCCCAGCACGCGCCGGATCTTTGCGAGTTCGTCCATCAGCCCCTTCTTGTTCTGGAGCCGTCCCGCCGTGTCGACGATGAGGACGTCGATCCCTTCCGCCGTCGCCTTCTTGACCCCGTCGAAGACAATGGCGGAGCTGTCGCTGCCTTCTGGGCCGCAGATGATCGGAACGCCGATCCGGTCCGCCCAGACGCGAAGCTGGTCGATTGCGGCCGCGCGGAACGTGTCGCCGGCGGCAAGGAGGACGCCGTAATCCTGCTCGAGGAAGTTGTGCGCGAGCTTGGCGATGGTCGTCGTCTTGCCGGAGCCGTTGACGCCGACGACGAGGATGACCTGCGGCCGCGGAAAGGCGTCGATCTCGAGCGGCTCGGCCACCGGCGCAAGGATCTTCTCCAATTCCTCAGCGACGATGCCGCGGACCTTGGTTTCGGTGAGATCGCCTTCGAAGCGCTCGCCGCGAAGGCGCTCGCGCACCTTGGCGGCGGTCTGCGGCCCGAGGTCCGAGGCGATCAGGGCTTCTTCGATCTCGTCGAGCGTCGCTTCGTCGAGCTTCGAAGACGTCATCAGCCCGCCAAGATTCTCGCCGAGCTTGTCCGAGGTCTTGCGGAAGCCCTCGCGAAGGCGATCCAGCCAGGGGGCCTCGCTCACGCGAGGACTCCGATGAGGTGATCTCCGGCAACTTCGGCAATCAAGACGTCAACAACCTTTCCAACGTCATTCCCGCGAAAGCGGGAATCCAGACGATCTTCGTGCAGGTCTCGGTCCCCCGCTGGATTCCCGCTTTCGCGGGAATGACGGAAGAGGCGCACCGGCGCGAAATTCGCAGCGTGGCCTGAGCCGCCGCGCTCCGTCAGCACCTGCTGCCTCGTGCCGACCATGTTCTGCAGCCACATCGCCCGCCTCCGCGCCGCAGCCTCCCTCAACCGCCGAGCCCGCGCCTTCACCACCTCACGTGGCACCTGCGGCATCCGCGCCGCGGGGGTGCCCTCCTTGGGCGAATAGGGGAAGATGTGCCCCATGACGATGTCGCATTCGTCGATCAGCGCCACGCTGTTCTCGTGCATGGCGTCGGTCTCGGTCGGGAAGCCGGCAATCAGGTCCGCGCCGATCCCGATCTCGGGCCGGCGTTGCTTGAGCCGAGCCACCGTCTCCACCGCCTGGGCACGGCTGTGGCGGCGCTTCATGCGCTTCAGGACCATGTCGTCGCCGGCCTGGAAGCTCATGTGGAGGTGCGGCATGAAGCGCGGCTCGCCCGCAGCCAGTTCGAACAGCCGCTCGTCGAGCTCGATGCAGTCGAGGGAGGAGAGGCGCAGGCGGGGCAAGGCCGGGACATGGCGCAGGATGCGTTCGATGAGGAGACCGAGCGTCGGCGCGCCCGGAAGGTCCGGGCCGTAGCTCGTCACGTCCACTCCGGTCAGCACCACCTCCTGCAGGCCCTGATCGACCAGTGCCTTGATGCGCTCGATCACCAGCCCGGCCGGGACCGAGCGGCTGTTCCCGCGTCCATAGGGGATGATGCAGAAGGTGCAGCGATGGTCGCACCCGTTCTGCACCTCGACGAACGCGCGCGAGCGCTCGGCATAGCTGGCGGCAAGGTGCGGCGCATTGGCGCGCACGGCCATAATGTCCGAAACGCGGATTTCGGCGGTTGGAGGTTTGAACGGGAAACTCCGTTCGGCCTGAGCTTGTCGAAGGCCTGCTCTTTCTTCTGGCGCCGAAAGGGAGAAGGGCAGGGCTTCGACAGGCTCAGCCCGAACGGTGGGGGTGAAAGCTGCAGCGTCCAGTTTCTCGCGGTTCCCGAGAACGCGGCTCACTTCCGGCATGGCGGCGAAGCCCTTCGGATCGACTTGCGCCGCGCAGCCGGTCACCACCACCCGCGCCTCGGGCCGTGCGCGCTTGGCACGGCGGATCGCCTGGCGGGTCTGCCGTACGGCCTCGTTGGTGACGGCGCAGCTGTTGACGATGACGAGGTCGTCCGCGCTGCCCGCAAGCTGCCGCATCGCCTCGCTCTCGGCCATGTTGAGCCGGCAGCCGAGGGTGATGACCTCCGGCCCGGTCACAGGTCGATCTCGCCGGTAAAGACCAAGGTCGCCGGACCGGACATTCCTATGGTGCCGCCCGCCGCCCACGCGATGGTCAGGCTTCCGCCAGGGAGCCGCACCTCGACAGGGCTTTGGACCAGCTTGCGCCGGATCGCCGCGACGGCGGTCGCGCAGGCGCCGGTGCCGCAGGCCTGGGTCAGGCCGGCACCGCGTTCCCAGACGCGCAGGCGCACGGCTCCGCCTTCGAGCGAGGCGACGTTGACGTTGACTCGCTCCGGGAACAGCGGATCGTTCTCGATCAGCGGGCCGAGCCGGTCGAGATCGACGGCGTTGGCGTCGTCCACGAAGAAGACGACGTGCGGGTTGCCGACGTTGACTGCGGACGGGCTCTGCAACTCTTCCCAGCCGACCGGCATTGCGCCGGTGTCGATCGGGTAGGCGAGGGGAATCTCGTCCCACTCGAAGCGGGGCCGCCCCATGTCGACCGACACCCCGTCGCCGTCGGCTCGGCCGCGGATGATGCCGCCCCGCGTCTCGATGCTGCTCTCGCCGCCGACGAGCATCGCGACGCAGCGCGCCGCATTGCCGCAGGCCTCCACCTCGCCGCCGTCCGCGTTCCAGATGCGCATGCGCACGTCCGCGGCGTCGGACGGCTCGATGACGATGATCTGGTCGCAGCCGACCCCGGTCTTGCGATCGGCGATCGCGCGCGCGCGGGCCTCCTCGATCTCGACCGGCGCCTCGCGCGCGTCCAGGACGACGAAGTCGTTCCCCAGACCGTGCATCTTTCGAAAAGGGCGGCGCATCGCCGCGATCTAGGGCGCGCGGCCCCGTTCGTCCACCTCGGGAAGGCTCAGGCGCGGCGCCGCGCCGGCTCCTCGCGCTGCGCCTCGAACGCCTCCTGCGCCTCGTCGCTGAAGACGGTGTCCGTCTTGCGTGCGCCGTAGGCGAGGCCGCGCTGGGCAAGGAGCTTCACCACGCCCGCGGCGGGCGTTGGCTTGCCGAAGAGCCAGCCCTGGCCCTTGAACGTGCCGATCGAGCGGAGACGCGCCTCGATGACTTCATCCTCGATCCCTTCGGCGGTGACGGCGAGGCCGAGGCTTTCGGCGAGGCGGGTGATGGCGGTGACGATGGTGACGGAATCGCTCGCCTCGTTGATCGAGGAGACGAAGCTGCGGTCGATCTTGATCCGGTCGAAGGGCAGAGCGCGAAGGTGAGCGAGCGAGGAATAGCCGGTGCCGAAATCGTCGAGCGCCAGCTTCACGCCCTGGTTCTTGAGGCTGCCGACGATCGTCTGGGCAAGGCCGAGGCATTCGAACAGCGAGCTTTCGGTGATCTCGATCTCGAGCCGCTCGGCCGGGAAGCCGGTTTCGACCAGGAGCTTCGTGATCTTCTGCGCCAGCCACGGATCCTTGAGCTGGATCGGCGAGATGTTGACCGACAGCGAAAGCGACGGATCCCAAACCTTCGCCACTTCGAAGGCCTGGCGCATGACCGAGATGGAAAGGTCGCCGATCAGGCCGCATTCCTCCGCGATCGAGATGAATTCGTCCGGACCGACGATGCCGCGCTCGGGATGCTCCCACCGCGCCAGCATCTCGAAGCCGTGGAGACTGCCGGTGACGAGATCGATCTGCTGCTCGAAGAACGGCACGAACTCGCCCGCGGGAACGCCGCGGCGCAGGCCCATCTCGATGTCGTTCCGGATCTCGAGCTCGCGCTGCATCGAAGCGTCGAACCAGGCGTAGCGGCCGCGGCCGAGCTTCTTGGCCGCATGCATGGCGATGTCCGCGCGCCGGGTCAGCATCTCGACCGAATCGCAATCGTCGCTGGAGCTCGCCACCCCGACCGAGGCCGAGACATGGGTATGGACCCCGGCAAGGTCGAACGGCTTGCCGAGGCGGTCGACGATGAAGTCGGCGATCCGGTCGGCCTCGGACGGCGCCGAGGTGTCGTAGAGGAAGGCGGCTGCGAACTCGTCGCCGCCGAGGCGGGCGGTGACGGCACCGCGCGGCAGGGCCTTGGAGATGACGTCCGCGGTCATGCGCAGGAGATTGTCGCCGGTGAGATGGCCGTGGAGGTCGTTCACCGTCTTGAAGCTGTCGATGTCGACGACGATCATGGCGAGGCTCTGATTGCGCTTGCCGGCCATTGCGAGAAGGTCGTTGGCCGACTGCCCGTAGGAGCGGCGGTTGAGGAAGCCGGTCAGCGGATCGGTGGAGGCGAGGCTGTTGGCGCGCTTCTCCGCTGCGGTCCGCTCGACCACTTCGCGGGCGGCATCCCGGTAGCGCCGCCAGCCGTAGATGGTGAGGGCGACGTTGAGGAGCAGGAGGCCGACGATGATGTTGCCGTTGTTGGAGCCCATGCGCGCAAGCTGGCGCCCCAGCTCGATCACGTAGCGGTCGCTCATCTTGAGGAAGAGGAGGAGAACGGTGAGCGCGACGCTCAAGGCGACGATGTCCCTTGCGGCTCCGGTTCCTTCCTTCGGCCGCTGATGCGCAAACAGGCCCGCCATCCGTCCCTCACGTCGCCCTTGAAACCGGGCCGGGATAGGGGCCGGCGAGTGAAGATCGGGTTAAGTGGGGGAGGGGGTTTGGCCGAGGCTGCGATACTGCAAGCCGTCCTTCGACAGGCTCAGGACTAGCGGTGGTGGGGCTGCGGTTCTGCAATCCGTCCTTCGACAGGCTCAGGACTAGCGGTGGTGGGGAAATCAAGACTTCACTGTCCCGCACACCCGCTAGGGCTGAGCCTGTCGAAGCCCGGTTCGCCCGCACGGCGTGCGCGTGCAGCCACCGGCCTTGCCCTTTGCCGCCCCTTTTGCTATGCGCACCCACATCCCTTCGGGGGTGTGTTGCGCAAAGCGCGCGCGCTGGCCGGCGAGTTTCGCCCGCCGGCGCTTTTGCGTTTGGCCGCGAAACTGGATGGAGTGAGCGCATGTTCGACAGCCTGAGCGACCGCCTTGCCGGCGTGTTCGACCGCCTGCGCGGCCGCGGCGCGCTGACGGAAGCGGACGTGCGCGCGGCGATGCGCGAAGTCCGCATCGCGCTCCTCGAGGCCGACGTCGCGCTCCCCGTCGTCCGCGAGTTCGTCGACAAGGCGACCGAGCAGGCGGTGGGCCAGCAGGTCCTGAAATCGGTGACGCCGGGCCAGCAGGTCGTGAAGATCGTTCACGACGCGCTCGTCGAGATGCTCGGCGGCGATGCGTCCGAATTGAACGTTGCGGTGACCCCGCCCGCCGTCGTTATGATGGTCGGCCTGCAGGGCTCGGGCAAGACGACCACCACCGCCAAGCTCGCTCGCCGCCTCACCGAAAAGGACCGCAAGAAGGTCCTGATGGCCTCGCTGGACGTCAACCGTCCGGCGGCGCAGGAGCAGCTCCGGGTGCTCGGCGAGCAGGCCAAGGTCGCGACGCTTCCCATCGTCGCGGGCCAGCAGCCGGTCGAGATCGCGCGCCGCGCCATGCAGGCGGCGAAGCTCCAGGGCTATGACGTCCTGATGCTCGACACGGCGGGCCGCCTCCACGTCGACCAGCAATTGATGGACGAGATGAAGGCGATCGCCGGCGTCTCGACGCCCGACGAAGTCCTTCTCGTCGTCGACGCGCTGACCGGACAGGACGCGGTCAACGTCGCGCGCAACTTCTCCGAGCAGGTCGCGCTGTCCGGCGTGGTCCTGACCCGCATGGACGGCGATGCGCGCGGCGGCGCGGCGCTTTCGATGCGGGCGGTGACGGGGAAGCCGATCAAGTTTGCGGGCGTCGGCGAAGCGATCGACGCGATCGAGCCTTTCCACCCGAGCCGCGTCGCGGGGCGCATCCTCGGCATGGGCGACGTCGTCAGCCTCGTCGAGCGCGCGCAGGAGACGATCAAGGCGGACGAGGCCGAAGCGCTCGCCAAGCGCATGGCGAAGGGGCAGTTTGACCTCAACGACCTTCGCGGCCAGCTTCAGCAGATGCAGCGCATGGGCGGGCTCGGCGCGCTCGCCGGCATGCTTCCCGGCATGAAGAAGATGCAGAATGCGGTGAGCTCGAGCGGGATGGACGGCAAGATCCTCGTCCACCTCGACGCAATTATCGGTTCGATGACGGTCAAGGAGCGGGCGAAGCCGGAGCTCCTGAACGCCAAGCGCAAGATTCGCGTGGCCAAGGGGTCCGGAACCACGGTGCAGGAGGTCAACCGCCTCCTCAAGATGCACCAGGAAATGGCCGGCGCCATGAAGAAGATCAAGAAGATGGGCGGCCTCGGCAAGCTCGGCGCCCTGTTCGGCGGCGGCGGGGCGGGGGGCCTCGGCGGAATGCTGGGCGGCATGGGCGGTATGGGAGGCGGCGGACCCGGCGGCGGCATGCCTCCCGGCGGGCTTCCCGGACTTCCCGGCGGCGGCGGCAAGGGGCCTCAGGGCCTTCCGCCCGGCTTCGAGAATTTTTTGAAGAAGTGACGCCACCGGCGTCATCCCCGCGAAAGCGGGGATCCAGACGAATTTAGAGACATGCTCCCAAGCCGGGAGCGACGGCTTAGAGAAAGGAACTCAAGACATGGCAGTTGCAATCAGGCTTTCGCGCGGCGGTGCGAAGAAGCGCCCTTATTACAAAATCGTCGTCGCCGACTCGCGCACGGGCCGCGACGGCAAGTTCATCGAGCGCATCGGCAGCTACAATCCGATGCTCCCGCGCGACAATCCCGAGCGCGTGAAGCTCGACGCCGATCGTGCGCGCCACTGGCTCTCCGTCGGCGCCCAGCCGACCGACCGGGTCGCCCGCTTCCTCGATCAGGCCGGAGTCGCCGAGCGCGCCGTCCGCCAGAACCTCAAGAAGGGCGAGCCGGGCGACAAGGCCAAGGAGCGCGCGGAGGAGCGCGCGACGCGCGACGCCGCAGCCGCCGAGGCCGCGGCCGCCGCGTCCGCCGAAGCGGCAGCCGCTCCGGCCGCCGACGAAGCGCCTGTTGCCGACGAGCCTGCCGCTGACGAAGCGCCTGCCGCTGGCGGCGGCGAGGGTGAAGCCACGCCGGCCGACGAGGCTCCGAACGAGGGCCAGTCGACCAGCGAGCCGGCCGAAGGCGCCGAAGAGGCCGCTCCCGCCGACGGCGCCGACAAGGCGGAATAACGCCGTTGCAGGGCTCCGAGCGAACTCCCTCCCCCTCGATGGGGGAGGGTTGGGGTGGGGGTGGAGTCTCCGGAAATGAACCGGCGTCGATGAAGGACAACCTTCATCCGCTCAGCATCTCCTTCGGAGAGTCCACCCCACCCCAAACCCCTCCCCATCGAGGGGAGGGGCTTCCCCTCGGCGTGCTGCAATGACCGACGAGCCTATGGTCACGCTCGCAGCCGTCTCGGGCGCGCATGGCATTACGGGCGACGTGCGGCTGAAGCTGTTCGCCCAATCCGTTGAGAGCCTGAAGCGCTACACCAAGGTCGAAGTGGGCGGGCGCATGCTCACGCTCACGTCGGTGAAGCCCGGCGGCGGCGGCGCGATCGCGCGCTTTGCCGAAATCCCGGACCGCACCGCCGCCGAGGCCCTGCGCAGCCAGACGCTCACCGTTCCCCGCTCAGCCTTGCCGCCGCTCGAGGAGGGCGAATATTACCACGCCGACCTGCTCGGCCTCCCTTGCGTCAGCGCGTCGGGCGCCGAGCTCGGCGTCGCAGTGTTCATCGAGGATTTCGGCGCGGGCGACATCGTGGAGATCGAGCGGCCGACGGGCGGACGTTTCATGGTCCCCGTCGCCCGGGCCGTCACGATCGAACCCGGACGGCTGGTCATCGACGACGCGTTTGCCGACGCCTGAACCTCAGCGCTCGCCGACCAGCTTCTCGAGCTTGGCCTTCACCGCCTTGATCCGGTCCGCCGCTTCTGTGAAGGTCGCGACATCGGTGCGATTGCTGTTGGCGCGGGCGTCGTTGGCCGCATCGATATAGCCTTCGAGATCGGTGTCGAGGGCGTCCAGAATGATCTCGGCTTCATCCTGGTCGAGCTTCAGTTCGATGGTCTTGGGCATGGTTCCTCCGGTTGCCGCCCCTCTAAGGTCCGCGCTCGGGAGCGGCAAGGCCCCGGAAGGCCGGATGGAGGCGATCATCGGCATTTCATCGGCATTTCATCGGCACCATGCGCTATCGCGGCTCCCCGCCTGCTGCCATCCTCCCCGCGGGCAAAGAGGGGCGATATCATGCAGCGATCGACGACGAGCCGTTGTTTTCGGCGTCAGGGTTTCACGCGCCGGGCCGGGGTCAGCGCCGCCGCGCTCGGTGCCGCCCTCGCCGCGATTGCGATGACGCCGGGCACGGCCGCCGCCCAGGCGACGCCCGGAAGCCCGCAATGCCCGGTCGTGAACGACATCGTCACCTGCTCGGGCGCGCTTCCCGGCGGCGTCGCGGTGACCTCCGGCCCGTATCGTGGCCTCACGGTCTCGAACGTCTCGGGCGACATGGCGGCGGCGAACCGTCCGGTCATTGAATACCGCACCGACCAGCCGAACACGACGATCCTGCTCGACGATCCGGATTCGGCGGTCCGCCTCACCACCTCGGGAAACCCCGGCGATAGCCTTCTGGGCGCGATCCAGGCGCTCCTGCCGCAGAACGGCAGCTTCTCGCTCACCTCCAACCTCGACGTCTTCGTGACCGAGGCGAGCGGCACCGGGCAACGCATGCAGCCCTTCGGCATCCTGGTCGCGGGCGAGGGCGGCACGTTCACGATTCAGAACAGCGGCGACGTCGAGATGCGGGACATCGATTTCGCGCCCGATAGCGCGTCGATCCTCATCGACGTCTTTGGCGCCGACCTCGTGTCGCTCACCAACAGCGGCGACCTGACCCAGGTCAACAGCGACGTGGACAGGGGCATCGTCGTTGCGGCCGACAACCGGCGCGTCGAGATCGTCAATTCGGGCGACATCCTGATGCCCGGCAATAACGGCTTCACCGGGATCGAGCTCGCTTACCAGCCAACCCGCTTCGCGCCCCCGGCCGGGGGCCTGCGCGACGTGACCCCGTATACCGGCGTGGGCGGGAGCCTGTCCTACAATGCCGCGCCCGTCATGGCGCTCGAAAGCTATTCGATCCGCAACAGCGGGCTGATCAGCGTCGAGGGCTTCGGAATCTACGTCAACACCAGCGTGGTCGATCAGACCGGAACCGGCATCGGCGCGCTCGGCGCCCCGGACGGATCGATCGTCAACGACGGCACCGTTCGCGCCACCTTCGGGCTCGCCGTCAGTCACACGGGCGACCGGAGCATCGTGAACAACGGGCGCCTCGAGAATTTCGACGACGACGAGTTCTTCGGCATCTATGTCACGTCGGGCTTCCGCAACGTCGACGTGCCCTCGACCGTACGCGTCGAGAACGGCAGCGCCGGCGTGATCGAATATGACGGCACCTTCATCGCGTGGGGCATCGACGTCAGCGACGACCCCGCGACCATCGTCAATGCGGGCCGCATCTCGATGCTCGGAGGCGAGTTCAATCGCGGGATCGAGGTGAGCGGCTTCGCCGAGGATGTCGGGCTGACCACGATCGAGAATAGCGGAACGATCCAGGTCGCAAGCCCGAACGGATGGGGCATCCTCACGAACTTCAGTGCGCGTCCGACCGGCGCGTTCAGCGACACGCGGATCAACAATAGCGGCCTCATCGAGTCCACCGGCGCGGGCGGGCGGGCCCTTCATTTCTTCCACCGCGACCTCACCAACGATCCCGGCGGCGCCCAGCGCGGCCGGGTCGCCCTCGATCTTGCGGCAACGTCCGTGGTGCGCGGCGGCAGCGGAGATACCGGTGCCGCGATCGTCTTCGAAGGCGGCGAGAGCCACAGCATCCTCAACCGCGGCCTCATCACCGCCGCCTCGGGACGCGCCATTGTCGGCGGCACGGCGGCGGAGACGCTGGACAGCAGCGGCCGGATCGAAGGCTCGGTGGTGCTCGGTGCCGGCAACGACGCGGTGACGATGGGCGGCGGCTCGGTGCAGATCGGCGCGCTGGACGGCGGCGCGGACAGCGACTCCCTGCTCTTCGACATCGCTACCGGCGAAGCGTCGGTCACGGGCCCGATCCTCAACTTCGAGACGGTGCGCAAGACCGGATCCGGCACGCTGACGCTGCGGGATACCGGCACGATCAGCCCCGGCTTTTCGTTCGAAGCCGGCACATTGCTTACGGGCGGAGATCTCGGCACCACGGCCATCGCGGCGCCGACGGGGACGACGTTCGGCGGCTCGGGCCGCCTGGGCGCCGTGACGATCGCCGACGGCGCGACCATCTCGCCGGGCGGCACCGGGATCGGAACCCTGACCGTCGCGTCGCTGTCGCTGTCGAACGGCAGCCGGCTGCGCTACGACCTCGGTGTGCCCGGCCGCGTCGGCGGGGCGGATAACGACCTCATCGATGTGACGGGCAATCTCGTCCTCGACGGCACGCTCGACGTGGTCGCCGCACCCGGCTTCGGCGACGGCGTCTACCGCCTGTTCAACTATGGCGGCACGCTCACCGACAACGGCCTCGCGATCGGCACGGCGCCGGACGCGAGATACTCGTTCCAGACGGCGCTTGCCGGCCAGGTCAACCTGGTCGTCGGCATTGCCGATTTCTGGGACGGCGGCGGCGCGCCGAACGACAACATCGTCTCCGGCGGCACCGGCATCTGGAATTCGACCAACATCAACTGGACCAACAGCAGCGGCACCTTCAACGCGCCCTTTTCCGGCAACACGGCCGTGTTCCAGGGGGCCGCGGGCGTCGTGACCGTCGAAGGCGCGCAAAGCGCAAACGGCCTGCAATTCGTCACCAGCGGCTACCGGGTGGTTGCCGGCGCGGGCGGCCAGATCGTGCTTGGCGCCGCCGAGACCGCCGTGCGCGTCGATTCCGGCGCGACGGCGGAGCTGGCGGTGACGCTCGCCGGCTCGGGCCGCCTGGTCAAGCGCGACACCGGGACGCTGCTCCTCACCGGCGTGAACAGCTATACGGGGGGGACGAGCATCCGCGAGGGCGTGCTGCAGATTTCCGCCGACACCGCGCTCGGGGCCCCGGCGGGCGGCCTGACGCTCGACGGCGGCACCTTGCGCACGGCCGGCAGCTTCGGATCGGCCCGTGCCATGACGGTGGGCGCGGGCGGCGGAACGATCGACGTCGGCGCGAACACGCTGACCCTGTCCGGAACGCTGGCGGGCACGGGGCCGCTGGTCCGGACGGGAGCGGGGACGCTGGCTTTCTCCGGCAACGGCAGCGCCTATACGGGAACGCTCAGGGTCAGCGGCGGCATCCTCAACCTGACCGGCACGCTCGGCGGCAGCGTCACGGTCGACGCCGGCGCGCGGCTGACCGGCACAGGCACGCTGGGCAGCGTTGCCGTTGCCGGCACACTTTCTCCCGGCGGTGCAGGCTCGGTCGGCACGCTCACCGCGACCGGCAACGTCAGCTTCGCGGCCGGTTCCGTCTTCGAGGTCGACATCACCGAGGCGGGCGGCTTCGACCGGCTGCTGGCGGGCGGCACCGCCACCTTGAGCGGCGGCACCGTCTCGGCGCTGTTTTCCGGCTTCTCCAGCGGGGCCGGCGGAACCTGCGGCTCGTCGATCAGCGCACCGATCCTCACCGCGCAGGGCGGCGTCACCGGCACTTTCGCGGGCGTCACGTCCAACTCCGCTTTCCTGACGCCGACGCTCAGCTACGACAGCAAGAACGTCTTCCTGAACCTGACCCGCAACGCCGCCACCTTCACGGAGCGTGGCGAGACCGCCAACCAGAAGCAGAGCGCCGGAGCCGCCGAGGCCCTGGCCTGCGGCGCACCATTGTTCGACGCGCTCGTCGTGCTCGACGCCGCGTCGGCCCGGGCTGCCTTCGACCGGATTTCCGGCGAAATTCACGCAAGCGCGCGAAGCGCCCTGCTCGACGACAGCCGCTTCCTGCGCGACGCCTTGCGGAGTGCGACGGCTGCAGAGGAACGGCCCACACTCTGGGGCCAGGCTTATGGCAGCTGGGGCGACAGCGACGGTAACGGCAATGCCGCTGCCGTCGACCGCGACGGTCGCGGCCTCTTCGCCGGCATCGACGTGCCTCTGGGCGCCTCCTTCGCCGCGGCCCTGGGCGGCGGCTTCAGTCGCGCGGACTATGTCAGCGGCGCCCGCGGCTCCAGCGCCGAGGTCGACAGCCGCCACGTCGCCGCCCGCCTGACCGGCCGCTTCGGCGGCTTCACGGCGATGCTCGGCGGCGGCTATTCCTGGCACAACGTGACGACGCAGCGGACCGTCGCGTTCGCCGGCTTTGCCGACCAGGCCGGCGCGGACTACGATGCGCGAACCGAGCAGGCCTTCGCCGAGCTGCGCTACTCGCTCGACCTCGGGAGCGCGGATCTGGAGCCCTTCGTCAGCCTGGCCCATGTCTCGGTGGAAGCCGACGCGTTCGAGGAGGAGGGCGGCGCCGCCGCGCTGAGCGGCGACGCGGGCAGGGACCGCGCCACCTTCACCACCGTCGGCCTGCGCGGCGCGGCGGAGTTCGGCGCGGTGAGGCTGCGCGGCAGCCTGGGCTGGCGCCATGCCTTCAGTGCCGAGGCAAGCCGTTCCACCATGCTGTTCGCCGGCGGCGACACGCCGTTCACCGTAGCAGGGGCGGCGATCGACGAGGATGCGGCGGACGCGAGCATCGGCGTCGAGATCGGCGTCGGCGGGCGGGCGCGGCTGGGCGCCGCCTACACGGCCCTCATCGGCGAGCGGACGCAGGCCCACGGCGTGCGCGCGGAATTCACCCTGCCGTTCTGAGGCCGGTCAGTTCAGGCCGAGGCCTTGGCGGCGATGCTTCCGGAAAGATGCTCGCGCTTGATCGGGCGCTCCTTGCCGAGGTCGTTGCGGATCGTCGTCGCGGCGACGCCGCCTTCGCCCATGGCGTGGCTGATCTGGTCGAGGCCGAGAACGACGTCGCCTGCGGCGTAGACGCCCGGAATGCTGGTCCGCTGGTGCGAGTCGACCCGGATATTGTCGTCCTTGAGCGCGCAGCCGATCTGCTCGGCGAGCTCGGTGCGGGTGTCGGAGCCGAGCGCCGGATAGACGCTGTCGAACGTATGGTGCCCATCGGCCGTGTCGACGACGATGCAGCTGTCGTGCGCCGCGACGGCGTGGCACGGCCCGTCCACCGTCTTGATGTCATATTCCTCGAGCTTCGCCTTGTCCTTGTCGGAGAGGCAATGCGCCTCGTGCGGCGCGATCAGCGTCACATCTTCCGTAAAGCCGCGGATGAACACGGCTTCGGCCACGCCATGCTCGCCGCTGCCGATGACGCCAACCTTCTTGTCGGTGACTTCATAGCCGTCGCAGATCGGGCAGTAGCGGATGAGCCCCCGGGCGAGCGCCTCGTCGTGCAGTTCGATGTCCATGGGCGGGCGCCGGTTCGTCACGCCGGTGGCGAGGAGGACGGTCCGCGCCGTCACGGAGCCTGCGCCCCATTCGGCGCGAAAGCCGCGTTCCACGCGATCGAGCCGGGTCACCCGCCCCTGTACGATCGACGCGCCATATTTCTGCGCCTGTTCCCGCATCCGAGCGAGCAGCTCCTTGCCGTTGATTCCTTCCGGGTAGCCGGCATGATTGTGCGTGCACGGGATCCACGACGCCCGGCTTTCGCCCGAATCGAGCACCCTGGATTTCAGGTGGTAGCGGGTGAGATAGATGGCCGCGGTAAGGCCGGCGGGGCCGCCGCCAATGATCAGGCAGTCGATTTCGGGCTCGCTCATGGCCGGGACAGCGCTGGCGGACGCCCTTGGTTCCGCGACATTCCACGCGTGCGGCTGGTGCGGCTCCGCGGCCTCGGATATGCCCGCGACGAGGCGAGGGAGGGTTTGCGATGCGGATGGTGAAGTGGCTGGCGGCGGCGGCGCTGATGGCGATGGCACAGCCGGCTTTGGCGCAGCAGCCGGCCACGGCAGCGGCTCCGGCACGTTCCATGGAAGCGCTCGCGCCCGAGCTCGATGCTATCTTCCAACGCTACATGGCGGAAGCGCACGTCCCCGGCCTGGTCTACGGCGTCGTGCAGGGCGGGCGGGTCGTCCATCTCGGCACCTTCGGAGTTCAGGACAATGAGCGCCGCCGCCCGGTCACGAGCCGCAGCCTGTTCCGCATCGCCTCCATGTCGAAGGCCTTTACCGCGCTGGCCATCCTGAAGCTTCGCGACGAGGGCAGGCTTTCACTGGACGCGCTCGCCGAGACCTACGTGCCGGAACTCCGCACGTGGCGCTACCCGACGTCCGACAGCCCGCGCATCCGGGTCCGGGACCTCTTGAACCACACAAGCGGCTTCGTCACCGACGACCCCTGGGGCGACCGGCAGCAGCCGATGAGCGAAGCGGACTTCACCCGCTTGCTGCGGGACGGCGTACCCTTCACCCGCGCGCCCGGCCTCCAGATGGAATATTCGAACTTCGGCTACGCGCTTCTCGGCCGGATCGTGACCAACGTTTCGGGGCGGCCGTACGACCGCTATATCGAGGCCGAGATCATGCGGCCGCTCGCCATGGCGTCGAGCGGCTACGACGTCTTCGCGGCGCCGCAGGAGCGGCGCGCGCTCGGCTACCGCTGGGAGGACGAGCGCTGGACCCGCGAGCCGGACATGGCCCACGGCGTCTTCGGCGCCATGGGCGGTGTGCAGACCAGCGCGGAAGATTATGCCCGCTACGCCGCCTGGCTGCTCTCCGCCTGGCCGGCACGGGACGGCGCCGAGACCGGCCCGCTGCGCCGCGCCACGGTCCGCGAGCTCGCCACCGGCTCGAATTTCGCCTCGGTGCGGCCGCTGCCGGGGCGAGGCAGCGCGGACGGCTGCCCGATGGCGGTCGCCTACGGCATGGGGTTTATCGCGGGCAGCCAGTGCGTGCTCGGCCGCGTCATGTTCCACGGCGGCGGTTATCCCGGCTACGGCTCGTTCCTGCTCCTGCTCCCGGACCACGACACGGCCATCTTCGCAATGGCCAACCGCACCTATGCCGGCCCGACGCCCCCAGTCTTCGCCGTGGCCGAAGCCCTGCACCGCGCCGGGCACCTGCGCGGAAGCCGGTTGCCGGTCAGCCCTGCGCTCGCCGCGGCCTACGGCGTCGCCGGATCGATCTACCGCGGCGGCGCGCTGGCGGGGCAGGAGCGCTTCCTTGCGATGAACTTCCTCCTCGACCGCTCCGCCGAAAGCTGGCGCCGCCAGCTTGCGGACATGCGCGGAAAGGTCGGCCAGTGCGAGACCGGCGCGCCCGTCACCGCCACCGGCGCCCTTGCCGGCACCTTCACCTGGACCTGCGAGCGCGGCCGCATCGACGGCAACCTCCTCCTCGCGCCGACGGCCACGCCCCAGATCCAGGCGCTGCGCCTCAATCCGGTGGCGCATCCTGCGCAGTGACTGGGCGTCCAGCGACAAACGCGCGCGTCTTTCCATTCCGTCGCCTTGGGCGTATATACAGCCTGTATATACGAGGCGGTTATGAAGAGCACGAAGACATTCAAGTCCGGCAACTCCGTTGCCGTGCGCCTGCCCAAGGCGCTGAATGTGGAGCCGGGCGTCGAGATGACGGTTCGCGAGGAACGTGGCCGGTATATCGTCGAGCCGGTCCAGGCGGAGCCGAAGACGATCGACTTGACGGGTATTGCCGGCTCCATGCCGTGGCTGAGGCCGCTGACCCCCGACGAACGGATCATGGAGCCCCGGGAGCTGGATTGGGAGGGAAAGCTCCTGAAGCGTGACTGAGGCGGCTTTCCTGATCGACGCCAATATCGCCATCTATGCGCTTCGGGACAGCCGATCCGCAGCCGCGCGGCGCATCGAGCTATGCGCGCCGGGCTCGGTCGTAACGTCTTCCATCGTGTACGCGGAAATCATGCGCGGCTTCCCCACGGACGAGCCGGTTCCGCACGAGGGGCTGGATGCGCTGTTCAACCTGATTCCCGTGTTGCCCTTCGACAAGGCCGCAGCCGAAGCCTACCGCCGCGTTCCGTTTCGTCGGGGTACCTTCGACCGGCTGATCGCGGCCCATGCCCTGGCGCTCGATCTCGTCCTCGTGACCAACAACGTGCGCGACTACTCCGACGTGCCCGGCCTCCGCGTCGAGAACTGGGCCCACGCATGACGTTCGCCGCGACAATCCTCACCCTCTATCCCGACATGTTCCCGGGACCGCTCGGGCAGAGCCTCGCGGGGCGGGCGCTGGGGCAGGGGATATGGTCGCTCGAGGCGGTGCAGATCCGCGACTTTGCGACCGACAAGCATCGCTCCGTCGACGACACGCCGGCGGGAGGCGGGGCGGGGATGGTGATGCGGGCCGACATCCTTGCTGCAGCCGTGGACCATGCGGTGGAACGGCAGCCGCAGGCGCCGCTCCTTGCCATGACGCCGCGCGGGCGGCCGCTCACTCAGGACCTCGTCCGAAGCCTTGCCGCCGGCCCTGGAGTCTCGATCCTGTGCGGCCGCTTCGAAGGCATGGACGAGCGATTGTTCGAGGCGCGGCCGATCCTTCCGGTCTCGATCGGCGACTATGTGCTTTCCGGGGGAGAGGTGGCCGCCATGGTCCTCCTCGATGCTTGCGTTCGGCTGCTTCCCGGGGTAATGGGCGCGCCGACGAGCGGTGAGGAGGAAAGCTTCGAAGCGGACCTCCTCGAATACCCTCATTATACCCGACCTGTTACATGGGAAGGGCGCACGATCCCTGAAGTGCTGCGATCGGGGGATCATGCGAAAATCGCCGCCTGGCGCAAAGCAAGGGCGGTCGAGGACACACGGTCAAGGCGGCCGGACCTGATGGAGCGCCGCGGTGGCGCGCCCAGGCCGTCGCCCTCTGGCGCGCGGCACGAAAACGAAGGCGAAGACACATGAACCTCATCCAGCAGCTCGAAGCCGAGCAGATCCAGTCGCTCACCGCCAACAAGGCGATCCCCGAATTCCGCCCGGGCGACACGCTCCGCGTCGGCGTTCGCGTCGTCGAAGGCGAGCGCACCCGTGTCCAGAATTTCGAAGGCGTCTGCATCGCCCGCGCCAACCGCGGCATCGGCTCGTCCTTCACCGTCCGCAAGATCAGCTTCGGCGAAGGCGTGGAGCGCGTCTTCCCGCTTTACTCGCCGAACGTCGACACGATCGAAGTCGTGCGCCGCGGCGCCGTCCGCCGTGCCAAGCTCTATTATCTGCGCGGCCGCACCGGCAAGGCCGCCCGCATTGCCGAGCGGCGCGACCCCCGCCCGGCCAAGGCCGAAGCGGCCACCGCTACCCCGCAGACCGAAACCGCCGAAGGCTAAGCGCCAGCGGGCGCCCGCTTATTCCAAAAAAAGGGACGGGGCGGCCGCACGATGGTGCGGCCGCCCTTTCTTTATGCCTAAAGGCGCAGGCGCCGGGTCGAGATCGTGCTGTCCGGGCTGTATTGCGGCCGTGCGAATGGCGGCCGGGCGGCGACCAGCGGCCGGGCTGCCGGGGGAAGCGCGGCGCTGGACCCGATCAGGAGCCACTCCGACGGCTCCCGCCGCCCGATCGCTATGTCGAACACGGCGCCGTCGCAGCTTCGGCCCTGGCAGCGGATGAAGAACGGGTCCTGCGCACTGCCGCGTCCCATCGAGCGTACGAAGCCGCCGGCACGGACGGCGCGGACATCCGCCTCGGGCGGCGCGCGGAGCGCCACGGTCTCGGCCCCGCGGGACGCGATCCGCACGGTCAGAACGCGTCCGCGCGGCATCTCGCGGCTGGCGAGCAGCTCGAGGCCGGGCGCGGGCGCTGGAATGGCCGGGCCCGGTGCCTTCCACCGACGCGCCGTTCCCCAGGGGACAGTGACGGCGCTGGGCGCCCAGGCCGCAAGCCGCCGATACGCTTCGGGAAGAGGAGCGCCGTCGTTGAGGATCGCCCAATGGCCCCGCCGCGCATCCGCATCCCACGCATATTCGACGCTGAAGCGCTGCTGCCGGTCTTCCGAATAAGCCGGCGCCAGCCCCGCCCAGAGCCAGCCCGCCGCCAGCACGCCGGACACGCCGGCCGCCACGACGCGCCTGCGGGCCGCTCGGAATAGCGGCGCCAGCTCGATCAGCCACGGCCACAGGATCACGGCGGCGAGGGGTGCGAACATCCAGGCCGAGCCGTGGCCGAGCAGGATCTCGAGCAGCTCCAGCAGGGGGGCGAACAGGACGAAGAGGAGGGCGGCCGCAGCCAACACCGCGGCGCGCTCGAACCGCGTGCCAGCGCCCGCCGCGGCAAGGAGCGGCGGGAAGACGAACAGGATCGTTCCGCCGGGGGCGACGAGTGCGAGCAGCGCGGCGACGATGAGGAAGACGAGCCAGAAGGCGGCCCGCAGTGTCTCCGTCGTCCGCTCGCGGCCGAGGAGCAGCAGAGGCCCGACGCAGGCGGCGAGCGCGGATAGGCCGATGGCGAGCCCCGTCGCCTCCGGATGCGCCCTCCACCACACCCCGTCCCGCAGCAGCCCGACGATGAACTGCGCCGCCCAGCCGATCGCCGCAGAGTCCACCAGCCCGGCCACCACGACGAGCACGGCCATGCCGAGCCCGCGCCGCCGCTGCCACGCCCTCCATGCCCAGAAGAGAAGAGCGAGGCCGAGCAGGACGAAGCTGAGCAGGGCGGGGAGGACGATCAAGCCGCGGGTCGCCAGATCGGTATAATGGACCTCGCCGCCGCGCTGCGGGACGCCTGCGCCGCCGAGGCTGGTGAGCGTCGCAAGCGCCTGCTCGCCCATATGCAGCACGCTGCGCGGGTCCAGCGCCGCCAGCGTGTCGCCGGCGCTGTGGTAGCGAGTCTCGTTGCCGATCACGGCGAAGTTCAGGATCGTCCACGGCTGGCCGCCGAAGACGGTGACGTCGGTCGAGTTCGGGATCAGGCGGTAGAAGTCGCTGGTGAGCGAATTCGCCACCGGCCGCGCGGCCTCGAAGGAGGCGATCGCCGATGCGTTCGGCCGGCTGGTCTCGAACATGATCGCCGGCCCGGTCGTTCCCCGCGCCTCGAAGTTGACGAGGGCCTCGACGTTGCGGGCGATGGGGTGCCGCTCCAGGAAAGCGCGTGCGCCGAGCAGCCCTGCTTCCTCGCCGTCCGTGATCAGGAAGGTGACCGGACGGACCAGCCGCACGTTGCGCAGGTGATGCGCTGCCTCCAGCAACGCGGCGAGCCCGATCCCGTCGTCCGCCGCGCCCGGTCCCACCGGCGTGCTGTCGTAATGCGCTGCAGCCAGGATGTGCCGCCGGCGCCCGCCGCGCGGGCCCATCGTCGCGACGATGTTCCTCACCCGCGCGCAGCCCACCGCTGGTGACTTTGGGTGGCTGTTGCAGGCGAAATCATCGGTGACTTCGGGCTCCATGCCGAGCCCCCGAAGCTCCGCGATCAGCCGCTCGCGCACCGCGTCGTTCGCTACGGTGTCGACCGGATGGGGGCCTTCCGGTCCCAGCACCCGCCTGAGCCGCGCCAGCGCCCGCGCCGTGTCGAACGCGCCCGCCTCCGCCTTTGCGGGCACGTCCGGGAGCGTAAGGAGCTGTCCCTTCAGCCCCAAGGCCGCCACCAGCAGCAGGAGCGCTCCGGCGAGCAATGCGTAGGTTCGCGTCATCTTGTCCCCCGTGCCCGCCCTCGCCATATCGCTTTCTCCGGCCGCTTGCGATAGCGGCGGGCCTCAGCGTCTGGAGAATGTGAATGGGTTACCGGGTGGTGGTCGTCGGCGCGACCGGCAATGTCGGGCGCGAGATGCTCAATATCCTGGCCGAGCGCGAATTCCCGCTCGACGAGATCGCGGCCGTCGCGTCGGCGCGCTCGACCGGCGACGTCATCGATTTCGGCGACAGCGGGCGCGAGCTCAAGGTCCGCAACATCGAGCATTTCGATTTTGCAGGGTACGACATGGCACTGTTCGCCGCGGGTTCGGAAGCGTCGCGGACCTACGCGCCGCGCGCCGCCGCTTCGGGCTGCACAGTGATCGACAACAGCTCGCTCTACCGGATGGATCCGGACGTGCCGCTCATCGTCCCTGAAGTGAACCCGGAGGCGATCGACGCCTATCGGCGCAAGAACATCATCGCCAACCCCAATTGCTCGACGGCGCAGATGGTCGTCGCGCTGAAGCCGCTCCACGATTATGCCAAGATCCGCCGCGTCGTGGTCTCGACCTACCAGTCGGTCTCCGGCGCGGGCAAGGCGGGCATGGACGAGCTGTTCGAGCAGAGCCGCAACATCTTCGTCGGCGACGGCAGCGAACCGGCCAAGTTCACCAAGCAGATCGCCTTCAACGTCATCCCCCATATCGACGACTTCCTGGACGACGGATCGACCAAGGAAGAGTGGAAGATGGTCGTCGAGACCAAGAAGATCCTCGATCCCAAGATCAAGGTGACGGCGACCTGCGTGCGCGTGCCCGTCTTCGTCGGCCATTCGGAATCGATCAACATCGAGTTCGAGAACGACATCTCCGCCGCCAAGGCGCAGTCGATCCTGCGCGAATCCCCGGGCATCATGCTCGTCGACAAGCGCGAGGACGGCGGATACGTGACGCCGGTCGAATGCGTCGGCGAATATGCGACCTACGTCAGCCGGGTGCGCGAGGATTCCACGGTCGAGAACGGCCTCAGCCTCTGGTGCGTGTCGGACAATCTCCGCAAGGGCGCGGCGCTCAACGCCGTGCAGATCGCCGAACTCCTCGGCCGCAAGCACCTCAAGAAGGCTGCTTGAGCGAGTGATAGCATAATGCTATCAATCCGGCATGGGACAGGCGCTGATCCGCAACCTCGACGACGACCTGCTCGCGGATTACCGCGAAGCTGCGGCGGCGAACAAACGATCCCTGGAGGCGGAGCTTCGCGAGGCGCTGCGCCTCGCCCGGCCGCTCAGCATGAGAAAGCGGCAGGAAGTCCTTGACGAGTTTGCGCGTATTCGCGCGATGACGCCCAACGTTCCGCAGACGCCCAGTGAAGTTCTCGTGCGCGAGGATCGAGATCACGGGCATTGACGCTGGTCATCGACACGAGCGTCGCCGTGAAGTGGGTGACGCCGGAGCCGGGCTTGGAACATGCGCTTGAGTTGGTCGCGCGTCCGCTCGTCGCACCCGATCTTTTCCAGGCGGAAATCGCCAACGTACTCACGAAGAAGCTGCGTAGCCGCGAGTTCGGCGAGGAGCAGGCGAGGTTCGCATTTCGCCTCATTCTGTCGCGCGTGCCGCTCCTGCCGACCGGGGCGTATGGCGATGCTGCCTTCGAGCTCTCTTTATCGCTCCATCACTCCGTTTACGATTGCTACTTCCTGGCGGCGGCGGAAGCGCTCGGGAAACGTCTGGTGACGGCGGACAGGACGTTTGCGGAGAAAGTACGCTCAACGGAGCGGGCGTCCCTTATTTACCTGCTCGGCGAGGAGATACCATGACGACCGATACCCTGAGCGGCGGCTGCGCGTGCGGGCGGGTGCGCTTCACGGCGCGGATCGAGAATGACGAGGCTTACCTGTGCCATTGCCGGATGTGCCAGCGGGCCACGGGCTCGATCTCGATCGCCTTCAAGGGCATCCGCCAGGACGCCGTCACCTGGGAGCACGAGCCGGACTGGTACCGCTCCTCGCCCATCGCGCGGCGGCCTTTCTGCCAGGAATGCGGCACGTCCCTCGGCTTCGCCTTTCCGGACAGCGAGACGATGGACCTGACAGTCGCCTCGTTCGACGATCCGTCCCGCTTCGTGCCGACGCACCATTTTGGTGCGGAGAGCATGCACCGGGCGTGGCGGAACACGGAAGGGCTGCGGGAGATACGCACCGAGGAGAATCCGAACGTCGTGGACCGCTGGGTCAAAGCGACGGGCAAGTTGCCGGATTGAACCCTTCGCACCCCCCGTTCGTCCTGAGTAGGACCGAGTAGGCGAAGCCGTATCGAGGGCCGTATCGAAGGACCGTCGCCGCAGGGTCCTTCGATACGCCGTCTCGACTTCGCTCGACGGCTACTCAGGACGAACGTGGAGCGCATGACCGACACCATCACCACCACCCATCGTTTCACCGCCTCCGACGGGGTTTCCCTCGCCTGGCATGTGCTTGGCGGAGGGGAGGGTGGCCGCACCGTCCTCCTCCTGCACGGGCTCTTTTCCAACTCGGAGACCAACTGGCTGAAGTTCGGCCATGCCGAAGCGCTCGCCAGCCGCGGCTTGCGCGTCGTCATGATGGACCTTCGCGGACACGGGCAGAGCGACGCGCCGCACGAGGCGAGCTTCTACCCGCCCGACATTCTCGCCCGCGACGGGATCGAGCTCGTTGCCCATCTCGGCCTCACCGATTACGATCTCGGCGGCTACTCGCTCGGCGCGCGGACGGCGGCGCGGATGGTCATACTCGGGGCGACTCCGCGGCGCCTGATCGTCAGCGGAATGGGGCTGCGTGGCATGCTCGACGTCCACCGCCGCGCCGCGCATTTCCGCAAGATCCTGACCGGCATCGGCACGCACATGCGCGGCTCCCCCGAATGGCTCGCCGAGGCCTTCCTCAAGACCACTGGCGCGGATGCCCAGGCGATGCTTCCGCTGCTAGGCAGCTTCGTCGATTCGACCGAGGACGAGCTGCGTTCCATCTCTATGCCGACGCTCGTCCTCTCCGGCGCCGAGGACGACGACAACGGCCCTGCCGAAGCGCTCGCCGACCTCCTGCCGCAGGGCGGCTACGCCGAAGTGCCCGGCAATCACATGAGCGCCGTGACGCGGCCCGAGCTCGGACAGGCCATGGCCGAATTTCTCGCATCTTGACCGCCGCGCGGGCGGAGGCGCAAAGGCGCGGCACAACAAAGAACCGAGAGGATGCGCCCCGATGAGATCCACCGTCTCCCTCTTCGCCCTGGCCGCAGCGAGCCTGCTCGCGAGCGGCTGCACCACCGCTTCAGCCGACACCTCCGCCGCCGCCGTCCAGGACACCGCTCCCGTGGCGCCCGCGGCGGCGCCCGCAGCCGCGGCGCCCACCGTCGCCGAGGCCGACGCATTCGTCGCCCGGGCCGAGCGCGAACTTGCCGAATTCTCGGTGCTCGCGAGCCGGGCCCAGTGGGTGAATGCGACCTACATCACCGACGACACGGACGCGCTTGCCGCCCATTTCGGCACGGTCGGGACCGAGATGCAGGTCCGCCTCGCCAACGAAGCGGCGCGCTTCGCCGACGTGCAGGGGCTGAGCTACGACACCCGCCGCAAGCTCGACATCCTGCGCTCGTCGATCACGCTCCCGGCGCCCACCAGCGGCGGCCAGGCGGCCGAGCTCAACCAGATTTCGACCCGGCTCCAGTCGCTCTACGGCCGCGGCCGCGGCACGATGAACGGCGAGACGCTGACCGGCAACGAGATCGAGGCCCGCATGGGCACGGTCCGCAATCCGGCCCAGCTCCAAGAAATGTGGACGAGCTGGAACGACAATGTCGGCGGCCCGATGCGCCAGGATTATCAGCGGCTCACCCAGATCGCCAATGCCGGCGCGACGGAGCTCGGCTTCCGCGACACCGGCGCCATGTGGCGCTCGATCTACGACATGCCGCCGGATGAGTTCGCCGCCCTTACCGACCGCCTCTGGGGCGAGGTCCGGCCGCTCTACGAGCAGCTCCACTGCTTCACCCGCGCTGGCCTCAACCGCCAATATGGCGATGCCGTCCAGCCCGCCACCGGCCCGATCAAGGCCCACCTGCTCGGCAATCTCTGGGCGCAGGAATGGGGCAATATCTACGACGTCGTCGCGCCGCGCGGCGCCCGCCCGTCCTACGATCTGACGCAGCTCCTCGAGCGCAACAATTACACGCCGGAGCGAATCGTCCGCGCCGGCGAGAGCTTCTTCAGCTCGTTGGGCTTCGCTCCGCTGCCCGCAAGCTTCTGGACGCGCTCGATGATCACCCAGCCGCGCGACCGCGAGGTGCAGTGCCATGCCTCGGCGTGGGACGTCGACAATGTCGAGGATCTGCGCATCAAGATGTGCACCCGGGTGAACGCCGACGATTTCGTCACCGTCCACCACGAGCTGGGGCATAACTACTATCAGCGCGCCTACAACCGGCAGCCGTTCCTTTACCTCAACAGCGCCAACGACGGCTTCCACGAGGCGATCGGCGACACGATCGCGCTGTCGATCACGCCGGAATATCTCCAGGAGATCGGGCTTCTCAATCGCAACCAGATGCCGACGGCCGACCAGGATCGCGACCTGCTCCTCCGCCAGGCGATGGACAAGATCGCGTTCCTGCCTTTCGGCCTGATGGTCGACCGCTGGCGCTGGGGAGTCTTCTCCGGCGAGATCGCGCCCGATCGCTACCAGGCTGCCTGGGACGAGATGCGGCTTCGCTACCAGGGCATCGTGCCCCCGGTGCAGCGGACCGAAGCGAATTTCGATCCCGGCGCGAAATACCACGTGCCCGCCAGCGTTCCCTACACGCGCTACTTCCTAGCCCGCATCCTCCAGTTCCAATTCTATCAGGCCGCCTGCCAGCAGGCGGGCTGGACCGGGCCGCTCCACCGCTGCTCCTTCTACGGCAACCGGGACGTCGGTCGGCGCCTGAACGCCATGCTGGAGATGGGCGCGTCGAAGCCATGGCCTGATGCTTTGGAAGCCTTCACCGGCAGCCGCGAGATGTCGGGCCGCGCGATGATCGAATATTTCCGGCCTTTGCTCGGCTGGCTGGAAGAGCAGAATCGCGGCCGCCAGTGCGGCTGGTCGGCCCCTAGCGGAACCTAGCGGCCATGCTATGATCCTCCCCGCGCGCTCGGCCGGACGAGCGGCGCGGGGTGAGGGGATCATATGCGCAAGCTCGTCGTCGCGGCCTGGCTGGCCGTCAGCTCAATCGTCGCGGCCGTTCCCGCGGCGGCCGACAGCCCGATCTCGCTCCCGCCGCTCGCGCCCGGCGAAGTCCTCGCCGAAGTGACCGGCATCGGCGTCTCGACGAATGCGGCCACCAGCGCGACGCTCGCCGGTACCGTGACGACCACCGGCCAGAACGATGCGGAGGCGCGGCGCGCGCTCGACGAGGCGATCCGCCGCGTGACCGCCGCCGCCCGCGCGGCCGGTGTCGCTTCCGCCGACATCGATCTCGGCCAGCCTCAGGTGTCGAGCGACGAGTACGATCTGGGGATGAACTTGAGCGTTGCAGAGTTCAACACCGGGGACATCGATGTCGATGCGCCGGCCGAGACGCTGACTCGCTACGGCCGCAGCACCCTCTCCATCCGCGTTCGCAACGCGGCCGCGGCCGCGCGCCTGAAGGACGCACTGAACGCGGTGGAACATGTCACCGTCCACTCGGTCGAATATGCGCTCGACGACGACAGCGCCGCGCGCCGCGACGCGCGCGCCGACGCCGTCCGCCGCGCACGCGCCGATGCCGAATCCTACGCCGCGTCGATGAACATGCGCGTTGCTCGCGTGCTCAGAGTGACGGAACGCGTCGGCAGCAGCTTCACGGGCGCGCTCCTGAGTGGCAACAGCGCCCTGCAGCGCGAGCTTGAAGGCCGGGAAACGGACCCCGGCGACGGCACGATCCGCACTTACGCGCTCGTCGGCGTCGACTACGCGCTCGCGCCGCGCTGAGATGGTGCCGCTGCTCGCGGCGGCGCTGCTTGCCGCCGCATCACCGCCGCCCGATCCCGCGCCTCCGCCGCCCAGCGCGGCGCGCCTGCCGCGGCTCGCACCGGGCGAGGTGCTCGTCGAAGTGTACGGCATCGGCTTCGTCGACACGCCTTCGACGCGCGCGGTGGTGAAGCCGACCGCGCAAGGCGCCGGCCCGACTGCCGGGGACGCGCGCCGGCGCCTCGACGCGGCGATCGCCCGCATCCTGGCCGCCGCCCGCGCCGCCGGTGCCGCGCCCTCGGACGTGGCGGTCCGGCTCCTGGATCGCTCGAACATCTTCGACGTCGAGGCGCCCCCCGGTTCGCCCACCCACGAGCTTGTGGCGGAAGTGGTCGTTCGCCTGACGAACCTCGCGGCGGCGCAGCCGCTGCAGGACGCGGTCGTCACCCGCGACTCCGTCTATGCGGCGCCGTACGAATCCCCGCGCTACGAGCTTGCGGACGAGGCTGCCGCCCTGGGCGAGGCGCGGCGGCGCGCGATCGCCGGCGCGCGAGCCGATGCCGACGCCTATGCCGCCGCGCTCGGCATGCGCGTCGCGCGGACCTTGCGAGTCAACGAGCGTTACGGCCCGGACATGATGGCGCTCATCTTCCGCCGCCGGCCCCCTTCGGCAGGGACGCACGGCGGCATTCCGCAGAC
The DNA here is from genome assembly GCA_036399655.1 of Allosphingosinicella sp. Taxonomy (GTDB): domain Bacteria; phylum Pseudomonadota; class Alphaproteobacteria; order Sphingomonadales; family Sphingomonadaceae; genus Allosphingosinicella. The sequence goes on along the minus strand of DASWMS010000032.1, from coordinate 1,246 downwards.
GCGCAGCTTCGCGGTCCTGAGCGTCGACTACGTGCTCGTTCCGCGCTGAGCGGCGCGGTCCGCAGCTCCCCCCCGAGCGGGAGGAAGCAGGCTGCGCGTGTCGTGCGCCGTTTAAAGGCGGGAGATCATGTAATCCGCGCTGGAGACGTTGAAGGCGCCGGGCTCCTCGACGTTCAGATCCTCGACGACGCCGTCATTCACGATTGCCGACCAGCGCTGGCCGCGCTTGCCCATGCCGAACTTGGAGCCGTCCATGGTGAGGCCGATCGCTTCGGCGAAGTCGCCATTGCCGTCCGCCAGCATGGTCACCTTGTCCCCGGCGCCCGCGCTCTCCGCCCAGGCCTGGAGCACGAAGGCGTCGTTCACCGCCGTGCAGGCGACTTCGTCGACGCCCTTGGCCTTGAGCTCGTCGATCCGCTCGACGAAGCCGGGCAGGTGCCGCGCCGAACAGGTCGGCGTGAAGGCGCCCGGCACCGAGAAGATGGCGACGCGGCGGCCGCGGAAATACTCCTCGCCGTCGATCGGCTGGGGGCCGTCCGGCGTGGCTTTGACGAAGGTCGCCTTGGGGAGGCGGTCGCCGACCTGGATCGTCATACTGGTGGTCCTTTCTCGATCGTTTCGCCGGCTGCCCTAGCAGCGCCGCGCGGCGCCTTCTATAGCGCGGGCCATGGATCAGCCTCCGTTCCTCAGCGGCCAATTCCTCCTCGCGATGCCCGGCATCGGCGATCCGCGCTTCGAGAAAGCGGTGATCGCCATGTGCGTCCATGACGAGGAGGGCGCGCTCGGCATCGGGCTCGGCCGCATCGTTCCGCGAATCGGCTTCCACTCCCTTCTGAAGCAGCTCGACATCGAGCCTGGCGCGGCGCCCGACACGGCCATCCATCTCGGCGGACCGGTCGAGCCGTCGCGCGGCTTCATCCTCCATTCGCCCGACTGGGGCGGGCAGGGCAGCGTCGACGTCGCCGGCCGCTGGCAGCTCTCCGCCACGCTGGACATATTGAAAGCGATCGCGGAGGGGCGGGGGCCCACGCGCTGGGTCGCCGCGCTCGGCTATGCCGGGTGGGGCGCCGGCCAGCTCGAGGAGGAGATGGGCCGCCACGGCTGGTTCGTCACGCCGGGCACCGAGGACCTCCTCTACGACTCCGATGTCGAGACCCGCTGGTCCGCCGCGTTCATGAGCGCCGGCGTCGACACCCGCCTCCTCGCCGCGCAGAGCGGGACGGCCTGAAAGCCACATATAAAGATA
>DASWMS010000031.1:0-18066 GCA_036399655.1 Allosphingosinicella sp. | reverse complement strand
TCCGCAGCCGCTCCTCCCATCGCCCCTCGTCCTCGTCGCAGCCTAGCTCGCGAGCGGCGTCCTTGAACTTGTCGGATTGGGATTTCTGATCGGTCACTGGACGGTGCTCCACGCCTTTAGCCGAGAGTCGGTGTCGCGATGGCGAACGGGATTGCTTACGTCCTGTAGGAGCAGGATATCACCCGAGGTTATTTCAGGCTTAGTATCATCGTAAACGGCCACTCGCTCGATCTCCACTAGCTCAGGCGTGAGCATGAAGTCGTAGAACTCGCGAAACTTTCGAGCAACTGACTGGTGGCTGCTAACCGGCTCTAGAAAAGCTAGCGGCTTGCTTTGAAACTTATCCAATATCACTGCTGAGACGTGGTAACTGTTGCCCTTGCTTGCAACGAACTCCTCATTCTCGCGCACCCTGCCTGGCAGTGTGTCGGATACGCGACCGAGGAGTGCGCGCTTGAAGTCGAACAGGGGCGGGGCATCGGCTTTGAGCGCAAAGTCCGCCACGAGGCGAGAAGCGCAGCCTACGGTAACGGCGGCAAAGGCCACATCAGAAGGTGCTGTGCAGCGTCGGTACACCCGAAAGCCAAAGATCTCGCAACCGTATGCCTCCACGCTTGGTCGGAGGAGCGCTTGAAGCTTAGGGCTTGTTGAAACACCAAGACCTTCCAACAACATGGCGGCATAGCCATTGTCATGGATGTAAAAGCCTTCGCCCTCAGCTTCGATCACAACTGCTACCGCGTTGCCGCTGTGGTACGCCTGCGGAAGGGTGACCTCGAAGCCCTGGGTGGTGGCCTCTACGATGGACAATTCGCAAAGCGCCCGCTGGATCGCTTGCGCGGAAAGGGTGGCTGTCTCGCTCATATCAGTTTCGGCTGGCTCGGCTCATAGGGCGGGGACCGATAGCGGCCGTCGAACGATATCCGCGCCCTCTGTAAGAAGTAGTGAAGCCAGTGCTGATGCGGGAGTTCGCGACCATCGGGCTCAACCTCCTCTATGTCCGGCCACAGGTGCCAGTGCGTCTGTGAGACCGAGGCACCCAACTTCTTGTTCTTATGCCACCGACCGGGATTCACGTCCAGTGTAATAAGCCTCTGATTTCCAAAAAGGAGAGCAAATCCGCACTTCCTCGGGACCTTACGCAAGTGGGTCGTTAGAACAAGGTTAAGGTTAGTCTCTGGCCTTCTAGGATAGAAGACCGGCGCCTTCCAAGAAGCATAATCGGAACTCTTCTGGCTACTCCACCGAATCGATCCAGAGCATTGCTTATCGTGTTGAAGCAACTCCGCGATCAGCGATTCGGTAGCGGAGTCTGACAGGCAACTGTTCCCTTGTTAAATTCACCGCTTACGCAGCAGGCCCCCCATAGGTGAGGCGCTTGCCGACGATGCCGCGAAGCGCGTTGTCCGACCGCACCGCATCGTTGATACCGTTCGCAGTGCGGTTGTTATAGCGAAACTCGAACTCGGCAAGGTAGCGGTGCAGATGCTGCTCGCCGCAGTGCTGATAGACACCCTTCATGCCACGCTTGAAGATGCTGAAAGCGCCTTCGACGGTGTTGGTGTGGATCGTGCGATCCTCATAATCGACGTACTGGCGGGCGCCGTGGAGCGTCGTGCCATGCTCGGCAAATTCCTTGCCGATGCGGCTGTACATGCGGGCTTCGTCGGTCATCAGGCGGGCTTCGCGGCTGATGTTGGCGCGCACAATGGGGTGAACCGCGTCGGCGCGAAACTTGTCGAAGGTGAAACTGCGCATCGTGCCGGTGGAGCGATCGACGAGCGACAGGACGCCAAGCTTGTGAGCGTGACCGCCGCGGGCCTTCTCCACGCCCTTGCGCTGACCGAAGTAGGTTTCGTCCACTTCGACGGCGACGGCGCCGACGCCGAACGGGGAAAGGTCGCCGGAGCGCATCGCTTCGCGAACGCGGTGCGCCAGGAACCACGCGCTCTTATAGGTGATCTCCAGGACGCGGTGGAGCTGGTGAGCCGAAATGCCCTTCTTAGAGCTGGTAATGAGGTAGACGGCTTGCAGAGCCTTATTGAGCGGGAGGCGCATATGCTCGAACACGGTGCCAACCTTCACCGTGAACTGCTTCTTGCAGTCGCCGCAGCGCCAGAGGCCGAGGCGGATGCGCTTCTCGACGTTCGCCTTCACCTTGGTAACGCGAGCGGTACAGCCGCAGTGCGGGCAAACCGGCTCACCGTTCCAGATTACGCGCTCAAGATGCTCGAAAGCCTTGGCTTCGTCGTGAAAGTGGGGGCGAGAGAGAACCGTCATGGATAGAAGCTCCGTTGATGAGCCCTTATGCCATTATCGAAACGTGTTTGCAAGGTATATAATCGCCGCTTTTGTGCCTCTCCATTTCCTACAAGTCAAGCGCACGAACCGGTACGGTTCTACATCATACAAGCGGAGGCACACGCCCACCCCCCAAGACCCTCATGCCGGACTTGATCCGGCTTCCACCTTCTTCCCTTTTAGCGGCTTCGTGCCTTCGCGCATTGCGCGCCTTCGCGCGCCCAAAAAAGAAGAAGGATGAGGGCTAACGCCAAGCCGCAAAGGCGCAAAGCCACAAAGGGGAAGAGCGGAAGCCAATTACCCCTCATCCTGAGAACGCCCGAGCGCAGGCGCTGCACCCCTCAAGACCGTCATGCCGGACTTGATCCGGCATCCACCTTCTTCCCTTTTCGCGGCTTCCTGCCTTCGTGGCTTGCGCGCCTTCGCGCGCCAAAAAAAACAGAAGAAGAACGAGGGCTGACGCCAAGCCGCAAAGGCACGAAGCCGCTAGTTACGCCTTACAGGCCCCGCCTCACTCCAACCCATCGGGCCATTGGCTACCGGAATAGTATTTGAAGGACAGTATCCGAAAGTTGAGGATGCAATGTACCTGTTACCCGGTTGGAGGACCGTCCTAATGCAAAAACATCATCTGAATTGGAAAAAAGCGAGCGTCTTACGAGACAAGAAGTATCAGCGCTTTTCGGATAAAGGCTTGTCCGCTGCTACTCCGGCGTCAAGAGTCCTGCCTTACTTTCAGATGGCAGGGTCGGCAGCAACGGTTGTGGCTATCCTGGTGTCATTATGGGCAACAAACACGTTAGCTGATGCGCAGAAGCTGCGATCTGAGTTGCAGTTGTCGCATCGCGAGCGACTTGAGGCCAATCAAGGCGCCTCGGCGGCGCGACAGCGGGCACAACTTTTTCAGGCGGAGAGTCGAACTGCAAGTGCCCGCGTCGCCGAACTTCGCCAGCAGGAGGAGCGTCTGGCATCTGAGCTCCTCTTAGTAGAAGCTGACCTTCGCGCGAGAACGCAGGATGTGTCGGCAGCTCGAACGGAACTCCTGCACCTTCGAAATCGTGCGTCCTCGATCGAAAGCGCTCTTGCGCAAACGCGACAGTCGCTGGTCAGGGTGACCGTGACGGCATTCGTCATGACCCACCTGGAAGGAGCGCGGAGGCAACTCTTAGCAATGCAAGCCAGCCACACAATGTTGTTTGATCCGGCGCATTCCGACTTCGCGAATGCCGGGTTTGGGCGCCAGTTCCTGGTGGAGGCACGACGGCTGGATGACGAGGACCCCACAAGTTGCAGACTTTCAGAGCGGTTTATGATGAGGGGCGGCGGAGTACCCGGCGAGTCGGACGTGCGTACAGATCAGATTATGGGTGCTTTGTGTGAGTACCTGCGGGGCTCGGCTCATTTCACTGATCTTGACGATTGGGTACGCGCAACCGTGAGCGGGCGCGACGCCCCTGCGCTCCGGCGGTGGGAGGCGCTGGGCAATGACGGGCCATTCGAAATCATGATGCTCCCAGGCAGCAATGCGACTGACTCACACGAGGATGAGCGTATTCGCAGCTTCTGGATCTTCTTAGACGCAGCAGGAGCACGTTCCGTTCCAGGCACGGAAGGCCTTCTGGGCGAGGAAGACTCACAGCCAAACAGCGACACAGGACTGCTGGCGTCTGAACTCTCGCGTTTCTGGCGAGGATGGCCAGCATTCGCGGCGACACTGCGCACTAATGCTCACCACGAGCTTTGGGAGATACGGGGCCGCGAAATCCCGCCACCGTTGTGGCCTGTTGAGCGCGTAACGCGCGAATCTCTAAGAAGCGGACGAGTTTTCACGACCAGACGTTTTGATTTCAGCCTTCTCTGTGCAGCCGCTTGGTATGCTTACGAGCAACATGTCATCAGTCCGTTCGCTCGCGATTCCTATTGTGCTACGAACTGACCTACGGTCCAGAAGGAGTTTCAGACCTAGGAACTACGCAGCGCCTGCTCCGCCAGCCGCCGCAATGCCTCCGGCCGGCTCGGCAGGTCCGGCTGCTCGCGACGCCATTCGTCCGGGCGCTTCAGGAAGTCAGGCTCGATACGGTCGCGATCGTCTCGCCGGTCTGCTCGGGTCTTTTCTTGCGCGGTATCGCGGTATCGCGAAGTGTCTTAGCCATGTCTTCGTGCTACCAGAAGACGAGCCGAGAGGAAGCGGCAACTTCCCCCCGGCTCTGACCACAACCACCTGACTTAGAGGTGAGCCATGGCTATCGAGCCGCTTAGCACCACCCGCCGTGCCCTCCTAGGCGCCGCGGCCTCTCTCCCGATCGTCGCCCTCCCCGCGCCCACCGTCGAGAGCCGCGCGGAACAACCCACCCCCGACCGCACACTCTGGAACCGCCGCCTGGCCGCCTACCGCCGCCTCGCCGCCCGCACGAGGGAAGCGGCCGAAACCGGCTTCTACCGCCAGGCCAACGACCGCTACGAACACGAACAGGCGGCCCTCGCCCACCGCTTCGGAAGCTGGGAAGCCGCCCACGCTAGCGAACAAGGCCGCCCCCTCTGCGACGCCGCCTTCGCCCATGTCGATGCCGCCGAAGAAGCCTTCTACGACCGCTGCACCGCCCCGATGCAGCGCGCGGCGGTCCGCCTTGCACTGACGCCAGTGCCGAGCTTGGAGGCGCTGCTTGCGAAGATCCGGATCATGGCTGAGCACGAACTTGATGAGCTTGGGTGCATGACCCGGCCAGTGTTGGCGGTGCTGGCCCACGATGTGCGGCGCTTGACGGAGCTGAACTGAGTGTGACGGTGGCAATGGCCGCAGCGTGAGGAGTTCGAACGAGCGGAGCAAGGTCGAGCCTGCGGAACAACGCCACCACGGCCATGGTTTCGATTTCATGCTCAAGCATGTCTGGTTTCGAAGCATCCTGGTGATCGCACCGGTTCTGACCGCCGCGTCGTGCAGCAGCGAGCCGGCACCTGGAGATCAAAGCTCAAATCGCAACCGTACGGCCGAGCGAGCTGCCGATCCGAGCGACGGAAGCAACGATACGCCCAGCTCGTCTGCCACCACGCGCTCGGGCCCGATGCCGTTCATCGCAGTCAACACGGCCGACCCGGTTCTGCCGTTGGGCAGAACACGTGGCTTCCTCTCGGCGGAGGATGGCTGCGTCACCTTCAAGGTTCGAGAACAGACCTATACGCCGGTGTGGCCGAACGGCCTCGCTTTTCGAGTGACGGAACGCAGATCGTAGGCCCTGCGGGCGAAATCTTCCCGATGGGACAGGATGTCACCCTCGATGGCGCATCCTTCTCGCTCCAGAACGAGAGCATGCGCTTACGCCAACCGCCGCCCTCCGCCTGCCCAAAGGCGACCTACGCGGTCAACATGTGAGGACTCCTATGCTTAGCCGCCGTCTCACGCCCGTACGACTGTAAGCTCCGGCGGCGGAGGTTCCACGGCGGTATCGCATCGCACGCGATGAGCGCGCCGGCCCCTCTCGCCGTTCACGACAACGTTGATGCTCCCGTTGATTTCACAACGTGATCGCACGGCTTCGTAGAAGGCTGCCGCTTCGAGGACTGAGACTCCGCCCGCTTCCTCGATCGCCGGATCGTCGCCGAACTCGCGGCAAGAGTCCTGCGCCTGCACGACGAGGCGCCCCCCGTTCTCACCCACGCCATGCACCTCGCGGCAGGCCGACAGGACGAGCGCCTTGGCCGCCGCAAGACGAAGGACGAACTCGCTTGGGGGGCTGACCCTCACTTCGGCTCCCATTCCGTTCAGCGCTGTTGCCAGAGCCGCCCAACGCTCGATCCCGCCTGCGCCGACCAGAGACTCAACGCGCGGTGCCGCAGCTGGCGCGAGTTCGGCGACGGCAGCGCGATAATCGGCAAGCGTGTACGATCCGGTCCGATCCCTGTGAGCGAGCAGGCGCCGCCAAATTGCGAAGCCGTCGAGCCCCGTCCCTTGTGCCCGCGCAGCAACATCCACAGCCCAGTGAACGACGGCGCCGCAAGGATAGCGAACGCTTCGCGCCTGCATCTCTTCGAGTCCGCTCAGCGGCCGCGCGCCGAGGTACATCATGCAGGTTCGCAGGGCGCCACCGGCACTCTGCTTCAGACGGTGCTCGATCGGCCACAGCGACGCGGTGGCGACCCATCCTGCATATTCCGCGCCGCCTTCCATGAGCCAGGCATTCTCGCGTGCCGGATCACGGCTCCGGTTCCAAAGGTGAAAGAGCTCATGCGCAAGGAACCTGGCATGCTGGGCCGGAGGCGGTCCTTCAGCGGATGGAGCGCGGACGTCGACATAGGTCCGCAAGAAGACGACGCCATTCGCCGAGACGTCGCCGCGCAGCAGGCCCCGGCTCATCCCCGGAAGCAGGTCGTATCGGGCAAGCACGATCGTCGGCTCGACATCCGGGCGGCGCCGGAGCTTCGATCGGTAGTAAGCGAGCAGACGCGACGTCCGTCCTTTCACCTCCTCGGCGAGCGAAGGTGCAATGTCGTTCGCCGCCAGAAAGGCGAAACCGTCGCGGCGTTCCGGCGATGCGCCCACCAGAACGTAGCCGTCCGAGGCCCGCACGGTCAGGCGCCTGGGGCGGCCGGTCGTGCCGATGGTCACGCGCGCCTGCCGCTCCTTGGGCAGAAGATAGGGCGCATAGACGACGAACCCCCCGCTCCCGAGCCGTCGGGCAAGCGGGTAGACGCCATCACGCTCGGTTGAGTCGGAAGTCACTCTCAGGGTGATCCGAGTGAAGGGCTGGATGCCCTCAATGCGCCCCCGATTGAGACGGAGCCCGTCCTCCCGCACCTCGATCCTTGCTGCCGGCTGCGGCCCCTCACTCAGACGCAAAGCCAGCGACGTGACCGGCGCCGGCAGCGTGTATGTCACATCGACCGTCTCGCCCGTACGAACCATCGCGATCCGTACAACACCATCCGACGCCCAGGCGGGCGGCACCCAAAAGCTGGCGAATGCCATGCCTAGGCCGCACAGCAGCCTGATCCAGAGCCGTGCCGCGAGTGCGTTCACGCTTCCAAGCCTATCACGCTCTACCTCGTAAAATTTACCCATGCGGTCGGCACGCTGCGCCGTGCTTATAAGCCGACAATCGGGGCCGAAAGGGAAGGTCCACTTCGGTGTCGTTGTCGCGCACCGCCGTTTGGAGAAGCCGGCCGTGGCGGCTCAACGGGGGGATGACAGCTGCAGAGCTAGTGGCTTGCCCGCTCCCCCGCCTTCCTCTATAGCCCCCCGCGTCCGGCGGGCGTAAGCGCTTGCGGGGGCTCAGGGAAAGCGCGAGGGAAAGAGGCGAACCGCCCGCCCTGCCGCGCTCTTTTTGCTTTTCCACTCCCCCCTCTCCCCATCGCGGGAGAGGGTGCCCGCGAAGCGGGCGGGTGAGGGACCGAAGTGGGAGCCCGCGCAAACCTAAGCCCAACGGGCGCCTCCACCGCATGGTGCGGCGGGGGCGGTCAGGTTCCAAGACCAGGGGAGACAACCTCTGGCCGGAATATGAAAATAGGACACTTCTTTTATGGCCACTGCGGCAATGCCGACCCGCGACGATTTCGCGGCAATGCTCAACGAATCTCTTGGCGGCGAGAATGAAAGCTTCGAGGGCCGGGTCGTCAAGGGGATCGTGACCGGGATCGAGAACGACATGGCCGTGATCGACGTCGGCCTCAAGAGCGAGGGCCGCGTCGCGCTGCGCGAATTCGCCGCGCCGGGCCAGAAGGCCGAGCTCGCCATCGGCGACGAAGTCGAAGTCTATGTCGACCGCGTCGAGAACCACCAGGGCGAAGCGATGCTGTCGCGCGACCGCGCACGCCGCGAAGCCGCATGGGACAAGCTCGAAACCCAGTATACCGCGAACGAGCGCGTCGAAGGCGTGATCTTCGGCCGCGTCAAGGGCGGCTTCACCGTCGACCTCGGCGGCGCCGTCGCCTTCCTTCCGGGCTCGCAGGTCGACATCCGCCCGGTGCGCGACGTCACCCCGCTGATGGATCTTCCCACGCCCTTCCAGATCCTGAAGATGGACCGCCGCCGCGGCAACATCGTCGTTTCGCGCCGCGCCATCCTCGAAGAGACCCGCGCCGAGCAGCGCACCGGCCTCATCCAGAGCCTCGCCGAGGGCCAGGTGGTGGACGGCGTCGTCAAGAACATCACCGATTACGGCGCCTTCGTCGACCTGGGCGGCATCGACGGCCTGCTCCACGTGACCGACATCTCCTACAAGCGGGTCAACCACCCCTCGGAGGTGATCAACATCGGCGACACGGTGCGCGTGCAGATCATCCGCATCAACCGCGAAACCCAGCGCATCTCGCTCGGCATGAAGCAGCTCGAGGCGGATCCGTGGGAGGGCGCTTCGGCCAAGTATCCGGTCGGCGGCGTGTTCACGGGCCGCGTCACGAACATCACCGAATATGGTGCGTTCGTGGAGCTCGAGGCCGGCATCGAGGGCCTCGTCCACGTCTCCGAAATGAGCTGGACCAAGAAGAACGTCCATCCGGGCAAGATCGTCTCGACGTCCCAGGAGGTCGAGGTTTCGGTGCTCGAGGTCGACGAGGACAAGCGCCGCATTTCGCTGGGCCTCAAGCAGGCGCAGGCCAATCCGTGGCATGCCTTCGCCGACACCCACCCGGTCGGCACCGAGGTCGAGGGCGAAGTGAAGAACGCCACCGAATTCGGCCTGTTCATCGGGCTCGAGGGCGACGTCGACGGCATGGTCCACATGTCGGACATCGCCTGGGGCGTGACCGGCGAAGAGGCGCTCAATCTCCACCGCAAGGGCGAGATGGTGAAGGCCGTCGTCCTCGACGTGGACGTCGAGAAGGAGCGTATCTCGCTCGGCATGAAGCAGCTCGAGCGCGGCGGTGTCGCCAAGGGCGGCGCGGGTGCCGGCGGCGGCGTCGGCAAGAACGAGATCGTCACGGTGACGGTGCTCGAGGTCCGCGACGGCGGTCTCGAGGTGCAGGTCGGCGACGACGGCGCTTCGGGCTTCATCAAGCGCACCGATCTCGGCCGCGACCGGGACGAGCAGCGCCCCGAGCGCTTCCAGGTCGGCCAGAAGTTCGACGCGATGGTGATCGGCTTCGACCGCTCCAAGAAGCCGAACTTCTCGATCAAGGCCCTCCAGATCTCCGAGGAGAAGCAGGCCGTCGCCCAGTACGGCTCGTCCGACAGCGGCGCTTCGCTCGGCGACATCCTCGGCGAAGCCCTCAAGCAGAAGGACAAGTCCTAACTTATGTTAGGCGGCGGGCGTTTCGAAAGAGGCGCCCGCCGCTTGATCGTCCTGCCGTTGCCCCTTGATTTCCATGGCTTTTGAGTACACGCTGACGCAAGTTAGCCGTCTGGGGGGACGGCCATGTTGCCGGTTTCGCGCCGGCTGCCGAACCTGAGGGGGTTTCGTTGATCCGTTCCGAACTCGTGCAGAAGCTCTGCGAGGATCATCCCGATCTCACTCAAAAGGAGATCGAGCGGGTCGTCTGCGCCTTCTTCGACTCGATTACCGACCAGCTCCGCAAGGGCGGCCGGGTCGAGCTCCGCGGCTTCGGCGCCTTTTCGACCCGTGGCCGCGACGCTCGCAAGGGCCGCAACCCGCGCACCGGCGAGCCGGTCGACGTCTCCGCCAAGCGCGTCCCTTATTTCAAGCCGGGCAAGGAAATGCGCGAGCGCCTGAACCTCGCCGCCGCGAACGCGAACGACTGAGCTTTCCCGCGCCTGGCTTGCCGCCGGCGCGTCAATCGTAGATCGAGGCTTCCGCCCCGCCGCTTCGCGAGGCATGGTCGCGCGCGTGCGGACGTGGCGAAACCGGTAGACGCCGGAGACTTAAAATCTCCTGCCCCTCGGGGCGTGCGGGTTCGAGTCCCGCCGTCCGCACCATCCAGCCGCGCCGGCTGGACTTCCGTTACGCGCGATCCGGTGCAGAGGCCTCGAACACCGCCAGTTGATCCTCGAACGCACGGCGGTATGCCGGCCGGGCTTCGCCGCGTGCCACATAGGCCGGGAGGTTCGGATAATCCTCCAGCATGCCCGAACCGTTCAACCTTCGCAGCACCGTCACCATGAGCAGGTCGCCGGCGCTGAAGCCGCCGTCGAGCCACTCGGCATCGGCAAGCCACCCTGACAATTGGCCGAGCCGCGCGCGGACGCGGTCGTCTAGGAGAGGCAGCCGGTCGGCGTGCCAGGGCTTGTCGCGCTCCAATATCATCGCGAGGGCGCGCTCGAAGATCGGCGGCTCGACCGTGTTGAGGGCCGCAAACATCCATGCGATCGCGCGTGCCCGCTCGTTCGCATCGCGAGGGAGCAGTCCGGCGTGACGCTCGGCGATGTGGAAGACGATCGCACCGGATTCGAACAAGGCGAGGTCGGCTTCTTCGTAGGTGGGAATTTGTTCGAATGGATGAAGCGCCAGATGCCGCGGGGCCTTCATCTCCTGGAACGAAAGGAGGCGCACGTCATAAGGCAGGCCCGCTTCCTCGAGCGCCCAGCGAACGCGCATGTCGCGCGCCAGCCCCTGGCCGCGGTCCGGGGAGCGTTCGAAGGCGGTGATGGTGGGTCTCATCTGAAAGATCCTCAAGGCCTGGGGTGAGAGGAAGGGGGCGCATCGAACGGGCCACCGCGCCAACGTCCGCCTTGTAACCCGTAGCGCACATCAGCACGAGCGGTCCTCCTGCAGTTGAGCCGGTGAGCGCCCGAGTTCGAGATCGCACTTCTGAAGTTGAAAGAACGCCCCCCCTGAGCCTTTGCCGACAACCCGTTGCGAACATCCATCCTAAGGCCCAAAAGGCACCCGGAGGCTGAAAATGAGCCGTCTTTTTTCACGCCGAACCGCAATCGCCGCCGGCATTGCGACCCTGCTCGCCTGCCTCATCCCCTTGTCTCAGCCATTCCGGCACGCGGCTGCCTGGCGGGTGCCGTCCGAACATGCGCGCTACGTGGACCTGGCGCTCACGGGTGGCGCAGAGGCCTTCGGCATGAGCCGCGAGGAGTATCGCCGCGTCACGCGCCCCTATGTAGAACAGGATCGCCGCCGGACGTGCGTGGCGCTCGACACGCATCGAAGCGACGGCGGCGGCAGCTATTCCGGATGCTACGACAGCCGGACAGGCGCTCCCTTGTCGGACCTAGCGATCGGAATCTCCTTCGGGCCGGAGGGACTTTGGAATCGCTTCGGCCAATGGGTTTGGTGACCCCGCATTGCCGCGAAACATGAATTCCGCCGCGATTCTCCGGGTCGCGTTCATGGCATGGGAATTTCCGAGGATGAAGCTCAGCCTGATTTTTGCCGTCGCGGCGATTTCGGATTTCGCCGGCGCGCCCTCGCCGGAGCCTGCTGCCGTGGGAGCGGGTTTCGAGGTGGAACGCTATGCGGTTTCGCTGACGCCTGATCCGGCCGAGAGGTCGGTGGCGGGAACGGAAGCGATCACGGTCCGAAGCCTTCGGGACGGGCTTCACCGGGTGGTCTTTTCACCCAATGCGCTGATCATCGACGCTGCAACGGTGGACGGCCGGCCGGCGCAGGTCAGGTCGGACGAGAGCGGCATCGCCGTCGCCCTCCCGGCGCCGCTTGCCAACAGGCACACGGTCGAGATCGTCCTGCGCTACCACGGAGTGCCCCGCCGCGGCGTCACCGCGACAGCCGGCTCTATGTACACGAGCTATTTCGCCTGCGACTGGATGGTCTGCCTGCAGGACGCGCCGGGGGACAAGGCGATGTTCGCACTGGATCTGCGGGTCCCGGCCGAGATGACCACCCTTGCGGTCGGCAGGATGGCCGGCCGAACCAAGCCGCGGAACGGCGAGGTCACCCACCGCTGGCGAAGCGCGCGGGCCTATTCGCCCTACCTGTTCGGCTTCGCGGTCGGACGCTTCACCCACACCAGCGTCCGGAGCGGCGGCGGCGTGCTCGATCATTATGGCGAGGGTGCAACCGCGTCCGAGCTGACGCGGCTGTTCGCCGAGACCCCCAGGATGGTCGCCTTCTTCTCGGCCAAGGCGGGGCTCCCGCTTCCCGGAGGCCGGTACGCGCAGCTCCTGGTCCCGGGCCGCGAGGCGCAGGAGGCGGCGACCTACTCGTTGATCGGACGGGGCGAGCTCGAGCGCGGCGCCGCCGATCCCTCGTCCGACTGGGTGATCGCGCACGAGCTTGCACACCAATGGTGGGGCAATCTCGTGACGGCCGAGACCTGGCAGGACTTCTGGCTCAACGAAGGCATCGCCACCTTCATGACCGCCGCATGGAAGGAGCATCGATTCGGCGCGCCCGCCTATCGCGCCGAGCTCGACACGGCTCGAGCCCGGCTCCGCCGCGCGGAGGAAGCGGGCTGGGACAGGCCGCTCGCCTTCGCCGGCGCTTACCCCAACCTCGGCACGCGCCGTGCAATCCAGTACAGCAAGGGCGCGTTGTTCATGGATCACCTGAGAACGGTTCTTGGCGAGGAGGCCTTTTGGGCCGGTCTCAGGGCATTCACCCGCGCCCATGCCGGCGGCAGCGTGACCAGCATCCACCTGCAGCGGGCGATGGAGCAAGCCGCGGATCGAGATCTCTCGCCGGTCTTCCGCGCGTGGGTGTTTGGATGAGCGGCGCGCGCGGCGCGTTCAATCGGGGGCGCTCTGGCGGAGCAGCCAGCGCAGGATCTCGACCACGAACCGCTCGTTATCGACGCTGCGGTCTGCGACTCCGATCGGTCCCCCTTCGCTGCTTTGGGCGGTGAACAGACCGCTGTCGCCGGATAGGACGACCCGGCCGCGGCCATGGCTGAACGCGAGCATCTGCGAAGCTTGTGCGGGAGGCTCGATAAGGCCGCCCCGGCTGCTGCGTATTTCTCCGGCGAGAGGCAGCAAGCGTGCTCCGCCAGCCGCCTCGCGCCATAGCGCCTGACCGCCGTAGGCCCGTACACGAAGCTCGGCGGGCGATGCACCCCAACGGACCCGATAAAGCCGCCGGTCCGTTCCGCTCTCGTTTCCCGCCACCATCTCCAGAGAGGTTCCGACACCGAGGCGCCGCGCCAAGGCCTGAGCCGGCAGAGCAAAGGGCTCGTGATCGGTGAGGAGGAGCAGCGCCCCTCCCCCTGACACCCATGCGTCGATCGCAAGCACCTCCTCCGGCGAAGGCGGAAGCGCAGCGGCGCCCACGACCAGCAGATCGACGTCGCGCAGAGCCTCGGGACCGATCGGGCCGTCTGCTTCGCGCACGGGAATTCCGGCCTCGATGGCTGCATCCGCCATCCACCCGATGCTGCCTTTCCCACCGCCGGACGTCAGCGTGTGGCGATTGCCATGCCCGCTATCGAAGAGGATCGCGCCCGCCCCCGAACGCGGTCCCACCAAGGCTCCGGCCTGCGCGCGGAACGAAGGGTCAGCCCGCTGAACTTCGGTCCCTTCGGCCGGCGCGAAGGTCGCCATGACCACGGCGCCGGGCCATGCATAAGGAAGGTACGGCGCCGTCTTCGGGCCGAACAATGCAAGGCTCGCGAAGGTGAGCACCAGGCCCATGCCGACCGGGTGGAGGATGTTCGACAAACGGGCGGACAGAAGGAACTGTATGATTGAGACCGGAAGGAGCGAGAGGTAGAGCGCCACCGCCATGAAGATCATGTTCCGGTAGGCGATCGCGTCGGTCACTCCGATCTCGGCGTGCAGAACCTGCGGCAGGCCGTGCCAGCCGGCGAGCGATGCGGTGAGCGCGGTCCCGAGGGCGACGGCGAGAAGCAGCTGGATCGCGGCGAACTTCGCGGCGTGGAGCGCCCATGGGGAACGGGGCACGAGGCGAAGCTGCTTCCACATCCCGCCGCGATGCTCGACGTAGAAAGCAAGCGCGGTGAGCAGGGTCACCAGCGCCGGCAGGATTAGGATGAGATTGGTCGCGGCGTCGCCGATGACGCCATTCTGCCAGGGCATTTCGAGGTTGCGTTCCGTGGCGATCCTGGCCGCGGCCCCATGCATGCCGAGGCCCGCAAGCGCAGCGATCGCGGCGCCGCTCGCCACCGCCAGGAGCGGGAGCCGCAGCCTTCGCAGCTTCAGCCGCTCCGCGCGAAAGGCGTCAAGCATCGGGCGCCTCCCGAAGGAGCGCCAGATATTCGTCCTCGAGCGATGGCCTCACCGTTTCGACCGAGCGGATGTCGTGGCCAGCGGCGGCGAGCGCGCGAACCAGATCCCCCACCTGGCTTTCAGGAACGTCCCGGACGACCACCGCGTCGCCCTGCGTCGCGCAGACGTGCCCGCCCGCCTCCAGCTGCAAAACCGCCGCGGGCGCGTCGGCGACGCGCAGAAGCACGCCCGCGCCGGAGCCGCGGGATCGCCTGAATTCCTCCGGCCGTCCTTCGAAGCGCAGCGCGCCACGATGGATGATGGCGATGCGGCTCGCGCTCCGTTCGACTTCGGAGAGGAGGTGGCTCGACACGATCACCGTCTTTCCGCGCGCGGCAAGGCCCGCCAGGAGCTCGCGCAGCTCGGCCATTCCGGCGGGATCAAGGCCGTTCATCGGCTCGTCGAGCACCAGGATCGCCGGCTCGTGGAGCAATGCGGTCGCGATACCCAGCCTCTGCTTCATCCCGAGGGAATAGCGCTTGACCAGGGTTGCAGCGGCTGCGCCGAGGCCGACCGTTTCCAGCGCCCGCCCGACCGCCGTGCGGCCGAGCCCGTAGTAGATCGCGAACACCCGAAGATGCTCCTCGCCGGTCAGGTGCAGGTAGAGGGAGGGCGTCTCAATCAGGCTTCCGATCGAAGCGAGCAGGGCCGGATCCCTGCGCAACGGCGCGCCGCCGACCAGCACTTCGCCCGAAGTCGGGGTCAGCAGCCCGAGCATCAGCCGCATCAGGGTCGTCTTGCCGGCGCCGTTCTCACCGATCAGCGCGTAGAGCGCCCCAGGTTCGGCCGCCAGGCTGACGTCGCGGACGCCGCCGGACTGACCGGGATAGGCATAGCTCACAGAGCGGAGCTGCAGAGCCGCTGCTGTGTCGATCGAGGCGGTCCCTGCGCTCACCGGTGAGTTGGTATGCTAATACAGCAAGATGCGCAAGTGGTGCAGCCGGCACGCCTTCGTCCCGGCCGTCGCCTCGCCGTCCGCGCGTACCGCCCGCGGCGGACAAAAAAAGAGTGGCCGATCCGAAGACCGGCCACTCCTTTTTGCCTGGTGCGGCGCGTGCGTCAGAAGCGCAGGTGCAGACCCACCGACGGACGCAGCGTGTCGAAGGAGATCGTATCCACCGCGACACGGAAACCGAGGCTCTCGCCCACCGCGATGTCGGCACCGACGCCGACCGTGTAGTCGCCGATCGTGTCGTCGATATCGAGATCGTCGTCGTCGAGATCGTCGTCATCGAGGTTGAGCAGGCCCGCGGCATCGACGTTGACCCACTGGTAGCCGGCGCGGGCGAACACGATCGTCCCGCCGCTGGTGCGGAAGCCGAGACGGCCGGCGACGCCGTATTCGGTGTCGATCGGGCCGCTGCCCTTGTTGAAATTGCCTTCGACGCCGATGATCGCCGAGGTGCCGATGTCGAAGTCGACGCCGCCATAGACGCCGTAGATCATCGCGGAATCGTCGATCTCGAAATCGTCGGTGTCGAATTCGTCCGTGTCGACGCCGAGATCGTGGAGACCGGCCTGCACACCGATATAAGCGTGGGTGCGCGGCGCGGCGGCTGCATCATCCTGCGCATAAGCCACGCCCGGAAGGGCGAACGGCAGAACGGCCGCGCTCGCGGCCAACAAAAACTTCTTCATGAAATTACCCCCTAATCAGGAATCGCTGCCTTTTGCGATCAGCGGGCGCAGATTAGCAAACTCCTCGGTCGCTGCAAGACGAGGGAAGGCAGAATGCTGCCTGCGTGTTGTTCAAGCAACACTCTGTGTTAGTGTCGCCCTGGCAGCCCCCACCCCTCCAAGGCGCACCCAAGGAACGGAACGGATGGTCTCCCCGGATGCTGTAGGCGCGACGGCGGACGGAGCACGGCAGTGGAAGCAGGACGAGACGACCGAAGGCCGGGCTGGGGCATGCTGCTGGCGGAGGCGCCGGCTGCGGCGCGGCTGCTCGCGGCGCAGGTCCGGCCGGCGCGTGTGCGCGAGGATGTGGGGCGCGGGCGTGCCGTGATGGTGATCCCGGCCTTTCTCGCCAACGACCTCGCGACGCTTCAACTGCGGCGGACGCTCGGCGCCTGCGGCTTCGAGTCCTATGGCTGGGCGCAGGGGCTCAACCTCGGCGCCCGGCGCAGCAAGTTCGAGCGGCTGCTGAGAAGAATCGACATGGTCGCCGCGGAAACGCGAGGTCAGGTCGCGCTGGTCGGCTGGAGCCTCGGCGGCTTGTATGCGCGCGAGCTCGCGAAGCGGCGCGCGGCGGCGGTGTCGATGGTCGTGACTCTGGGAACGCCCTTCTCGCAGAGCCTGCGCGCCAACAATGCATGGAAGCTCTATGAAGCGATCAACGACCACGACGTCGATCATCCGCCGGTGCCGATCGCGCCGGACGTGAAGCCGCCGGTGCCGACCGTCGCCATGTGGTCGCCGCGCGACGGGATCGTCGCTCCGGCAAGCGCTGCGGGCGAGGATTGGGAGGCGGATCGCCGGGTCGCGCTTTCGTGCCGTCACAACGAGATGGTCAGCCATCCCGAAGCGCTCCGGGCGGTCGTCGCCGCACTCGCCGGGGCCTGATTTCGGCCCGGGAGCGGATGTCCGCAATGTCCTAGCCGATGCCGAACCGGTCCGCGCCGGAGTGGCCGTTGCCGGAGCGGCGCGAACCGCCGTCCGCTTCGATGCAGGCACCGAGCCGATCTTCCGTCAGGCTGGCGTGGAAACGCGCGCCGAAGGCGCCGCAGAACGCCCATCTCACCTGCGCTTTCGCCGCGCCGATGCCCGGCAGGATGACGTTGATGTCGCTGCCGATCCTCACGGCGTTCCTGCTCCGGGCGCTGAACCCGCGCCGCGACACGTCGATGACCTGAACCGCCCCGCCGCACGCTTCCGACGTAACGAGCGCGACGAGGTTCACCGCGTGGCGCGGGTCGCGATCGACCGGCGGCGTGGGCTCTTCGTAGACCTTGCAATGGTGGGCTCGGCGCATCGTGATCTCCTGGATGCGAAAACACGGCGCGCGGCAAAGGGATGCTGGTTAACGGGGCATCAAGCACGAATGTCTGCGCAGCCTGCGGGACAGTGTCCCGGCGTCCGATTCGAAGTCGCTTGCACCTCCCCCGGCCTCGTTTAAGGTTCGCATGGGCAAAAGGGGGAATCACATGCGGCCGCAGTCCATCGTGCTGTTCGAACGAATTGTGCTCGCCTCGATCGGCGTCGGCCTGCTCCAGGCGCTTCTGATGGCATCGATGCTCGGCGGCGCCGGGTTGGTCATGACCGTCGCCGTGATCATCTACGCAATCTACGGTGTGCTCATCTACTTCGTCGCGCGGCAGGCGAGCAGCACCGCGCGTTGGATCTACGTCGTGCTCGCGGGTCTCGGGCTCCTGTACGGGCTGGTGGGCCTCGGACAACTTTTCGAATTTCCGGCGCACCTCTTGCTGCTCACGCTGGTGCAGCACGGCCTCACCGCAGCCTCGATCTACCTGCTGTTCCGGCCGGATGCGATGGCATGGTTCGAACGCGGGACGCCGCATGGCGGCGCACCGGGGCACATGCATGGAGGATGGCCGGGCCACGGCGGCGCCGTGCCGCCCGCCCACGGCGGCGCCATGCCACACGTCCCGTCCGCTCAATGGCCGCCTGCGCCCCACACGCCTCAGCCCCATGGGCCCCAGTCCCACCCGCCTCAGCCGCACGCGCCTCAGTCC
>DASWMS010000030.1:0-33677 GCA_036399655.1 Allosphingosinicella sp. | reverse complement strand
GCCGTCCTGGCGGCGGATGAAGGCGTCGGCGGCGTAGGTCGTATCCATGGATCGCCGGAATTCGGCCGCCGTTGCGGCGATCGCGCCGTCGAGCGGGGCAAAGCCTCGCCCGATCACCGCCACCGGCTGGCCCGTTCCGTGGATCGCCACCGTGTCGAAGTTGAGCGCCGCCACGATCCCTTCAAGCGGCACCGGCGGCTGGGCGGCGAAATGCTCCGCGCCGAGCAGCCCCATCTCCTCGGCCGTGGTGGCGAGGACGAGGACGTCTCGCGCCGCCGGCGGCCCGGCGGCGATACGCCCGGCAATCTCGATCAGCATCGCGATGCCGCTCGCATTGTCGACGGCGCCGTTGCAAATCCGGTCCTGATCACCTTCGCGCCCGCAGGTGCCGAGATGGTCCCAATGGCCGAGCAGCAGCACGCTCTCGTTCGGCCGGTCGGCGCGGCGAGGCGCGCTGCCGCGGATGCGGCCGACCACATTGTTCGACGTGTAGCGCCGCACCCGGCTGTTGACGGTAAAGCTCGCGTTGAGATTGAGCGGCACCGCGCGGAAGGCAGGCCCTGCCCGCTCGTTCAGCATCGACATGAAATCGCCGCCGGATTCGCGGACGATCCGCACCACCTCCGCGAGCGGTATCGCGCCGGAGACTCGCGGACGAGGATGGGTGGCCAGCTCCGTCGTCGGCGCGCGGCTTGCATTCACGACCGCCTGCCAGGGCACCTCGTCCGGAAGCACGCCGATCACGACCGCTGCGCCTGCCGCGGCGACGGCGCGCATCCGCTCCTCGAAGGAAGGAAATCCAGGCACGTCCGGCGATGCCACCAGCATCAGCGCGACGGCGCCCTGCAAATCAGCCCCGGCGAGCTGGTCGATGCCGCGCGCGCGGTCGACTGCGCCGTGGCCGACGAAGACCACCGGCGCTTCAAAGATGCGGTGCTCGTCCTCGTCGCCGATGAGAACGACCCGCTCCACGTCGAATGCGATCACCCGGCCGCGCGTCGACCAGCGCATGTCGTGCGCCATCGTCCGCCGTTCGATGAGCGGCACGGCCTGCAGCCAGCCCCCGTTCGTCGCCGCCGGCTCCAGCCCACGCTTCTCCAGCTCGGCGACGATGTAGGCGGTGGTCCGCCGCTCTCCCTCAGTCGCGGGCGCCCGGCCGCCATATTCGTCGCTCGCCAGCACCTCGATGTGGCGCATCATGTCGCCCGCAGTGATCGGCTGCGCCTGCGCGAACAACGGCGCGGAAACGAAAAGAACGGCGCAAAGCGCGACGGCACGGGAAAAGCGCGTAAACATCCTCCTGCCTAACCGCCGCTAACCCGCACTGGCAATCCCACGCCGTGCATACCAATCCCGCCAGGGCTGAGCCTGTCGAAGCCCGGGTCGGCGCGCTCCAACCGTCCTTCGACAAGCTCAGGACGAGCGGGTTTAGATATCTAGCCCCGCTATGACTGAGCCTGTCGAAGCCCGGATCAGCGCGCTCCGACCCGTCCTTCGACAAGCTCAAGACTAGCGGGTTTGAATATCTACCTCCGCTAGGGCTGAGCCTGTCGAAGCCCGGTGAACCCAAACCCAAACCCCAAACTCCGCCAGGGCTGAGCCTGTCGAAGCCCGGATCGCCCGCTCCGACCCGTCCTTCGACAAGCTCAGGACTAGCGGGTTTGGTGTCACCCACCCCCGCCAGAGCCTAAGCCTGTCGAAGCCCGGTGAACCCACGCTCCAACCCCAACCCCGCCAGAGCCTAAGCCCGTCGAAGCCCCCTGAGCCTGAGCACCGCCCTATCGCCGCGCCTTTGCCAGCAGCGCGCGCGCCTGGGCGACGTGCATCGCTTCGATCATCCTGCCCTCGAAGCGTTCCGCTCCGCCCGTCGCCGCCGCAACCAGCCGCTCGGCCGCCGCAAGCTCCTCCTCGGAAGGGCCGAACAGCCGGTTGGCCATCTCGATCTGGCTCGGGTGTATGAGCGACTTGCCGTCGAAGCCGTAGGCGCGGCCCTGGCGGCATTCCTCGGCGAGGCCGGCCTCGTCGTCGAGAGCGTTGTGGACGCCGTCGAACGCCGCCACCCTTGCGGCACGCGCCGCCAGCACCACCTGCTGCAGCGCATAGGCGAGGCCGGGCCGCCCGCCCCCCGGCTGGATGCCGAGCTCGGCGCTGAGGTCGTTGGTGCCGGCGATGAGGCCGACCGTCGCCGGCGCGATTGCGGCGGCGTCCAGCACGGCGCGCGACGTCTCGATCATCGCCAGCAGGGGCTTGCCGGTCGCCGCCGCCGCCTCGGCCGTCTGCCGCGCGCTCTCCACCTTGGCGAGGATGACGACGTCGGCGGCGCTTCGCCGGACCGCAGCGACGTCCTCGTCGTAATGAAGGGTGCCCGCCGCGTTCATCCGGATGGCGCAGAAGCGCTCGCCGAAGCCGGCGGCCGCGGCCTCGATCGCCATCTCCCGCGCCCCTTCCTTGTCCTCCTCCTTCACTGCGTCCTCGAGGTCGAGGATGATCATGTCGGCGTCCAGCCCCCTGGCCTTCTCGATGGCGCGCGGGTTCGACGCGGGCAGGAAGAGGATGGTGCGGCAGAGGCGAAGGTCGGGGGGGTTCATCTAAGTTCGATTCCGCTTGGAGTCGGGGCGGCCGCCCTACATGATGGAGCAAGGGTCCGGGAGGGAGTTTCAGACATGATCGAGAGCGTGATCGGCATCGTCGTCGCGGTGGTGCTGCTTTTCCTGTTCGCGAGCATCAAGATCGTGCGCCAGGGCTATCAGTACACGATCGAATATTTCGGCCGCTTCACCGCCGTCGCCCGCCCCGGCCTCAATTTCTACCCGGCCTTCTTCTACCGGGTGGGGCGCAAGGTGAACATGATGGAGCAGGTGCTCGACATTCCGGGGCAGGAGATCATCACCAAGGACAATGCCATGGTCTCGACCGACGGCGTCGTCTTCTTCCAGGTGCTGGACGCGGCCAAGGCGGCCTATGAAGTGTCCGATCTCTACCTCGCCATCATGCAGCTCACGACCACGAACCTCAGGACCGTCATGGGCTCCATGGACCTCGACGAGACCCTCTCCAAGCGGGACGAGATCAACTCGCGGCTGCTCGTGGTGGTGGATCAGGCGACCGAGAGCTGGGGCGTCAAGATCACGCGCGTCGAGATCAAGGACATCCGCCCGCCCGCCGACATCGTCAACGCCATGGGCCGGCAGATGAAGGCGGAGCGCGAGAAGCGCGCCGTCATCCTCGAGGCCGAGGGCAGCCGCGCCTCCGCCATCCTGCGCGCCGAGGGCGAGAAGCAGGGCCAGATCCTCGAGGCCGAAGGCCGCCGCGAAGCCGCCTTCCGCGACGCCGAAGCGCGCGAGCGAGGCGCCCAGGCGGAAGCCGAGGCGACCCGCGTGGTCTCGGACGCCATTGCGGGCGGCAACACGCAGGCGATCAACTATTTCGTCGCCCAGAAATATGTCGACGCGATCGGCCTCTTCGCGACCTCGCCCAATGCCAAGACCATCCTCTTCCCGGTTGAGGCGACGGCGCTGATCGGAACGCTCGGCGGCATCGGCGAGCTGGCGAGGGACGCGCTCGGCCGCGCCGGCTCGGACTCGTCGCCGCGTCCGCCGGAGCCGTCGGCACCGCAGCGCAGGAGCCCCTTCGAAGGACCGGCGCAATGAGCCCGCTCGGCCTCGAACCCCATTGGTGGTGGCTGCTCGCCGCCGCCATCCTGGCCTTCGTCGAGCTTGCCGTCCCCGGCATCTTCTCGATCTGGATCGCGGCGGCGGCGGCGGCGACCGGCGTCGCCGTCATGGTTTTCGGCGTCCCGATCGCCTTTCAGCTCGCCTTGTTCGCCCTCCTCTCCATCGCCGCCGTGTATGGGGGACGGCGCTGGTACGAGCGCAATCCGGTCGACAGCAGCGATCCGCTGCTCAACGATCGCACCGGCCGCCTGGCCGGACAGGTCGTCACCGTCGTCGGCGCGATCGAGAATGGCGAAGGACGAGTCAAGGTCGGCGACAGCGTCTGGACGGCACGTGGACCCGACGCGCCCGAAGGCGCACGGGTCCGCATCACCGGCGCCGACGGCCAGTGCCTGCACGTAGAACACGAGCCCCGCGCGATCGGGGCGCGGAGCGCGCAAACCTAGCGCGTCAGGCGCGTGCCTGCGCGAAGGAGACCAGGCGCCTCTTGTCCTCGTCCCACAGGACGAGACCGACGCAGCGGAAGCTGTCGCGCAGCGTTAGGCGGCTCATCTCACCCAGTGCCGGCAGGTCGCGCAGCACCTCGCCGAGGCGGTAGAAGGGGATGCGGCTCGCCAGGTGGTGGACATGGTGGATGCCGATATTGGCGCTGAACCAGCGGAGCACCGCCGGCATGTCGTAATGCGAGCTGCCGTGCAGGGCCGCGTCGTGGAAGGTCCATGCCTCCTCGCCGTCCCACACCGTCTCTTCGAACTGATGCTGGACGTAGAAAAGCCAGACTCCGATCGACGCGGCGATGAGGATGATCGGCACGTGCACCAGGAGGAGGAGCTTCCAGCCGACGAGCCAGGCGAGCAGGCCCGCAGCGACGGCGGTGGCGGCGTTGGTGCCGAGCGCGCTGATCCACAGGCTCCGGCTGCACCTGAGGCTCCCGATCGGCAGCCGGTGGCGGAGCAGGAACATGTAGGCCGGCCCGAGCCCGAACAGGACGAGCGGGTGCCGGTACAGACGGTACAGGGCGCGGCGCACAGGCGTCAGCGCGCGGAACTCGGCCACGGTCAGCGTGTCGATGTCGCCGATGCCCCGTGCCTCGAGCTTGCCGGTGCCGGCATGGTGCAGGGCATGGGCGCGGCGCCAGGACTCGTAGGGCGTGAAGGTGAGCACCCCCAGGATGCGCCCGGTCCAGTCGTTCGCCGCGCGGCTCTTGAAGAACGCGCCGTGCCCGCAATCGTGCTGGATCAGGAACAGCCGGAGGAGGAACAGGCCGGCGGGGAGCGCGAGGAGCAATCCCCAGAGCTGGCCGGCACCCAGGACAGCGAGCATGAGCAGCCACAGGGCAGCGAACGGAACCGCCGTGATGACCAGCTCGATCACGCTGCGCGGCACATGCGGCTGCCGGTAGGCGCTGAGTTCGCGGAGCAGGATGCGGGGGTCGAGGTCGACGGCCGGAAGCGGAGTGTACGCGTTCAAGAAGACACTTTCGAGAAGGGTTCGGACCGCGCTTTGCCTCTCGAGGCGGCCTAGTGCAAACCGAATGACGCTCTGTTGCCGCAGAGCCGATGTATCGGTCCTGAAGGGATCGGACGGTGCGGTAACGCCTCAGCGGCCCATCCGTCGCACCGCCCGCTGCAAAAATGCGCGAGATCCTCGCCTTCCCGCAGGCGCAGCGGCGCGCACGCAGCAACGATGGAGGCATAGCGGCGGCGGGGCACCAAGGCCGCGCCGCCGCAATTTTGCCGCACGAAAGCCTCCTCAGGCCCTGCGGTCGTCATCCTCCGACGAGCGGCGCCCGCGGCTCCAGTAAGCGGCGCCCGCGGCGACGAGGCCTGCGGCGGCCGCGCCGATCCCGACATTGCGCCAGTTGAACATCTTCCTGTCCGCAATCCCCTCGCCGCCTTTCTCCTCCTCGAGGAGCACGGCCGCGTCGCCGTTGGCTGAAAGCCGGATCGTGTTGCCCTCGATCCCGGAGACGAGCCCGCCGGAGATGTAATGATGGTGCCCGGAATGCGAGCCGCTGTCGGATTTGATGAGCTTGATGCGCCCGCCCTCGGCGCGATCGACGGTGCCGATCTTAGCGCCGTCGGCGCCGATCACGTCCATGTGCGGCTGGATCTGGCTGAGGTCTGCCATTGTGTTCGCTCCCTTGTGGTTGGTTCGGAGCCTCAACGGTCGTGGGCGCCGAAGGATGCACTGCCGCCGCCGTCAGGACGCGCCGCGATGACGCAGGCCGCCTGCCCAGTCACTCCTGCCCGGCTCGCGGAAGCCTCGCCGCGCTCACTCGCCAACGGCTTCACTGCGTGTTCGTCGTCTCCGCAGGATCGGCCGGCAGCGGCTGGGACATGGCTGCGCGGGCGGCGGCATCGGCTTGCGCTTTGCGCTGGGCCTGCTGCTCCTGCTTGGCGCGGATCTGGGCCTGGACGCGCGGGTCGGGCGTGGTGTCGCCGGTGGAAACCAGGAACAGGATCACCGCGCCGATCAGAAAGGCGATGGCGAGGCCGGGGACGATGAAGATGCGCCAGCCGCTCGTATCGTCCATCTCGAGCGAGGAGTGAAACTCGTCATGCTCGATCTCGGCTCCTTCGGAATAGCCGGTGAGCTTGCTTCGGTCGGTTTCGGACATGCGCGCTCTCCTGTTCGCCGAGGTGAACGAGACGGGCGCTGTCGTGTCCGCCGGATCGCTCCGTTCGGCCTTCGGCACGAACGTCCGGGCCGCGCTGCCGGTTCCGCCGGGGCCTGCCGCCCGAATCGGGACTCTAGAGTTGATGCCCCGCCGGCGCGCGCGGGCCGAGGAGGATCAGGGCGGCGCCGAGCAGGCAGACGGCGGCGCCGCCAAGGTCCCAGCGGTCAGGGCGGATTCCTTCGGCCAGCCACTGCCACAGGAGGGATGCGCAGATGTAGATCGCGCCGTAGCCGGCATAAGCGCGGCCCGCGGCCTGCGTCTCGACGAGGGTCAGCAGCCTGGCGAAGGCGACGAGGCAGAGAAGGCCCGGGGCGAGCCACCAGGCGGACCTGCCGAGCCGCAGCGAGGCCCAGAACGCGAAGCAGCCGGCGATCTCGGCGAGCGCCGCCGCCGCGTAGACGATGAAGGTCATCGCCAAGCAATAGCCGCTTCCGGCGAGGCATTGAAGGCTCTGCGCCCGGCGCGCGGGCGATGCCGCAGCCTCAGCCCTTCCCCGTCAGCGCCTGGCCGAGAAGTAGCCGATGCCGGCGCCGACGACCGCGCCGATCAGCGGCCCGACGAACGGGACCGGGATGGCGATCACCGCGCCGACCGCGGCTGCAACCGCCGTACGCTTGGCGACTGGATCTTCGAACATGGCAATGCCTCCTGCATGTGGAGGTGTCATATAGTGCTAATACACCGATATGTCCAGGCCGGCGGGGCGAGGGACGGCGCGGGAGCTTGGTGCGTTTCCCTATCGGCCGCGCGCAAACGCCGTCTCTGCCCAGCCGGGCCTAGCGACCGCCGTGGGCGCCGTGGCCGCCGTGCGTGCCGTGCGCGGCACGTCGCGGCCGGTGATGATCGCAGGTGACCGCCGGGTTGAACGGCTCGTAGGTGCCGCGGGGATTTGCGCGCCACAGCCAGATATGCTGGTCGAAATGCGGCTCGAAGCCGTGCGCTTCGTCGGTCGGAGTTGCCGGATCGTCGGCCATGCTGTCCCACTGGCGGCCGTGGACGCTCGGGCGGCCCGAATGGCCGGCTGCCCGCCATGCGGCCTGGAAGACGAGGTTCTCGACCCCGACGAGCTCGAGCGTTCCGTCGGCGCGCGGCTCGTAGAGGAGGACGGCGGGACGGGAAAAGTCGGTATGG
This sequence comes from Allosphingosinicella sp., assembly GCA_036399655.1. Lineage (GTDB taxonomy): Bacteria > Pseudomonadota > Alphaproteobacteria > Sphingomonadales > Sphingomonadaceae > Allosphingosinicella. The sequence goes on along the minus strand of DASWMS010000030.1, from coordinate 26,192 downwards.
GTGCCGCTGCCGCTCACCCGCGGGTTGGGCGGCGCGGTGATGCCGAGGAGGTCCGGGCGGAAGAAGTGGATGCCCATGCCGCCGTGCGACGCGGGTTGCCCCATGTCGGACGCGACATGGCAGGTGTCGCTCGGATCGCGGACATAGCCTTCGGCGAGCGCGGCATCGACGCTGCGGAACCGCGCGGTGGCGGCGCGCATCTCGTCGAGAGTGGGCTCGCCCTGGCGCGGGGCGAAGCTGTCGGCTGCCGCGGGTGCCATCATCGCGGCAGGCGCCGCCGCGGCGAGCAGGCACAGGGGAAGGACGGCGATAAGCCTCTTCATTTCGAATCTCCTTGGATGACGCGGTCGGGATCAGGCGGCGAGCGCGCGCGGCGCGAGCATGTCCTGCCAGCCGTGGAATGCCTCGTTCGCCTCGGCCCAGGAGGGCCTCGCCTGGACCGCCGCGAGCCAGCGGCAGACGTTGGGATAAGGCGCCAGATTGTATCCGATGAGGTCGCCCAAGGTGACGAGGGCGGCGCCGAACATGTCGGCGATCGAGAAATCCTCGCCGGTCGCCCACGTCCCGTGGTCGCCGATCATGTGGGCGTCGAGGACGTGGAGCCGGGCTTCGACCCGCGCCGCGTGCCAGGCGCGCAGCTCGGAGCCCTGCGCGTCGAGGATGCGGTAGTGCGGCAGGACCGCTGGGTAGACGAGGCCGTAGCCGTGGTCGCGGTAGAAGCCGGTGTTGAACCAGTCGAGCGCCTCGTCGATGCGGGCGCGGGCGCGAAGGTCCGCCGGGTAGGTCGTGCTGTCGGCGAGCTGGGCGAAATAGCGGAGGATCGTCGCCGATTCGGTGAGCACGAAGCCGTCTTCCTCGAAAGCGGGAACGACCAGGTTCGGATTGACCCGGGCGAACCATTCGCTGCGCTGCTCGCAGCGGCGCAGGTCCACCGGGCACATCTCGACGCCGAGATCGTGCTCGGCGAGGAACATGGCGAGGGGGCGGCAGACGGTCGAGACGGGGTCGTAATAGAGCTTGCGCATGGCGGGCGTTCCTTCGGGGGGTCGGGTGTCGCCGCCCTGATGAAGGTGCCGAGTTTCGCCGCTATGTCGCGGCCGCGCCTAACGTGTTTCCAGTGTTTCAGCGCTCGGTCTGCGCCGGAAGACGAGCATCGCGGCGTCTTTGTAGGTCGTCTCCTCGGCCCGCGCGAAGCCGGTGCGCTCGGCGAGGCGGATGGAGGCCGCGTTCTCGGGAGTGATCACGGCCACGATCTCAGGCGTCTTCAGCGCCTGCTCGGCCCAGCGCAGCGCCGCCGTCACGCCTTCGATCGCAAAGCCCTGCCCGTGCGCCTCGGCGGCGAAGAGCCAGCCCATTTCGGGCAGCCCCTCGAGCGACGGCTCCATTTCGCGCTTGAAGTCGGCAAAGCCGATCTGGCCGATATAACGCCTGTCGGAGCGCCGCTCGACTGACCAATAGCCGTAGCCGAGCATCGCCCACAGGCCCGGGCCCTGGAGCAGGCGGCGCCACGCCTCCTCGCGCGGGATGCCCGCACCGGTGAGGTGATGCATGACGCGAGGATCGCCCAGCATCGCTGCATGGGCGTCCAGGTCGTCAGGAGTGGAGGTGCGCAGGACGAGCCGCGCGGTCTCGATCCGCGGGGCGACGTCGGTCTGCAAGGCCGCTTACTTGCGGTTGCCGAGGGTCAGCCCGCCGAAGCGCTTGTTGAAGCGCGCCACCTGGCCGCCCGCGTCGAGCATCGAGCGATTGCCGCCGGTCCAGGCCGGGTGGGCCGTCGGATCGATCTCGAGCTGCAGCGTGTCGCCTTCCTTGCCCCAGGTCGAGCGGGTCTCGAAGGTGGTGCCGTCGGTCATCTGGACCTTGATCATGTGGTAATCGGGGTGCGAGCCGCTCTTCATCATCTTGTCTTTCAAGTGTTTGGCTGGTTCCGACCAGCCTGGATAGACGTTGCCCGGCCCTCTAGCGGCAAAGGCCAAAATTGACAAGCCATGCTGCGGCGCAATAGGGCTGGCGACGGCGAAGGTGCCGCGTCTTCGGGCGCGGCTTAAAAGGCAAGCCGGTGAGAAGCCGGCGCTGTGCCCGCAACTGTAAGCGGCGCGTCTCTTTAGAGAGGCGCCGCGAGCCAGAAAACTGCCTCCGCCTGTCGTCCGCACCCGGCCGGGACCAGCCTGCGGTGCGCGGCGTGCGGCGTCGATGCGCCTCCCGCCTCCGTGACGACTTTCGTGTCGTTACAGGAGGTTATGTTGAACAGTTTAGTATTTATCGCAGCTCTCGCGGCGCCCGCGGACGAGCCCATCGTCGTCACCGGCGCCCGCCAGCCAGTCGCCCAGGCCGAGGCGCCCGTCAGCTCCACCTTGCTGGAAGAGGAGGCGCTGGAGGCCCTGTCGCTGCCCGCCGGCGTCGACCTGCTCCGCCTCGTTCCCGGGGTCTCCGTCGCGCAAAGCGGCCCGCGCGGCAGCCAGGCACAGGTCCGCATCCGCGGCGCCGAGGCGAACCACACGCTGCTCTTCGTCGACGGCATCCGCTTCAACGACCCCGCCGCCGGCAACGAAGCTCGCTTCGAGCTGCTCGCGACCGACCTCCTCTCCCGCGTCGAGATCGTCCGCGGTCCCCAGTCCGCCCTCTGGGGCTCCGAGGCCCTCGGCGGCGTCATCGCCGTCCAGACCGCCGATCCCTTCGCTCGCCAAGGCCTCGCCGCGCTCACGGAGTACGGCACCTTCGCCAACATCCGCGCCGCCGCGCAGGCCGCCATTCGCACCGGCGACGTCGGCCTTTCCGCCACCGCGGCCTACCTCTCGAGCGAAGGCATCGACTCGTTCGGCAGCGGCGGCGAGCGGGACGGCTTCGACCACCGCAGCCTCGGCCTCCGCGCCGCCTGGCGCCCCGCGGAAGGCCGCGAGTTCGGCGTCTCCGCCTTCTACGTCGCCGGGAACAGCGAATATGACGGCAACGACCCCGCCACCTTCCTGCGCGCCGACACGCTCGACGAGACGGAGAACCGCATCGCCGCCGTCCGCGGCTGGGGTCGGCTGGAGAGCGGCGGCTGGACCGTATCGGCGGAAGCCTCCCTGCTCGATAGCGCCAACCGCAACCGCCTCGCCGACGCGCCTCTGAACCGCACCGGGGGGCGGCGCGCCACCGCGGGCGCACAGCTCAGCCGCAGCCTCGGCGGACACCGCCTCACCGCCGCGGTCCACCATGAAACCGAGGACTTCCGCGCCCGCGATCAGGCCTATTTCGGCGGGACCGACCAGGACCGCGCGCGCCGTCTCACAGCGCTCGTCGGCGAATGGCACGCCCGCTGGAGCGGGGCGATCTCCACCGACGTCGCCGTCCGCTACGACAGCTTCAGCGCCTTCGCCGACGCGACCACGGCCCGCGCCGCACTCCTCGTCCGCCCCGCCGCCGGCTGGACCCTCCACGGCGCCTACGGCGAAGGCATCGCCCAGCCGACCTTCTACGATCTTTACGGCTTCTTCCCCGCCTTCTTCACCGGCAATCCGGATCTGCGCCCGGAGCGCTCGCGCGGCTTCGAAGTGGGTCTTCGCCGGCAAAGCGGCCGAGCGAACGTCGGCGCCACCCTCTTTGCCGGCCGGCTGGAGGACGAGATCGTCGACGTCTTCGCGGGCGGCACCTCCACCACCCGCAACGTCGACGGCAAGAGCCGCCGCCGCGGCCTCGAGCTGTTCGCCGACTGGCGCTTCTCCGCCGCGCTCGCCGTTTCGGCGAACTACACGTACCTCAAGGCCGACGAGCGCCGGAACGTCGGCGACGCGGCCATCCGCGAAGTCCGCCGCCCGAAGCACAGCGCCAACGTCACCGCCTTCGGAGAAACGGGGCGGCTGACCTACAGCGCCAGCCTGGCCTACGTCGGCGCCCGCACCGATACAGACTTCGATATCTTCCAGACGGTCCGGCTCGGCGCCTATGCGCTCGCCTCGGCCCGCATCGGGTGGCGCCTCACGGACGGCCTCGAAGCCTATGCCCGGCTCGAAAACGCGCTGGACGAAGAGTATCAGGACGTCGCCGGCTATGCGACGGCGGGAAGGACGGTGCATGCGGGCCTTCGCCTTCGCTTCGGCTCTTAGCCTCGCCGCCTGCACCGGTGCGCAGGCGCCCGCTCCGCCGGGAAGCAGGGCGCAGGCACCCTTGCGCGTCGCATCGCTCAACCTTTGCACCGACGAGCTCCTCCTGACGCTCGCCGATCCCGAGCAGATCGTTTCCGTCACCCACCTGTCGCAGCAGGAGGCGGAGACGCCGCTCTGGCGCGAGGCGCGGCGGCACCCGATGAACGACGGCAGCCTCGTCTCGGCCGCGCGCCATCGCCCGGACCTCGTCCTCGCCATGGGCGGCGGCGCGCGGGACCGGCTGCGCATCGCCGAGCGGCTCGGCATCCGCACCGTCGACCTCCCCTTCCCCGCCAGCCTCGACGACGTCGAGCGGAGCATCCGGACCGTGGCCTTGGCCCTCGGACGCACACCGCGCGGCGAAGCGCTCATCACCCGCATCCGCGCGCTTCGCGGCACCGCGCGAGTCGCGGCCGCCGACACGATCTGGCTGGGCGGCGGCGGCCGCACCGTCTCGGCGGCCGGCCTCGAAGCGCAGTGGATGCGCCTCGCCGGCTTGGCCCAGCGCCCGCTCCAGGGCGACCGCGTCTCTCTTGAGCAGCTCGCCGCTCGCCCGGCGGCGGTGCTCCTCAGGAGCGACTATCGCTCCGGCCAATATTCGGCATCGCAGCGCTGGCTCGGCCATCCGCTCGCCGCCGCGGCCGAGCGCACCCGATCGATTCCGACGGAAGGCCGGCGCTGGACCTGCATGGGGCCCCCGATGATCGACGAGATCCACCGCCTGCGCCGCGAGCTCGGCACATGAGCCGCACTGCTTCGCTCATCCTGACGCTCCTCCTGGCGGCGGCAACCGCACTGTCCCTCGCGCTGCCCTGGACCGATCTTGCCGCCCTCTTCGACGCGGACCCCGCCCTCGGCCGCGCGATCCTCGTCGAGCTGCGCCTGCCGCGCACGCTCCTAGCCCTCGTCTACGGCGCGATGCTCGCCGCCGCGGGCGCCGCGATCCAGGCGCTGTTCGCCAACCCGCTCGCCTCACCTGATCTCACGGGCACGACCAGCGGCGCGGCGCTCGGCGCCGTCGTCACCGCCTACATTCTCGGCTTCTCCGGACCGCTCGCCCTCTCGTTCGGCGCCGTCGCCGGTGCCCTCGGCGCCCTCCTCCTGCTCCTCGCCCTTGCAGGCCCGCGCGCCGAGACGGCCACCCTGCTCCTCGCCGGGCTTGCGATCAGCGCCCTCGCCGGCGCGCTCACCACCCTCGCGCTTGCGCTCGCCCCCTCGCCCTTTGCATTCTACGACGCATACGACTGGCTGATGGGCTCGCTGGTCGATCGCAGCCTCGCCCAGGCCGCGTTCGCCGGCATCCCCGCCGCTCTTGCCATCCTGCTCCTCCTGCGCCTCGCGCGTCCTCTCGATGCGCTGGCGCTGGGCGAGGAGGTGGCAGAGTCGCTCGGACACGACATCGTGCGCCTGCGTCGCTGGACGGTCTGCCTCACCGCCTTCGGTGTGGGCGCCTGCGTCGCGATCTGCGGCGCGATCGGCTTCGTCGGCCTCGTCGCTCCCATCTTCGCGCGCCGCCTGACCGGAGGCCATCCGGGCCGCGCAATCTGGCCGGCGGCGATGATCGGCGCCCTGCTCCTCGCTGCTGCCGACGTCGCGGTCCGCGCCGCCCCGCTCGGACGCACGCTGCCCATCGGTGTGCTCACCGCCCTTTTGGGCGCGCCTTTCTTCCTGTGGCTGGTCGCGAACATGCGCTGGAGGATCGGCCGGTGATCCGCGCCACCGATATCGCCCTCCCGGGCCGCCTCGCGCCGCTCTCGCTGGAGCTGGCGCCGGGCGCCCTCGTCTGCCTCGTCGGCCCGAACGGCAGCGGCAAGACCAGCCTTCTCCACGCGCTGGCGGGCATCGGCAGCCCCGAAGGCCGTGTCGAGGTGGACGGTACGGAACTGCGCAGCGTCCCCGCCGGGCAGCGCGCGCGCCTCGTCTCCTACCTCCCCGCCAGCCGCGACATTCACTGGCCGCTCCGGCCTCGCGACGTCGTCGCGCTGAGCGGCGCCTCCCCGGATGAGATCGAAGCCGCGATGACGGTGCTCGACCTCGCCCCGCTCGCCGGCCGCCGCATGGACCGCCTCTCGACCGGCGAGCGCAGCCGCGCCCTCATCGCCCGCGCCCTGGCGCCGAACCCGACGCTCCTCCTCCTCGACGAGCCCACCGCCAATCTCGATCCGCTCTGGCAGATCCGCCTGATGGACATGCTCCGCGGCCGCACCGCCGTCGTCGCCATGCACGACCTCGACGCCGCCGCGGCTTATGCCGATCGGCTGATCGTGATGGAGGGAGGGAAGGTGATGGCCGACGGCCCGCCCGACGCGGTGATGGCCGGAGGCGCGATCGGCGACGTGTTCGGTATTGGAAAGATGGACGGAAGGTGGCGCCCACTGGCCTGAAATCCTCCCCTGCCTTTGCAGGGGAGGGGGACCACGCGACGCGTGGTGGAGGGGCGCGCGAAGCGCGTCTTCTGGGTCAGAAAGAGGCTCGCTGCGCTCGCCGCCCCTCCACCGCCCTTCCGGCGGTCCCCCTCCCCCGCAAAGGCGGGGGAGGATGAGGGACCGTGCCTCGACGTCAATCCCTCGGCGGGTCGGCGATCATCGCGGTGAAATTCGCTTCGGCTGCGAGCTTGCCGTCGACCAGCGCCCGCCCCGCGAATTTGCAGACGCTGGAGCGCTTCTGCACGAACGCGACTTCGAGGCGGAGGAGCACGCCCGGCTCCACCGGCGTCCGGAACTTGGCGCCGTCGATCGCCATGAAATAGACGAGCTTGCCCGAGCCGGCGAGGCCGAGCGACTCGACCGCGAGGACGCCGGCAGCCTGTGCCAGCGCCTCGACGATCAGCACGCCCGGCATGATCGGCCGGCCCGGAAAATGGCCCTGGAAGAAGGGCTCGTTGATCGTCACTGCCTTGATCGCGGCGATGCGTTCGTCCGGGATCAGCTCCTCGACGCGGTCGACGAGGAGCATCGGATAGCGATGCGGCAGCGCCGCCATGATCCGCCGGATATCGAAGGGACCGGCGGCGCTGCGCGTCTCGTTCATGAGCGGGCTGGCATCAGCGGCCCGGCTGGGCGGCCGGCTGCTGGCCTGCCGGCAGCGGAGCGACGGTGACGCTCGGGAGCGCGGCGTTGAGCTGCGTCAGCACCTGGTCGGTGACGTTCAGCGCACCCGAATGGGCGAGCGTCGCGTTGACGTCCACGGCGAGGTTCGCGCCGCGGGCGGTCATCACCTGGTTGATGATCGGATTGAGGCGGGCGTTGATCTGCTGGAGCACGTTCGCCTGCGTGGAGCGCAGGTTCTGCTCCATGCGGGAGAGCTCCTGCTGCGCCGTGGTGCGCTGCTGGTCGAGCCGCTGGGCGCGCTGCTGGATCGCGGTCTCGGCAGCGGTGCGGGCGGCGCCGCTCTGCGCGCGCGCGGCCTGCGCGGCCTGCTGGATCGACTGGAGCTCGGTCTCGATCGGCTGGCCGAGCTGCTGGGCGCGCTGCTGGAGCTGCGTGCCGAGGCCCTGGAGCTGGCCCTGCGCCGTGCGGCAGGCGTTGCAGTCGCGGTAGATGCGGTCGGTTTCGACGACCACGACCGTGGCGGCGGGCGCACGCTGCGCAAGCGCGGCGCCGGGGATCGCGAGGGTGAGCGCCATGGCGGCGCCGAACAGGATTTTCTTCATCAGAATGCAGTCCCTACGTTGAAGCTGAAGAGCTTGGTGTCGTCGCCTTCCTGGCTGAGGAGGGCATGAGCGATATCGACCCGGAACGGGCCGAACGGAGAATTCCAGTTGACGCCGAAGCCGATCGAGAGGCGCGGGCTCGGCGAGTTGCCGAGGAAGCGCTCCTGGAAGGGAGCGACCGCGCCGCGGGTGACCGTCGCGCCGGTCGTGGTGCAGGTCGTGGTGCCATATGGCACGAGCTCCGTCGTACCGTCCGGGTTGGTGCACAGCACGCGGCTCAACTCGGATCCCGGCGCGATGTCCAGAGTCTCGGGGCGGCGGACGCCGAAGAGCGCGCCGACATCGAGGAACACGGAGGGTCGAAGGCCGAGCTCGCGAGCGCCGTCGCCCAGCGGGATCTGCACTTCCGCGCGGGCCAGATAATAAGCGCGGCCACCGATCGCGTCGTCGACGATCTGGCGGCGGTCGGTGACCAGCACCGGATTGCCGTTCGCATCGAGTGCCGCCTCGTAAGGCGTGCGCTGGATGCGCGGGCCGACGCCGCGAATGTCGAAGCCGCGGATCTGCGGCTCGCCGAGGAAGAAGCGGTCGATCAGGCGGACCGGGTCGCGGTTGGGGCCGCCTTCGTCGAAGCTGTGGATGTAGCCGCCTTCGAGGCTCAGCGACGCGATGAAGTTGCGCCCGAGGTTCCAGTAGCGCGCCGCATTGACGCGCGTCCGGAGGTAATGGACGTCGCCGCCGAGGCCCGCGAAATCCTGGCTGATGAGCGCGCGCATGCCGCCCGTCGGCCGCAGGCGGTTGTTGAGCGTATCGTAGACCAGCGAGTAGCCGATGGTAGAGGTGAGCCGGTTGCCGATCGCGTCGCAAAGGTAGCGGCCGGCCACGAGCGGGTCGCAGGAGCGCGTGCCGTCGGGGTTGGTCCGGAAGAAGAGGTCCTCCGAAAGGCCGACTTCGTCGTAGCTCAGGCCGTAGCGCAGCGCGAGCGACGTCTGCTCGGTGAGCGGCACGCCGGCGCGGATCTGGCCGCCGGTGCTGACCTGCTCGTAGGTCGTCTGGCGCTGGTTGCCGAAGAAATTGAAGCTGTTGAAGTCGCGCCGATAGACGTCGAAGCCGACGGCGATGTTGCGGTCGAACAGATACGGCTCGGTGAACCCGATCTCGGCCGACTTCGAATAGCTCGAATAGTTGACGGAGGCGCGCAGCTCCTGGCCGCGGCCGCGGAAGTTGCGCTGCCGGATCGAGAGGTTGACCAGGAAGCGCTCGAGGCTCGAGAAGCCGGCCGAGACCTGGAGCTCGCCGGTGGAGCGCTCCTCGACATCGACGCCCAGGACGACGCGGTCGGGCGCGCTTCCCTGCTCCTGCGTGATCTCCAGATTTTCCTGGAAAAAGCCGAGCGACTGGATGCGGTCTCGCGAGCGGCGGACGCGGACCGAGTTGAACGGATCGCCCTCGGCAAGGCGGAATTCGCGGCGGATGACCTCGTCGGCCGTTCCGGTGTTGCCGTTGACGTTGATCCGCTCGACATAGACGCGCGGCGCCTCGGCGACCTGGAACGTCACCGACATCGTGCGGTTCTCGGCATTGCGCTCGTAGCGCGGCCGGACGTCGGCAAAGGCGTAGCCGAACAGGCCCGCCGTCTCGTTGAGGCGGGTGATCGTGTCCTCGACGAGGCGGGCATTGTAGACGTCGCCCGCCTCCATCGGCAGCGTCCGCTCGAGGTCCTCGGCGCGGAAGTCGCGGATGTTGCTCTCGACGTTCACCTCGCCGAACGTGTAGCGCGGCCCTTCGTCGACGACGTAGGTGATGATGAAGTCGCGCCGGTCGGGCGTGAGCTCGGCGACGGCGGAAACGACGCGGAAGTCGGCATAGCCTTCGGTCAGGTAGAATTGGCGCAGCTTCTGCTGGTCGGCCGCGAGACGATCGGGATCGTAGGTGTCGGCGGACGAGAAGATTTTGTAGAAGGCCGCTTCCTGCGTATACATCTCGCCGCGCAGGCGGCCATCGCCGAACTGCTCGTTGCCGATGATGTTGATACGCCTCACCTTCGACTGCGGCCCCTCGGTGATTTCATAGACGACATCGACGCGATTCTGGTCGAGCTGGATGATCTGCGGCTCGACGGTCGCGGCGAAGCGGCCCTGGCTGCGATAGAGCTGGACGATCCGGGCGACGTCGGCGCGCGCGCGCGAACGGGTGAAGATCTGGCGCGGCGCCAGCCGGATCTCGGGCGTGATCTTGTCGTCCTTGACGCGGCGGTTGCCCTCCAGGACGATGCGGTTGATGACCGGGTTCTCGCGGACCTGAATCTCGATCTCGCCGGTGGCGGCGCCCGCGATCTGGACGTCCGCGAAGAGCTCGGTCGCAAGCATCGCGCGCAGGGCATCGTCGAGCGTTTCGCCCGTATAGGCCATGCCCGGGCCGAGACCGCTGTAGGAGATCACCGTCTCGGGCTCGAGACGCTGGCTGCCGGTGACGCGGATGGAGCGGATCGTCTGCGTCGCCTGCGGCACTGCCGCGACGGGCGCTGCGCCCTGCTCAGCCGCCGGCTGCTGCTGCGCCGCCGCCTGCCCGAAGGCAGGCGCCGAGATGCCGCCGAGCATCGTGCCGACGAGGAGCGCGGCATGCAGCCGGCGCCGTTTCGATATTGCCATTTTCGCTTTCACGCGTCCCCGCTAATGTCTTTGAGCCGCCCCTGTCCGCGGCCATGATCCCTGATACTTAGCCCTGCCCCAACACGATCAGCCGATCAACCCGCCAAGCCTCTGGAAGAGGCCAAAAGACGCCAGGTCGTTGAATGTCACGAAGACCATCAACGCGAGCAGGGCGGCAAGGCCGGTCCTGAACGCCCATTCCTGCGTCTCCGGCTTGAGCGGTTTCCGCCTCACTCCCTCGATCGTGTAGAACAGCAGGTGCCCGCCATCCAGCAGCGGGATTGGCAACAAGTTGATGAACCCCAAGTTAATTGACACCAAAGCCATGAAGACGATGAACGGCCCGACGCCGAGCGTCGCCTGCTGGCCGGAGAATTGCGCAATCTTGAGCGGGCCGCCCAATTCCTTCACGGAGCGGCGCCCGGTGATCACCTGGCCGAGCGTCTCGACCATCATCACGACCGTATCGGCCGTGTGACCGACGGCCGCGCCGGGGAGCCGGTACCAGGGCACGGTCTCGATCACCGGCGCACCCGGCGAAATGCCGAGCAGGCCGCGGCGGAACTCGTTGCCGAAGCGGTCGCGTTCGAGGAGCGCGCGCGGCGTGGCGGTCAGCGTCATCTTCCGGCCGCCCCGGTCGATCTCGACCTCCATCGGCTGCTCGGGACGGATGATGACGATGTTCGACACATCCTCGAAGCGCCTGACCTCGCGGCCGGCGACGCGCTCGATCCTGTCGCCGACCTGGATGCCGGCCGCCGCTGCGGCCGACCGCGCCTGAACAGCGCCGATGACGGGCGGGGTCATGGGCCGCCCCATCATCGCGAAGAGAATTGCGAAGACCAGGATGGCGAAAAGGAAATTGATCGCGGGCCCCGCGAAGACGATCAGGAAGCGCTGCAAGACGGATTTCGCCTGAAAGGTCTGGTTGCGCTCCTCGGGCGGAAGCTTGAGCCATTCCGGATCGGCAACGCTCGCCGGGTTCATGTCGCCTTTGAACTTCACATAGCCGCCGAGCGGCATCCAGCCGACCTTCCAGCGTGTGCCCCTCTTGTCGGTCCAGCCGCCGATCTCGCGGCCGAAGCCGATCGAGAATATCTCGGCCTTTACCCCGAACCAGCGGCCGACGAGATAATGGCCCATTTCGTGAACGAAGATGAGCGGCCCGATCGCCAGCAGGAAGGCGAAGGCCGTGTAGGGGACGGAAACGGACTGCATCAGCGGGCGAACTTTCCTAGCGTGCCTGCGGCGACCCTGCGCGCCTCGGCATCGACCTCCAGCACCTCGTCGATCGAACGCGGCACCGGCGGAGCATAACCGGCGAGGGTTTCGCTGGCTACCGACGCTATATCGAGGAAACCGATGCCGCCTTCAAGGAAGGAAGCGACCGCTATCTCATTGGCGGCATTGAGGATTGCCGGCTTCGCCCCGCCGTCGCCGAGCGCCGCGCGCGCAAGTGCGAGAGCGGGAAAGCGCACGAGGTCCGGCGCTTCGAAATCGAAGCGCGCCAGAGCCACGAGGTCGAGCCGCTGGCAGGGCGTCTCCATCCGCTCGGGGAAAGCGAGCGTGTAGGCGATCGGGATTCGCATGTCGGGGGCGCCGAGCTGCGCAAGCACCGATCCGTCGACATATTCGACCAGGCTGTGGATCACCGACTGCGGGTGGATGACGATGTCGATCCGATCCTGCGGAAGGCCGAAGAGGTGATAGGCCTCGATCAGCTCCAGACCCTTGTTCATCAGGCTGGCGCTGTCGACCGAGATCTTGGCGCCCATCGACCAATTTGGATGCGCGACGGCCTCGGCGGGGGTGGCGCGCCGCATCTCATCGAGGCTCATGGTCCTGAACGGGCCGCCGCTCCCGGTCAGGATGATCCGGCTGACGCTCTCGGGCCGCGCGCGGTCGAGGCACTGGAAGATGGCGTTGTGCTCGCTGTCGACGGGCAGGAGGGTCGCGCCGTGCGCGGCTGCTGCCTCGGTCATGAGGTGACCGGCGGAGACGAGCGGCTCCTTGTTGGCAAGCGCGACCGTGCCGCCGCCTTGCAGCGCGCGCATCAGCGGTTTCAGCCCCGCGCACCCCATGATCGCGCCCATGGTCCAGTCGGCGCCCGCCCCCGCCGCCTCGTCGATCGCGTCGCTCCCCGCGCGCGCCTCGACGCCGCTTCCCGCGAGCGCATCGCGCAGCGCTGCGAGCAGGCTCTCGTCGGCGATCACGGCCAGGCGCGCGCCGACGGCACGGGCCGCTTCGGCGAGGCCGGCGACATCGCGATTGGCGGTCAGCGCCACCACTTCGAAGCGTTCCGGCTGGCGCGCGACGAGGTCGAGAGTCGAGCGGCCGACCGAGCCGGTCGCGCCGAGGATCGTGATGGTTTTCACAGATAGCCGAGCGACAGCGCCCAGAGCAGAGCGTAGGTGGCAAGCGCCGCCGGCAACAGGCCGTCGAGCCGGTCGAGGACGCCGCCGTGACCCGGGAGCAACGTGCCGCTGTCCTTGACGCCGCGGCGCCGCTTCACCGCGCTTTCGTACAGGTCGCCGAGTTGGGCGAGGAGCGCCATCGGTCCGCCTACCAACATGAACACCGGCTCGAGCTGCATGTACCAGGCGGCCACCCCGCCGATCACGGCGGCGCCGACGATGCCGCCGGCCAGGCCGGCCCAGGTTTTGTTCGGGCTGATCCGCGGCGCGAGCTTGGGCCCGCCGATCCCCCGGCCGGCGAAATAGGCGAAGATATCGGTCGCCCACACGATGAAGAAGAGCCACAGGACGAGCTCGGACCAGGCCCAGTTCAGCACCACGAGCGCGAATGCCGGGATGCCGATGTAGAGCACCCCCCAACCCATCGCCAGGCGCCGGCTGAGCAGGCCGACCACAACCGCCGCCGCGGCAATGGCCGCAAAGCCGAGCCAAACCGCTTCGAGATCGTCCGTCTGGAGCATCGCGGGATTGTTGCCCGCCGCCGGATACAGATATTCCGCAAAGGCGATCAGCGTTCCGGCGACGAGCGCCACGGCCAGCCAAGTCCAGATCCGCGGCACCCTGTGCATGGCCGCCCATTCCAGCATCATGACCGCCGCCGCCAGCGCGGCGAGAACGCGAAACGGCCAACCGCTCAGATAGGTGACGATCACGGCCACCGCGATCATCACGACGCCGGCGGCGAAGCGCATCGGAAGATCGGCGTTCTTCTTCGGAGCCGCGGGCGCGGCAGGCGGTGCGGTGTCGCTCATAATCCTCCGTAGCGGCGCTCGCGGCCCGCATATTGATCCAGCGCCGTACGCAGCGTCGCGCCGTCGAAGTCCGGCCAGTGCGTGTCCACGAACAACAGTTCGGCATAGGCCGCCTGCCAGAGCAGGAAGTTGGACAGGCGCTGCTCGCCCGAGGTGCGGATGAGAAGGTCGAGCGGCGGCAGGTCCGCCGTGTCGAGCGCGGCCTCGACCGCGGCCTCGTCGATCGTGTCCGGCGCCAGCTCTCCCGCGGCGGCGCGCGCGGCAAGTCCGCGCACGGCGTTCACGATTTCGCTCCGCGACCCGTAATTGAGCGCGACGGCCAGCGTCATCCGCGTGTTTCCAGCGGTCCGCGCGATGGCGGCGTCCACCATCCGCGCCGTGTCCGGCGAAAAGGCGCGGTGATCGCCGATGATCTTCACCCGGATCCCCTCGCGGTGAAGGGAGTCGAGCTCGCGGCCGATATAGAGCCGCAGCAGCCCCATGAGGTCGTTGACCTCGGTCTCCGGGCGGCGCCAGTTCTCCGACGAAAAGGCGTAGAGCGTCAGGCACTCGACCCCGGCCTCGCCGGCGGCGCGCAGGACCTTGCGGGCGGCTTCGGCGCCCTGGCGGTGGCCGGCGGCGCGGGGGAGGCCCCTCGCCTTCGCCCAGCGGCCGTTTCCATCCATGATGATCGCGACGTGGCGCGGCACGGCGGCCCCGCCGCTGCCGCCGCCTGCCGCCCCCTCGACGTCGCTCGCCGGGCCGGCGCTCACTTCTGGAGGATTTCCTTCTCCTTGGCGGCCGTGGCGGCGTCGATGTCCTTCACCGTGTCGTCGGTGAGCTTCTGGACTTCGGTCTCGAGCCGCTTGCGCTCGTCCTCGGCAATCTCGTGCTTCTTCTCGTCCTGCTTCAAGGAGTCCATCGCATCCCGGCGGACGTTGCGGACCGCGATACGCGCTTTCTCGGCATATTGATGGGTGAGCTTGGCGAGCTCCTTGCGCCGCTCCTCGGTCAAGTCGGGGATCGGCAGGCGCAGGGTCTGGCCCTCGCTGATCGGATTGAGGCCGATGCCCGACGAGCGGATCGCCTTTTCGACCGCACCGACGTTGGAGCGGTCCCAGACCTGCACCGCGAGCATGCGCGGCTCGGGCACCGAGATGGTCGCGACCTGCATGAGCGGCATGTGCGAACCGTAGACCTCGACCGTGATCGGCTCGAGCAAGGCCGTCGAGGCGCGCCCGGTCCTGAGGCCGCCGAGATCGTGCTTCAGCACTTCCACCGCGCCCTGCATGCGGCGCTGCACATCCGCCTTGTCATAAGCCGGCATTGTCTTCTCCCTCGTTCCTGACGATCGTCGCCGTGCCTTCTCCGGCGAGGATGCGGGCGAGATTGCCCTGCTCGCGGATGTTGAAGACGACGATCGGAATATCGTTGTCGCGGCAGAGCGCCACTGCGCTCGCGTCCATGACCTTGAGATTGTCCGCCAGCACGCGCTGGAAGGACAGGCTTTCGTAGCGTCGCGCGCCGGTCTTCTTCTTGGGATCGGCGTCGTAGATGCCGTCCACGGACGTTCCCTTGAAGAGCGCATCGCAGTTCATCTCGGCGGCGCGCAGCGCAGCGGCCGTGTCCGTGGTGAAATACGGATTTCCGGTCCCCGCGGCGAAGATCACCACCCGCCCCTTCTCCATGTGCCTGACGGCGCGGCGGCGGATATAGGGCTCGGAAACCGTCGCCATCGGAATGGCCGAGAGGACGCGCGTGTCGACGCCGATCTTCTCCAGCGCATTCTGCATGGCGAGCGCGTTCATCACCGTTGCGAGCATGCCCATATAGTCGGCGGTCGATCGGTCGAAGCCGCGCGCTGCGCCCGCGAGGCCGCGGAAGATGTTCCCGCCGCCGACCACGAGGCAGACTTCGTGGCCCGATTCCCGCGCGTGCCTGATCTCCTCGGCCATTCGAGCGGTGGTGTCGGGATCGATCCCGAAGGCGCCCTCGCCCATCAACGCCTCGCCGGACAGCTTGAGGAGGATCCGGTTGAACCGCGGGCGCGTCATAGGGCTTTCAAAGTCCATTCTTGTTCAAGCGGAGGAGCGGAGCGCCGCGCACCTTATCGGCGACCGCCCGGACTGCCAAGCGCGGAGCGCAGGCGTCACGACAAGAAAGAGCCGCGGAGGATGGCTCCGCGGCTCTGTTCCCGTGTCAGCGCAGGTGGGGCGCGGTGCTTATTGCACCGGCTCCGGCTTCTGGCCGACGCCCGAGACGGCGGCGACTTCGGCGGCAAAGTCGCTCTGCGCCTTCTCGATGCCTTCGCCGAGCTGGAAGCGCACGTAGGCGTTCAAGGAAATCGGCGTGCCGAGCGCCTTGGCTTCGGCGGCGACGACGTCCTCGATCTTCGTCTTGTTGTCCATGACGAAGACCTGGCTCATCAGCGCATTCTCCTTGCGGTACTTGGCGATGGCGCCGTCGACCATGCGGGAGACGATCTCGGCCGGCTTGCCGCTCTCGTTCGCCTTTTCGGTCGCGATCGCGCGCTCGCGCTCCACCGTCGCCGGATCCAGCTCCTCGCCGGTCAGCGCCAGCGGATTGGCTGCGGCGATGTGCATGGCGAGATGCTTGCCGAGCGTGTTGAGGCGCGCCTGGTCGCCCGCGCTCTCGAGCGCGACGAGGACGCCGATCTTGCCGAGGCCCGGGGCCGCGGCATTGTGGACATAGGCGACGACGACGCCTTCCGGCACCTGGAGGACGGCCGAACGGCGCAGCGACTGGTTCTCGCCGATCGTGGCGATGTTGGCGGTCAGCTTCTCCTCGACGGTGCCGCCCGAGGGCCAGCTGGCGGTGAGCAGGCTTTCGACAGTGCCGACGCCGGCGACGGCCAGCTCGGAGACGGTGCGGACGAACTCCTGGAAGGTCTCGTTCTTGGCGACGAAATCCGTTTCCGAGTTCACCTCGACGACCGCGCCGCGATTGCCCTGGACGGCGACGCCGACCAGGCCTTCGGCGGCGGTACGGCCCGCCTTCTTGGCGGCGGCGGCGAGGCCCTTGGTACGCAGCCAGTCGATGGCCGCTTCCATGTCGCCGCTCGTCTCGCCGAGCGCCTTCTTGCAGTCCATCATGCCGGCGCCGGTGCGCTCGCGCAGTTCCTTGACGGTCGCGGCCGTGATCTCAGCCATGTTCGTTTCCTTCGTGGTTGCGCAGCGCGGATCAGTCCGACCGCTGCTGCTGCTGAATTCAAAACCGCCAGGGCTGAGCCTGTCGAAGCCCGGGTTACCGTGCGCTGCAAACCGCCGTTCGACAGGCTCAGGGCTAGCGGGAGGAGAACGCGTTCGTCCCCTCCCACCTCTGCAATGTTTACGCTTCCGCGAGCGCGGCTTCGGCCGGCGGCTCGGCCATCGCGCCGATGTCTTCGCCGCGCGACGAGGCGCCGCCCGACTTGCCGGCGAGCACCGCGTCCGCGATCGAGTCGCAGTAGAGGCGGATCGCGCGGCTGGCATCGTCATTGCCGGGAACCGGAAAGGCGATGCCGTTCGGGCTCGCGTTGGAATCGAGCACCGCGATCACCGGAATGCCGAGGACGTTGGCTTCCTTGATCGCCAGCTCTTCCTTGTTCGCATCGACGATGAAGATCACGTCGGGAAGGCCGCCCATGTCGCGGATGCCGCCCAGCGACATTTCGAACTTGTCGCGCTCGCGGGTGAGCTGGAGGACTTCCTTCTTGGTGAGGCCCGCCGTGTCGCCCGAAAGCTGCTCTTCGAGGCTCTTGAAGCGCTTGATCGATCCCGAAATCGTCTTCCAATTGGTGAGCATGCCGCCCAGCCAGCGGTGGTTGACGAAATGCTGGCCCGAACGGCGCGCCGCCTCGGCGATCGGATCCTGCGCCTGGCGCTTGGTGCCGACGAAGAGGACCTTGCCGCCGTGGGCGACCGACTGGCGCACGAAATCGAGCGCGCGCGCGAAGAGCGGCACGGTCTGCGACAGATCGATGATGTGGACCCCGTTGCGCTCGCCGAAGATGTACGGCTTCATCTTGGGGTTCCAGCGGTGGGTCTGGTGACCGAAATGGGCGCCTGCTTCGAGCAGGGCCTGCATGCTGACGCCATTCGACGTCGAGGCGTTGGACGCCATGGTGGATTCTCCTAGCCGGTTATACCTCTGCGTGGCCGAGAGACCGGGCGAACCCGGCCACCGGTATGATGGCCACGCATGTGGAATGGGCGCGCATCTAGCGGCCCGGAGCCGCGAAATCAAGCCGCGCGGTGCGCCGGCCGGCGGGGGCCTTGGCGCGAACGCACTGCGAACATGCAGTTATTTCAAAAGGCTGTGGATCGTTTTCCTAACATGGGTCGTTTAAGCGGCGATACGGCAGGGGACGATACATGGTTCACCTTCTCGCCTTTTTGTTTTTCGCCGGCATCCTCGCCGGCCTGGCGGTCCTTCTTCAATACACCCTCCGCGACAACTGGGCGGATATGGTGGCGGCGTTCATGGGCCGGCCGATGCCGGGCCGCGTCAGGCCCCAGGTGGCTGTTGCGACAGTGAAGGCGCAGCCTGCGCCGATGCGGCGCGCCGCCGCCTGACCCGGGCATAGCTCCAGACGCTGACCGGGATCATCGCGAGATAGAGAATCGCGAGCACGCTCAGCGTTTCGAACGGCGCGGTTATCAGCGCGCCACCAAGCAGAGCAATGACGACGATCGCTTCGAACCGGACGTGTCTGCGCAGGCGCAGCGAGCCCCAGGAAAAGGTCGCGAGGCTCGAAATCGCCAGGAACGCGATCAAAGCCGCCCAGGGCGCCACCAGCCGGTAGTCCGCAAGAACCGTCCATTGCCGGTCGCTCGCGATCCAGAGGATCAGCGGAAGCAGCATCAGCCCCGCCCCCGCCGGCGCCGGAACCCCCGTCATGAAGCCCGCCGATTTGTGCGGCTGGTCCTCGTCGTCGATCCGCGCGTTGAAGCGGGCGAGGCGCAGCGCCATGCAGACCGCATAAGAGAGGGCGAAGAGCCAGCCGATGCGCGGCCAATGCTGCAGCGCCCAGAGATGCATGATCACCGCCGGCGACACGCCGAACGCGATGACGTCCGAAAGCGAGTCGAGCTCGGCGCCGAACTTGCTCTGGCCCTTGAGCGCGCGGGCGATGCGCCCGTCCAGCCCGTCGAGGACGCCCGCCGCGACCACCGCGTAGACGGCATAGGTCCATTCGCCGGCAATGGCGAAGCGGATGCCGGTGAGGCCCGTGCAGAGCGCGAGCGCGGTCACCGCATTCGGGACGATCGCGCGAAGGGGTATGCCGCGCCGGGCCGGCAGCTCGCGGCCCGCGGGGCTCACTGGGCGACGCCCTCGATCAGTTCGGATTGGCCGACCTTCGCGATCAACGTCTCGCCGGCGACGGTGCGCTGGCCGAGAAGGACGAGCGACGAGGTGCCGGCGGGGAGGTAGACGTCGACGCGGCTCCCGAAGCGGATCAGGCCGACGCGCTGGCCGGTGCCGACGCGGTCGCCCGCCTTGACCCACGGCACGATCCGTCGCGCGACGAGGCCCGCGATCTGCGTGAAGCCGATCCGCGTCCCGTCATCCGCCTGGACGAGGAAATGCTGGCGCTCATTGTCCTCGCTCGCCTTGTCGAGATCGGCGTTGAGGAACTTGCCGGCGATGTAGACGACGCGGCTCACCACCCCCGCCATCGGCGTCCGGTTGATGTGGACGTCGAAGACGCTCATGAAAATCGAGACGCGCACGACCGGATCCGGCGCGAGCCCGTCTTCGCCGCCCATCAGCTCGCGCGGCGGCGGCACGCTGGTGATCATCGTCACCATGCCGTCGGCCGGGGCGATGATCAGCCCCTCGCCCTTGGGCGTGGTGCGGATCGGATCGCGGAAGAAGGCGGCGACCCAGAGGGTGATCCCCGCCATGATCCAGCCGATCCAGTCCCAATCGATGAGGAACCAGAAGATGAGCGCGATCGCCGCGGCGATAACGACGAACTTGCGTCCTTCGGGGTGGACGCTCGGCATGCGGTAGCGGACGTTCGTGGTGACGATGTCCGGCTTTTCGAGTGATGGCATGGGCCCGTTCTTAGGCGGTGCGGCTGGGGGAGACAACCGAAAGGGGCCTAGACGGCACAGCGATCGGTGGTCGGGACCGAACGCCACCTTTCACCGTCATTCCCGCGAAAGCGGGAATCCAGTGCAGCCTGTCCACCCTCTCGGCGCACGGAAGCTCCCGCTGGATTCCCGCTTCCGCGGGAATGACGGGGAGAGTCGGGAATGACGGGGAGAGAGAGCAGGCGCCCCACCCCTCCACCTTTCACCGTCATTCCCGCGAAAACGGGAATCCATGCAGCCTCTCCACCCTCTCGGCGCACGGAAGCTCCCGCTGGATTCCCGCTTCCGCGGGAATGACGAGGAGAGGGGGGAATGACGGGGAGAGAGAGCGGGCGCCCCACCCCTCTCCCTTTCACCGTCATTCCCGCGAAAGCGGGAATCCAGTGCAGCCTCTCCACCCTCTCGGTGGGCGGACGCTCCCGCTGGATTCCCGCTTCCGCGAGAATGACGGGGGAGAGTGCGCAGGCCCTACCCCCTCCCCCGTTGATCCCTCGCCCCGCTTTCGCTTAAGGCGCGGGCAATCCCGGAACACGAGATCAGGAAAGCGACCACCGCGCATGGCGAAGATCAAAGTCGAGAACCCCCTCGTCGAGCTCGACGGCGACGAGATGACCCGGATCATCTGGCAATGGATCCGCGAGCGGCTGATCCTCCCCTATCTCGACGTCGAACTGCTCTACTTCGATCTCGGCATGGAGAATCGCGACGCCACCGACGACCGCGTCACGATCGAGAGCGCCGAAGCGATCAAGAAGCACGGCGTCGGCGTCAAATGCGCGACGATCACGCCCGACGAGGTCCGCGTCGAGGAGTTCGGGCTCAAGAAGATGTGGAAGTCGCCCAACGGCACGATCCGCAACATTTTGGGCGGCGTCGTCTTCCGCGAGCCGATCGTGATCGAGAACGTCCCCCGCCTGATCCCGGGCTGGACCGATCCCATCGTCGTCGGCCGCCACGCCTTCGGCGACCAGTATAAGGCGACCGACTTCCTCGTCCCCGGCCCCGGCAAGCTCACCATGAAGTGGGAAGGCCAGGACGGCCAGGTGATCGAGCATGAAGTGTTCGATTATCCGGCCGCCGGCGTCGCCATGGGCATGTACAATCTCGACGAGTCGATCCGCGACTTTGCCCGCGCCTGCTTCAACTTCGGCCTGGGCCGCGGCTGGCCGGTCTATCTCTCGACGAAGAACACGATCCTCAAGGCCTATGACGGCCGCTTCAAGGATATCTTCGAGGAGATTTTCAACAGCGAATTCAAGGCGCAGTTCGATGCGGCTGGGACGGAATATCAGCATCGCCTGATCGACGACCTCGTCGCCTCGGCGCTGAAGTGGAGCGGCAAGTTCGTCTGGGCCTGCAAGAATTACGACGGCGACGTGCAGTCCGACATGGTGGCGCAGGGCTTCGGCAGCCTCGGCCTCATGACCTCGATCCTGATGACGCCCGACGGCAAGACGGTGGAAGCGGAAGCCGCGCACGGCACCGTCACCCGCCACTACCGCATGCACCAGCAGGGCAAGGCGACGTCGACCAATCCGCTCGCCTCGATCTTCGCCTGGACCGGCGGCCTCAAATATCGCGGCAAGTTCGACGACACGCCCGAAGTCACCCGCTTCGCCGAAACGCTCGAGCGCGTCTGCATCGAGACGGTGGAGCAGGGCCAGATGACCAAGGACCTCGCCATCCTGATCGGCCCCGACCAGGCCTGGATGACGACGGAGCAGTTCTTCGAAGCGGTGCGCTCCAACCTCGAAAAGGCCATGGCGGAGGGCTGAGCTCCAACCCCTCCCCTTAGGGGGAGGGGCGTCGCTCCGGCGATCGGACATGCTCGGGCCGATAGCCGAAGCCGATCAAGCGGCCGGGGATGCGCCTCAGCCGCGGAAAACGGTCGAGCAGCCGGATGGCGAGCGGCGCCTCCAGCGGCGCATCGCCCATCGTCAGCAGGGGCGCGATGATGCGCTGCTGCACCGCCTTCTGCGCCCGCTGCGTCAGCCGCACCGCCGGGAGCCGGCGCTTCTCGACCTTCGCCAGCCATGGATCCGGATTCTCCCCCCGCGCCATCGGCCCGGCGAGGACGTTCGCCGCCGCGACAGCGTCCTGCACCGCGACGTTGATCCCGATCCCGCCCACCGGCGACATGGCATGCGCCGCATCGCCGATGACGAGCAGCCCCGGCCGGTGCCAGGTCTCCAGCCGGTCGAGCGAGACGGCGAGAAGCTTCACGTCCTCGAACGAGGCGATCGCGCCGATCCCGTCCGCCAGCATCGGCGCCCGCTCGGCCACTTCGGCGCGGAACGCCTCGATGCCGCGCGCCCGCACCCGCTCCGCATCGCCCTTTGCGAAGACGAACGCGCATTGCCAATATTCGCCGCGGTCGATGAGCGCCACGATCCGCCCCGGCGCGAACACGCCGGTCGTCTCGTTCTCCGCCGTCCGCGCCTTGGGCACCCGGAACCAAAAGACGTCCATCGGCGCGCCCAAGTCCCGGACCGTCAGCCCCGCCTCGCCGCGCAGCACCGAGCGCCGGCCGTCGGACGCAATGACGAGGCGCGCGGAGATCGTCTTCTCCTCCCCGCCATGCCGGTAGCGAACGCCGCTCACCCGGCCGTCCTCCGCGTGAAGCAGCCCGGTCGCTTCGGCCTCCATCACCAGCCGGAAGTGCGGGTAGCGCCGCGCCTCGGTCGCGACGAAATCGAGGAACTCCCATTGCGGCATCATCGCCACGAACGCCCAGCGCGGGTCCGCGAAGCCCAGGTCCGCGATCCCGTAGTGGCGCGCACCGATCCAGGCGCCGATGCCGGGCACCTTGTCGTGCGGCCGCTCCAGCAGCCGTTCGAGGAGCCCGAGCTCGTGGAAGATGCGCAGGGTCGAGGGATGCACCGTGTCTCCCCGGAAATCGCGCAGGAAGTCGCCATGCTTCTCCAGAACGGCGACCGGCACGCCGGCCCGCGCGAAGAGCAGGCCGGCCACCATTCCCGCCGGCCCGCCGCCGACGATGACCAATCCGCTGTCTTTTCCGTCGCCCATCGGGTGACAATCGCCCGGAGAGCCGCATAAAGGCAATATGGCTCCAGAAGCGTTCAGCACATCCGGCCTCAGCGACGCGCTCGTCATCCTCGGCGCCGCAGGCATCGTCATCCCGGCCTTCGCCCGCATCCGGATCAGCCCGGTCATCGGCTTCATCCTGATCGGGCTTCTCGTCGGCCCCTCGGGCCTCGGCTCGATGACCGGCGAATATCCGTGGCTGAACTACCTCACCATCTCGAACGTCCACGCCATCGAGCCCTTCGCCGAGTTCGGAATCACCCTCCTCCTCTTCGCCATCGGCCTCGAGCTGAGCTTCAAGCGCCTCTGGGGCATGCGCCGCCTCGTCTTCGGAGTCGGCGCAGCCGAGCTCGCCGTCTCGGCGGCGCTCCTCGGCCTCGTCGTCTACGGCGGCGGCCAGAACATGACGGCCTCCGTGGCGCTGGGCCTCGCCCTCGCTTTGTCCTCCACTGCCATCGTCCTCCCGCTCGTCGGCACCACCAGCGCCGTCGGCCGCTCGGCGCTCGGCATGCTGCTCTTCGAAGACGTGGCGCTGGTGCCGATCCTGTTCCTGCTCGGAGCAATGGCGCCGCACGCGGTGACGGGCGGCATCGGCGGCCTCGCCGAAACGCTGGCCCTCGGGCTCCTCACCGTCGTCGTGATGCTCGTCCTGGGGCGCATCCTCCTCCCGCGCCTGTTCGCCCAGGCGGCGCGGACCAAGAGCCCGGAGCTCTTCTTCTCCGCCAGCCTCCTCGTCGTCATCGTCGCCAGCCTCGCCACGACCGCCGTCGGCCTGTCGCCGCTGATGGGCGCGCTTCTCGCCGGCATCCTCATCGCCGAGACCGACTACCACAGCGAAGTCGAAGTGATCACCGCCCCTTTCCGCGGCCTCGCGCTCGGCGTCTTCCTGATCACGGTCGGCATGAGCGTGAACCTCGCCCAGGTGGCAGCGGACTGGATGAACATCGCCGGCGCGGTGGTGGCGGTCGTCGTCCTCAAGGCACTCGTCACCGCCGCTCTCCTGAGGCTCGAAGGCGCGCGCGGCTCGGTCGCGGCCGAAACGGGCGTGCTCATGGCCTCGCCTTCGGAGACGACGCTGATCGTGCTCGGTGCAGCGGCGGCGGCGCAGCTCATCAGCGGCGAGACCGCGGCCTTCTGGCAGATCGTCACCGCCATCGGCCTCACCATCACGCCGCTCCTCGGCCAGCTCGGCCGCCTCGCCGGCCGCCGCGTCGATACGGGGAGCGACGACATCCCGGCAATCTCGCCCGGAGAGGAAGCGCCCGCCGCCGTCATCATCGGCTTCGGCCGCGTCGGCCGCCTCGTCGCGGAGATGCTCAAGACCCACGGCCGCTCCTACGTCGCCGTCGATTCGAACATCGACACCGTCGCCGGCGCCCGCGCCGAGGGCTTTCCGATCCTCTTCGGCGACGTCTCCCGCCCCGAGCTGGTCGACCGGCTCAACCTCGGCCACGCCTCGGCGCTCATCCTCACCATGGACGATCCGGTGCTGACGGTGCGCCTGACGAAGAAGGTCCGCGCCTGGTGCCCGAACCTCACCATCGTCGCCCGCGCCCGCGACGCGGCCCACGCCGCCGAGCTCTACCGCGCGGGCGTGACCGACGCCGTCCCCGAGACGCTGGAAAGCTCGCTCCAGCTTTCCGAAGCCGTGCTCGTCGATCTCGGCATCGCCATGGGGCCCGTCATCGCCTCCATCCACGAAAAGCGCGCCGAACTCCGCCGCGAGATCATGAAGATGGGCGAGCTCGACCGGGAGCCCCAGCTCAAGCGCCGCCGTCTCCGGGACGCCCTCCGCGCACGTTAAAGCTGGAAGGCCTGCCGAGCTGCTGCTAGGTTCCTCGTTCGTTCTCCAGGAGCCCGCCTTGACCCAGCGTTCCGGCAGCGCCGATCTTCCGCTCCACGGCGGCCGCGTGCCGGCCTGGCTCGGGCAGCGCATGGCGCGATTGGGTGCCGTGATGAGCCAGGCGATCGTCCACCATTACGGCCGGGACGAGCTGCTGCGCCGCCTGTCCCATCCTTTCTGGTTCCAGTCCTTCGGCGCCGTGATGGGGATGGACTGGCACTCGTCGGGCATCACGACGAGCGTGATCGGCGCCCTGAAGCGCGGCCTCAATCCGCTGGCCGGGGAGCTCGGGCTCCAGGTCTGCGGCGGCCGCGGCAAGAGCTCGCGGGCCACGCCCTCGGAACTCGTTGATGCGGGCGAGCGAGCGGGTTTCGACGGCCTTGCGTTGGCCCAGGCGAGTAGACTCGTCGCCAAGGTGGATTCGGCCGCGGTGCAGGACGGGTTCGACCTCTACCTCCACGGCTTCATCGTCGCGGACGACGGCAAGTGGGCGGTCGTCCAGCAGGGCATGAACGGCGTGAGCCGAACGGCGCGGCGCTACCATTGGATGTCCGAAGGCCTGGAAAGCTTCGTCGACGCGCCGCACGCGGCGATCGAGGGGCGGCGGCGGGGCGAGATCGTCAACCTCGCCGACCGCCGCGCCGCTGCGTCGCGCGATGCACAGCTCGAACTGCTCGCGATCCTCGGCCCCGACCGGCTCGCCCGCGAAGCCGCCGCACTGGAACGCGGCCCCGCCGTCCCCGAAGCGGCCCCTCTCCTCCCCCATCTGGTGATGCCGGACCATCACGACGTCAGGACCGGCGACGTCATCCTGCGCCGTCTCCACGGCACCCTCGCCGCCGCCGCGGACGCCGGCCCGAAGGACTTCCAGGAGCTGCTCCAGGTGCCGGGCGTCGGCGCGCGCACCGTCCGCTCGCTCGCGATGGTCGCGGAGGTGATCCACGGCGCCCCCTGCCGCTTCGCCGACCCGGCCCGCTTCTCGCTCGCCCACGGCGGCAAGGACCGCCACCCCTTCCCCGTCCCGCTCAAGGTCTACGACAAGACCATCGGCGTGCTGAAGTCGGCGATCGAGACGGCGAAGCTTGGCAGCGACGAAAAGCTCGCCGCGATCCGCCGCCTCGACGAACAGGCGCGGCGGCTGGAGCGGACGGCGTCGGGGCCTTCGCTCGACGCCTATGTCGCAGAGGAGGAGGCACGCAGCCACGAATATGGCGGCATGAGCATCTTCGGCCCGGAGCCGGCTCAGGAGAACGCGAACAAACTCCGTTCGGCCCGAACGGTGGGTGGTCGCTCCGCGGCTTGATGACCCGCTCCGTTCGGCCTGAGCTTGTCGAAGGCCTGCCCTTCTCTTCCGGCGCCCGCGAGAAAGAAGGACAGGGCTTCGACAGGCTCAGCCCGAACGGCGGGTGGTCGCTCCGCGGCTTGATGACCCGCTCCGTTCGGCCTGAGCTTGTCGAAGGACTGCCCTTCTCTTCCGGCGCCCGCGATTAAAGAAGGACAGGGCTTCGACAGGCTCAGCCCGAACGGCGGGTGGTCGCTCCGCGGCTTGATGACCCGCTCCGTTCGGCCTG
>DASWMS010000029.1:0-30839 GCA_036399655.1 Allosphingosinicella sp. | reverse complement strand
GACGGACGTTGTTAAGATGATTTGAATGCAAGGTGCGCGCGACCGTTCTGGTGACGTCGAAGCGGGGAGGATGTCGCCGAGAGATGTTCGATGCCAAGGTATAGCTGCAGCGCCAGTTGCCACAAACCGTCAGTCCAAGGACCGCGCAACTTCCTTCGCAAGACGCACGATCATCTCCGCATTGAGTTCCTTAGCGCAGGCCCACGCCGTCGCCGTGAACTCGGACTCCTCATCATAAAGATCGTCCAGATCTCTGCAGAGGTCCTTCAGCCGGTCGCCCGCGTCGGTGTTGTTCTGATGACGCTGGGCTTCGACGATGCCGCGCAGATCCTTCAATCGGCGTTCGCAATTGCGCCATGTGTCGCGGCGGCCTTCGCAAAGTTTCTCCGTATCAAGGTCGAGGAGTTTGACCGACAGCTTGACCCTCAGCGCGGCCACCGAGTCTCGGGGATCGGCGCAAGTCGGCTCGCCAGCCCCGTTGAAGGTCAGGAGGTCCGGATCGCCCCACTGCGTGGGATCCAGCAGCAGGGGAACCTCCAGAGCGGTCGAGGGGTTGGCGGCGGTGGCTCGGGTGGTTTCATCATCCAACGGAAAATCGTTGGACTTTGCGACATTCGGCATGCCGCCGCACAGGCGCATGTTCCTCCAATCGAAGGCGAGCCAAGGATAAAGGCTCTTGGGACGGTAATGGTCGACGTGCCAGTGAGACACCCGGTCCTTGGCTTCCGAGTACCAGCATTTTCCCGAAGAGAGGCTTTCCAGAGTGGGCTTTAGGTCGCTCCAGATCTCGCTTCGGCTGGCGATGTAGACTTTGGCCGCTTCCACGGACTTCTGGGCCGCGGTGCTCGCGGCGGTATCGGCCCTAGCCTGCCAAGCGGCCTCGATTGCACCGGCTGGATAGTTGATGTATTTCACCGAAGACCCTCAACGATCTCCTGCATGAAGCGGTTCTGCGCTTCGACTTCCTCAGGTGTGTAAGGACCGCGCTCTTTTTGGTCAGCCCTATGCAAGGAGCGCAGGAAGTCTTCGAAAGCGGGGTTACTGCTCTGGTAGGCTAGTCCGAGGGAGTCCAGCTTGCTGTTCAGCGCGAACAGGTCGGCGTCTTCGATCTCGGTTCGAGTCGGCAGGGCAAGCAGTGCATTGCGATCGTCAACCAGCTTTTGCGTTTCAGCATCCAGCGTCGTCGCCATCCCGAAGATCTGGCGGAGCACGCCGGACACACCGAGCCCCTTCGGATCGACAGCAGGCTGCGCGGCCTTCACCTCAGTGTCCCGGCCCCTAAAGAGCACCTGCACCTGCGACTTCTCCAGGCCGGCGATCGTCAGAGGGTCGTGGCTCGTCATTATGACGTGGCAATTTTCGTTGCGGCCCGCGACCTCCTTGATGAAACTCAGATAGTTCCACTTCCACGCTGGGTTCAGATGGGTGTCCGGTTCATCGAGCAGGAAAAGCGACTCGTCGTGGGCGGCGAAACGCATCATCCCTAAGACACTGAGCAACTGCTTTTCGCCGTCGCTGATCTCGTGAAACGGGATGGCCTCCGAAGCGCCTTCCCGCGTGACCCAAATCCGAATAGTGCGCACGAGGTCTGACAGGTCGAGGGTTTCCAGATAGGCGAAGAAGGTCTGTTCGTCGCGAAACGGCGCAGCGAGTGACCTGAGTGCCTGCTCGTCCCTGAGATAGATGTAGATCTGCTCCTCGGACGCACCTGTTCGGCGATAGTCCTCCGAGACGCTTTCCTTGTGCCGGATGGGCGTGAGCGAATGGGTCCAGAGCCCATCCAGCAGCTTGCGAACAATGCCACGGGCGTACCAGAACCGGCTGTCGGACTTGGCCAGAGCCTCGCCTACCGGCTTGCGCTTGCCCCACTCGGTCCGGCGGAGCGTGAGCAAGGCGGAATCGAACTGACCGACGCCCAAATGTCGCTTGAGGAACGCCTGCGCTTCGTTGTCAGCGAAGGCGAAATAGGTCAAGAGGGCCAAGGCGCCGTAGCGTTCCCGGACGTAAAAGAGCCGCCGCAGCGAAGACGTTCTCGGGTCCAGCTTCTCATCGGCACCGACTTCGATCGCCGCGTCATAGAACCTGCGCTGCGGCGGGTCGAAGATCGCGCGCAGCCGGTCGGACTCGCCTGAGTAATAGCCAAACACGTGGTTCGGCATGAAATCGCTGTCTCGTGCGCGGATCACGCCCATGGGTGTCGGCTTGCCATCGATTGTTGCGGTGGTGCTCGCCGCATCTGAATGCCGATGGTCGATCCGGACCTTGCGGCCCTTGCATTGGTAAGTGATGTCGTAGGCAAAATCCGTTTCGCGGCGCGGATCGTCGAGATCTCGGAAGATCGTCGCTAAGGCTTCCAGCACGTTCGACTTGCCGGTTCCGTTCTGACCGATAATAACGGTTTCCAGGCGGGACGCGTCGAAGTCAAGATGGACGTCGCGAAGATTCTTGAAGTTTCGAACTGCCAGATGGTCAATGCGCAATCAGGCTCTCCTTGTCACTCGACTCGGTCAGGCGACCCGCCGCTAGTTCGTCCCGAATGCGGCGGTAAAAGATGTCGATCGGGAGACCGCTCAACTTCCATAGGGCGTCGGCTCGCATCGATCCGCCGGCCTTGCGCACCGCAGCGGTAATCTGATCTGGCGTCATGAAAGGATCCGGGATTGGTAGGGTTGTAGGAGAGAACGACTTCGGCGGTTCATAGGGTTTCGAGCGCTTGCGCTCCACTGCGAGCGTGAGGCGTTCTGCGGCGATGTCATCGAGAAGCGACCGGGCGGAGGCGCCTGTGACTGAACTCGCGGCGCCGAGGGCACCGGACATGGCCTGAGTAATCGTACGCACGACGAGGGCGTCCGCTACGCCCATGGCGCGGGAGGCCTCGGAGGCAAGCATGTCGGCGCGATAGAGTAACCGCTTGATGCGACTTGTAATGGCCTGCTGCTCCTCGAGCGGCGGTAAAGCGATATGAAGGGCGCGCAGCTCTGGGAAATAGATTGTCGTATGGGTCGACCCTCTGCCGAAGCGGCGGATGCCCTTTCCCTCGGCCATGAGCGCATACAGCAGATACTCTGGCATTAGCGCCGGGGAGCAGGTCCAGGTCACGAAGTCTTGGCTGGTCGCCATGGGGCGGCCGAGCAGGGTGACGTAGCCGACGGACGCTGTGCGCGACAGACAGACCGTCTGGGTCGGAAGCATGCGCGCGGATGAGCGCTCCAGCCCGAGGGCCGTGATGGTTTGAGCGGTCTGGTCGATGACCGCACCGTGATGTTTGCGGGCGTCGCGAATGCCGAGCCAAGGGAAGTCTCCATCCCAGTATTCCGGATGACGGCGGCTTGGCGTGTGGCCGGTTTCCTGCCGTGCCAATCGCAGGAGCGGCGTCCATCGCCAACCTTGCGGCAGGGGCGTTCGTGGATCGTTGACAGCGATCGCCGCCTGACCTGCCATCCGCGTGTCCGTCGCCTTGCGCCCACCCGGTGCTTGGGTCGGTGCTGGAATCCGCTTGAGAAGGGCGTCAACGCTCTCGATATCGATGGCTGTCTCTCGCCATCGCGCCGTCAACTGGCCGGTCACGCCCGCCTTCAGACCGCTCACCTTGAGCGCGTTCGCCGCCCTGAGCGCGAGCTGCGCCTCCGACTTCGCGTTCTCGGACCGGGCCATGACTGTCCGAATTCTCTCGACCAGCGCCGCCTGCATATCTTCGGGCGGGAGGGGTAGGGGCGCGGAGCGCAGGACAGCTAGGTTGATCCGGATCCGCCCCACGCCCTTGCCGTGCTCCGAAAAATATCGCGCAAGCGGCGGGCTGTTGAGCCAGAACATGATGAGTTGGGCGTCGACGCGTGGGTGAAGCCTTGAGCGGAAGCAATCGGCCTTCACGATCGCGGAGCCGAGATCCTCAGGCACGAGGCAAGACCGACCGAGCGGGTCGCCTAAGGCGGCCGTCAGAATATCTCCGGCTTGGGCTTCGTGCCGACGCAATTCGGGAAATCGGCGCGCATCCACATAGGCCTTGTCCGTGTCATTGAACGTAGCGACGTTGATGTTGTTGAGCCGGATCACCCGGCAACCTTGTGAGGTGTAGTCGCTAGACTTCAGCGCGCTTCCGAAGGGGCCGTCGACGATCGCGCCGGGGGCCGGGTGGAGGAGGTCCTCAAGAGTGCACGTCGCCCAGTCGGCCGGAAGCGTCATTCCGGGACATCCCAGACTGCGTTATCATCGCCCAGTTCGTCGATGAGGGATCGGATTTCGCTCAGAGCGGATACTAGATGGCGTTCGACGACTGCGGCGACCGCATCGGGAGAGGCCGATTCAAGCGCCTCGTCCTCGCTCTCCTCCTCCTTCAGCCAGACGATGTAGAGGTCGTCGCCTCTCTCCGCGATCGCTTGGCGGCTGAACCGGCGGAATCGGCCGTTTGGCTCATCCTCTTCGCGCGGCGACCGACCGAGGGGGTCGTCGCCGAATGCCAAGCCAAACGCTTCGAGACCTAAGGCGAAATCACCTCCACCGCCGCCATTCCCGGCATCCGCGGCTCGAAGATCGTAGATCCAGACCATCTCCGTCGCGCTTCCGTCCGGTGGGGCAGCCGGCCGGCTGAAGAAGAGCACATTGGTTCTGACCCCTTGGGCGTAGAAGATCCCGGTGGGCAGGCGCAGGATCGTGTGCAGATTGAAATTCTGCATCAGCGCCTGGCGCAGTGCCTTGCCCTTGCCACCCTCGAAAAGGACGTTGTCGGGAACGATGACCGCCGCTCGCCCGCCTGGAGCGAGCGCCCGCATACAATGCTCTACGAACGGCAGCTGGAAGCTTGCGGATTTCGCGGTGATCGAGAGATCTTCACGAGACGACGAGCCGCCCGACGGCCCGAACGGGGGATTGGAGAGGATGACGTCGGCGTTTTGAAACTCGGGAGAGGCACCCAGCTGCGACAGGGTATCGCCCATCAGGACATGTTCGGCCTCGATCCCGTGCAGATATAGGTTCATGCAAAGCAGGCGATAGGTGTCCAGCACGTTTTCTACGCCGCGCAGGGCGCGGGTGCGCTGGAAGGCCGAGGCCTCTGCTGACCCTCGCCAATCCGCACGCAAGGCGCGATCCGCCGCGATGAGGAATCCGCCGGTGCCGGCTGCGGGATCCTGCACGATCTCGCCAGGACGGGGTTTGAGCAGAGATACGATGCTGTCGACCAGAACCCGAGGCGTAAA
Organism: Allosphingosinicella sp.; assembly: GCA_036399655.1. Lineage (GTDB taxonomy): Bacteria > Pseudomonadota > Alphaproteobacteria > Sphingomonadales > Sphingomonadaceae > Allosphingosinicella. The sequence continues at coordinate 25,644 of DASWMS010000029.1, read as the reverse complement.
ATATTGACCGGCTCCGCGCTTGGTCTCTTCGGCGTTCTTCTGGAGCAGTCCTTCGTAGGCGTCGCCGAACGCGTCTCGTTCGTCCGAGAACCAGTCGGAGCCGTTGATAGCGTCGACCAATCGCCGCAGGGTCGCCGGGTCTCGCACGACGGTGACTGCCCCGGCGAAGACCGCCTGCATGGTCCGGCTGTGTCGTGACATGCCCAGTATGGCCAGCGTCCGGCGGTAACGGTCAAGGATCGCATCGTCGCCGCTGCCGAGGAGGTCGCTCCAGCGGTGCCCCTCTGGTATGGCCAAGTTCTCAGCCTGCCGCTCGGAGGCGAGCTTGAGGAAGATCAGATAAGAGAGCTCGGTTACATATTGGGGATAGGTCACCCCGTCCTTGCGCAGCAGACTGCAGAGTCGCCAGAGGCGGGTCACGAGGTCTGAATAGGGCGTCACGCAGTTTGTCCTTGGGCCGGTACGGGCTCTGCCCTCTTCGTAGAAGGTCACTCGGCTTAGTGAAAGTCGCCTTCTGGCGAAGCTCTTCCAAGAGGTCACTATGCCTGGGTCATATGGCCCGGTCGCAACCGTCGCCGCCCACGCTTTTGGCCGGATGCCGTCCGCGCGGTGTTCCCCCGTCCAGCCGATTTGGACGAAAACGCCAGGCGGGAACGCGGTATCGTGAGCCGGACCCGCGCACGTCGAAGCTCGGCGTCTACCTCGTCGAGAGTGAGTTTCTCAAGCTTTTGAACGGTGTGAGGAACGGCCGAACGCTTGCCCTGGCTCCGTCTGCCGATCCTCACCAATGTCTACAGCGGGTCGGGAGCGGGCATTCGACCGGACCAGCCAGCGTGTCTGCTTTTCTGCTCTGGCAGCTGCGGAGGAGACTGTCCCCCTAGCGCCACAACCGCCCTTCAGCCAGCGCCCCGGCCAGGTGAGTAGGAGCCTGTAGATTGTAGCTGCACCTAAGCGACAACAGCGACGATCGAGGACGGCCGCTGCTGCCTCGGCAGGTCGTGAGCTCGAGTGGGATAAGCGCCAGACAGATCGACTCTGCTGTGATCGGCTTGCACGTTGGGGGAGCGCTCGAGTGGCCACGACTTGCGCCCGCGAGAAAAAGCGTGCCAGAACAAGCCTTTTCGGTCTCGTTCTTAGTCTCTGTCTCTGGTTCAGAAGGGGCCGCGGGCCGCAAGCGCGCGTAAACGCGGGATAACTTCCAGTGCGTCTGGAGAGACTAAGTTATTGAAAATCGGGGGAGACTGCGTGGTGCAGGATGTTGTGCAACAAGCAACGACCTAGTGTTGCTTCTACCGCTCGCAGGCTTCGCAAGCCACCGCCTCAAGGGTGGGACCGGGTGCATCGTATTCGATACGGCGGCGCCGCTGCCGTCGATGATGTCGTGAAGTTTTCGCAAATACCGTCAGCCCGCGGGCGCACTTTACCTTCTAGGCCGGGAATGTAGGCCTGAATGATCAATTTCCGTTCGTAGTGGAGATGTTGACCGTGCTGTCGGAGGGTGCGCTCTCGAAGTTGAAAACGATATCGTTCATGTCGGTCCTGGACATGTTAACATCCGACACGGTATTGAAATCCACACCCGGTAGCTCTGTAGCCGTATTGTTTACCTCGTAGCTCGATTCCCAGCGCAGGTCGCCGGCGGCATCCAGCGCTGCGCGAATTCTTTGCCCGACCGGTTCGGCGCCAATCCCTGCGAGCAGAATTGCGAGCAAAAGCGTGAATGCGGAAAGCACCGAGAGTGCCGCCGTCCAGGGACGCCCCAGCAGCAGAATGAGGAACGACTGATCGTCTGCGCGCGCCGGCGATGCAACCTCGCTTCGCCAGCGCAGCGTGAAGGCGAAAGCTGCGGCGGAGATCACGGACAGAGAGAGGGCCCACGGGGCGAAGAAGGCGGCGGAATGTCCGGACAAGGTGAATGAGAGGATGCCCAAACGTTCCGGCGGACCGCCCGCCCGGATCAGAAGCCAGGCGATCGCGCAAGCGCCCGCAGCCATTGCCGCGGAGATGCCGACGATTGTCCACGGCGGGCGCGTGGAGCTCGCGCCGATCAGGCGCACGACGATGATCGTCTGCACGAAGAGGAGGAGAGGCGATGCCATTTCTTCCACAGTGGTGACGGGCTGCTGGCCCTCCTCCGCTCCGAGCAGGCTGGAGGCGCTTTGTCCGAAGAATCCGTAGGGCAGCTCGATCGCCGCGCCAGACAGCGCCGCACCGAAGACGATGCACCAAAACGCAATGGCCCCGGCGGCCAGGATCGGGGACTGAGGCGGATCCCTCGTGAGAAGCCGGCCGGCAGCGAAGGCGAGGCACGCTGCGATCGCTGCGAACGGCAGTATGCCGAAGTCGAATCCGACATAGGGCCGGACGGTCGAATAAGGCCACAACGGTGCGAGCAGCCAGTTGGCGGCGACGAGAATGAGCAGCGGGGCGAGCAAGGTGCGCAACCGAACCCTGGACGCTCCGATGGCGCCGCAGAGGAAAAGCAGTGGAAGTCCCTGTGGCGCGGAGATGAAACGGACGTCTGGATCGAAGCCGTTGATGGAGATCGAGCTTCCGGCCAGGGCGAGGAACAGCGCCTGGTCCCGGAGCGTGAGATCTTGCCGGTTCCAGATCGAGGCGGCGGAGGCCGGATCGGCGCCAATGCGCCACGCGACGAGAAGAAGCGGCATCATCCACAGATTGCCGAGGCCCGGAAGCCACTTCGTGTCGAGGACGAAGAGAAGAGAAAGGAGCAAGACTGGGGCGAGTGCCTCGAGGCCCCAGCGCCGTCCGCCCCACGCGGCGAAGAGTAATGCGACCGCGCCGATCGGCAGGAAGGCCCCGCTGGGCATAAATTGCTGGCCGAGCGCGAGGGCCGGAACGACGAGCGTCAGCATCCAGGGCGTGTCGAACGCGGCGAGGGCGCGCGCGAGCCTCCCCGCGGCGGTAGCGCGCCCGGCAGCGAAGCGGCGGCCGAGCGCAATGCCTGCGTCGCGAAGCCCCGTCGTCCGGTGCAGGCGTCGCTGCGTCTCTAGGCTTGGGCTTGTGCTTGACTCCGGCCTCATGCGGCCGCTCGCTTCTTTTCAGCGCTTTGCGAACCCGGCGCAGCCTCCGCGTTCGCCCGCTGCCTGCGACGCGCGAGCGCGTTTTTCAGGTAGTTTCGCCGCCGCGGCTCTGGGAGGGAACCGCGGAGCAGTCGGGAGGCCAAGATGCCCGTCATAAAAATCCCGAGGCCCGCAGCAACTGAGCCGGATAATGCGGTGGGCCCCAGTTCGACGAGAAGAGCTGTGCTGAACAGCGTGCCGGCTGCGAATACGAGCGCCGGCCTCAGGAACCGGCGGTCGAGCGAGAGCCCGATCGCAACGGCAGCGAAGCTGCTCGCCATTGCAAGGAGCAGCAGGCGTCTGCGGAGCGCGAAGATATTGTAGGCCTCCTCGCTTTCGATCATTTCGGGAAAGTAGCGGCCCGCCTGAGCGGCGTAGTCCGCTAAGAAGGCCGCGCCGATCACCCAGAAGCCGGTGGTCGGAAGTCCCAGCAACAGCCCGGTGGGGACGCTTCTCAGCACCTCGCGAGCAGTCGATCGAGGCCTGTCGAGCACCAGCGGGAGCAACGTGGTTAGGCCCATCATAGCAAACATGTACATGACGGTCGCCGGCTCGCCCGCGCGGAGAAAAACGGGTAGCGCGACGGCGATCGAGAAGAGGACCAGCCCAAGCCGCCAAGAGGACTGGTCGATCTCGCGCGGGCGCCAGGGGCCCGGCGCCAGGAATGTGTCGAGCGCATGAAGAGCGGCAACCGCTACGACGATGCCGATAACCATCGTATCCGCACCAGTGGCAATCGCGACCGGGGGCGCGGCGACGTAGAGGGCAATATGCAGGAACAGCGCATAGGGCCGGAGGCGCGGTCGCCTGGCTCCCGCGCCAATGGGACTTATCAACAGGGCCAGCAGCCCGTAGCCGATCAAAGTCGCGGCGACCAGGGAGGCGGTGGCCGTCTCGGAGACGATCGAAGCTGCTGCCGCGAGCGCATGAGGCGCGAAGCCGGCGGCCAGGCAACCCGCCGCGACGAGAAAGGCCGCCGCGAAGATGCGCACCGGCGTCTGTGGGGTGCGCCGGGCTGAATCGGGCTGATCGAGCTCGTCAAGTGGCTCGCCCTGGAGGAAGCGGATGAAGATACTTTCAGAAGAGACGAGCCGCTGCCTCAGACCCAGCGACGAGGCGAGCTGGTCGATGACGCCGGGGCGGCTCAGGATCTCGAGGCGCGCCGCCGGGTCCGATCCGCTCGCGCGCTCACCGGCGGCACTGGCGCGAAGATCGTCCAGCATCAGCACCAGCGCCTCGCGGATTTTGTCCAGCTGCTTGTGCGAAACGGACCTGAGGAGAGCGAGGCGAAGCCAGTCGGGCATCCGGCCGTGACGAAGCCATGGCAGGTTCGCCAGCCGGGCGGCGAGGCCGGAGTCGAGCGGCCGGCCGTTCAACAGATGCGCGACGCGCGCGGTGATTGCCGGCTCCATGCGCGGAAAGGCAGCGATCGCTGCGAGAAGAGGAAAACCGCCTGCCGGTGCGAGATAGCTTTTGAGCCTTCGGAGAAGCAGCGCCACCTCCGCCTCCATCGGCGAGGTGTCGGAGGCATAACGAAGCCAGTCGCGGTTGAGCGCCGAGAGCAGCGGATCTTCCCCGGCCGCCATTGCCGCCGCCGGCTCGGTCTCACCCTCCGCCGCGGTCAGATGGGCAACGGCCGCCGTGATGCCTTTTGGGTCTGCGGGGAAGATCGAGACGCCTGCATCGGCTAGCTGCGCCTCGCGCCAGCCCCAGCGATCGATTGGAACGGTCGTGAGCAGGAGCGGGGCTTCCGTGGCGGCCAGCAGTTCCGCCAGGCCCCGTCCGGCGCGCGCCGCGTCGAAGCGCCGGGAGAGGCTCTCGCCATTGCCGAGGAGGATGAGCCGTGCGCCCTGATGCCGCTGTCGAACCTGGGCGAGCGTGTCGACGACCGGACCGCTGCGGCGCCCGGCGACGTGGCGGACGGAATCGATGCCGACATCCCAATCGTAACGCGTGAAGCTCACACGGGCGCCGTCGAGGCGCGCGGTCAGCGCATCGGCGATCAGACCCATATGGTCGGCCGGCGAGCTTCGCTCGCAGAGCAGAAGATATTCGAACGTGTGCGCCTCGGTCTGCCACCGCAGCGTCGGGGCGCCGCCGGCCGCGATCGTCGAGCGGATCGAGCGCATGGCGTCCAGGCTCGTGCCCTGCCACTCCTTCGGGTGCCGCAGCAGGGCCATGTCCCGCGCCACGCTGCGCGCGCCGAGGATGTCCGTGACCGCGCGTGGAACGGGCAGTGTCTCGAATTGGCGGCCCTTTTCAGTCATCCGCCGGAGGATGGGCCGCGCTTTCGGCCTGGACCGCAAAATCCAGGCAGCCGCGACGATTGCCGGCAGCAGGACGTACAGCGCCGGGAGGACGAGAAGCTCCAGAAACTCGACACTGGTCTCGCTGACAGTTTTCGGCGCCGGTGGTACCACCGGCCCGATCGGTCCACCCGTCGGCCCGATTTCGATTGGGTCAGGTTCAGCCCTCGGCAGAAGGAAAAGCCCGAGGACCGCCCCCAACGCCGGGACCAGCACCATCAGGATTGCAATCAGCCGGCGGCGAATGGCCTGCCGCCAAAGCTGTCGAAGACCGTGCGCGACTCCGACTGCGCGCGCGCCCTGCCCGGAATTGGCCTCCTGCAGCTCCGAAAGCTCCTCGAGCAGCATGCGCTGCGTCTCTCTGGACGTTGCGAGGACGGGCGCCAGCAGCAGGCCCAAGGAGCCGGTTCTGCCGAGATCGGCCTTGGCGCCATCAAGCGACGCGATCAGGGCCTGGGCGCGCAGCAGCTGGTCGAGCCGGATCGGCACACCCCGGGCGCGAAGCCGCTCGACCAGCCGATCGAGGAGCCCTTGCCCGGCGGCCATGCCCGCTGCACGGCCGTCCATCGAGCCGGCTTTGCCGGCGGGCGTCTTCATTCCCCTTGGGCCGGCGCCGGCGCGGCGACCTGCAGGTCGACAAAGGTTTTCATCATCGTGCCGAACAGCTGCACGACCCGTGGGTCTTCGGGGTCGACAGTGTCACCACGCTGAAATCCGAACTCGCGGAGGGCGACGAGGAAGGAGATGAGTTCGGCCGTCGCGGGCTTCTTGTTCTCGACCTTGTCCCTGAGGGAAATGAAGACGGACACGGCGGACGTCAGCAGGGTATCGCCAGGCTCGAGGCCATAGTTGCGGCCGCAGCGCATCGCGACGATCGCGTAGAGTCGTTCGGGAGTCGGAAACTCGATCCAGTGGAATACGCACCGCCGCAGGAACGCGTCCGGGAGGCTGCGTTCGGAGTTCGACGTGACCAGGAGGATCGGCCAGGCGGAGTGGCGGGCGGCGACGGTGAGATCGAGCTCCCGGATGCGGAATGACATGGTCTCAAGCTCGGCGAGCACGTCGTTCGGCGCATCCTTCGGAGCTTTATCGAGCTCGTCGATCAGGGCGACGCTTCTTCGCGAGGAGTCGACGCGGCGCTCGACGAAGCCGCCCGCGCCGTCCTCTTCCTCATAGCGGAAAGCGTTCGGAAACAGGTCTCCGAGGCGAAGGACGGTCTCCCGGCCCGGGCGCCCGAGTATCTCCTCGGCGGGGACCGAGCCGAGGGTAACGAGCGCATCGGGTCCGGCGGACCAGAGGATGGCGCGGCCGAGGCTCGTAAGCCGGACATAATCCTTGAGCCCCTTGGTCGCCCCGCTCTTCCCTGCTGCTGCTGCTGCGGCGGGCGCCGGAGACGAAGCGTCGCGGAAGCGCGCCACTTCGTCGAACGCGTAGAACAGGTCGAGGCCGGACGCAGTCGATTTCACCTGCACCGGATCGTGGAAATAGAGCTCGAGCCGGTGGGCAAGGGCGGCGGCAAGCGTCGTTTTGCCGACGCCGGGCTCGCCGGCTAGGATGAGCGGCTGGCCGAGGAGCATCGCCGCTTGAAGCGCAGCCACCAGCGCCTCGTCGCTAAGCTCGTAATCGCGGGCCGCGCTGCCCGTGAACCGCCATGGCGTCGGAAGCCGCTCGAGAAGCTCCGGGCCGAGGCCCCCCTCCTTGGCGTCGAGCAACTCCTGCAGTCTTCGAGCCATCACAACCCCCCTTGCTTTGCGATCGCGTCTTCGACCGCATATTTGGCGAAGCGGACCGGAAACCGCTCATGGCGCATCAACTCACGCTCTATCACGTCGGACAGCTCGTCCGGGATCGAGATCGGCTCGCGCTGCTTGATCTCCTGGAGCCACGACTCGATGTCGCCGAAGCCCGGGGCGGGCGGCGCGCCGAGGTCTGGAAGGTCGAGATACCATTCGAAGCTTGAAGCACCGCCTCCCGATCGTTTCCGGCGAAGCTCCTCGAGCGACGCCCGGACGGTCGAGATCTTCTTTGGAAAGTCCAGCCGCGGGTCGAACCCGGCCTCGCGAGGGCCGCCCTCGCGCCCGGTGACGGCCACCAGCAGGACCATCGGCGGAGCCGGTTCCTCCGCGTCGTCCGGCTCCCAGCATGAAAGGATGTCGAGCACCCCTTCGAGGACTCCAGTGCAGTGCGGGCCGAAGCAGGCGTCGTCATGCTCGATAAGGATCATGCGCGAGCGGTCTCGGGACGACAGGCCTGGACGGAGCAGCTCCTTGAAGTCGGCGCGAAGCGGCGCGACGAGCGTCCCGTAGCTGCGAGCCCATTGGCGAAGCAGGCTATCGAGCCTGATGTCGGCGCCGTCGTCGGCCGGGCCACAAGAGAGGGGGATCGGCGAGCGATAGACGTCCCTTCGGTGCGGATAAGCTTCTTCGGCGACAATCTCGGCGAGACGCTCAGCACACAACATCGGCTCATCGAACCGATGTCCGGTGAGGAGGACTACCGCAGGCCGCTGCGGTGGGCCGACGCGCCCCGGGCTCGACCTATCTGCAGCAGCGCTTCGCAACCAACCGCGAAAATGGCTGGTTGCGCGCTGACGGTCGAACCGAAAGAAACCATCCTTCAGGGCCGCGGATACCGGTTTGACGGCAGCCTTGGCGACCCGTTGCGCGGCCGGGGGCATAATGCCGCTCAGCTGCCAGAACGGATCGTCGGAGGGGATCGTCGCAAGCGGCCAACAACGGATTTCGTTGTTAAGGCGAAGCGCCGGGGTGCGGGTGTGCGCCACGCCGACCAATTCGACGCGGCTTTCCGCGTCAACCCACAGTGCGGCGCCCGAAAACCCGCGCCATCCATTGACGTCGTGCGGCGGATCGCTTGAGACGCTGATCCGTCGGCTCGGATCGGCGCGCCTTTCCGTCATGAGCAAGGATCCGGACACGCTTTCCAGCTCCCAGACATCGGCATCCCCCAGGCGCTCCATCCGAAACTGCGGATAGCCTTCACCGACACAGTCGACAGGGCGGCTCCGCTGGCCTTCTTGGAAGGCATAGCCGCGGAGTAGAGAAGGCGGTGCGACTGACGTCGCTTCGGGATGATCCATGGCGAGGAGTGCGACGTCGTGCCGACCCGCAGGGGCGCCAGCAGGAGGCCAGAGGAGTCGAGCCCGTTGCCATGGCACCTTTTTTTCACGCAGCTCACGTGCCTGCCGCGATCGGTCCCAGCCTGCGGTTGTCGAACGGCTGGCTGCGATAAGATCGCCGTGAAAGCGGACCCGCGCAGCCAGTCCGAGAGGCACTTCTTCGGGCGGCTGTTCTCCCAGCAGCACGTGAAGAGAGGTCAGGACGAGCCCTCTGCCCACGAGCAAGCCGCTGCCGCGACTATTGTCCTCGGCGAGGACTTCCGCCGCTAACAGCTCCGGCCTCATTCTCAGATGGGATCGGCGTCGCCGGCCGCCGCCCGAATGAAAGGTGAGTTCCCCTCTTTGTCGACGAGCGCCATCGTAAGCGTGATTTTGTGCGTTTGGGTTCCGGCGATTGTGAGGCCGCCGCCTCCTTCGGCCCCGATGCCAAACACCTTGAACGAAAGCTTTCCTGAACCGTCCTTTTTCGTTTCCGCTGCGACCTGAAGCTCTAGCTCGACTGAGTTCGCGACGAACCGGAGCTCAGCGTCCTTACCGGCCGTGACAGCTTCGGTAAGCTCTCGGCGGAGCTGGCCAATGAAGTCGCTTAGTTCAATTGCTTCCACGACTTCCCCCTCGTGCTGACAGAACAGCAAATATGACGAAAACGTGCAGCGGATACAACTGGTGCAAGCTGCCGGGTTTGCGCCTCCCTCTGCAGCCGAAAGCGGATGCGAGTGCGGCGTGCCAACAGCTAACTACTCTGCCTGCGGGAAGGTGCTTCGTCTACGGCTACGTCGAACGAATTAGGTTCGCTGCGTCCGTGTATTCGCTCCTGGTATCCAAGGGCGAGTAGGCGCAATCCGTCGCGCGCAATGCAAAGGCAATTATTTGTCGGCTAATCGCTATCCCAAACGTCGCCGAGCAGCGAGCGATCGACACGGAGCCTTGGTCGCAGCTGGCCCTACCACGGCAGGTCGTCAGTTCGAGTCCGACAAGTGCCAGAAAGGTCGACTCTGCCGTGATCGGCGTCTAATTGGGGCGGTGCTGACGTGGCCACGATTTGCTCCCGCGAGAAAAGGGCAGTCATTATAAGGCCTTTCCGCCACTTTCCGAGTCTCTGTCTCCGATCAAGCCGGTGAAGCGGGCCGCAACCGCCCGCAAACGCGGGATAACTTACAGTGCGTCTGCAGAGACTAAGTTATTGATAAATAAGGGGAGACTGGCCGGTGCAGCTTATTGGGCAACAAGCGACGACCTAGTGTTTCTGCTATCGGTCGCAGGATTCGCAAGGCTCCTCCTAAAGGGGCCGACTGGGCGCTCCTCACGGTTTCGGTCGGAGCCTTGCGCCAATCTCAGACCTTCCGGGCGACGTTGCGGGGGCCTGTAGGCGGACGCTTCTTCCGCCATTTGATAAATGTCCGTTTTACTCTCCGCGTGGACATTGCCCGTGTCAGGGCGGGCCTTTTCAATTCAGCCCACACGGCGCTGTCCTAAAGCGCCGCATAACGTGCATTCTTGGGGCACGCCACGGTATATGCACAGAGTGATGTCTGCTTCGGATCAACACCGGGCGTTCCAGTGTGCTTATGGAACAAAACTGCTCCCAACCGCGATCACAAGGCAGTGGATACTTACCCTGAATTTTGGTAACGTAAACATGGTTGCACTGAAAGGCTTAGGGTGGCCGAGAGACCCCTCATTGCCGTCTAATAGCGGGGTGCTGCATGCCCACGATCTCTGACACTGCGCGGCAGATTGCCCTAGACTTAGGCGTAGACATAGCCGCGATCGAGGCCGAACTTTTGAGCGTTGCGGATGCTCAGGCGCATGACGCGCCGATCGAAGGCGGAAGGACGAGGGCGCAGTTTTCAGGCGCTCGCCCGATTGTACCTCCACTCGAAACCGCGGGTATGTTCGCCGTCCAGCCAGACGCAACGCTGCAGCCTCATCAGCTGGACCGAAACATTGCAGAGGCGGCCCGCGCCGCAGAGGCAATGATCGCCGTCAGAAGGGAGTTTACAGATTTGGCCCGGGCCCTGGTTGACGCCCAAATTGCGATCGAAGAATTCATTCGTGCCGACGCCGTAGAACAGATGGAGGAGGAGGCGGGTGCTTACGTCCTTCCCTATGAGGAGGCGACAGCAGACGCCAAGGCGTCCGCGCACGCATCTACCTTTTACCGGAATGCAAAAAGTCAAACGGAACAGAACTTTTCTGTTACTCCAGACTGGGCGCTGCCCGTGGTCGGCCCACTTTCTCAAGACGGTGCAAAAGCTCAAGTTAGCGCGGCGAGGACGATCAACAATGGAGCGGGGGCCGATTTAGCGATGTATCGTCTCCGAAGTGAGCGCTCTAACACTTCGGCCTCGATCTTCGCTTATGAGGCGTCCGCTGGCGCAGCTGCTCATAGGGCGTTCAGTGCCGGCACCCGGCGCGACTACGCCCGGAAGAATGTCGAATTTAGGCGTTACCGGTATCAAATTACTCGTGAGGCTGCGCTCACTAGGTATTTGGAAAGTCTTCAAGGTGGATCTGCGCTTAATTATAAGCCGAGGCTTCATGCACTACGTTCCGTCTATGAGGCCTCACTGCGTAAGCTACTAGTACGAGTCGATCCAATTCGAAAGGGCGCGCTTGGACTATATGGAAAGGCGTTACCGGTGCCGCAGCCGGAAGCGGGAAGCGCAGCCGATGAACTCGCGCGGTGGCTGATCCAGATCAATGAACTATTGCGTCCAACTCAAGACACCGATCGCCAGACACTGGTCCCCCTCGCGTTCTCATCTCGTGGAGGCACCTGGCGCGAGGAACTTGAAGTCGGATGTTCCGTATCAGTTGTCGATCCATTTGGCCTTGATACGCCCACACGCCTGCGGGGCATCGCGGCAGAGCGTGTGGGGACCGGGTACCAGCCCGTCGGGATCGAAGTTACGACGCCGGCCGGTCTGCCCGCATGGCCGAATGCGCTTAGCCAAGAGGCCGTTACCGTGCGGCTGGGGCGAGCGACGCCAAGCGAGGCAGCGGCAAATATCGTGCCGGAGCACGCTCAGCGGCTGTGGAACCTCTCACCGTGGGGGACGTGGGAGGTCAGGCTGACACACGGGGATCTTGCAGGGATAAGCGAAGTCATCCTCTGGCTATTCGTAAGTTACTGAGGTGGGCGGCATCTGGGTTATGTCCGCCGACGAAGGCGGAGTGGGCGGAGGCCAGGATACGAGCGAGGTAGCGCAGGATCAACTCGGGAGAGAGGTTGGTGCCAGAATAAATGAAGGGAGTGACGCTGTCGAAACGACGGTGGACGTAGTTTCCGCCTTAGTTAGCAAAAATGAGGACATGCTGACCGTGATGGCCAACATTGCGGAAGAGAACGAGGAGAAGGCTGGATACGGTAAGCTTGCAAAAGCTCTAGGGGTCGCTGGCATAGTGCTGGATATAGCGGCTGAGCTTCTCGATGTGGTTGGTGTCATCGCCGATGCAGCAGCGATTCAGCAGCAGGGTGGCACGTTCACAGAGGCGCTGCGAGAGGCCAGTGATGAAAAGGTTTTGCAGGAGCGCAGGGATGACCCGGTCCTAGATCGGATGTTTACAGAGACTCTTTTGGAACCCCCACTTCCTCCTGTATTCTAGATCGGTGTAGCCTGGGTCCTGCAAGCCGTCTGTGCGGACTTTGTGCATTTCCTGAAGCGTGCACAAGCAACGACCTAGCGCTGCTGCTGCCGTGTGGTAGCGGCTTCGAAGGGCACTAACTCCAAGACCGGGTTGAACGCTTTGCCTGACCCCTGCCTCGCCGGAGCGCGCCGGTGGCCGCTATGCGCCAGTCATGGCCGTTCGGCCTTGTTCGCGATCTACCGGGAGTTGACCTGCCTTCGTCAATTCATGACAGGCAGGCATCGACTTAGCCCGCCATTGCTGTCCATCGGCCGCCGGGCCCACGTTTCGGCCCTCACCTTATTCCGCGGAGCGCTCGCGGTAGGTGCCATTCCCGTGAAACTACGGCTCAGTCAGATGCCTCCGACGCTTTCGAGATCAAGAAGGTGGGCGGGGGCTCCCCCATCATCTGATCGATGAAGCGCTTAGATACCATCATCTGATAGGTGCCATCCCGAGAAGCCTCCATCGACATGTGACCGATCGAATGGCGATCCGAGATGTGAATTTCGGTTCCGCCGGTGTCGGCTCCCGAATCTGCCAGTCTGCATCCTTCGGAACTGGCCTCCAGCCAGCGCGCCCGGCGTGAGTCGGCCCGGTAGGTCGTAGGCGCACCCAAGCGACAACCGGGAGGATCGATGACGTTCGCTGGCGCGGCAGGTCGTGAGTTCGAGTCCGATAATCGCAAGAAAAATAGACTCTGCTGTGAGCGGCCTTCCGCTGGGGCAGCGGTGACGTGGCCGCAATTTTGCTTTCGCGAGAAAAAGTCAGCCATAACAAGCCTTTTCCGCCGCTTTCTGAGTCTCCGTCTTCGATCCGGCCCGCGCAGCGGGACACAAGCGCCCGTAAACGCGGGATAACTTTTAGTGCGTCTGGAGAGACTAAGTTATTGATAAATAAGGGGAGACTGCGTGGTGCAGCTTATTGTGCAACAAGCAACGACCTAGTGTTGCTGCTACCGGTCGCAGGCTTCGCAAGGCACCGCCTCAAGGGTGCGACCGGGGCGCTTCTAACGGTTTCCATCGCAGCGTTGTGCCAAGTCAACCTTCCGAGCGACGTTGCCCGGGCCTGTAAGCGGACGCTCGTTCAGCCACTGGCAAATGTCCCTTTAGGCCGTGCGGAAATTGCCCGGGTGGGGATTGGCGTTTCACTCGGCGCAGACGCGGAAGCGGCGCTCTCCTGAAGCGCCGCACAACGTGCATTCTTCGGCACGCCACAGCTTGGCTAGATGCCCGATGGCGGTCGCTGGCTTTTCAAGCTCAGGTATTCGCGCGAGCGGGATCGGCAGCGCCTCCCCGCAAGCCCCGCAAGAGAGCGTGACCCGCACGTCATCCACCAAGGCCTCTTCGACGCTGAATTTGAGGAGCCAGCTTCGCGGAACGTCGCTGCGGCTGATCGGCGGTCCGCCCGCGTTTTGCAGTTCAGCGCGATTTGCCAGGTTGTACCCCGCGTTCCAGCATCGTCTCGCCCAATTGGTCTCGGAGATCAGCGAGGTCAGGCGCGTGGGCTGGTACTCGAGCAGCTGGTACGTCGCGACTATCCCTAGGTGGAGGAGGTCTGCGACGCGCCGTTCGATGCAGTCTTTTCCCTTTCCGGCGGTCTGCTTCTCGCATTTCGTGAAGCGGCTCAGAACACGCTCGGGGAAGTCGTTGGTTTGACCGACGTAAATTGGCGTCCCGGCATTGCCCCGCTTGTCGCGGCGGCGGGGGTCGCGGACAAGATAGGTGATCCATTGTCCGTCGCGCTGAGCGTCCTTCGCTCGCGCAGTCTCCGCCATAATGCGGTCCAAAACCGCTCTGCGCGCTAGATCAGCCTGATATCGAGGCACGTGCCCTCCGCTCCGGTGCAACTTCAACAGGAGCTAGCCTGTGTCGCTTTGGGTGGACAGCGGACATTGCGATCAACGCTGACTCCGCGGCGCTGATAGCGCGACCGCCTCTCCCCGCCCTTGCGCTCGCATGCGTTGTGAAGGCCGTTCATCGTGGCCGAGACGACAACTCAGATATTGTTCTGAAGAATGTGCGCGGACTTGCGCCGCTTACCGGCTCGTGCGAACCTGCAGCGTCCCGTCGGCATCGCCCGTCACGACCACGTCGCCGTCCCAGCCAGTGGCGTAGATCGCATCGGTCATTCGGTATGGCGTGAACGCGCGTGTGCGGTCGGCGACCGTGACAGTCCTTTGCTGTGGTCGCATGCGTGTGATCGCTGCATCCAGCAGCTCGACGATGGTCCTCCTTGGGTGGCCGTAGGCGAAGGCCGTCCACTGGGCCTGAACGTTGGACGGCCCCATCGAGATTACCGCCATTTCTGGTGCCATCGCCCTGACGAAGCTCGGCGTCGTGCCATTCGCCGAGCCGTGGTGGCCCACCGTGTAGACGTCAACGTCGAGGTCGCTTGTTCCTTCGAGGCGGTGCACGAGCCGCTCTATCGCGGTGTCCTCGAGATCGCCAGGGAACAGGAACGAGCTCTCGCCATAGTCGACTCGGATCACGAGGCTATGGTTGTTGCCGTTCTCGAACTCGGAAGCGGGCCACCCGGGATTCTGCGTGAAGCCGCCTGACAGGACGCGGATCTGCGGGTCGACGCGCGGGCAGGCGAGCGGATCAATCGTGTTGTTGGTGACGCCTTGAGCTGGGAGGTCCGCAAGCGCGGCGACCGTGACGCGCGGCGTCGTGCGCCCAGCGAAGTCGACGATCCAGTTGGCGGCAACGCGGCCCGAGCCGTTCAGCAGGCTGTTGTGGATGTATCGCGACACATGGAACGACTCTGCGACGCGGCGCAGGTTGCTGTTGTGGTCGATATGCGTGTGGGTGACGAACAGGGCCGCAAGCGTGCGCTGGAGATCTGGCCGCCGCTCGAAGAAGCGGTTCAGATAATCGATCAAGTGGGCACCCGCGGCCGGGCCGCGTCCGCCGGCGTCGATCATGATCGCGCCGCAGGGCGTTTCGAGAAGGGCGGCATTGCCTTGCTCAACATCGATGTAATGGACCGAGATTTGGTCTCGTGCGGCCGCAGGAGGCGGCGGGTTCGGCGCGGCGTCAGTGCGTCGGATGAACGAGCGATAGATCCAGCCGGTTCGTCCGTCCGGAAGACGCACGTGGTAGTAGCCGTTCTGCTGGCGACCGACGTCGAGCAGGTCGAACTGCTCGCCGGGCGCGGCATAGTCGAGGATGGCCGACGTGCGCGAAGGGCCGGATCGGACGGTGACGTCGCGCTGAATGACAATGTCCTGGGCGAGAGCCCTGGAGGGATTGAGCGCAAGGCACGCCGACCCGGCGAGCAAGGCGAACGCCATCGACAGCAACGGGCGCTGCCGGATTGAACCGAAGCATCTCATGACCGCCCCCGCGTCATTGACGGCGTTTGCGCCGCCTGTCCGAAACCCCAGACTAGGTCCGCGCTCGCAGATGTCGAGCAATGGTCCATTATGGACCTAAGTCGGGCGGACGCCAACGCGGCGCCACCGACTGTGGGGCGCCTGCGGATCGTGCTTACGTTACCGCTGCCCCGAAGCCTGGAGCTGACCGTCGAATGACCGCTGTAGCCCAGCAGCCGATAGTGGTGAACAAACGTCCGGTTTCCGGAACGGCGAGGGGCCTTGCTGGCCGACCGTCCGTCGTGCCACCACCTAGCTCGCAATCGGGAACTGGCGGCGGAGCGGAACCAAGATGTCTTCTACTAAAGGAGTGCGATCAAGGCTCAGCGCTGCTCGACGAATTGCGAGAGTGATCGATGGACGTTCCCTCATGCCGCCATGCCCCATCTGAACGGAGCTGGAGTTCGACGCATGCTGGGCGCGTGTTCGCCATCCGCGGTGTTCCACGCCTGACAGGCGCGCTGCGACAACAAGATGTGTCAGCCGTTGCGTCCGATCGAGACGATCGAGGACAGCCGCCGCGTAGTGGAGCGTAGTACCGAGCCGCTGCTGCACCGCTTCCTCAATGATAATCATGCCGCTCATGGGATCAAAGCTCCGCCCGCCGGCGCGCGTTTCGTCCAGCGGCACCCGCAACGAAACGGATCCCTGTTCGGTTACTCGGATGGTCGCGCCGCGCTCTTGGCGCAGAACGAGGTCGGAGCCGTCCAGTCCGCTTGCGGTGCCGATCGTTCGATCGAACAACCGCTCATCGCCGTAGAGCGCGGACTGCTCTAGCTGCTCGGCAAGCTCCGGCGCTTCAAGTTCCGCCGGCCGCAGGATGCGCTGGCGCGGCCCGCCGACGACGACAAGGTCCAGCATTGCCGCCGCCACCTGATTCCTGTTCTCCGGCTCGAGCATAGCGACGGCGCGGGCGGTCATCTCCTGCTCGTCCACTGGGGCCGTGGCGCTCGCTAGCGTCACGTCGTGTAGCGCGCGCGTTACTCCGTCCTGCAGGTCGTCCACCCCGACGAAGCCCCCGCGGAAAAGCCCGCCCTCCCAAGCCTGGACCTCTGCAATGAAGGCGGCCTGCTCCGGCCCGGGGGAGGTCCCCTGCTGCACGAACGCCAGGACCGGCTTCGTCTCTCGTGCCTCCCGATATTCTTGGTGGGTGGCCGATAGGGATGAGCCCGGCGGCACAAAGCCGTAGTTCTCCCCCAGGATCAGGACGACCATGTCAGATCCGCGCAGCCCCTGTAGACAGCCGATCTGCGGCGAGTGTGGCTGGGCGCCGAAGTCCTCGGCCATAATGGCTTCGTGGCGCAGCGTTACCACCGCGCGCCGAGCTGCTGCACGCTGGGGCTCGAAACCGGAGATGAGGGAGCTGATAAAAATTCGCATGAGCCGAGCTTAAGCGGGCGCTTCCAATTGTCCATTAGCGATGCGGCGACGGTGGTAGCTGGGAAGAGATTCGGCTGAGTCGATCTGAACGAGCGTCCGAAGGCGGCGATTGCCGGGAGGGCGCTGAATGGCAGATTGGGGCCTAGGGAGCCTCGGGCTCATCTGTGCCGCCGACTACGACCGCGAGGTGGTAAGCACCTCCTGTTTGGCTCACAACAAGGTTGCCTCCGCCAAAGACCGACGCGATAGTCTCGCCGTGCCCTTGAGACTCGGCGAAACGCTTCGCAATCTTCCGCAGAGCTTCAACCTCTTCATCGGTAAGCGTGTGATAGATTGTGCGTGACACGGCGGGCTCCATCTTCAAGGGTGGGGGCTGCGATCATTAAGCTGATTATGGAGGGGTATTAGGTTGGCCTCAAGCACCGCCTCCGCGGTGTCCGTCAGTTGAAGGGATGGCCGAAGTTAGGAAGCGGCTGGGCCACGCTGTTTGGCCGGAATTGCGTCTTAGCTGACGTAGTCCGAGGCCACTTGAAGTGTCAGATATGGGCGCAAATCCGGTCGGACCATCGCGCCGAAGCAAATGTCATCCTTTGCGCGGTTCGGCTGCCGAAATCAGACATTCGCCTTTCGGCCAAAAGTGGACTTCAGCCAGCGCCCCGGCCGGTGAGTGGGAGCTTGGAGGTTGTAGTCGCACCCACGCGACAACAGGCAGGATCGATGTCGTTCGCTGGCCGCGGCAGGTCGTGAGTTCGAGTCCGATAAGCGCCACAAAAATCGACTCTGCTATGATCGGTCTCCTGTTGGGGCGACGCTGACGTGGCCACGATTGGCTCCCGCGAGAAAAAGCGAGCCATAACAAGGCCTTTCCGCTGCTTTCCGAGTCTCTGTCTCTGATTCAGCCGGGGCCGCGGGCTGCAAGGGCCTGTAAACGCGGGACAACTTCCAGTGCGTCTGGAGAGACTAAGTTATTGATAAATAAGGGAAGACTGCGTGGTGCCGGGTGTCGGACTCGAACCGACGACCTACCGCTTACAAGGCGGTTGCTCTACCAGCTGAGCTAACCCGGCCGAAGGCTTCCAGATGCGTCAAAGGACGCCGAAGGTCCAGCCTTCGCTTGCCGCGATGCGCTCGGTGAGCTGCGTGGGGCGCCAGTATAGCGGATCGTCGGCAATCGCGCGGAGGCCGGCGGCGGAGACGAGGACGTCGGTTTCGTGATCGTTGGGCTCGTGGGGGAGGCGCATCGGAGCGCTGCCGAGGGCGGTGAGGGCATGGTTGAGCGCGTCGAGGGTGCGGATCTTGCGGCCGTTCAGGCGCGCCATCAGGATGAAGACGCGGGTGTAGATTTCGACGACCGCGCTGCCCGCGGACGGGAGATCGTCCATCGGCCAGACCGGGAGCGCGGGGTTGAGGCGGGCGAGGAGGCGCATGCCGGCGTAGCTCGCCTTGGCGACCTGGGCGGCGCCGATCGCGTCGTAGAGGGTGGAGGCCTTGCCGCCGCCGATGGCGTTGAAGGCGTGCTCGCAGACGCGGTGGTGGAGGAAGTCGCGCTTCGTGCCGTCGGCGGCGCCGAAATAGAAGTGGCGGCGATGGCGCTGCTCGAGGAAGCTTGCGGCGCCGAGGTCCTCGTCGTCGCAGACGCGGTCGACATAGGCCCAGAAGCTCTTCGCGTCTTCAGGGACGCCCGCCTCGCCCGGGAAGTAGGCGCCGCGCTCGACGATGGGCGGGGCGTAGCTGAAGTCGAAGCCGTAGAGGGTGGGGGCTTCGGCCGAAGTCTTCAGGACCCAGTCCATCACCTCGGTGCGGGACCAGGCCGAGCCCGGAGGATCGACCAGAAAGGGCGGATCGCCGCCGGCCGTGCACAGGCCGACGGCGATCCCCTTGTGCTTCTTTCCCTTCGCGCCGGACCAGTCGATCGCGGCGAAGCGGGAGAAGCGCGTCACACCAGCGGGGGCTGGCTGTCGTCGGGCGCCGTGCCCGCGCCGGCCGCCGGCGCGCGGGGCGCACGCGGCGGGACGGGAGCGGCAGGAGCGGCCGGAGGCGCCGGGACGGCGTTGCCGGACGTCCACTGATCGAGCAGCTTGTGCGCGGTCGGACGGCCGCCGAGCCCAAAGGCGAGCGCCGCCGCGACCGCGGCCGAGCCGATGATCGCGGTGAAGCCGATGATCACGATCTCGTTGGCGAGGCCCATGAAGCGGAGGCCTATGGCGACGGAGAGAGCGATGATCGCCCAGCGCACCATGGTCGCGACCCAGCCTTCGCCCGCCGCGCCGCCGACCAGGCCGGAGACGATCCGTGCGATGATCACGCCCGCGACGATGATCACCGTGCCGAACAGCACCTGGCCGCCAAGCTCGAGGATCTGCGCCACCATGGCGGCGAGGATCGGCGAGTTGAGGAGCTCGGCCGCCTTGATCGCGAAGAACAGCATGATCGCGATCATCACCGCCGTGCCGACGGTCCGCGACGGGCTCGCCGAGCCCGACGGAACGCCGAGCGCCGAGACCGAGCGGTCGAAGCCCATCGACGGCAGGAGCTGCTCGATCATGCCCTTGGCGAGCTTGCCGATCACGTAGCCGATGCCGAGCAGGATCACGGCGCCGAGCACGTTGGGGATGGCTGCCGTGATGGTGTGCAGCATCTGGGTGGCCGGCCCCGAAATCGCCGCGATCCTGAGCGCGTCGAGCGCCGCGATCGCGACCGGGATCATGATCAGGTAGAAGACCAGGGTCGCCACCGACTTCGAGATGGAGGTGCGCGGCGCCGCCGTGCTGACCTGCGCCGGAGCGCCGGCCGGGGCCGCCGCCGTGGTGGCGCCGGTGTCGCCCACGCCCGCCTTGCGCATCCATCCGTCGGCGTTGGCGGCCATCAGCGCGCCTTCGACCAGGCGGCGGACGATCTTCGCGACGACCAGGCCGACGATGAAGATGAGCGCCGCGCCGATGATGTTCGGGATGAAGGAGAAGGCGTTGTTCGTGAGCTGCTGGACCGGCTGCAGCACCTGGCCGAGGCGAAGCGGCTGGAGGGCGAGCATGATGCCGATGAGGAGGATGAGCCAGAAGACCACGTCGCCGATCAGGCTGCCGAGCGTCTTGCCCGGCTCCTGCTCGTAATGGCGCCGCAGTGCGGGGACGCGATCGACGATCTTGGCGATCGCCCATTTGGCGGCGCGGGCGATGATCCAGGCGACCACGAGGATTGCGATGGCGCCGAGAATCCTGGGCAGCCATTCGCTGAGCTCGCCCTGGAAGTTCAGCCCTTCGCCGCGATGGCCGGGCGGGGGAAGTCGTTCGTACATCTGGAGAGACCCCTGTTTGGTGGGACTGGGTAACCCGTCTGGAGTTACGGCTCCAAAATGATCCGGGGAGGCGGCTTGTTCCCCCTCAGCGCAGCGCCGCGAGCAGGTCCCTCACGAAGGAGTCGAAATCGAAATTCGCGCCGGTGCCGTCATAGCCGCGGCGGACGATCACCAGATTGCGGGACGGGATGACGGCGAGATACTGGCCGCGATTGCCCTGGGCGACGATCGCGTCGCGGGGCAGGCCGCTGTCGGCGGCGAACGTCCACCAGGTGGCGCCGTAGCCGTCGCCGCTGCCGGTCTGAGCGGGGGCGGGCTGGGCCGGGCCGCGGCGGCCGACATAGTCGCGCCAGCCTTCGGGAAGGATGCGCTCGCCGTTCCACATGCCGTCATTCTGGTAGAGAAGGCCGAGGCGGGCGAGGTCGCGCGCCGTGGTCCAGACCTGCGACGACATGATGAAATGGCCGCGCCAGTCGGTCTCCGGCACGGTGCGGGTCATGCCGATCTTCCAGAACAAAGCGCGGAACGGGAAGAGCCGCGCTTCGTCGCCGTCGCCCAGCCGGTGCTGGAGCGCGCGAATCGCGGCGAGCGTGTCGTTGTTGGCGTAGCGGAAGCGCGTGCCCGGCGGCGCGACCAGCGGCCAGGCCGCGATCTGGTCCGACACGGCGACGCCGCCGAAATAGAGATCGTCGGTGCGGTTGCCGGCGAAGTCGCTGTGGAGGCCGCTCGCCATCCTGAGGAGATGGTCGAAGGTGATGGCTCGGCGCGGATCGCCTTCGCCCTGCCATTCGGGCACGGGTGCGGGATCTTCGGTGCGGATCAGGCCCTGCTGCACGGCGGCGCCGATCACGCTCCCCGCGATGCTCTTCGCGACCGACCAGGTGCGCTGGGACCGGTGCATGTCGAAGTCGGCGCGGTAACGTTCGGAGACGATGCGGCCGTTCTGGAGGACCAGAACCGCGGTCGTCTCGCTGCCCTGCGCATAGGTGCGGCGGTCGAAGGCGTTGGCGACGGCGCGATCAAGCGCGCGTGCGTCGCCCTGCAGCCGGGCGGCGGCGCGGCGGTCGCCCATCGGCCAGGGACGCTCGTCCCACCCAGCGGCGAAATTGTCCGGGTTTCCCGCGAGCTGCGGGACGAGTGCGGCCGATTCCGGCGCGGCACCGATCGGAAGGAGGGAGCAGCCGAGATAGACGCGCCAGACGGCGACGCGCGGCGGCATGTCGTCCGCATAGCGCACGGTGACGCGCAGGTTCATCGTGTCGATCTCGGCCGGGAGCTGCGCAAAGAGCGGGTTGAGCTCGCCGTAGGTGCCGCGAAGGTCGTCCGCCGCCGTCTGCTCCGCGGTCATGCGGGCGTTGAACCAGTTGGAGCAGGTGAAGCTCGCTTTGTACCCCGCTGCGATCGCGCGGACATGCTCCGGCCGCCCGACCTGCGCGGAGGCGGGGAGGGCGAGGAGGACGAGGGCGACGGCGGCGATGAGGATGCGCTTCATTGTCCAACTCCAGTGCAGCCGAGGCGGTCGTTCGACGCGGTGAGATCGATGCCGCCGTCGTCCCGGATTTCGAGTCCGTAATGCGTCCGCGGGGCGCTGCGCACGGCCTTTTCGGGATCGGCGCCGCGCGGCGCTTCCCAGCCCGCCGCGACCGCGCTGACCGAGACGCAGCGCGGGCGCACCCAGCGATCGACGCGCCAGTCGGAGCCGTAGGGGAGGGCATCGGTGAAGAAGCGGCGGAACGTACCCTCGTCCCGCACTTCCCAAAGGCCGACGCCCTGGAGGTTGCCGAAGCCGGCGTCGCTCATCTCGGCCGCGGCGAACCAGCGCCTGTCGGGGGAAAAGGAGGGCCGGGCACCGGTTTCGTGCACTGCATCGCCCGGGGCCGCGGCGCGGTCGACGAGAATGTAGCCATAGGCTTCGTGACCGGTCACGACGAGGCCGACGAAGCGCCCGTCGCCAAGCAGCTCGAACCGCTCAACGTCGTACCAGGCGATCTCGACCGCGATCTCCCTCCCGCTGAGGCCGCGGACGAGCAGCACGTCGGGAGAGGCGGGGCGAACGCTCCGGGCAAGCGCCGGAGGGATGACGGGGAGCGGCTTGGGCCGGCCGGTCACCTGCTCGTATTCGGTGCGCGGCACGAACTGGGCGGCGGCCGGCGCCGGCCCAAGCACGGCGGCGAGCAGGGCGGCGAGCAGGGCGGCGAGCAGGGCCGCGCGGGGAACGATGTCGCGATAAAACGCTGCCGCGGATCCCGCACCACCGTTCGTCCTGAGCTTGTCGAAGGGCTGTCCTTCTTCACGGGCGCCCAAAGAAGGGCAGGGCTTCGACAGGCTCAGCCCGAACGGTGTGGGGAGCGGGTTGGCGCTTACTTCCGAAGGCCACTTCACGAGCATGTCAGGCCTCGTTCCTCTTGCTACGCTGTTCCTCCCACCAGGCCATGCGCTCTGAAACGCGCTTTTCGAAGCCGCGGTCCGTCGGCTCGTAGAAGCGTTGCGGCTCCATCTCCTCGGGCCAGTAATCGTCTCCGGAGAAGCCGCCCTCCGCGTCGTGATCGTAGGTGTAGCCCTTGCCGTAGCCGATGTCCTTCATGAGCTTGGTCGGCGCATTGAGGATGTTCCTCGGCGGCATCAGCGAGCCCGTCTCCTTCGCCGTGCGCCAGGCCGCTTTCTGCGCCTTGTAGACCGCGTTCGATTTGGGGGCGGTGGCGAGGTAGAGGCAGGCCTGGACGATCGCGATCTCGCCTTCGGGGGAGCCGAGGAAGTCGTACGTGTCCTTCGCGGCGATGCACTGGACGAGGGCGCTGGGGTCGGCGAGGCCGATATCCTCGACGGCGGCGCGAATGAGGCGGCGCAGCAGGAAGAGCGGCTGCTCGCCCGCGGTGAGCATGCGGGCGAGATAGTAAAGCGCCGCCTGCGGGTCGGAGCCGCGGATCGCTTTGTGGAGGGCGGAGATGAGGTTGTAATGGCCCTCGCGGTCCTTGTCGTAGACGGCGACGCGGCGGTGGAGGAGGGCGGAAAGGGCGGCTGCGTCCAGCGGCTCGTCTGCCCCGATCGAGAACAGGGTCTCGGCCTGGTTGAGGAGGAAGCGGCCGTCGCCGTCGGCGGTGGCGACGAGGGCTTCGCGGGCGTCGGCCGTAAGGGGGAGCGGGCGGCCCATCTCCACCTCGGCCCGATCGAGGAGGCTGGTCAGCGCCTCGCGGCCGAGGCGGTTCAGGATCAGGACCTGGGCCCGGCTGAGGAGAGCGGCGTTGAGCTCGAAGCTCGGATTCTCGGTGGTGGCGCCGACGAGCACCACCGTGCCGTCCTCGACATAAGGGAGGAAGCCGTCCTGCTGGGCGCGGTTGAAGCGGTGGATCTCGTCCACGAAGAGCAGGGTCGGGCGGCCGGCGCGGACATGTTCGCGGGCTTCGGCGAACACTTTCTTCAAATCGGCGACGCCGGAGAAGACAGCCGAGATGGCGACGAAGCGCATGCCGACGGCGTCGGCCAGGAGGCGGGCGATGGTCGTCTTGCCGGTGCCGGGCGGGCCCCAGAGGATCATGGAGGCGAGCTTGCCCGCCTTCACCATCCGGCCGATCGCGCCTCCGGGGCCGGTCAGGTGGTCCTGGCCGACCACGTCGTCGAGCTTCGCCGGCCGGAGCCGGTCGGCGAGCGGCGCACCGGCCGGCACGGGCGCCGCGCCAGGGGGCGGGGGAGGCGGGTCGGATGCGAACAGATCGGCCACGGGCGCGCTCTAGCCCAAGCCGCGGCGGGCGGCGAGTCGGCGCCGGCGGCGGGTGCCGAAAGGTGACGAAGCTGGAGCCGAAACCCGGAGAATCTTGTCGCCTTTGTCAACTTTGCTGGGCCGGGAGGAGCAGGCGGGCACGAGGCTTGCGGCGGCGTTGAAGGTTGCTCCGGGCATGCGCCGCATCCGAGCACGGCTAAACCTACATTGAAAGGGGTGGGGCGATAATCCTCCCCTGCATTTGCAGGGGAGGGGGACCGCACGACGTGCGGTGGAGGGGCGGCGCAGCCGCCGTTCTTGCTGCCGTGGGGTAGACGAAGAAGCTCGCTTCGCTCGCGCCCCTCCACCATGCTTCGCATGGTCCCCCTCCCCTCGAAAGCGAGGGGAGGATTTCAGCGGGCAAGGCGCGAACTTGTTCAATTGGCAAGTCACTGATATATCACCATAACACACCTCTTGCTCCCGAGACTGTTCCAAGATATATCTTGAGCCAGTCACAAGAGGAGCAAGGTCATGGGTTTGCGCTTCAATTTCGGCCCCGGCGGCATCGGTTTCGACCTCGGGCCGGGCGGCTTCGGGCCGCGTCGGCCACTGCCTCCGCGCGGGCTGGGCGATTTCGACGATTGGGGCGGTGGGAACTGGGGCGGCGGCGGGCGCGGGCGGCGGCGGCGGCGGCAGGTCGATGCGTCGGAGCTCAGGCTCGTTCTTCTCCACATGATCGCGGCCGAGCCCCGCCATGGCTACGACCTCATCCGGCAGTTCGAGGAATTGTCCGGCGGCGCCTACGTGCCGAGCCCGGGCACCGTCTATCCGATGCTGACCATGCTCGGGGACATGGGCCACATCGAAGAGGTGCCGGGCGAGGGTTCCCGCAAGGTCTTCCGCGCCACCGACGAGGGCAGGGCCTGGCTCGCGGAGCGGACGGACGAGGCGGCGGCGCTGCTCGAGCGGCTGAGCGATCTCGGCGCCGGCTCGCGGCGGGCGGGCGGAGCCCCGATCGGGCGGGCGGTCTCGAACCTGCTCGCCTCGCTCTGGGGCCGCGTCACGCGCGACGACATGAACGAAGCGACGCTGCACGACATCGCCGAAGTGCTCGACGATGCCGCGCGGCGGATCGAGCGGCTGAAGCGGAGCGGGGAGGCTTAGGGGCGAGGTGCCGCCGCTCCGCGACCGTCCCGGACCGTCATCCCGGCGGAGGCCGGGATCTCGGCGGGTGAAGGTCGCGGTCGGCAGTGGAGGGCACCCTGCACGGGCGCCTGTGACTTTCACCCGCTGAGGTCCCGGCCTTCGCCCGGACGACGTGTGTTGCAAGCAGAGTCGCCCCGTTCAAAAGACCCAGGGGCGCTCCCTGAACCACTTGGTCAGCACGTATTTGCGGCCGGCGAGCACCGGCGTGCCGTGGTGGAGCGCATATTCGTTGCAGCGGCCTGCCGCCGTCATGTTGTTCCAGACGAGGAGGGTGCCGGTTGCCGGAGCGACCGAGACGCCGGCGGTCGGGAAATCGGTGTGGCCGCCGGCTTCGGGCTCGTTCAGGAACAGCATCGCCGTCCACGTGCGCTGACCGCCGCGTGCGGCGGCGTCGGCATAATAGCTTTCGCTGGCGAAGAAATAATCGAAGTGCGGCTTGAACTGCTGGCCGACTTCGTAGCGCTGGCCCTGCACCGACTCCCCGAACCGCGGGTTGATGCCTGCAAGCTCCGTCACGCGGTCTTCGAAGATC
>DASWMS010000028.1:0-55320 GCA_036399655.1 Allosphingosinicella sp. | reverse complement strand
GGTCAGGTTCACCAAGAACCCGAGCAACGGTCACGCTGGACTGTTTGTGTGACGTCGTGCTCGCACACGATCCCCTCGCTCCGTGGAGCCGACTACGGTAGGCTGGCGCGCGCCTCGACGGCGAGTTCTGGCCGCTAATCGCCTGAACGATTTTGCGATATCAGCTTGAGAAAGCCGCCATGTGTTCAGCCAGTTGCCATGTTCACAAAGATCAAAAAGACGCAGTACAAGGCGGGCTTGTGCTCGCCAACCAGGACGCTTTTTTTATTTTGATATCTCGCCTGTAGCGAACGCCAAGACGCGCGTATCGTGCGCCGAAGGCCGATGGCAATCTCCTCGACGTGTGATACAAAAGATTGGAACGTGCCGGCATGATCATCTCGAACGCAGATGGCAAAAACCATACGGACACGATCGAAGGTCTGCTCGAAGGGGCCGAGGAGATCGTCATCGCGGTTGCATTCCTGAAGAAGGGCGGCGCCAACCATCTCGCACCAATGCTGGAAAAGCGCCTAGCGGCCGGCGCGACTGTCGAGCTGTTTGTTGGGACCGACTTCTTTCTGACCGAACCCGCCGCTCTCGAACGTCTGCTGAAGATCACGACGGACTACGCCTCGTGCACCGTGATGATCGCGGACAGGTCGCCGGCAACGTTCCATCCCAAGGTCTACTGCTCGCGACGCGATCAAGATTGGCGAAGCCTCGTGGGATCGGCGAATCTGACCGGCGGCGCGCTCCGCTCGAACGAGGAGCTCTCCTTGTTAATCGAGCATGCGGCGGGTGACGCCGTGACGACACAACTGGCGAAGACGTTCAATCGCTATCGAAGCTGGAAGCGATTTCAAGCGCTCGATTGCTTGGTGCTGCAGCAATACAGCTCCCTCCACGAGGTCGACCGCCGAGAACGCGAGCGATACGAAACAGCGCGCGACAGGAAGATCCCGGACGGCTTCGACCTCCGCGGCATCGACGAATGGCATCGGCGATATCTCGCTGATCCCGCCACGGCTGCTGCGCAGGCCACCAGGCGACGGAACCGGGCTCGGGCTGTCACGCTGCAGCGCTCGATTTCAGCGCTCGCCCGCGGCGAAGTCGACGCGGCTGCGCGAAAGGCGGTCAAGGAAGGCTTGGGCGATCTGATGGGCAGCGCCGGGGGCAGGCATCTTTGGAGCTCCGGCAGCATCTTTAGACAAGGGAGCAAGGCGCTCGGACACCCGGCTAAGATGATCCGGCTCTTTGCACTCGCACAGGGTGCAAGCCGGCGCCCGCCCCGGGACGGCTACGCTGAGATCAGGCGAGCCGCGAAAGACGTTCCTGGGGTGGGCCTGAACATGGCTACCGAGATGCTGTGCACCTTCGCGCCCGCCCAATATGCGGTCTACAATGGCAACACCGTCGGCGCGCTCGGAGCCCTCGGCTTAGCATCGCCCCGATATGCGCGGTTCGACGCCATCGGCCCCGAACGATACGAACGCTTGTGCAACACGATCAAGGCGCTTGCCGCGCGTATCGGGGCCGCCGACCTCTCGGAGGCAGACGCCTTCCTGAACTGGATCTACTGGAAGAAGAAGGCCGAGGACCAAAGCACCTGAGTCGCCCCTCGACCTTTCATATCAACGTGTACATCCAACTTCCGTGATCGATTGCATGTGCAAACGATTGCTCCATCATGCAAGAAATTGCCGCCACAATGGCCCGTTTACCTCACGGAACGCATCCGACGGAGCAGGCTAGAAGCGCGTCACATCGATATTCGGCTGCCCCATCCGGCTCATGTATCCCCCAAACCTCTGAACCAAGTTGGCGAGGAATGGCGAAGCTATGGAAGCGACGCGATCTTCGAGACGCTGGTCGTTTAGCTCTGACAGAGGCAGCGTCCTGAGGTTGCCGAACTGGACCAGCAGGGGCTCAGCGTCTCCCGGAAGCGCCGGAAGGAAATGCTGCGACGGACTGATGTTCTGATTGACGTACTTGCGCAAAAACTCCCCTGGCGCCTTCCGCTCTTCGTCTGTACCCGCAGCGCGGATGGCCTCCACGTTCTGCTGCCATTTTTTTATCCCGGGCACACAGCGAGCGAGCACAACCGTGTCCACCTTCTTTGTTGCCATGTCACACTGGGGCGTGAGGACAATCCAGAGCTCGTCGTCCAGCCGGAAGATGTCACCGGTTTGCGAACGGTGCTCCAGCAGGGCGGGACTGATGTAGTTTTCAAAAGGATGCCAAGTGGCGCCACCGGCCTCCTCGTTCCCCAGATGATCGGCAATATGCGTCATGTACTGTCGGGTTACGATCGCCTCCACGGACGCCCCGTCTCCGCCGTTCAATGCAGCGATATCGGACCATCGCGGCCAGAGCCGCCGCGTAAAAATGTCAGCAGTCGATTTTCCGATCTGATGCCGTGCTGCAGAGAGGACACACATCATGGTCCACATGCTTCCGAACCACAGCATTGCGTGATCGTAGGCGTCACCTTGGTCGTCGGGCTCCCGGTTCTTATCGAATGAGCCCAGCTGATCGATATTCCTCAGATCCTCATCGAGCACTGAGGTGTCGGCCGACATCACCGCAATGGGCATGCCGTACTCATGAAGTGCGCGACGTGCGAGGGCATTCCCTGCGGGTGATGCAGCACCACGATCTCCCGAGCTGCGGACTCGCAGGTCGAACATCGCGGCATCGAATCGGCCTTTCTCGAGCGCGCTTTCCGCCTCCTCCCTCGTTTCTGCGATCCAAGCCTCGAAGCGTCGGCCCTCTTCCGCGTTCCGGTCATTCCAGCGCCTCAGAGCATCATCGAACATTTCGCGCTGCAGCTTCTCGTCCTCGACGAACAGGATGTATCTCGTCTTCATGCCCCCTCCCGAACCCGCGGGAACCGAATCTCGAAACGAGCTCCTTCCCTGAAATCCATGTGATATGCCAGCGTCGCATCTGACCTCACGAGCGCCTCTTTTGCGATGTTGAGCCCGAGACCGGTACCGTCGGTCTTTAGAGAAAACCCCACGTCGAAAATTAGCTCTGCGAACTCCTCTGTCACGCCCGGCCCGTTATCCTGCACCCAAATCACAGCTTCTTCGGGCGTGCCTCGTATGGTGACGAGCACTTTCGGGTCTTCCGTCCGTGAATCCTCAAGCCAGTGCACCGCATTGCCGATCAGGTTGACCATCGCCGTTGCAAGATCATCTGGATAGCCGATGAGATCAGTTACTCTGTCCGGATTGAAAATTTCTACCGGTACGGCATGCTGCTCGAAGAGCGCCATTGCGCGCCGGATGACGTTCACAGCGTTGAATGTCTGCGGCGGGCCCCGTTTGCCGCCGGCAAGCGGCCTCAGATTGCGAAACAGGCTAGCCAGCTTGTCGCCGGCTTCTGCTATGTTGGGCAGCCGCGTCCTGAATAGGTCTTCCGCCTCCTTCGCCCGCGGGCCGGTCCTTGCCATCAGGTCGTTCATGCGCGAGCGCAACATGGCCCCATTGACAGAGACGTAGATGGCGGGGCCCGCCCCCTCGTGCAGCACCTCGGCGATGATCGCACCGAGCGATGATTTCGCCTCGAGTATGCGCTGACGTTCTTCCAGCTGATCAATCCTGTTCGTGAGTAGCGACGTCTGGGCGTCGAGCAAACTCTCCGCCTCGGCACGCTCGGCAGGTTCGAGATGGCCAAGCAACTGCCTGACTTTTTGCAATTCAGAGAGGCGGCGCACCTCTTCGAAGGTGACCTGCCGCGTTCTGGAAAGGCCGGCTTTGGAGCGGAACCGATATCGCCGCGGCTCAACCTCTCGCGTAAGAAGTTCCTCGACGAGCCGGTGGAGCCTCAGGAAAGCACCGTTCTCCTCGAAACCCTCTCGGCTGCTTTTCTCGAGCAGGTTCGAATTTTCTTGGTCCGCCACCGTCACATATCCGGCAACCTGGTTATGGCCGATACGGACAGAGGGATTTTGCACCCGGCGGCGGTCCAAGGACAGCCAGTCATTATGACTATCTCCGTACGGACGAACACGAAAGCCACTTCTGTAAATCGCCACCCCTGCAATCTGGTCCAGAATAGTGCGCGCTCGAGCGGCCGGAAGGTCTCCAAGCCCTGCCGCCTGCATATTCGCCTTGACCGCTGCAGCCTCCCGGTCAAACACGAACAGCCTGACCTCTACGGGACCACAGCTTTCCTCTTCCTCACTGAAAGGAATAGAGAGCTCGATCGTCTCCGGGCCAGAGCCGGCGCGGTGGTTCTGGAAGGTTCCGGAGAAGGCACCGTCCACGTCGAACGTACCATGAACCTCGTAATCACATGCAGTGAGGAGCGGGAATGGCTGAACTTGGAAGGCTGAGCCGCAAGAGTTCCTCTCTCCACTGGCGGCCGCGTTTGCACTTTCAAGCAGTGCGATCCCGCTGAAGCCGGTCGATTCGGCGGTGCAGGCTGAAAGGTCCAAGAAGATCTCGAACTCATCCCCGCCTGGCTGTTGATCCAGCGGTGACAGGAGCCGCCGAAGCTCCAACAGCAATCTGTTCAGCTTCGCCTCAGGCCAGCCCTCCGTCAGTTCGCCGATCTCAAGGGTTGTTCCCGTGGGGGCGATCGTCTCTTGCTGAAGATACTGAATCGCAATGTCGGAGAGATAGGTATCCCCATTGAAGATATCCCAGTCGAGTTCCGGTATCAGAACCTCATGTTTGACCCCCTCCCGTTCGCTGACTGAGAGAAGTGACATCTTCAGGCCGAGCTTGGCCGCGGCGAACCGGCCGATGCCCTTGTAGCCCATCATGAGGCGGTTACGACCGGGCGAGCGACGCCCGCGCACCTTGGAAGTAGTGGCCGGCTCCATCCACTTGTCCTGGATATCGGAGAGGCTCATTCCATGCCCGTCATCCTGCACCACGATCCGACCTCGCCCGGGCTCGAGCGGCGGGACAAACGTGATGGTTACCTTCGTGGCGTCAGCGTCGTAGGCGTTCTTTACCAGTTCGATTACGGCTGCTTCGGGGCCGCTGATGAGCTGATCTCCGATCGTTCGGATGATACGAGCCCGAGGTCTGAACCTGAGCTTGTTCGCGTCGGCTTCTGCCATTCTTTGCCCCTTTCCAGCCAAACTGACTAGATGTCACTTCGAAGTCCAGAGGGTCGGCGCTGAAAACACAAACCTCCCACTCCACTGGAAAATAAAATTCCGGCCCGGATTTTGGGGGACCCGTGGCGACTTGATGCGGCGGATAACGGCGATCTTCTTTCTGCGAGGCTTTCACGATCTGCCACTTCGGCGGGCAGGCAGCGCGTCTGGCGTGTCAGCCACGACGATCCCGCAGCAATCCCGCGGGAGGAGCAGCTGACGAGGGATTGCAATCTTGAGGGCCGCAGGCACAGAAGCCGGTTCACCGCGGCGGGACGACCGTCCGTTTCAGGCCGTTACCCTTTTCCGGATCGCCTGGTGGACTTACATCTGCGAAATGCCGCCCTTCAACACCCTCGATCAGCTTCGCCAACGCTTCAGCAGGGAGGGCGTCCGCACAGCGTACGTCAAGCACCTTTCAGCGAAGCAGGACAACAGCAAGAACCAGATCTACCTTGGCTCCGGCCTTGATGGTGTCACCAACCTTTTTCCCGCCACGATCCACGCGCGGGCGGTGAGCGAGAGTCTCGCCAAGCGAAAATCACAGTCCGGTCAGCCCAAGCTTGAGGCCCGGCTGGATTTCGCCTGGCTCGACGTAGACGGTCAGCGGCACGAGGCTCCTCACACCCGGATCATCGACTACTTTCAGTATCCGGAAGTCCGTCTGTCTGGGTTCCTACGGCATTCTAATAATGCGCCACGCTCCCTCAGGCGCGAGGAGCAGGCAGAATATGGCCGGCGGATACTCATCCTCGGAACAGCTGCCGACGGGAAGGTCGTGGGCGTTGTCCTCACCGAACGTGACGACCCCCTGGTCCAGAACTTTCCCGATCTGCCGCTTGCGCACCGCGGCGGCGTACTGCGAGTACTTACACTCGATGGCGCGACGAATGTGCCGCCTGAGGAGCAACTGCGTCAGGAGATTGCAAATATCGTGCAGCAAGGTTGGCACAGCGGCCGGATCAACCGCGGCGGAGCCGTCGAAGCCTTCACCGGCAGTCAGGGCGGGGGATACACGCTTGAGGCCCTGCTCGGTGTCGCCGCGAATGGGAAAAAGGCTCCTGATAAGCACGGTTTCGAGATCAAGGGCTTCAGCGGCAGCCGGATCAGCCTGATGACCCCGACTCCGGACGGGGGTTTTCAGGGTGACCACAGCTTCCGAGAATTCATGGAGCGCTGGGGGCGCGCTGGCGACAAGGATGATGGTTCGAGGCGATTCACTGGCCTTCACAAGGCAGGGAAGGTGAATGAGCGCACAGGGCTCGAGCTGCGCGTCGTCGGCTTTGATCGAGAACAGGATGCGTTCGGAGATCCCGCCGCTGTACGAGTCGAGCTGTACCACGGCGCCAGCCACCAGGTGGCGGCTTCATGGTCTCTCGACAAGCTCGCCAACTGCTGGAATGCCAAACATGCAAACGCACTCTATATCGCCTTTGACCGCCGGGCCGGACCGAACGGTTATGAGTACCGGTACGCGTCGAAGTGGCTCGTCGGCAGGGGCACCGACGTTTGGCGGCTCTTGCGAGCAATCGACCGTGGCGTCATTTTCTACGACCCCGCTGATACCATTTACGCAGACGGTAAGGCGAAAGTGCGGTCCCAGTGGCGCATTAATGCGAGTGACCTCCCCACAGCTATGGCATCGCTCTATGGTTCTTCCGATATCGTGACGGTTTGAGCGGGACCAACGCTGGCGGTTGTTGTGCTTCCCGAAAGGAAAGCGCTGCATTCCCGCAGCACATCCTGGAGCGGCCGGCGCTCCCGCCCCTTCAAAGTACATTCCCACACGTCCGCAACGCGCCAGCCATCATCCACCAGCTGCTGGCGGACCCGTTTATCGCGCCGGATGTTCCCGCCGATCTTGTCTCGCCAGAACTCGGGACGGCTCTTCGGCCATTTAAACAGGTGGCACGAGTGGCCGTGCCAGAAGCAGCCGTTCACAAAAATCACTGCTTGCCTGCCGGGAAAGACCAGATCCGGTTTACCTGGTAGCCTCTTCTCGTGCAGCCGGTACCGCCAGCCCAACGCGTGGAGGCCCTTGCGAAGCAACATTTCGGGCTGGGTATTTGCAGGCCCGATGCCAGCCATCATCCGGCTGCGCACCTCGGGCGAAACAACGTCAGGCAACCTTGCGCTGCCTCTCCACGACGCTGGCATTGCCCTTCCTGTCGCGTTCGAGCATGCGCCTGAGCCAAGGCTCCATATATCGCGCAACGGCCTCGACTGCGGGGACTGCGACAGCATTGCCGAACTGCCGATAAGCTTGTGTGTCGGACACCGGAATCTCCCACTTCCGATCGCCGTGCTCGAAGCCCATGAGGCGAGCGCATTCTGTGGGGGTCAGCCGCCGCGGCCTAGTTCCGCGCTGGTCGATGAGGATCTCGGATCCGTCCTTGTGGTACCTGGCGGAAAGGGTTCTGGCCACGTCGTCCACCCCAAACAGGCTGTAACCGAAGCCGTTGCCCGCCTTCTCGTGCTTGAGCCGATAATCCTGCAGATACTGCCACAACTTCGGGGTGAGGGTATATTTGGAATCCACCTCGTTGTGTGACTGCAGGATCGAGCCGAGCTTCGGCCACTCCGCTTCTGGCGGAATCACGCTGTCAAAAGCATCGAAGCTGAAGCCAACGTCCTCACGAAAGCCAGCGATGAAGATCCGCTCTCGCCTCTGCGGCACCCAGGGCTCCGAGCTGATGATCCTGAAATCGATCTTGTATCCGAGGTCGTCCTGCAGCGTGCGCCGTATGACCTCGAATGTTTGCCCCCGATCATGCCGCTGGAGGTGCTTCACATTCTCGAGCAGGAATGCCGGCGGCCGGTGATGGCGCAGGATGCGCTCGATGTCGAAGAAGAGGTTTCCCTGATGCTCATCGTCAAAGCCATGCTTGCGTCCGAGCGAGTTCTTCTTGGACACGCCGGCTAGCGAGAAGGGCTGGCAAGGAAAGCCGGCGAGCAGAACATCGAAAGCCGGGATTCGCCCGGGATCAGCGCCATAGGGACGGATATCGCCCACCAGCTCATGCTCATCGTCATCGGCGAAATTCCGAGCGTAGGTTTGCTGCGACCAGCGATCCCATTCACTGGTGAAAACGCATTTTCCGCCAATTGCCTCAAATCCGAGCCGCAGCCCTCCGATGCCCGCAAAAAGGTCGATGAAGCGGAACGCAGTATCACCCCTGCTGACATTCAGGCGCTCAACACAGCGCGAACGAGCGAGGTCCTTCACCCTCTCTCTCACCAGCTTGGGCACGCGAGAGCTGCCGGAGATATAGCGCTTGATCTGTCGCTCCGAGAGCCCGAGTTCAATCGCGGCCTGCGCCGTGGTCAAACCTGATCGTCTGAAGTCTGCAGTGAAAGCGTCGATCAGCTGGTGCATTCCCGTCCCCTTTCCCGAGCCCATGCGGCTGGGTCGTTTCCGGACACCTTGACCACCCGAGTCCCGCGGTTCAAGTTTGTTCTGCCAATGTTTCCACAGGTTTCTCGGGCAGCCCTCTTGGCAGCTCCGTGGCTTGCAGCTTGAGAATCGCGACCAGAGGCTTCAGGAGAGCGCGACCGACATTTACTAGCTCTGGATCGCAGGTGCGAGAGCGTCACAGGAAGCTCAAAGCCTCTCGTTGTGCGTCCCAGGCGGAGGGCAGCCGCGCCGCGCGGAGCAACGTTCTTGCCGACAGGTCGGCCGGGTGTCGTCCCTCCACGATCGCCGCGAGCATATCCGGCGCCAGGTACGTCAAGCGAGCAAGGCGCGTTAGATGCGGTCTCTGCTCCGCGGATATGGCCTCCCTGCTGAGCAGCGTATCCCGCGCTTCATGGGCCCGCGCGATCAGCTCCAGCAGAGTCTCGTCCCTTTGCACGAGACCGACATTGTCACGGGTTCGGAAAACAAGCCGAAGCTCCTGCCCCCGTCGCTTGAGCTGAACCGCGACGGTGACCCTCACCTTGGCTTGATCCTGCAGACCCACATCCAACCAGGCCGCATCGCGTCCGAGGATCTGCGCCAACAGGGCTTGCGGCTCCGCCTCGACCTCGATTTTCTCATCCTCAACCCTGACGCTCAGGCGCAGCTGGCTCAAAGTCTCTCTTGCGAGGTGCGCTGGCGCCGTCTTGAGGTGCGTGCCAAGTTCGGCACTCCGCAACCTGATCATTTCGAGTGTCTCACCTGACGGCTGGACCAGCCTGTTCGTCAATTCGGTACCTTCGATGAGCAT
Organism: Allosphingosinicella sp.; assembly: GCA_036399655.1. Classification (GTDB taxonomy): domain Bacteria; phylum Pseudomonadota; class Alphaproteobacteria; order Sphingomonadales; family Sphingomonadaceae; genus Allosphingosinicella. Next base: position 46,020 of record DASWMS010000028.1, on the reverse strand, counting down.
CTCGCTCATGCGCTCGATCACGAGGCGCTCGATTGAGCGCGCAGGAAGCCGCCATACGCGATGCTGATCGTTTGCGTCAGCGGAGCGGGAAACATAATAGCGGTATCGGCGGCTGCCCTTCGTCGCGTGGGTCGGGGACATCGGCCGACCGAGGCCGTCAAAGATCATTCCCGCGAGGATGCTAGTCTCCGTTGCGCGAGTGGTGGTGCGGCGCTCGCGCCTGTTAGCCGCAATCCTGGCCTGAGCTCGCTCCCAAAGGTCGCGGTCGATGATGGCAGAGTGCTCGCCCGGATAGATGTTGCCGCGATGAGCGACCTCTCCAACGTAGACGTGGTTCTTGATCAGGTGCGCCAGCGCTCCGCGGGTGAAGGCCTGCCCTCCTACAGCTCGACCATCGCGGTACTGTCTGGATTTGCTGACGACGCCTCGTCTCGCTAGCTCGTCAGCAAGGTCGCCCATTGAGCCAAGCTCAACATATCGCTCGTAGATTGTCCGGACGACGGCAGCCTCGGTATCATTTGCCACGAGTCTCCGCTCGCGCACATCATAGCCCAGCGGCACGACACCGCCCATCCACATGCCCTTTGCTTTCGACGCAGCGATCTTGTCGCGGATCCGCTCGCCGGTCACCTCGCGCTCAAACTGGGCAAAGCTCAGCAGAACGTTGAGCGTGAGACGTCCCATGCTTGTTGTGGTGTTGAACGACTGGGTGACCGAGACGAATGAGGCCCCTGCCCTGTCGAGCACCTCCACGATGCGCGCGAAGTCGGCGAGGCTCCGGGTCAAACGGTCTACCTTGTAGAGGACGATGACATCTACTTTCCCGGCTTCAACCTCTGCGAGGAGCCGCTTCAGAGCCGGCCGGTCCATGTTCCCGCCCGAGTAGCCACCATCATCATAGAACTCGTCCAGCTGGAGCCATCCTTCGTGCCGCTGACTGAGGATGTAGGCTGCGCAGGCCTCCCGCTGTGCGTCGAGGCTGTTGAACTCCTGCTCAAGCCCCTCCTCGGTGGATTTGCGCGTGTAGATCGCGCAGCGAATAACTTGGCGCTCCGCGGGGGCGTGCGTGCGCCTGTTCATCGCATCTGCTCCTGAGCCGCTTTGCTCGTCAGCCCGAAGAACCGCGGACCTGACCAGCGACCGCCGGTGATGACGTTCGCGATCTGCGTCAGTGATCTATAGCGGCGGCCGTCGAGCTCGAAGCCATCCTCCTCCACTAGCACGTGATAGGTGCGGCCGTGCCAGTCGCGGCTGAGGCGGGTGCCCGGCTTGAGAGAAGTCTCCGCCGGGGCTGTCGCCTTGCCGCTTTGCCTCAGCTGCTTGCGGAGGCGGTCGATCTCGCGCCGCGTTGCCGCCGGAAGCCTCCCGTGCCGCTTCGCCTGAAGTTCATAGGCGAGGCCAAGTTCGAGCAGGGCCGAGCTGAAGTGCGGTGCCGGTGCACCGAAGACACGAAGCCACTCGGCGCGCAGCTGCGCTGACGACATAGTCGCCAGCGCAGCCAGTTCATCGGAGAGCGTCGGGCGCATCAGGCTGCCCGATTAGCCCGGTAGCGGCTGACGCCCTCTACCTTCGCGCTGGTGATCTCGAAGCCGCGCTTCCTCAGCCCCGTAAGAGCCGCCCGTGTCGTGTGCGGCTGCCAGCTAGTGGCATCGACGATTTCCTGAATCGACGCGCCCTCCTCTCGTTCGAGGAGGCTGACCAGCAGCGCCTGCTTCGTGCCCGCCTTGACGGCGGTTGCCTTCACGGGCGCTGGTGCGGGCGCGGGCTTCGATCCGGTTGACTTATCTTGATCGACCGGTGGCTCGCCACCTTCGCCAGCAATTGCCGCCGTGCCTTCAGGAGTGATGCTGATCCCGAAGCGGCAATCACCTTCCTCGCGCCATGCGAGCGCCGCGCCGGGCACCTCCGTCTCTGTGACGAAGCCGCGCTTGATCAGGCTTTGAATGGCCTTCGGGAGGCGAGTGTCGCCAGCCTTCAGAGACTCGGCGAAAGGGAGAAGATTGCCATCTGCGCGCTGGGTGGCGGTGCTGAGCAGGACGAGCTGCAGATCAGAAAGTTTCGGCTGCTTGGCCATAGTGGGTGTCCTCATCGGTGAAGCGGCGAAATTGCCGCTTCCCACCACCCACAGCCCCGCCAGTCGTCCTGGCGGGGCAGCAGCCGACTGCGTTGTCGGCTGCGATCGCACGAACACCAATGCTTCGTTCGGCACGCAAGTCGAGCAGGAACTGCAGAGAAAAGAGCGATGCGGTCCGAAGGGGGCCGAGACCGAAAAGCTGCGTCTGGACTTGTAGGGCGACCACCGGCTTCGTGCCTCCAGAAGAGGAGGCCGAGGTGGACGAGGATTCAAACGAACTGGTGGCACGTCTCTGCACGGCCGTCGGCATAATCATGGAGGATACGGCGCCGCTGGCGATAAGCCGAACGGCGTCAGCCGGACCACAGGTTCAGGAGTCGCTCGAAGTGCTGGAAGCTGCCGCTCGTGACATAACGGCGCTCGTCCGAGCAGCTCAGGTGGCGGCGCACCGAAACCTTCGCTGAACTGGAGAAGCGCCCCACGACCTGCGGGACGCTAGTCGGGTGCGACCAAGTCTACGTGGCTGACTTCAAGGGCGGCTGCGATTTCGTAGAGTGTCACGATCGTGGGATTGCGGCGCCCGCGCTCAAGGCCGCTCAGATATTGCTGGCTGAGGCCGCAGCGCTCCGCGAGCTGCTCCTGTGTCAGCCCGCGCTCATTGCGGATACGCGCAGCGTTCCGGCCGACGAGCTTGCGCATGTCCATGCACAAACCATTGGCCTCGCGGGCGCGTCGAGTTTATCAACTATAATATGTGGAGCCGGACACAACCACAGCAGCTGGGGCAGCGGCCTCAGCACCTTATTGGCTGGGCCGCCCTGCTCGCGATTTCCTTGGTGGCCGGCTGCGGCGATGATCGTGGCGAACAGCGCGCTGCGGCCAACGAGAGCGATGTGTTTAAGACTCAGGCGACCGACCGGCCGCCCCGGGGATGGCGATACACTGTTCGGCCTGACCGCATCAGAAACTCAGTCGATAGACTTGCTTCGCTCTACAACGAAGATCAGAGTGTCCTCCAAGATCAAAAGCTGGTGCTCGTGATTCAGCACATTGCAGGCGAGCAGACCGAGATTTTCTTCAGGGGGCGAGGCATCCTGCTCGGGTGTCAAACTGTTTGCGGGGTTGCCTACCGAGCAGGCGATCAAACAGGTTCCTGGACGGCCGAGCGCTTATACGACGGCGAAGGAATCCGGCTCCATCGCCCGGAGCTCGCCCTCGCGGTCATCCGCTCCGCCTCCACACTGATTGTCGAGGTCCCAAGCGACCTGGGCGGTCAGCATACCTTCAACCTAGCGGGGCTGACGTGGCCGCCTCTTACTACCTCCCAATGACGTTCGCTGGGGTCGAGCCAAGTCTGCGCGGCCCCGACTGATCAGGAGCCGCTTGCATCTCCAGCTTTCGGCTTGCGGCCGCGCCTAGGCTTCGAAGGAGCCGTCGCTGCTTGGGGCTCAGCGCCAGTCGTGCGTTTGCGTCCGAGGCCAAACGCACGCGCCATCTCGCCACGACGAGCGGAATAATCCGCCGAAGTCATCGGGTAAGTCTTAGGAAGTCCATAGTCAGCCCGATATTGGTCGGGCGTCATCCCATGCGCGGTCTGCAGGTGGCGCTTCAGCGTCTTCTGCTTTTTGCCGCACTCCATGCAGATCAGATAGTCCGGCTTGATCGATGCTCGGATCGAGACGACGGCAACCTTGCCCCCGGGCTCCGGCGCCGCAGCAGGGGCTCCGAGGCCGGCGAGCGCGTCGTGGACCTGCTGAACGAGGCCCGCAATGTCACCCACGGAAACTCGGTTGTTAGCAACATGCGCCGACACGATGTCGGCGGTCAGCTCGACAAGACTGGTTTGGTCCACGACTCAACTCCTTACAAGATTTGGTTGCCGCTATCGGGATCCTGGGTCGCTGTCGAGCGAACGTCGGCAATCGGTCAGGGCGGGTACCGCCGGTTCGACACCTGCAGCCGCTCCACCGGCCACCTCTTACGCGCCGCGTCACGGCGAGGCTGGTCACAGCGCCTCCCCGACCATTAGGCGCTCGTCGAGACCGAGACGGGCAAGGTTGACCCTAATTTCAGGCCAGTCGTCAGACAGGAGTCCCGTTTCTCGCGCCCGTTCGGCGCTCAATAAAGCGGATCAACCCAGCTGTCGCTCAGACCACTCCACTGATCCGACGATTCAATGTACCCGCCCTCCCCCACCGTTATGATGATCGGACCGGCCGGCGGCGTGTCTTCCATCCTTTGCTGAAGATCCACCCAGATCAGGAGCTGCGACAGCGCATCCACCTGATCGTCGTGACGCGAGGATGGGAATGCAAGCAGCTCCTGCTTGAAATCAGCCAGCCACGCAGCCTCGGACGGCAACAGCAGCTGTCCTGCTTCGATCATCGCGCTCACGCCGGCGAGGCGACTGCGCTTGTCGGCCTCAGGCTTGCGCGCGATCGGGTGCGGGACGCCCCGCGGCTGCTCGTTGCGCAGTGTCTGGAGAAGCTGCGTGCCGCTGGCCTGATCCTCAATCAGCAGAACGCGAGCTCCGTGGTGACGCGCGCCGGAAATCGCAGCTTTCTTCAGCTCGGGAAAAATGACGCGTTTGCGCCAAACGTCGAGGATGAAGACCTGCTGTCGACACACCAAAGCGGTGATGCACACTGACCAATCGTTAAGCAGCCCGTCCTTCGAAGCCGTATCCCAGCTCTGGACGATCCTGCCGCCGAGCAAAGCCCGGTCGAGCGGAGTTGAATAGGTCTTGAGCCACTCAGAACGGATCATGTTGCCTTCGGCCGGAATGGGCTGCTGTTGGTACTGAGCTGCAAAGATCACGGAGCCCACGGACCGCTTGATGCGCATCAGCTCCTCGACGGGCTCGCGCGCGGGGTGGAGCGCCTCTCCAGCAACCCGTTGATGCTGCCGGCGACGGGTGAGTGGAACCAGTGCATTGTCGGTGGCGACTGCGGAAAGGCTTAGCTCGTCCCAGTCGCCAGTCTCGATGAGCAGGCCGGCAAGGTCATATTGATGCAGGCGCTGCATCACCGTGATGATGGCTCCTCGCTTCTTGTCGTTGAGCCGCGACGCCAGGGTCGAGTGAAACCACTCATTCACGGCATTGCGGACGCTGTCGGACAGCGCGTCGTCGGGCTTGATCGGGTCGTCGATGATGATGATGTCGCCGCCGCGACCGGTAAGCGTGCCGCCGATCGACGTCGCGAGGCGACCACCGCCCACAGTGGTCTCGAAATCATGCACAGCTGAGCGGGAGGCGGCAATGATCGTCCGCGGGAACAGCCTCCGGTACCAGCTCGAATGCATGATCGCCCGGCAATCACGCGCGTGCTTGGCCGAAAGTTCGTTCGAGTAGCTCACGCAGACAAAGCTCAGCGACGGGTCCTTGCCGAGGCACCAGGCCACCCATGCGACGGAGATCGTAATCGACTTCAGGTTGCGTGGGGGCATCGTGACGAGCAGGCGGCGGCAGCTGCCGTCACGGACCCGGCCAAGCTGATATGCGATAGCGTCCAAATGCCAGTTCGGGAGCAGATCCGCGCCGCCGTTGATGTGCGGGAAGGCTCGGATGAGGAACGATATGAAGTCGCGCCGCAGAAGCTCCTCCACCAGCGATGTCGGATCGTCGATGCCATTTAGGTCGAGGAGGCTACCCATCGGGCTGTTCACCGTCGGCAGCGTCGGACGGCTCCTCCTCACCCAGCAGGCGCTGGAGGATCCGTCGATCGGTATCCGACAGTTGGCGAGCCGCTGGTCGCTGGTCTTCAAAGCCCTCTGCCTGAATAACAAGCGAGAGCAGTTTGTCGGCTGCTGGGACGTTGCCCTTGGCAGCCTTCGCAGCCAGCGCCTTGATCACCAGCCGACGCTTGGAGACCCTGCGCGTCTTCCCATCGATCGTGACGCTGACCAGCTCGCTGAGCTCTTCGCGCAGCTCGGTCTTGAGCCCCTTCGAGGCCCTTGGCCGGCCCTTGGGATTGCCAGACTCGCCCTTCTGAAATTGGCTGTGCTTCGGCGGCTTGCCGTAGCCGACTGGATAATCAGCCATCGACGTTCTACTCGGCGAGGCGATCGGCTGCGACCTCTTCGTAGGCGCGGCCGTCAGCGAGGGTCGGCGTCAGGTTGCTGACGGCGGAGAGGCGTCGCAAGCTCGTGTCCACGAAGCCGGGGTCGATCTCGATTGCAGCTCCGCGGCGCTTCGTGCGGTGTGCGGCGAGCAGCGTCGTGCCGGACCCGCTAAAGGGGTCGAGAACCAGATCGTCGCGGTTCGAGCAGTCGAGGATAGCGTCGGCTACCATCGCGATCGGCTTGATCGTGGGGTGATCCTGCAGATCCTGGTCGCGTCCCTTTCGGAACGTGTTGGCTCCGGCGTAGCTCCAAAGGTTCGTGCGGTGCCGGCCCTTCGACCCCAGGCCGAAATTGTTCACGTGCCGCCCGCGGCCGGACTTGAAGATGAACACCAGCTCGTGCTGCGACCGGTAGAATGAGCCCATTCCGGCATTGTCCTTGGCCCACACTGCCAGCTGCTTGAACTCCGTGTAGATGCCGTCCGCAGCGTCGAGAATCTCGCGGGCGTGCCTCCAATCCATACATTGATAGTGGATAGAGCCGTCGCGGGAGAACCGGACGCAGTTACGGAACACAGCGCGCTGGAATGCGATAAATTCAGCGGGCGACATCTCGCCTGAAGCCTCGGCGAACTCGCGGTGCTGGGCCTTCCCGAGCCCGGAGACGTGGTGGGCAATCGGCACATTGTAAGGCCCGTCCGCAAAGATGAGGTCCGCCAGTTCTCCAGCCGTCAGCGCCTCGTAGCTGGTGCTGTCTCGTGCGTTCCCGCAATAAAGCCGGTGCGGACCGATGTGCCATAGGTCGCCGGGCCGGCTCACCGTCTGGCCACCGGGATCTAGCACATCTGCCGGTTCCGCCTCGACGGCCGCCGTGAAGCCGAGGTCCAGGTCGCCGAGATCGAAGCCGGTGATGCTGATGTCGAAATCACATTCAAAGAGGGCCTCAAGCTCCGCCTTGAGCAATGCATCATCCCACTCGGATAGCTCCGACATCCGATTATCGGCGATCGCGAAGGCGCGGCGATCTTCATCCGAAACGAAGCTCGCCCGGATCACCGGCACTTCCTCTAGCTTGAGAATGGCGGCCGCCGCCCAGCGACCAGCACCTGCGACGATCAAGCCGCTGTTGTCGACGATGATCGGGACGAGAAATCCGAAGCGCTCGAGCACTCGGGCCAGCTGCTCAACCTGCTTCTTGGGGTGCTTCCGCGGACTCTTAGAGTCTGGCGTTAGAGAATGGTGCGGGACCATCTCGACGTTGGGGTGATTGCGAAGGTTCATCTGGAGACTCCTGACGGGAGGAGCTCTCGGATTATGGCCTTCGGCCTGCTGTGCTAACGACAATAAATAGGTGCAGCGATTTCGAACCGCTCAAGCCTGTAGCCGGGGCCAGGCGTCGGCACCATGCTGCCTGCGTCCAGATGCGCTCCATAGAGCGGGAAGAAGTTTCGAAAGCGCATCGGCTTCCCTGCATACGCGCGACGCGCCTCTCGAATGATGTTCACGAGCTGCGTTTTCGTGACGGTTGGATCCAGCTCCGAGAACACAAAGGCCATTGTTCGCCCGGATGCGTCCGGGAGTTGAGGGTCATAGACGCTGTTCTTCTCCCTCGAGGACACGACTGGCATGCCGCAGGTATCCTGGATCAGCGCCATCAAACCGAACACATGATGGCGAAGGCACAGATTCACCGGCCGCCCCCTTATTGGAGCTGTGCTGCTGGCGACGTCTGCGGCAGCGCGCTCAACGAACATAGCGTGCTCCTCCCCCAGAAGGTCCCCGCAACCCAGTCCGGCCATCTCACGCGCGCGCTGGCTGATTAAAATCTCCAGCCGCGGATCCAGCCGTTCCTCTGCGGCGGAGCCGGCACTTCCCAAGCGAACGGCTCTCTGAAGACGTTTGAGCGACCGGTTGAAAGCTGCCGAGTCTGGAACGGCGGCGGCGCAGGTGCGGTAGCTCGTCATCAGGTAATCCAAGCGACGAGTGAATTCTTCCACCAACTCGGCCAAGCGCTCCGGGTCGGTCACAACGTTCGGGTTATCAGACACACCCAACGGATCATTTCGACGACGCCGCGGCACGCAATAGCCCTCCGGTTCGGCGGCCAGTCGGGCCATCCAAGCTCGCCTCTGCAGCTACCATACGCGTGTCACCGGCGGAACCGCCTCCAGCTCGCGGTCAAGCTGCTCCCGACTGATAATTCGGGATTATCTGAATCGCACCCGACCTCGTGCGCAGCACTGTCACGCGGGCTGCGGCTTCACATTCGACGATTGCGACTAAGTTCCTGTTTCAACCTCGCAACGAAGGCAACGTCTAATGCCAGAGCGAATTTCTGATGAAGCGCAGCTTTCAAAGGTTCGCGTGCTCCCGGCTGACTCTTGACCAGCCAAAGGAACGCGTAAGCCACAACCGCTACGATGGGTGGATATGATGAGAGGTCCGCTGCGGCTACCTCCACATGCTTTTCGATCGATCGAACGCTGGTATCGCTCGGAGCCGGAAGCTCAGGCATTTGCTTAGCAAGAAGCTTGTGCACTATGGCAAACGCGGCCGCGTTCAACACGAGAGGCTGCAATCCCGGCTGAGCATTTTTTGACTTGCGGCCTTCAAGCCGCTCGAGACCGTCCTCTATGTCTCGCAGGGCAGATCGGTAATGATCCCCCCGAAGAACTGGATCGTATCCGGACTGATCGAGTTCATGCGCAGGTATAACGGCCTTCCATGCCAGATGATAAAGTCGGACCGCCACGCGCTCGGACAATACCCTGAAGGCCAACCGAAGCTGCGCGTCCGATTTTAGCCCACACTCAATCTGCGAGAGGGTGAAGACTGCCTGTTCCAGATTTTCTAGCCAGATATCCTCGTTGGAAAGTTCCTCCGCAGGTGAATTGCAAGCGATGATAAACCGCTTCGTAACGGCCGATAAGTAAAGGCATTCAAGGCGCGTTTCCTCGGCCGCGGCGGTCCCGAGGCTAGTCCCCATTTCCGCCGCGGCCACCGCATGGTCAGCAAAGCGATCCGCGTCTATCCACTTCTCGCTGCGCAGCGCTAACGCTGCCGCCACGCCGTAGATGATGTCGAGGCGGTCCAGCAGGCGCTCGTTTCGGCTTGGATCGAGCAACGAAAGGATCTTCCGATCGCCCTCGAGCCATCGGTCGATGATTTCAGTCAAGTTATATTCACGCGGCCTTCCCCCCTCGGAGCTCGGAATCCGAAGGCGAACGTCCAGGGGGGTACGCGCGACAATGGGGAGGTTGCTCCTGAGCCCTTCGACGACGAACTTGATGGCATCAGGGAAATCGAGCCGGATTCCTTTCTGAGCAATTCCGTCGAGAAGCTGCTCCAGATATTCAGAGAAGGCCGCTCCGGCGTCACGCGCGGCAGAAAGCTGGTGGAGGAAAGCTCGGCGCCGGTCGAGCCTGCGGGCGAGCACAGGCAGGCTTGCCCCAATTGCCAACCGCTCTGCTTCGCGCCACTCGTCGCGCAGCTCCTCGAATGTTTTGTCCCGCTGTTCCCACCAGGCCGCCGTCAGGTTCCGGGTGAAGAACTGGATGGCCATGGTAGTCTCCGGTTTCGCCTCCTGCGTCAGCATGCCGGCGAGGAAGGCACGGCCTTCGTCCTGCTCCTTCCATCTTTTTAGGTTGAAGGTGACCAAGGGCGCCTCCATTGCCCGACGCGTGCTCGCGAACAGCTGATAACCGGCTTCATCACCCGTCTGGATATCGTTTGGCGTGTCGTGCGGGTTAATGAGCGGCGAGAACTGGTTCACACGCCGAATGAGGAAAGCCTCTTCCGACCGCCGTTCAAGATACCATTTCGAGTAGACCTCGTAGAGCGGAGCGTCGCCTGTGACAAAGATAATACGCTCGTCCCGCATCAGCCGGCGGCGGGCGATCCAGTGAATGAACGCAAGTGATTTGGCGTCGTAATCGAGCCGACCGGGCTTTCTCTTGTCACGGTGCCCTTCCTCCAGCGTCTCTTGCCACTCCTTTATGAGCTGGCGGATCGCTCCCTTATCACCTTTTTCGGCGACAAATCGCGAAGACAGCGGCCTGACCCGCGCCATGACTTCTGCATAGACGCGATCCAGCTGCTCGAGGGGTTCGAGCACCTTGTCATCGACCAGACGCTGGGCCAGCTCGCGAGCGAATATGAACCGTACCACGGCCGTCGGCTCATCGACGATGCTCATGAATCGTTTCGCATCATCGATTGTGTCGGAGGAGGCGCCATTGAGCGCTCGCGCCAGCTGGTCGGCCGAAGAATTGCCGGCGCCGAGATAGACGGCGCTTTGGAACTCTTCGACGTAGCGCTCCGCCTCCTGCTCAACGTTCAGTTTCTTCCGGGCAAGCTGCGTCAGCACGCGTCTACGCCGATAGAGCCTCAGCTTTAGTTCTTTGTAATGCCATTCAGTCATGTAGATCGGGGCATCTGGCGGAAGGCCCGGAATCGCCCCGGAGAAGAGATACTCGGCCGCGATCAGGCCGGCCTGCGCAGAGTATTTTCTGGCGTCGCGATCGTTTTCGTCTGCCTCCCACGGAGGTCCGTAGAAGTTACTGCAGTATTGCCAAGATTCGAGCGGCTGGATGAATAGCTCGAACACGTTTTCGTCAAACACATAATAGTTCCGGCCTTCGAAATTCACTTCCGGCGTCGACTTGCCTGAGAATCGGGTGTCGCTGGCGTTCCGGTCGAGGTCGGCGTTTAGCTCGAGTAGGTGACCCAGCCGTCGCAGCACGCGTCGTTCGCAGAGACGGTTGCGGGACATCTCTCTAGCTTAACCTCTTGCCCTGGAAGAGTATATCGACGCCCGTCCTGACGATCAGATCGTCGATGATGGCGAAGGCCGGCGGCTCCGCCCGAACTCGGCGCGGGATTTCTGAAACATCGGCGATAGTCTCCGCCAAGGTTAGTTTGTCGCGCAGATGCGCCTGACCGTGCTCGTCAATACGAGCTTCGAGCCTAAAGAAGAGTAGCGCCTCGCGAATGGCCGGCGCACCTTCTCGCTGCGCCTGAAGGGATAGCTTGAAGGCAGCCGCGGCGCCCAAGTCGTTGACGAGGACGTTAGCCAGGAATCGCCGCAGTGCAGCGACGGAGCGGGAGTCGCTCGTTGGTCCGCCGAGCCGTTCCTCGACGAGATCGGGCGCAAGAATTTGCAGATGATCGACGATGCGTGGTCCGAGCTCGGCCGCCGCCCGAACTAGCAGAATGATGATCGCGCTCGGCACGGCCAGACCAGCATCCCGAAGGCGATAGGCTAGATTGCGTGCCTCCTCGCTCGTGGCTTGCTTGCGGGCGAAGAAAGCAACGGCCTCCGCGACATCGCGCATCTCCGCGTCTGATCCGCGGAACGGCTTTCCTAGCAGCCCGTTGATCACTCCGGGCGCGCGACGACCGCCCAAATGTCCCGCGAGCTTGAGAAGCAGGACCGTCGCTCCGAGATCTCGAGCGGGATCCCAAGCTTCAAGCGTGTCCGCCAGCGCCTCCTCAAGCTTGTACCGTGCCATTCCTGGCAGGCCTGTGCCCCAACGTGCCACCTGGCGGGCGGGCTCAAGGGGCTCGAGGACAAGAGGTGCGAAGGAGCACAGCCTTTCACCGTCATCCGCAGATTGCGACCAAGAAAGGGCTGAATAATAAAGCCAGTTGCGCAGGCCCTCGCTCTCCAAAGTGGCAAGCGTCGCCTTAGACTCTGGGCGCTGCCGGTCGCGAAGTGGCCAGCGGCGCCTCATACCTCCACTGTTCCCGCGAGGCATTCGATGAGTCCCTCGATCGTCTCGGCGCCGCAAACCTCGTTCGCGAAGCGGGCGGCAAATAAGAGCTTATCATGCTCGCTGGGGCTTTGCGTCCGGATCTGCCCGAGTGGTACCATGCGGCTGACCAGATCAATGGGGAGGGGGTCGCTGACCAGCTCAGGAGCGCCGCTCCATCGGCCCCGGCCTGCTTCACTCGCCAGATCCCACGTGCGGCCATAGTCGGCATCGAATTCTCGCTCGGATGTCGGCCAATGCCGAAATACGGGATAGTCGCCCGCATCTAACTGGGTTGGCGCCGCAAGCCGCTGCATCTCTGCATCGGGTGTCACTTCGTCGTGGGTCGATAGTCCGCCAGAATCTCCCTTCAATTCGCCGATCGTGACACCGGTCACGGCCGCGATTGCATGCTCGGGGAAATATCGTCGCTCAAGCCCGAGCAGATCGCGCAGCCGCTGCGCGTAGCCGCCGCGTTCCAGCAATTGGGCTCCTCCGTCATATTGCGACTGGAGCGCGCGCGCGACGACGTCGCGGACAGCTCCGACACAAGGCGCTATCCAAAGCAATGGCGCTCCAATCCTGGCCCCGGGCCGGCGGTTCTCGTGTTCAACAAACGCCATAATGAGAGCAACGACATCTGCATATTGGTGCTCTTCCGAGCGCGCATCGTGAACGTCATCGTTAAGCCAGAACTTGAACGCCCAGCTCGGCTGTAAGCTGACGGCCTCCGCGTTGAGATAGGACTCCACCTCGGTTGGCCGGCAGAAGAACCGACCGGGATCCGCCCGCGCGAGAATTACGGCTAGCTGCAAATACACCTGATCGACGTGGGCGCCGTTGTTGGCCCAGCCGGCCGCCAACAGTCCGTCCAGCAGCTCGCGGAACAGGTCCTGCACAGTCACCCGTGACACATGGCCTAATTCGACGGCGACTTTGATGTTATACAGGCAGACCCGCAGGTGGCTGGAATACTCGCTCGGAGTATCGTCCCGTAAGCCTCGCGCGGAGAGAATGTCGCGCAGCCCAATCCCGCTCGCTTCGTCGGCCAAAGGTCTATCGTGCCCCTATAGGACAGGGCACCCCCGTCCCGTTGACGCAATATCCTGTTGGGTTCTTAGCAAAGTAGGCCTGGTGATAGCCTTCTGCGAAATAGAAAACGCCGGCTTCCTCTATCTCAGTCGTGATCGGTCCGTAGCCGTTCTCCGTGAGAACCTCTTGATAGTTGTCCTTGGTTCGCAGGGCGAGCTCTCGCTGCGCATCGTCAAGATAAAAGATGACTGAGCGATACTGGGTTCCCACGTCCACTCCCTGTCTCATTCCGCTGGTCGGATCGTGCCTCTCCCAGAACAATTTAAGGAGGCTCTCGTAGCTGATGATCGCCGGATCGAACACGATCCGTACAACCTCCGCATGCCCGGTCGCGCCCCTCTTCATGTCGTCGTAGGTCGGATTGGCCGTGTAGCCGCCCGAATATCCAACCGCGGTCACCCAGACACCGGGTTGATCCCAAAATAGCTTCTCAGGGCCCCAAAAGCAGCCCATGGCAAACATCGCCATTTCGAAACCCTCTGGAAAGGGACCCGCTAGGGGCTTGCCCGAAACGAAATGAAAACGATCGGTCTCAACCGGATCCTTTCGATCAGGTTGAGCGGATTCCCTCGTCGGCATAACAGTTGGGGAGAGCACTATTTCCTCCGCGCGGCTCATTGGCGAGGCCCGAGAATCGGAACAGGGGCCACACGTTCGAACATTGCTTACCTTACTGCCTTGCCTAGTCAATGGGTACGCGTTCGTAGTCGACAATCCTGCTCAGCGCCGCGCCGTGATCAATCTATTCCACATGTCTGTGATAGTGTTGCGCTCAGGAGCAAGCGGCTCTTGATACCTTGAAATATCCATCCTTACTGATCTTATGACGCGAAGCGAAGCTAGCTGTCTGCGAACGCTGGGAAGATTTGCGGGAGCGGCTCCTGGCGCACCCGGCCGGGTGACCGATAACTCAGAATTATGATTCAGCCGTTCAGTTGCCCGCACAGGTGACCCCCACGTGAAGGCTCCCATTCGCAAAGGGTCTTTTGCCGACGATGACTATGAAGAGGTAAACGCCACATATTTCGGCGATATCTTGCGGGAGCGGTCGTGGTCGGCACTACCCGCCGGATGGTATAATCCCCACAGTCGAGGGGCAGACACGTTTGTGCCGTCCGCGCCTCGTCGCGAGGAATATGAGCAATATGCACTCGACGAGGGCCATGCGCTCGGCGACCGAAAAGCCGCGGTGCTGCACCTGCTCGGGGCGTGGGAGGCGAGGTCCGTCGGTTGGAACGAGTCGACATTGTGCCCGTCCGTTTCGGCAGCCAATCTGCTTGTGCTGCGAGCTTTGCGAAAGGCCCGGGTCGACGGGATCGTCTTCGAGACTCCAGCTTACTTTGCGACGGTCGACCAGGCGAGGCTCATCGGCTTCAAGCCGCGCCGCGTCCCGAGCTTCCGGGATGAAGGATTTGAGGCACCTCCGGATCGGCTTACTCGTGGGCTCGGCGGCCTGCGACGACCGGCTCTGTGGATCACGCAGCCTCGCTTCGGGATAGGATCCAATCAGTCCCACGAACGCGTGCGCACCCTCGCAGCGTTGCTCGGTTCGGAAGGCATCCTCATCATCGACGAGGCGGCCGAGCAGCTCTTTCCGAGTCATCTATCCGAGCTGCGGGGGCTTGGTTGCGATGTGATTCGCATCCGCGGCCTCGTCAAAGGAGCCGGGCTTAATGGCCTGCGCATCAGTGCTATCCTGCATCCTGAAGCCTGGCGTGACCAGATGGAGCGGGGTTTAGAGACCTGTGGGGCATCTATAGACCGCATCAGCTTGGCGAACGCAGCCGATCTTGCCTCTGACCCCAAGTTTTTCGGGGAGATGCTCCGCCAGAATAATCTGCAGGTGCGCGAGTTCCGGGCGCTTGCTGCCCTTGCCGCACGTGGGTCTTGGGTCGAGCCGACGGCACTCGAAAACAGTTACATTGGGTCTCTCTTGATCGACTTTCGAGGCCTCCCGGGCGCGTATGCGCACCAGCGGCGCGCGCTCCTGGAGCATTGCCGTTCGATCGGGCTGCCGGTGGTCCTCCGCGCCAGCATTGGCTTTGCACACGATCAGACTTGGGAGGGGGTTCGCCTGAACTACTTCACTCCTCGGGAGAATGTGGAGGCCGCGGCGAGGCTCCTGGCGGAGGCGGAATTGCCTGTCCGGCGGCTGCTGGCGAGCTATCGATAGCTATCAGCCCAACAAGCACGGTCCGCACCCGGCGAAAAACCGCAACGCTGACAGTTAGCTTCAGGTCGAGTAGCAGGGAGCGCGGCAGAAGCGTGCGTACGTTCACCTCGTAGGAGGACGGCTGGTGGCTTGAGAAACCCGCAGAAAAGCCAGCAACGGTGTTCGTGGCCGTACTAAGGCCTGTCCCGCCTATCTCCTCAGCGCGAGTCCCTTTGCCCACTTGGACGATCTCCAACTTCGTACGGCATGCAAGGAAGAGAGCGAACAAGGCGATGAGATCGGGGCGCTGTGCGAACGCGACGGCGAGATCAACAGGCGAATTGCGAGGCCGGACTTCGAGGACGCGCGTGTGTCGCAGCTCGAGCTCGTGAAACCATCTCTGGAAAAACACTTTGTCGACCGGCCCCTCAGCCGCAAAGTGGATGGTGGCACCCGTCGGCACGGCGTCGGCGAGCTGTGAGAGCCGCACGGCATAAAGATCAACCTCGCGGGTCAGTAGCAGATGTGCACCTGCTGTGTGCTGGTATAGCGCGAGTAGGTCGTCTTGCGCTCCCACCCATTCCATGAACCTGAAGTTGTTCGTGTGGAGGATGAGAAGCGGATATAGCGGGCATTCGTTGCGCGAATATAGAGCGACCAAGAATTGGACGAAGGTCGTGAGCTGAACGCCGAAGCTTGTCTGCACGAGCGCGTCGGGCGCCCATGTGCGGATATCCAGAACACTCTGTAGGACCGAGGCATCGCTCTCCACCGAGCCGGTGCGGAAATATGCTGCGCGGAACGCTTCCACGACGCTCATATCGGGAATCAAGGCGGGGAGCGTCGCCTGTGTGCTGCCGCCTTGTTCGGAGCCGAGTTGGCTTTCAAATGTGCACTGCTCGAGGTCGGTAATCCGCACCCCAAAGTTTCCCAGAACGGTTTCCTGCCGCAGCTTCATGCCGGACCAGCGCGTATCGAGGAGAATGCTCCCTTCAACGACGCGATTGGACGTCCTGCACTGCAGGAATGCGCAACCTTCCAAGCGGCTTGTCTTGATGATGATCGACGACAGATCGCACGCGTCGAAGACGCAGTCGGTGAAGGTGCAATCGGTGATAGCTGTGTCTGCAAATCGACATCGAATGAAGCTGCAGTTGCGATATGCATTCGTGATTGCTGATGCGTAGCCGAGCTCACAGTCGACGAACGTGACGTTCTCAACCAGTGAGTCTTTCCAGTCGCAGCGGGACAAGTCGAGCCGCTCAAAGCGAGCGTCGTGTACGCGGCTTTCGACAATGTTCCCGCGGAACGCCTGACCCCGCTCCGGATCGCCAGTGAGGCGTCGCTTTCTGATTTCGCGTGTCGAGATCGAGGCGAGGAGCGCCGGCTCAACAACATGCATGCTGCCCGATCCATCTGAGACCTGCATCGTCATAAACTCATAATTCTGAGTTATCCATCTGCCTTTGCCCGGCACGCTAGCCTATCCCGAGCTGCGTCGGAAGCCGGCAAGCACTTCGAAAACAATATCCATTATGAAGTTCACTTCGGTGAACTGATGAGCCGCGGCTCCCTCCGCGCAGGGGGAGAACCGCGTGCTGCTCACAGAGAATATGGCGGCTGTCTACGTCAGCCGCTTGAAGTCGACGCGCGACCCGTCGGAGCACACGATTCGGGCGTATACAAGCGATCTGCGAGACTACGTGGGCTTCGTCACGCAAGGAAAATTGTGCGGTCAACACGAGGACACCGTCCTCGCCTACGCTAGGCACCTTGCCACTACGAGATCTGCAGCGCCCCGTACCCTCCGCCGGCGGATGGCATGCCTTCGCGGATTCTATAAGGATCTAGTCCGATCTGGTGATCTGGATCGATCACCGTTTTCAAACTTAGAAATGCAGCTGCCCCGCGCCAAGTCATTGCCACGCTGCTTAGCGCGTAGTGACGCAATTCTGCTTGTGTCAGCTGCCAGCCGCATCTGCGCCGATCGCCATATCGGATTGGTCCATAAAGCGTTCCCGGCGGCAGTCCTGCTGCTGCTCTCGACTGGCCTGCGGGTTGATGAGCTTGTTCGTCTTCGGCCCGCCGACTTCCATCTAGATGGTGGGGGTCTACATGTACGAGGGAAGGGTCGCCGAGAGCGGCGCGTGTTCGTAGTGGACGAACGCCTCAGGACACTCCTTGGCCAATTAGCTGATAGGCAGCGAGCCCAGTCGCTCTTAAGCGTCGAAGGCGAACCCTGGTCAACTCAATCGGTCCGTCGGGCCCTCCGCCGGTTCGCTGTTTCGGCCGGCGTAGACGTCCACGTCACTCCACACATGTTGCGACACACCTGTGCCACTTTGCTTCTTGAAGATGGTGTAGATCTGCGTTTCTTACAAAGGCTGCTAGGCCACGAAAATATCGCTACCACCGCGATTTATGCGCACGTCGGGGATGTCGGTTTACGAATGGCGCTCGAAAACGCATCGCTTCTAACCCGCCTTGAGTCACGACCCGATGCTCAGAAGCAACATTGCTACTAGCGGTAGCGTGACGGCCCAAAGACAGTCACTCACAGACACTGAGCCACGGACGGAGACGCCGTATTTTACATAAGGTTGCATCGCGCACCCCAGCGTCAGTTACTGCCGCCGCCAACGCCGGCACCTGCTCCTCGCTTAGCCGTCTGGCGCCTAGGCACAGGGCATTGACCTTTTCAGCGGCGAGGTCGAGACAGTTTGCGTTGCGGCGAAATCCTGGCAGTCTAACTGCCGGCGTCGTTTGGATGCCGGGGACATATGATGACGCTCCCCACTTTGCCGGTCTGGAGCTATTACGACGCCAGCGGCTCGCTTGCGGACCCGCCAGGCGCGAGCGTACTGCTTCCCGCTGTGTCGTGGCTTCAGTCGACGCTCCTCGGCACGTTTGCGACGGTGATCGCTATCATCGCCATCGCCAGCATAGGCTTCATGTTACTGACGGGGAGGGTGAACGCCCGCTCCAGCGCGGCGGCAGTGGTCGGCTGCTTTGTCCTCTTCGGAGCATCCACGATCGTCATGGGGCTCCAACTTGCGGCCGGTGGCAGCGATGCACCCGTGCCGCCGCAACGTCCGGTTGCGCCACCTCCGTCGATCGCAGCGCCCGAACCTGCTTTGGCGTCTCCGCCCGCGGCATACGACCCATACGCCGGCGCGTCCGTCCCGCAGCAGTGATCTGACTTTCATGCCGCTATCTCAGCAACCGGTCGACGCAGTCCCGCATTTCCCGACTTTCCTTGCTTTCCTTACGAAGGAGGCCGGCGCCTCAGGCGTTGAGGAACGATATCGAGGAGCGATCTGCCGGCGCACGGCCTTTCCTCGCAAAGTCTCACCAGGCCGAGTGCGACGGAATAGCCGATCAGGCTTTGCTCTCGGTCCATGTAGGATGGCGCGGTCAGTGTGAGAAAGCAGTCCTTCCCGACGCGGAACACCAGCTTCATCAATATTCTGTCGCGGTCGGGAACGGACGGGCTGTAGCCCATAAGCCACGGGTCGGCGGCGAGGCGGGATCTGCAGCTGCGGGAAAGAGTGACCGTCGCTACCTGCCCGGCAGATCGTTCCGGATGGAGCGTAATTCGGGTTTCATCTCCGCCGATGGTCTCAGTCAGCACCATTCCGGCGTCGAGAATGCAAATCGTGCCGCGATCCAGGGCGCACCCCTGGATAACGGGCGACTCCACCAGCTGGGGCTGAGAGACAGCAGCGAGCAGAAAGGGGATCAAGACGGTCACGAGCCTAGCGCTGCGGATAGTTGTAATAATTCTTGTTGCATGGGCACTCCAATATTTCGCGGAGGGTCTGCGCATTCGTCGACTGCGCGCCGTTGTTCATAAGCGTGGACGGGAATGGTCCGGCATCCCGCGGTATGATGGTGCCGCCCGGCCCGATGCCCCCGGCGCGTTGATCCCATGCGCCAGCCGTATGCGGAATTTCATGAGCAGCTGTCGACAGGTACTCGCCCGGCTGAAGATGAGCGTCCAGGGTTGCAGGATCCACAAATGATTGAGAACCACGCCGGTGCGTGTCTCTACTGTTCTGGTAAACATTACGAGTATCTGTCCCCCCGGTCACCTGGTCGTCACTGGCTACTATCACCATACTCGAAGTAACATTGACTTGTCTGCCTTGGAAGTCAGTTGAGCCTTTTACCGCGCTCTCGATATAGCGCGCGAGATCCTGCGGATCAAAGGCGAAATCTTGTCCGTTTGGAATAAATCTGTGGTAGAAGGTAATATGAGCTTGCGTCGGACTACTCCACGTGATGGTTGCAAGTCCGCTTGGGTCAAGGCTGTTAACGGGATCGTTGCCGACATAGGCATACAAGTGCATCTGATCGTCATACCCGATCGGATCAGTTTGCAAAAACCGTCCAAGCGTCGGCGAGTAGACCCTCGCCTTGTAGTGCCACATTCCAAGCTCCGGGATCCAGACTTGTCCGGTATAGCCGAAGCGGCCCTGGTGTCCCGCGTTGGGGATGCCCCACGCGTCGTAGGCATTGATGGCGATCGGGTTGCCGTACCTGTCCGCAACGGCGACGATCGATCCTCGGTGATCGGTGAACAAGGCACGCCGATAGCCCGCGACCGTGATATCGTACCAAAGCAGCGGGTCGTCGACGCCTTGCGCCGTGCCGTGGACGTAACGATGCGCGAGTGCGCCGCCAACATATTCGTCCGACAGCGCGTCCCCGTCGTACAGGAACTGCGTCGTGCCGCTAGAGCTGCTGACCTGAAAGAGACGGCCGAGCGGATCGTATTGCAGGGTTGCATTCCGCGCGCCCGAAGCGATGACGAGCCGGTTCTCGGAATCGTAAACGTAAGCAGTTGAGCTTTCGGAAGTCAGATTGCCATTTGCATCGTAGCCGAAGGACACGCCGCCAGCCTGCGTATACTGGTTCAGCCCGTTGACGTTGTAAGTACGGTTGACGGCGTAGGCCGTGTTCGAAGCATAGCTGTCGTTGCTGCTCGTCCGCTGCACGATTTGCGACGCGCCGTTGTAGCCGAGGCCGTAACTCTGGTCGCCGGACGTCCCCGCCAGATCGTGCCCCATGCCGGTAAGGCGGGACAGCGGATCGTAGCCGTAGCTGCTCGACGCGCCGTTGAAGGCAGCGCCGGTGCGCCGTCCCCCCCGGTCGTAGCTGAAGCTCGCCAGCAAATCGGCGGCACCCTCGTTGACTGCGCTCAGCCGGCCCAGACCGTCATACTGATAGGTGATCGCGCCGCTGTCGGGATAATCTATCCGGGTGCGGCGGCCGCCCGCGTCAAACTGGAAGTTCAGCGTCCGGCTGGTGCCGTTCATCGCCACCGTCGTCGACGTCACGCGTCCGAACCCGTCATAGGCGTTGGTCACGCCTTCTCCTGCAGCGGAGTCGAACCGGGCGTAGGTTTGAAGGCCGCGAAGATCGTAGCCGTAATAAACGTCTCTCGTATGGGTTGCCGGGAGCCCCTGCCGCTCCGGCACGACCTTTACGGTCATCCGGTTTAACGCGTCATACTGGAAAGCGAACATCGAACCGTCGCGGCGACGATGGGAGACCCGGTTGCCGTTCGCATCGTAGGCGTAAGCTTCGAAGTCGCCTTCGTTGACATACCCGACACTCAGCGAATGTGGGAACACCCATTTGATGAGCCGGTCGTGGCCGTCGTAGCGCAAGTCCGCGCGGTTGCCATTTGCGTCGACGACGCTCGTGCGCCTGCCGCTGGGGCCGTAGGTGTTGGTGACGTAATTTTGTTGGATCTGGGTGCGATAGGCGCGTTGTTCGGTGACGATGCGCCCGACCGGGTCGTGAACATAGCGGGTGATGCGGTCGGGCCCCTGGGTACCCTGCGAACCCAGGTCGCAGGCGCTTGCAGGGAGCAACGCAAAAGCGTCCGGGTTCATCCGGATAGCCTTGCATTCGAGAAGGCCGAGCGCATCGTAGCTATATTGCGTGACGGTCTGCGGCACGCCCGCGACAAGTTGTGTCTCTCGCGTCTTGCGGCTCATCGAATCGTAGGCGATGTCGACCGCATTGAAGATCGTGAACCCGCTCCAGTCGGCGGGCGCAACTGCCTCCGACTGCCAAGCGGCGAGCTCACCCGTTTCGGTTCGGATCAGCCGACCGGCGCCGTCGAACGTATTTCGCAAGGCCGCAAATGCGAGCGGCCCGACTCCATCGGGATCCGGAGCAACAGCCCCGATCATATTGCCGACCGCGTCATAGCGAGAGGCGGCGGTAAAGGGTGCGGCGGCAGCCTGCGCGCTCAGCGGAGAGGACCAGGCGAGGCATGCGATGCCGGCCGCGAGGAGCAGGAACTGCAGCGCGGCTCGCAAATGCACAACGATTTCCTGCTTGAAGCTCATGGACAGCTCGTCAGGCCGGCGCTCGGGTCCGTCACGCTGATGCGGTTGCCTGCCGTATCGTAACCGTAGCAGGTGCGCAGCGTCTGGCCTCCGGCGGTCACAGCCGTTCCCCTCAGAAGAAGGGTATTCGGACCTACATCCGGCCCGTAATCGTAATCCGCGACGACCTCGTCTCCTGCGCCGCCAGCACAGCTCGAGCCCGCCGCTGCCGTGGTCCGGCAATACCGCTCCCGCACGAGGAGCCAGACAGGCGCTGGAACCTGCATATAACCGCCGGAGCCATTGCTGATCCACGCATGGCGCTGCGCATATTCGTAGCGCTTTTGCGGCCGCACACCGTTCAATGCCGGGCCGGTTTCGGTTAGGAGACCGCCGTGCTCCGGCGCGTAGGTGAAATCGGTGGTGTTGTTGTTCGCGTCGGTCGTCGACGTCGGGCGGTTGCACGTTCGCGGATTTTCGCAGTGCAACGGGTAGATCGCCGTTTGGACCGTGATAGGCTGTTCGCTGCTACCGGGACGGGGATGCCGCACGACGCTGGTCACGTTGTTGCGGTCGTCCCGCGCTACCTCGTGGATGATGCCGCCGGGCTCCGTTTGGCCGAGAACTCGAAACTGTTGTAGCTGCGTACCGAGGCCAATGTCAGTGGCGGTGCCGGGAGTGTCGAGCGGCGGTTGGTATATGGTTGTAGGCTGGCCGAATCGGGTGCTTCCGACGACATGCATTCGCCAGTTGAGCGGCCCGGTGGCAATTCCGTGCGAAACGCCTTCGAAGTGACCTTCGGGCGTGTCGTGCCAATATTCGTAATTCCACGTGCCGTCCGCATTGACAACCCGGCTCACATGCGGAGTCTCGTATCCGCTGCGATTATCCATGCCGTAATAATATGTCACTGCGGAGCCGGGCACCGCTGTGTGGCCTATCGACAGGCCGGCACCGAAGGTGAGCTGAAGCGCGCCTGCCATCCCGGGCCGCGAGATGCTCACTGTGTTGCCGGCGCGCGTGATCAGCGTCGATGGCAGCGCCGACACCGCCGGGCATGGCTGAAGCTGGCTCTCGTCGCAAAAGACGTAACCCTTGTTGTAAGGAGTCACTTGCGTCGGCGACTGCCAGTCCAGGGATGAGGCGTTCGTGGGTGCCGCGTCCGTTATGTAGAGATATTGAATGGCGTAGCCGCGCGACGATACCACCGATCGCAAACGGGTGACCCACCACCCCGGAATTTGCCCGCTGGCCGCGATGTAGGCGCGCTGTCGGAAGAATGTCCACTGCTCGCCATTCGCGAACACAATGGTGTCGGCAAGTCGCTTATCGACGAGTGTATTGGACCAGGGGCCAAACGTCATGCGCGTACCTTCACTATCGTAAAAGCCGGACAGGCTCGCGCTTGGAGAACTGAATTCCGTGACGTGTGTGGGACCGAAGCTGGTCCTGTACCAGGAACCGTCCGGATTGATGTGCCTCGCGGTGGGCGAGGTCGAATAAAAATATCCCGACCCACTGGGAAAAACGAGCGTCGAGTAATTCCCCGGTTCGGCGTTGAAGCCGGAAAGTTGAAATGCGTGCGGCGATATCATCGCCGAGATGATCCTGTTCGAGTCCTCGCCGGTCGAACGAGGACGCGAAAAATCGATCGAGGCGGAGAGCGACGTTGCGTGCTCGCCGAACGACACCAACGGCACCTCAACTCGATGCTGTCCGGACACGAGATCTACGCCCCGAGCGTCCGACGTGCGAACGGGTGGGATCAAGTTCCCCCCGTCGGGTTGAGAGAGGCAAGGCGAACTCACCGCGGCGCCGGCAGCGACAGCCGAGTACAGCAGCGCACGCAGCTTTACGGGAAGGCCGCTTTTCGAGGCGGTCGAGCTCAATCGGCCTGCGGCGACGTGCAATTTCGTGGATCCCCCTGTGGCGGCGCGATGCCAGCCCTTGTCGATCCGGGCCCGGGCTTCTCCCTCCGCGGGCCGGTGCCGATCAACCGCAGGCGCTCCTTCCGCAATCACTGGCATTGCAGGGTTCCGCTGACCGTCACAGTGAGGGTTCCGGTCGCCGCGGCGCCCAGCGAATCCACCACCGTGTAACTTATGACGTAGGTGCCGTTAGTCGCAGGCGTCTGCATCCCAACCGTCGTGCTGCTCTCGACATATGCCCATGGCTGATTAACAGCCGTCAACGCGAGCGGATAATTCAGTTCCGGATCGGTATCGTTGGAGATCACGTTCACTGAGCGGGTGACGCACTTAGAGGCGGCCAAAGTGTTCGGGACGGCAACCGGCGGCTGGTTAGACGGCGGTGGCGGTGGTGGCGGCGCAGGCGGCGGTGGCGGCGGTGGCGGCGGTGGCGCTGGCGCTGGCGGCGCGCCGCCGAAGCCTACTCCGTATGTCGAGCGGTTCCCAGCGGCGTCATAGGCCGTCGAGACGTGGAGGCCATTATTCGGGCCCCCCGTCGTCGAGACGGCCACCAACCGTCCGAGCGCATCATAAGCGTAGACCGTGATGTCGCTGGCGTGGCCGGCGCCGGCTAGAGCTAGCGCGCCACCCGCAGCGCCAATCATATAGGCCGTCTTTTTTGCCATGCGCCCCCCCGGCTTCTTCGAGCGTCGCTCTCAGCGACCGCTCACCGACTTGATCTCCGGGAAAACCGCAGCTCGGCCGAGCCAAAGAGGATTGGCGAACAATCAAGTTTAGTCCAGTAAATTCTGTGACCATGCGACAATAGGTCCACTTCGAGAGCGACTTTCTGAGCTCGCGCCAAACATGCGCGTCTCATTGAGGCCCACGGCATTCGGCATTTGCACTCCGGCGACGAGGCACGCGATGCAAGAGCCGCCGCTCCCCTCTCCTGCCGAGAAGGGTGCCTCATCCTCTGAATGTCCGCAATGAGTCGAAAGCGAACATTGCGGCCCCTTCCCTTCCGCCAGGCAGCGGTCCCCTGCTCGTCCGCGAAAGGTCCCTGTAGGAGCTGTAAAGCTTCCCTGTTCGCTACGTCAGGGAATTACGGCGCGTGCGCCGCGCAAATCTGTAGTGCGTACAGGCGAGTGGTGCAGCGGCGGCTTCAAAAAGCGCGCTTTTCCCTGTAAATTCCCGTTGCTCAGGGAAATTGCGCGTGCAGATTGGTTCGCTCTGGACTGCACCACGCACCACGCAGTCTCCCCTTATCTATCAACAACGCAGTTCGGCGATCGGTTCAGCGTGCCGGGAGCGCGATGAATCCTCTTCTGGACGATGACTGGCGTTCTCCCTAGCTTGGGCAGGTCGGGCCACGGCGATGCGCTTCCCGGGCGATGAAGCGGTGTGTTTTCCACATTTGGGGACGCTGGTGAAGGTACTGATCGGACCGATTTCGAGCGCCGCAGGGAAGGAGGGAATTGCGCGCCTGCTCGCCGCCGCGCCGGGCAGCTATCGCAACGCCATCCGCTCCGAGCGCTGCGATAGCTGGCAAGAGGTGCTCGCTCGGCTCTCGGCCGAGCCTTTCGACGTCATGATTGCCGAGTTCGGCGCCGGCAGCCCGGCGATCGATCGACTGTTCCAGCTCCAGCACAAGCTTTCGGTGATCCAGGTGGATCTCGTCGCGGGCACGGCCGATATTCACGTCGTCGAGCGCGGCAGCGAAAGACTTATGCGGCTCGCCGAATGGCTGTTGCGCGAGGCCGGCCTCACCACAGCGAACGAGACGGCCGCCTGCATCGTTCACCCGGCGCCGCAGCTTTCCGTCGCCGCGAATGAGCTGTGCGTAGTGGAAGCCACGGTGCCGGTGCCGCAGCCAGACATAGAGCCAGAACGTGAGGCGGTGTCGGAACCCGACACAGAATCGGAAGCCGAGCGCATGTCGGCAGGCCTTCTCAACGCCGCTGCAATTCCGCCGCCGGTCCAGCCGCCTCCACCCCCTCCCCCATTCCTTGCACCGCCGCCCGCGGATTCGGCAGCACGCATCCAGTCGATGCACCGCGACCCTTATGCCGATGCCGGCGCGCAATTAGCCGCCGTCGCACTTTGGCTGGAGCTGAAGCTCGGCATAGCCCTCGCGCGCTCGGAAGACGAGGCGGCGGGTCAGGATCCGCACAATTGCGCGGTGCCGCTGTCGCGCGCCCGTGCCCTGCTGGGCGCGCGCATCGCGGCCTTGCCGCTCCCGGATCGAATCGCCGAATGCGAGGCACTGGATGCGTCGCTGACCGGGCGGAGTGTAGCGGCCGGGGCATTGCCGTTGAACCGCTTGGCCGCCGCTTTCGACCTCGATCGGATCGAACTCCAGTTGCTTTATTTCGCTCTTGCTCCGGATATGGACGGCCGCTTGGCACAAATGTTCGGCTTCCTGGCCGACGATCTCGGCCAGCGCCGGCCCAATGCTTCGATCTTGGCCGCGCTGGTGGCCGAGCTTTCAGCGCCTTGGCACGTACTCCAGCGCCTGTCTGGCGACCGCCCCCTGGCCCGTTTCGGACTGATCCGCTTGCTTTACGCCGATGTGCGCGGCGCGCCTGACACCCAAATCCCGCTCGCTTTGCAGCCGGACATGTCGTCCTTTCTGCTTGGCCGGCCGGCCAGCGAACTCGGCGAATGGAAGCTGGTAGAACCCGCCGATCCCGCGACAAGCGGCTTCGATCTCCAAGCCGCACCGGTCGTCGCCGCCGCTCACGCGGCATGCCCCGGTCCCATCGTTCGCTTTGCAGCGGCACAGGGCGAGGAGTTATGGCTCGCCGACCAGTTGGCCGCCGTGGGCATCTCCACGGTGATCGGAACCCTCGCGCCGCGCCAAGAAGCGACAGCCGAGGAGCTCAAGGACAAGCTTCGCCTGTTCGCACGACAGGCGCGGCTGGCCGATGCGGTGCTGATCGTGGCCGGACTCGATTCGGTGCCCGAGCCGGTACGTGCGCACCTTTGTGCCTGGCTCGCGGCGAGCTTCGCGGCGGAGCTGAAGCTGCTGGTTCTGCAAGGCCGGCATATCGATCCAATCTGGGTTCGCGAGGCGCCGGGCGGCGTGCTTGAGATCGGACGCGACCTCACCTCCCGCGAGGAGCGGGCGACGATCTGGGCGCGTGCCGCCGCCGATCGAGGCCTCGCTCTGTCAGGCGAGTCGGCGAGCGAGCTCGCCGCCACTTTCGCCTTCAAGCAAGTCCAGGCGGAAACTGCGGTGGCGCTGGCGCTTGGCGGCGGTACCGACTCAAGCGAGATAACGCAGGAGGGGCTGCGCGAGGCGGCGCGGCTGGTCTCCAAGGCCTCTGCACCTGAGTCAGTGCGCTGGATCGAAACCGGACTCGGCTGGGACGATATCATCCTGCCACCTCCGATCGCGGCGGAGCTGCGCAGCATCCCCTCTCATGTCCGCCATGCCGACACGGTCTGGGGGACGTGGGGCTTTGGCGAACGCATGCCCTACGGCCAAGGGATTGCCGCCCTCTTCGCCGGCCCGAGCGGAACCGGCAAGACGATGGCCGCGCAGATCATCGCCCGAGAGCTCGGCGTGGCCCTGTTCCAAGTCGATCCCGCCAAGGCCATCTCGAAATATATCGGCGAGACCGAGAAGGCACTGGACCGGATATTCGACGCGGCCGAGGCGGCGAGCGCGGTGCTGCTGTTCGAGGATGCCGACGCTCTGTTCGGCAAGCGCTCAGAAGGAAAGGACGCGCATGACCGCTACGCGAATCTGCAGGTCGCTTACCTGCTGCAGCGAATCGAGGCCTATCGCGGCATCACCATCCTGACGACGAACCTGAAGAAAAATCTCGACGCTGCCTTGCTTCGCCGGCTTCGCTTCATCGTCGATTTCCCGATGCCCGACGCCGAGAACCGGCTCGCTATCTGGACGAGGATGTTCCCGGAGGACGCGCCGGTCGCCAAGGACGTCGACGTGTCGCTGCTCGCCCGCCAGCTGCCGCTTTCCGGCGCCAACATCCGGCAGAGCGTCGTCAACGCCGCCTTCAACGCGGCGGAGGATGGCGGCGTCATCCGAATGAGACACCTCGTCGACGGGACGAGGGCGGAACTCGCGCTGATCGGCAAGGTAAGCGCCGGGCGGAACCTGCCCCGTCTACTGGCTGAAGACGAAGCGGCGATGCTCGAGCCGTGAACGCCGCGGTCATCGCGCTTTTCCTTTTGAAGAACCCTCCGGGGCTCTCCTGCTCGTGCGGACGCGCCGTGCTGTGTCGCGGCGTGGCGGAGCGGCCGGATTCGGAGCTGCGGGTTTGATGAGAACGTCCGGAGTCTTGGCCGGCGAGGGCGTGGCCTGGGCAGGCGCAGCATTATTCCTCGGCTCTGATGCGACGGCCGATTGCCGCCCTAATCATGTCGATCTCGCTGTCCGGAAGGCCTTTGTCCGAGCACAGGAGCAGCTCGCTCGTGCGAAGCCCAGCAACGCGAAGGTCGAAAATATCATAGCAGAGGGCGCTGACGTATGCTTCGGCGGGAGCACCGATCAGCAAATGAGATGCCGATGAGCCGTCATTCGCGACAGCTGCCATTCCCCGGCGGCAGCTTCGACACGAACTTGTTCAACGCGGTGCTGGAACATGTCGAGCACGCCTGCTCACGCAATTTCCGGCGCGACACGAAGGACGGCCTGAACGCGCTCGGCAACGAGGCCGCCCTCGCCGCCCTTATGGCAGATCGGCATCAAGGATGACTCATGCGGATTAGCCGGGTGAGCCTTGCCGCCGCCGGCCTCACTCTCGTCGTCCTGGCGGCGCTGGCGTTCGGTGCGCGGTGCATGTCGCTCACCATGGTGAGCTGCTCGATCGACTCCCTCTGGCGCGAGCAGGCGCAGCTCGACGTGCCCTATGCCGGCACGCGGCCCGAGGTCGTGGCGAAGATGCTGGAGTTGGCCGCGGTCGGTCCGCGCGACTATGTCGTCGATCTCGGCACCGGCGACGGCCGCATCCTGATCGCCGCCGCGCGGGACCGCGGCGCGCGCGGTCTCGGCGTCGACCTCGACGACGGGCTCATCCGGAGCGCACGGCGCACGGCCGAGCGGGCAGGCGTCGCCGGCCGGGTGTCCTTCCGGACCGAGGATCTGTTCGCCACGCCGCTGCGGGACGCCAGCGTCCTGACCATGTTTCTGCTTCCGGACGTCAATCTGAGGCTGCGGCCGCGCATCCTGGCCGAGATGCAGCCCGGCGCGCGGGTCGTGAGCCACGCCTTCGACATGGGCGATTGGCGGCCGGACGCTGCGGGAAGGGTGGGCGGCTCTCGCATCTACCTGTGGATCGTCCCGGCGCGGGTCGCGGGACGCTGGCAGATCGTCCGCGCGGACGGCAGCCGGGCGGTGCTGACGCTGAGCCAGGCCTTCCAGGTCGTGCAGGGCAGCCTCGCCGCCGGCGGAGGCGCGGCCGTTCCGATCCGGGACGCGCGGCTAAGCGGCGCACGCATCCGCTTCGTCGCGGATCAGGCAGGCGGGCCGCACCTCTACGAGGGCGTCGTCCGCGGCGATTCGATCCAGCCGCTCGCCGGGAACGATGGCTGGCGTGCCGTGCGGCTCGGGCCGCCGCCCGGTTGAGGCGCCGCGCCCGCTCAGCGGCCGCCGTGGAGATAGGGGGTGGGCACGTCCGTGACTGTGGCGACGATGAGCTGCCATTGGACGGGGCCCTGATTGGGCTTGTGCTCGTGATGGCTTCGGTCCGGCATCAGGCCGACGCCTTCCAGGGCCACCTCGTTGCCGCAGCCCGTGCATCGATAGATGCCGCCGCAGGGGACGAAGGCCGAGGGCTGGAGGATCACGTCGAACGCGCCGTTCTTCGATGCGGCAAGATAATTGCGGTACTTGTACAGGGCCATCGGCCGGAAACTCCGTAAGCAAGGCTGCAGTTAGAGCCCGGAGGCCGCCGCGCGCAAGCGCCTGAGGCGCACGAGCTTCGATGCGTAGAGGTTCGGCCGCCCCGTTCGCTTCGCTTCGACCATGAGGCGGAGCGACGCCGCCACACCCTCGAGCTCGGCAACGAGATCGGGCCGCTCTCCGCCGGTCCTGAGGAAATAGAGAGCCGTCTGCAGCCGGGTCTCGGTCGCGGCCGTGACCGCACCTTCCGCCGGGAGCAGCGCCGCGTCGAGCGCTGCAAGCGCGGAGAGAATTGCCGGCCCGGCGGATCCGTTCTCAGTGCACCCTTCTGATGTCATGGCGTCCTCCTCCCGCATCGGCCTAGGGGAAGATGGTTAACGCAAGGTAATCGCGAAAAAGGGCGGACGAAACCGCCCGCCCTTCTCCCACTCGCCGCGTAATTCGATCAGTCGCCGCTGCGGGCGGCGCCGCGCTGGGCGCGGAGCTGCTCCTGTTCGGCGCGGGTGATGACGCCGTCCCGGTCGAGGTCCAGCCGGTCGAAGCGCTGCTCGGCCTGCGCTCGGAAGGTGGCGACGGTCACAGGCCCGCGCCCGATGCCGCCGGCTTCGCCGCCCCGCATGCCGCGGCGCATGCCGCGTCCTTCGCCGCCGCCTTCG
Source organism: Allosphingosinicella sp. (assembly GCA_036399655.1). Classification (GTDB taxonomy): domain Bacteria; phylum Pseudomonadota; class Alphaproteobacteria; order Sphingomonadales; family Sphingomonadaceae; genus Allosphingosinicella. The sequence goes on along the minus strand of DASWMS010000028.1, from coordinate 16,115 downwards.
CCGCGGCCGCCGCGACGCGTGCCGCGCTCGCCGCCGCCTTCAGCGCGACGCTCGCCGCCCCGCTCCACCCGGCGCTCTTCGAAGCGCGCGCGGTCCTCGGGGCTCATGCGGGCGAGGCGCTCGGCGCGGCGCTGCTCGAACATCTGGCGCATCTCGGCCTCGCCGAGCACGCCGTCGCTATCGGCGTCGAGGGCGGCGAAGCGGCGTTCCGCGTCGGCGACGGCGGCCGCCCGGGTGATGTCGCCGGGGGCGGCAGGCTGCTGCGCCGAAACGCTGCCGGCGAATGCAAGGGCTGCAACGCCCGCGAGGATGGTCTTCTTCATGTCGGCTCCTTGGTCTTTCGAACTGGTCCGCCCTTCTCGCCCCGGCGTGTCGCGCGGGGATGTCGGCGACGGCTCAATTTGTCTCACTTTGTCGCAGCCGCATCGCGCGGCACGGCGACGGTGGCGGAGAGCCCGCCGCCCGGCCGGTTGGCGAGGCGCAACCTGCCCCCTGCCCCTTCGGCGATGGCACGGGCGATGGTGAGGCCGAGGCCGGTGCCGCCGGTCGCGCGGTTGCGCGATTCCTCCAGGCGGAAGAAGGGCTCCTGCACCCGCTCGAGCTCGTCGGCGGGGATGCCGGGTCCCTTGTCCGCCACCTCGATCAGCGCTTCGGCGCCCTCCAGACGCACCGACACTTCCGCCGAACCGCCATATTTCACCGCATTGTCGACGAGGTTGCGGATGGCGCGGCGGAGCAAGGCGGGGCTGACGCAGGCGATCTGCCGCCCTTCGCTCGTGAGCGCCACGTCGTGCCCCAGTTCGCGAAACTCCTCGACGACGACGTCGGCGAGCGCGCCCACGTCCACCGCCCGCGCCTTCTCCCGGGTCCGCCCGGCGCGCACGAGGAGCAGGCTGTCCTCCAGCATCGCCGTCATTTCCTCGATCGTGCCGACGACCTTCTGCCTTTCCTCTTCCGGCTCGATATTCTCGGCGCGGATGCGGAGGGAGGCGAGCGGGGTGCGCAGATCGTGGCTCAAGGCGCCGAGCATATGGTCCTTCTCGGCGAGCAGGGCGGCGACGCGGCGGTTCATCGCGTTGAACGCCTCGATCGCATAAGCGAGGTCCGAGGGGCCGCGCGGCTCGACGAAGGGCGTCTCGCCGCTCCCGCCGAAGCCCTCCGCCGCGGCGGCGAGGTCGCGCAGCGGACGGGCAATGCGGGCGGCGAGGAAGATCATCGTGCCGAGGACGAGGATGTAGAGCAGGAGCGTCGCGGCGGCGAGGCGAGCCGCGAGCCAGGGATCGGGCCGCGGTGTCAGCATGCGCGCGTGGAGCCAGGCGCCCGGCGATATCTCGGCGGAAATGAGCATGAGCTGCGCGTCGGTCCGCAGCCTGGGCGCGTCGGGCGGCGGCGGGCGCGTGTCGGCGGTGATGCCGGCACGGACCTCACCGAGACGCAGGCCCGCCTCGGCCGCCGCGGTGCGCACCCGCGCTTCGAGCCGCTCATCGCGCTCGTAGGAGAGGTTCGGAAAGCCGCCCGGCCCGCCGAGGAGAAACCGCGCGCCGCGCCGGCGCTCGTCGAACTCGCGCAGCCGCGCCTCCGGCGTGAGCGGCGCAAGCTGCGCGGCCGTGTTGACGAAGCGGGCGACGGCCGGCGCTTCGTTCTGGGCGAGGGTCAGCCGCTGCCGATCGTTCAGGATCAGCATGAAATTGACCGCCTGCGCGACCAGAAGCACGATCGCCATGGCGACGGCGAGCTGCGCGACGAGGCTTCTCGGCATCAGGCGGTTCACAGCTTGCGAACCTCCGCGGCCAGCATGTAGCCGCCGCCCCAGACCGTCTTCACAAGCTTGGGTTCGGACGGATTCTCCTCGATCTTCTTCCTGAGCCGCGAAATGTGGTTGTCGATCGAACGATCGAACGCGCCGAGCTCGCGCCCCTGGCTGAGGTCGAGGAGCTGGTCGCGGGTGAGGACCCGGCGCGGGTGGGTGACGAAGGCGAGGAGGATGTTGAACTCGCCCGAGGAGAGCGGCACCGCGACGCCGCTCTCGTCGACCAGCTCGCGCTCGCCGGTCCTGAGCAGCCACGGCCCGAAGGCGTAGCTTTCCGCATCGGGCGCCCGCACCGGGCTCCCGCCGCCCTCCCCGCGCGCGCGCCGCAGCACCGCCTTGATCCGGGCGCTGAGCTCGCGCGGCGAGAAAGGCTTCGTCACATAATCGTCGGCGCCGATCTCCAGCCCGACGATCCGGTCGGTCTCCTCCGCCTTGGCGGTGAGGAGGATGACAGGGATGCCGCTCGTCGCCCGGACGTAGCCGGTCAGCGAAATGCCGTCCTCGCCCGGCATCATGATGTCGAGGAGGATGAGGTCGATCGCGTAGGCGGCGAGGACCTGACGCGCGGCGGCGGCATTCTCGGCCTTCGACACGCGGAAGCCGTTCCTCGAAAGGTAGGAGGCGAGCGGGTCGCGAATGTCCCGTTCGTCGTCGACGACCAGGATGTGCGGTTCCTGCATTCTCATGTCCTCGTCTGTGAGGGCGCGCGGCTCCCGGTGCCGGAGCGCGGGAGCCGCGGCAATCAGAATTGCTTCCTGAGGCTCAGCATCACGGATCGGCCGAGCGGGTCGAGATAGTCAGGCTGGTAGCTGATCGGCGTCACCCCGCTCGCGTCCGTCACCCGCTGGCGGCTGTCGAACAGATTGTTCACCGACAGGCTCAGCCGGGTGTTTTCGAGCCACGGCGCTGCGCGCATCAGCCCCTCCTGCTGCCCGAGGTTCGCGAACAGCCGGAGGTTGACGGTCGTGAGCCCGGAGAAGTTGAGGTCGCCGGTCGAGCCGCCGAAGCCGTCGGGCGAACCGCTCACGGTCGTTCCGCTCCGCCACTGGGCGGTGAGCCGGGCGCCGAAGCCGTCCTTGAAGAGTCCGGCCTGCGCTTCGAGCTCGTGCCGCGGCTGCCCGCCGCTGCCGCCGATCGCCGATCCGTTCAGAAGATCGAGCACCGGAACCCCTTCCCGGATCAGGATCTCGTCCGTGAAGTGCCAGGTGTGGAACAGCCCGAAGTTGAGCCGCCCGGCCCCGCCTGCGCCGCCGCGCCCGCCGCCCCCGCCTCCGCCGCGTCCGCCGCGCCCAAGCCCGCCGAGGCCGCGACCGCCGCCGCCAGCCGGGGGACCTTCGCCCGCATCGGCACCGGCACCGGCACCGGCGCCCGCACCGGCGCCCGCACCGCGCCGCTGCGGCTGCTCGCCGAGTGGGCGCGAATAGTTGAAGCCCCAGCGCAGCTCGCTGCGGTCGGCGCGGGCGAAGTTGACCGGCCGCGAGTCGATGCTGACGAGATTGCCCGCACCGTCGCGCACGAAGCGGTCGGGAAAGGCCGCCTCGATCTCCGGCGTCGCCGTCGGGAAAGAGGCGATCGGATTGCGGATGCTGCTGTTGGTATAATCGGCGCGCAGCGTCAGGTCGGTCTCCTCGAGGGGCCGAACCGTGACGCCGAGCTTGTAGACGCGGCGGCTGTCGGCGAGCAGGTCCGGATTGCCGCCTTCGAGCCGGGCAATGTCGACCGTCGTCTGGCGCAGGAAATCGAACACGCGGACGTTGGGGACGAGCACGCTCGGATCGCCGAGCTGCTGCGTCGATGGCGCACCGTCCTCTTCGGTGAACGAGGCGACGATCCGCACTTCCTCGATCGGCGACCAGTTGAGGCCGGCGCCCAAGCTGGTCAGCGTCCCGAAATCGGAAAGCTGCTCCACCTCGCCGTTGAAGTTCAGGGACAGGTCTCCGATCGCATCGAGCGTGCCGCTGCGGCGGCTGGCGATCGGAACGTCGAGGCTCGCCTGCACATTGCCCCGGCCGCGCGACAGCTCGCGGGACTGGAACACGCCGCCCCGGCTGGTCTCGCCGCGGAGACCCTGATGCTCGGCACCGATCCGGACGCTGGTCGAGACCTCGCCCGCCGGGAGTTCGAACAAGGGTCCGCTTGCGACCAATTCGGCATTCGCGACCTGGGTGAAGGTCTCGGACGTGGTCGGGACCGCACCCGTCTCGATCGTGCTTTCGCTGTGGCCGCGGTCGAAATTGCCGGTGAAGGCCCAGCGGAAAGGCTGGATGGCGCCGTTCAGCGCCACGCCGACATGGGCGGTGCGCGAATCCGTCTCCCGGGTCAGCGCCGGCGCCTCGCCCGAGGTCGGGAGGCCGATGAAGCTCCGGCTGGAATTCGCATCCAGGCGGCCGTTGAGCGTCGCCGAAACGTCGCCGAACACCGTCCGGTTGATCGTGCCGCCGAGCGACATCCGGTCGGTCTCGGCGAGGAGCGTGCGGAAATCGCGCTCGTCGAGCACGCCTTCGCGCGCCAGGATGCCGCGCTCGCTTTCGAAGAGCGGGCTCTGGTGCTGATACTCGGCTTCGATGTTCCAGCGGCCGGCGCGGTCGATGTGGAGGATGTTCGCTTCGGCGCCGTAGGTCGAGCGCCCGCCGGCGGTGGCGAGCCCGCCCTCGATCTCGGTCGTCACCGCGTTGAAGTTTGCCTTCAAGACGAAGTTCACGACGCGCTGATCGGCGCGGTAGCCGTAGCGCAGCGCCACTTCCTCGGGGAGGATGTCGACCCGCTCGATGGCTTCGGGCGGCAGGTTGCGCACTTCGGCGAAGCCCGAGATGCGCCGGCCGTTGACGAGGATCACCGGGCGCCCGCCGCTCCGGCCCCGCGCCGAGCGGGTGAGCGGCTCAATGGCGTCGAGGAGCTCCGAGATGGAGCCGGCGCCGTATGAGGCGACATCCTGCTCGTCGAGCTGCACCTCGGGCGGGATGTCGCTGTCGACCTGGCCGCGCAGCCGCGTGCCGGTGACGACGATCTCCTCGGCCGCGCCCTCGACGGGCACATCGACCGGCTCCGGCTCCTCGGCCGGCTGCTCCGGCGCGGCGGCCGGGGCGGTCGGCTCCTGGGCGAGAAGAGGCGCGTGGACGGCGCTTGCGAGAAGGCCGGCGACGACCAGGCGGCGGGAAACGGACATTGCAACAACCTCGAATGATGGCGCCGCACGGCGCGGCTTCGAGAATGCAAATGGGCGCTCTTTGTCGCGCCTCTTTGCCGATCGCCCGCCGAATTGTCGCAATTTGTATCGAGACAATTCGCGACCATTTGCGTCGGCGGCCGGCATAGAATCGCGACAGGCGGGCGCCACTTTGTCCTCATCGCCGCCGATGCGGTGCAAACTCGAGGAGCCACACCATGAAGAAGATCATCCTGAGCATCGCCGCCGCCGCCGCTCTCTCGGCCGGCGCCGCCGCCCCCGCCGCCGCGCAGAACCGCGGCAGCGGCCTCGACAACCGGATCGAGGCCCTGCAGCAGCAGATCCAGCACGGCGTCCAGCGCGGCACCATCTCACGCAATGAGGCCCAGCCGCTCCGCGACCAGCTGCGCGACCTTACCCGCCTGGAGCGCCAGTACAGCCGGGGCGGCTTCACGCGCGCCGAGCAGCGCTCGCTCCAGACCGGCATCCAGAACCTGCGCCAGCGGATCGCTTATGCCGCCGCAAGCCGGAACAACGGCTACGGTCGCCGCTGATCTCCGGCCGCTAAGGCCCTGAACGACGAGGAGGGGCGCTCCGGCTTTCGAGCCGGGGCGCCCCTTCCCCATGTGCATCCTACTTGCCGACGCGCCGCGAACCGGCTCCACTCCGCAGCGACGGAATCAGGCAGGAGCGATCGATGCGGCTTTGGTGGACGGCGGCCCTCGCGGCGGCGACCTTGTGTCTTGGAGCGGAGCCCGCCGCGGCGCAGCCGGCGGCGGGAGAGCCGATCGTGCTCGGCACCTCTCACGCACTCGGCTCGGCCGCGCTCGGCGAGGAGCGTCGCATCAACGTCCGCCTGCCCGCCGGCTATGCCGCCGAGACCGAGCGGCGCTACCCCGTCCTCTACGTCCTGGACGGCGGCGTGGCCCAGGATTTCCCGCACATGGCCGGTCTTGCCCAGCACGGCGAGATCAGCGGAACGTTCGACGAGTTCATCGTCGTCGGTATCGAAACGAAGAACCGGGTGTGGGAGCTGACCACGCCCGCGCAGGACGAACGCTACGAGACGTATTACCGCGCCAACGGCCAGCCGGTCGAATTCGCCAGCGGCGGCGGTGCGGCGGGCTTCCGGCGCCACATCGCCGAGGAGGTGATCCCCTGGATCGAGGCGAATTACCGCACGAGCGGCCGCCGCACCCTCGTCGGCGAGTCGCTCGCCGCCTTGTTCGTCGTCGACACGATGCTGCGCCAGGCGGGCCTCTTCCACGATTACATCGCGATCAGCCCGAGCCTGTGGTGGAACCGGGAAGAGCTCGGCCGGACCGCGCCGCAGCTCCTGCGCGCGCAGAGCTACGAAGGCCGCCGCCTCTACGTCACCATGGCGAGCGAGGGCGGCACCATGCAGCGGGGGCTCGACAGCCTGGTCGCGGCCTTGCGGACGCCCGCCTCGGGCGCGCTGCGCTGGGTCCATGTCGATCGCCGCAACAGCGAGCATCACGGCAGCATCTACCACATCGCCGCGCTCGATGCCCTGCGCACCCTCTATCCCAAGCCCTGGCGGCCCGGCACGCCCATCCCGTGGCTCCACGTCGGCGAGGTGCCGGCGCTGAGCGAAGCGGCCAATGCCGACCGCGCCATCCCCTGCACCGCCGAGCGTGCGCGGCGCGTGACCTTCGCGCAGGTCAATGCGCCGTCGCGCCGCTGGGACGCCTTCTGCATCCTCTCGCCGCTCGGCCAGGCACCGGAGCCGCGCGAGCATTCGCGCAACTGGACGCGTTAGCAGAAAGCGTCGCGGGCGCGGGCGAGGCCTTCGAGGCCCTTGGCCAGCGTCTCCTCCCGCTTGGCGAAGCAGAGGCGGACGACGCCCGTCTCCGGCCGCTCGGCATAGAAAGCGCTGACCGGGATCGCCGCAACGCCGCATTGCCGCACCGCAAGATCGCAGAACGCCGTGTCGGTCGCGGCCACTCCGGAGGCGGCCAGGTCGATCGAGAGGAAATAGGTGCCCTCGGCGGGCAGCGACGCAAAGCCGGCCTCATCGAGTCCGCTCACGAGCCGGTCGCGGGACGCGGTGAAGGCGCCGCGCATCGCCTCGTAATAGTCGACGTCCTTGCCGAGCCCGTAGGCGACGGCGGCCTGGAGATTGGGCGCCGTCGCATAAGCGACATATTGGTGCGCGTTGGCAAAGGCCTCGGCGAGCGCCGGCGGCGCCACCGACCAGCCGACCTTCCACCCCGTCAGCGAGAAGATCTTGCCCGCCGAGCCGACCTTCACCGTCCGCTCGGCCATGCCGGGGAGCGAGGCGAGCGGAATGTGCGCGCGGCCGTCGAAGACGACATGCTCCCAAACCTCGTCGGAAAGCGCGATCGCATCGTGCGCCGTGCAATAGCGGGCGACCAGCGCCACTTCCTCCGCATCGAACATGCGCGACGTCGGATTGTGCGGGTTGTTGAAGACGACGAGCCGGGTCCGTTCGCTGAACGCGGCGGCGAGCGCCTGTTCCTCGATCCGCCAGGCAGGCGGCGCGAGGCTGACCAGCCGCGGCACCCCGCCCGCGGCGCGGACGATCGGCAGGTAGCTGTCGTAGAGCGGCTGGAAGAGCACGACCTCGTCGCCGGGCGAGACCAGCGACAATATGGCCGAAGCGATCGCTTCCGTCGCTCCGGACGTGACGGTGACCTCGGCCGCATCCACCTCCAGCCCCTGGTGCGCCCGGTAATGGGCCGCGACCGCGTCGCGCAGCTCCGGGAGCCCCCTCATCGGGGCATATTGGTTGGAGCCGGTCAGGATCGCGTCGGCGGCCCTGGCGAGCACGTCCTGCGGCCAGCCGAAATCGGGAAAGCCCTGGCCGAGGTTCACCGCGCCATGTTCGATGGCGAGCGCCGACATGCGCGCGAAGATGCTGGTGCCGGTCTCGGCGAAGACGGGATTCATGCGCGCTCCACTAGCAGCATCGCCTCGCCGAAGCGAATTGCCTGTGATAAGAGAGGCTTATGCGCAGCTGGTTCGCCCTCCCCCTCGCCGCTTTCGCCCTCCCCGCAGTCGCGTGCGCCGCTTCGGAGCCCGAACGCGCCCCCGACGGCGCCCCCGACCGCGCCCCCGACCAGGCCGCCGAGCGCCGCCGCATGGCGATGCAGGTCGAAAACCTCCTCGCGACTTCCGGCGCGCGCGCCGGCACGCAGCTCAGCCGGCCGATTGCCGAGGCGCTCCGCCGCGTCCCGCGCCACCTGTTCGTGCCCGAAGCGCTGCGTGCCGACGCTTATCAGGACCGCCCGCTCCCGATCGGCCACGAAGCGACCATCTCCGCGCCGACCATCGTCGCGCTCATGACCCAGCTCCTGGACGTGTCGCCGGAGCACCGCGTCCTCGAAGTGGGCACCGGCTCAGGCTACCAGGCCGCGATCCTTTCCGGCCTCGTCCGCCACGTCTATTCCATTGAAATCGTCGAGCCGCTCGCCGCGAGCGCCGCGACCCGCCTCGCCGCCCTCGGCTACGCCAACGTCACCGTGCGCGCCGGCGACGGCTATGCCGGCTGGCCGGAACACGCGCCTTTCGACCGCATCGTCGTCACCGCCGCCGCGCCGCACGTCCCCCAGCCGCTCGTCGACCAGCTCCGCCCCGGCGGCCGCATGGTGATCCCGGTCGGCGCGGGCGAGGACGAGCAGCTCATGCTGATCGTGAAGGACGTCCGCGGGCGCGTTTCGCGGCGCGCGATCCTGCCGGTGCGCTTCGTCCCTCTGGTGCGCGGCTAGAGCGACCGCCGGCTCCTCACGCTGCAGCCTCGGCTTCGCTCGGACCGGACGGGTGGAGAGTCAGAGCCAAGGTCCGGGTCCATCAATCCGTTCGCATCGAGCGAAGTCGAGATGCACTGTCGAGCGAAGCGAGACTTGCGCTGACCTCCTCGGAGGAGGCTTTAAGGCTCGCGCGCCGCCTCGCCGCTTGCCGGCGGCGACTGCTGCGGCGACGCGGCGGGCGTGCGGGCCGGCTCGGGCGCGGGCACCGCGGCACCGCTCGTCGGATTGCGGCGGCCGAGCGGAGCCTGGGCGGGGCTGTTGTCGCTGCCGGTGAGCGCCCAGCGCTGGCTCGCCGTCATCGTCGTGTCGCCCTTGTTGCGCTCGGTGATGACCTGCGTGGCCGTCTCGCGGCGCAGCGGCTCGTAGCGGCGCAGAACCGCGCGGTTGAAGCTGTCGACGCTCCCAGCCGGCACCGCGCCCGGAGCGCCCGGGGGTCCTGCCGGAACGCCGCCGGCGGCGATCGCGGCCTGCTCGGCGGCCGCGGCGGCGGCAGCGTCGCGCGCGTCCGCCAGCGCCTGCTCGGTCGTCCCCGGAAGCGGCGGCGGCGCGGTGCGGCGGCGGACGATCGAAGGTTCCATGCCGGCATAGCGGTCGGTAAAGGCGCCCGGACGGCCCCAGCCCCCGGTCCAGCGGTAGAAGATGTGCGTGCCGATATTCGCCGACTTGACCAGGCTCGAGGCCCAGTACGGGACGACGTAGTTCGCGTGGTAGTGGGTCGAATAGCCGACCGGCGCGTGGACGTAGCCGGCGAGCGCTTCCTCGGCGACCTTGCGGGCGTTCTGCCAGTAAGGCGCCATCGGGCGGCGCCCGAGCGAGCCGTCGCAGGTGAAGCTGAACTGGCAGCCGGTGCGGCGCTCATGGCCCTGGAAGACGACGCCGCAGACCGTGTTCGGATAGGCCGGGTGGCGCAGGCGGTTCAGGATGACCTGGGCGACGGCGCGCTGGCCCTCGGTCGGCTCGCGCGCCGCTTCGTAGTAGATCGCCTCCGTGAGGCACTCGAGCGAGCGCGCGCGGTCCCCCTCGCTGGCGAAGCGAAGCGCGAACGGGCTCGCGGCGGGGCCGGTGGCGGCCACCGGAATGGCGGCGTTGATCTGCTGCGCGCTGGTCGGGTCGAGCGGGCGGATCGCCTGCGGTGTCATCTGCTCGGCGGCCTGAACGGCGGCGGCCGCGGCAAGCGCCTGCGAGCTGTTCGGGGCGTTGGCGGCAAACCCGCCGTTGCCGGTGACGGTTGCACCGGCCACGACGTAGAGAAAGACGGTGAGCGCAAGCATCGCCGCGCCTGCACGCTCGCGCCTCACCCCTTCCAGGAACCCCGCGGCGAGGGCGCGGAAATCCGGCTTCCGCCACTCGGGCAGGCGCAAAAAAGGGTTAAGTCGCGGTACCGCTTTCATCGAACACCTTTTGCCGGGAGACCCTCCATATAGACGAAAACCGCCCTTTTCGCAACCTGAGCGGGTCGGCGAGGCGTGCCGGAGCCTCGGCCAACCACCTGTTCAGGCGGTTTGCGCTCCTTCCTCCATGATCTCGATCAAGGCTTCGGGCGCCACATGGTGGGGCATGTGGCCGATGCCGGGCAGCTCCGTCAGGCGCGAATCGCGAAGCAGCGTGGCGAGCGGACGGGCGTGGCGGTCCGGATTGCAGATGCGGTCCGCGGTGCCGGTCAGGATGTGCGCCCCCGCGCGCACCTTTGAAAGGTCGATGATGCCGGTCGGCGCGAAGGGAAGGATTGCCGCCGTCTCCTCCCCTTCCGCGACCATCGCTTCCGAGGTCAGGATGCGGTCGTAGGGATAATTCGCTTCCCACCGCTCGGGCACCGGCTGCGGCGCGAACATCAGGCGCTGCACGCCCTTCAGCATCGGCCGGTCGATGGTTGCTTCGCCGATCAGGGACAGGATCGGTCCGAAGACCGGGATCGCGCGTGGTGCGATCATGCTGTGCTCGAGCGGCCGGGCCTCCGGAAAGGCGATCGGCGCGACGAGGACCAGCCGCTCGACCAATTCAGGAAACTGCTCGGCCATGGCGAGCGCGACGAGGCCGCCCATCGAGTGGCCGGCGAATGTCGCCCGCCGGATGCCGAGTTCTTCAAGGCCGGCGCGGATCTGCGCCGCCTGGTCGCGCGGCGTCCCTTCGAAGCGCGGCCGGCGGCTGAGGCCGTGCCCAGGGCGGTCGACCGCGGTGACGCGGAAGCGGCGGGCGAGCGCGTCGAACGGGCCTTCGAGCCAGTCCCAATGCGTCGCCAGGGCGCCGTGGAGGAGGACGAGGTCCGGCCCCTTCCCCGCCTGCACGACGTGGAGCGAGCGCTCGCCCCCGAGTTGGATGGTCTTTGTCTTGGGCATCGGTCATCAACCACCGGGCGGCGGCAAGGGTCCGCTGCAGTGCAGCATAATTTGTGCGTGCGGCCACTTCCAGGCTGCTTCGACAATCGTGGCGCAGTGCCGGCACCTCCCTCTCCACGCCAGGGAGAGGGTGCACGGCAGCGTGGGTCGTGAATGTCGATACAGCCTAGCTCTTGCGCGGCGGCAGCGGCTTGCGAGTCCTGAGGTCGAAGCGATTTCCGTTGCCGAGCACATGCACCCTGACGTCGTGCATCGACAGCACGTTGTCCGGGCTCTCCTCGGCGAGGTTCGAATAGGTGACTCCGGTCCCGTCCACCACGTAGACCGCGCCGCTTCCGACCACTTCGAAGACGTCGTCCCGCACCACGGCGGCGGTGTCCTCGTCGATCCCCATGCCGAGGCAACGCGGATTGTGCGCGACGGCGCCGATCAGCCGGCCGAAGCGGCCGCGCTCGGCGAAATGCTGGTCGATGATGACGTTGCGGATGAGGCCGAGGCCAGGCGCCATGTGGAGGTCGCCGATCCGGTGCGTCTCGGACGAGGTGCCCTTGACCAGCATCGTGTCGCTCATCACGGACGCGCCCGCCGACGTGCCCGCGATGACGCCGCCGCGCTCATAGATGGCGCGCACTTTCGCTTCGATGCCGGTGTCGCCGATCTGGCTGGTGATGCGGAGCTGATCGCCGCCCGAGAAGAAGATAGCCGCCGCCTCGTCCAGAACCGTCAGCTTCTCGCGGTCGCTCGCCTCGTTCCTGTCCTCGACATAGAGCTCGACGAGCTCGCCGACGTCGAGATCGGCGAACGCCTTGTCATATTCGTCGAAATAGCCCTCCGGCTGGTGGCTCGCCACCGTCGCGAGGACGAGCTTGCCGCCGCGCACGTGCCGCGCGACTTCCTTCAGGATGACGCGATCCCTGTCCGGGTCGCGGTCCTCATGGCCGCCGATGATGATGAGGGTGCCGCTCTTGCGGCGTTCGTCGTCAGCCACTCTGCTCTTCGTCCTTCTTCAGAAACGCCTTGGGTCCGGGCATTTCGCTGGTCGCGTAGGCGACGGCGAACATCGGGCTGTTGTGCGCCCAGCCGATCGTCCCGTCCTTGTGGATGCCGATGCCGCCGCCGTCCGCGTCGGCGCCGCCGGTGCCGGGAAGCTTGGCGACGGCCTTGGCGATCGCCTGCTCCATGCCGGTGCCGTCCTCCAGCGACGCCATGATCCGCGCCGCGAGCGCGAGCCGGGCGATCGTCTCGCCGTCGCCCGAAAAGGAGGCCGCGCCGATATGGTTGTCGGCATAAAGGCCGCCGCCGGGGAGCGGGCTGTCGCCGATCCGGCCGACCTTCTGGCCGCTAAGTCCGCCCGTCGAGGTACCTGCGGCGAGGTTGCCGCCGGTGTCGAGCGCCACGGCGCCGACCGTGTCGTGCAGGCCCTCGGTCGCGAGCTGCTTTTCTTCCTCGGCCTTGAGCTCCTCGTCGCTGGCGAGCGGAAAACCCTTCGCCTTGGCGAATTTGAGCGCGCCCTCCCCGACCAGGATCACTTCCTTTTCGGAGATGAGCTGGCGCGCGACCGCGACGGGGTTGCGGACGGACCTGATCGCGCCGACCGCGCCCGCTGACAGATCGCGCCCGTCCATGATGCCGGCGCACATCTCGATGTCGCCTTCCTCGTTGGGCACCGAACCGTGGCCGGCGTTGAACACCGGCAGATCCTCCAGCGTGCGGATCGCCGCCTCCACCGCGTCGACCGCGCTGCCGCCGCCCGCGAGCACCTTCGATCCCGCCTCGACCGCCTGGCGGATGCCGTCGCGATTGGCCTGTTCTTCCTTGTCGTCCCACGGCTTGGCGCCGCCGTGGACGATCAGGGCCCAGCGGCCCTCCTTCTTGTCGAACATGTCTACTCCGCTGCGACGAGGGGGCCGCGATTGGCGGTCCGGATGGCCGCGGGCTTGAAGTCGTTCACCTGCTCCCAGCAGCCTTTGACGTCGGTCGGAGTGATGACCATGAGGTCGCCCGGCCGCGCCATGGCGAGCCCGGCGGCGGTCGATGCCGGCTCTCCGGCGATGAGGTGGATATGGTCCGGCGAGCGGCCGGCGGCGAGCGCGCCCTCCTTCAGGAATTTCATCACTTCGCCGCGCGGCCGGCCGCGGGTCGAGGGATCCTCGCGGAAAATGAGTTCGTCGAAGATGCCGGCCGCGATCTGGCCCATCTCCATCAGATCCTCGTCGCGGCGGTCGCCCGCCATCGAGACGACGCCGATCGTCCGCTTGTAGCGGTGCGAGAGACCGCGCACGACGTTGCCGAGCGCGAGCAGGCCCGCGGCGTTGTGCGCGTAATCGACGATGACGCGGAAGCCGTGGGCGTCGTGGACGTTGAGGCGGCCCGGATTCTGCTCGTAGGTCGATCGAAACTGGCTCATCGCCGAGCGGATGGTGAGGATGGGGACGTCGCGGGCGACCGCCACCGCGATCGCGGCGAGGGCGTTCGCGACATTGAACTCGGCCATGCCGTGGAGCGTCGCGGGAATGTCGCCGGCTTTCATGATGAACTCGCGCCGGCCGTAATCGTAGAGCGCGATCGTGCCGCCGTCCGGCCCCGGCTCGCGCACAACCGCCATGCCGCCGCCGTCGATATGTTCGCGCACCATCGGCGACATTTCCGCATCGCCGTGAAGCGAGAACCAGATGATCCGCCCGCCCGCGCGCCGCGCCATGCGCACGGTCAGCGGATCGTCGGCGTTCAGGATCGTGTGGCCGCCGCGGCGCACCGCTTCCACCACCACCTGCTTGACGTCGGCGAGGTCCTCGACCGTCTCGATGCCCCTGAGGCCGAGATGGTCGGGCGTGACGTTCAATGCCACGCCGATATCGGCTTCCTTGAAGGCGAGGCCTTCGCGGAGCAGTCCGCCGCGCGCCGTTTCGAGCACGGCGACTTCGACCGTCGGATCGCGAAGCACCATGCGCGCGCTGCGCGGGCCGGTCGCGTCGCCTTCGTGGATCAATATGTCGTTGATGTAGACGCCCGTCGTCGAGGTCAGGCCGACGGTGCAGCCGGTGTAGCGCATGATATGCTTGGTCATGCGGCCGACGGTCGACTTGCCGTTGGTGCCGGTGATGGCGATGACCGGTACGCGCGTGGGCTTGCCGCGGGGGAAGAGCATTTCGATGATCGGCTTGGCGACGTCGCGGGGCGCGCCTTCGGAAGGCTCGATGTGCATCCGGAGGCCAGGCGCTGCATTGACTTCGATGACGCCGCCGCCCGTCTCGCGCACGGACTGGGTGATGTCCGGGCAGACGAAGTCGACGCCGCAGACGTCGAGGCCGACGATCATCGCCGCGCGCTTGGCGATCTCGACATTGTCGGGGTGGATCTCGTTCGTCCGGTCGATCGCCGTCCCGCCGGTCGAGAGGTTCGCGGTCGCCCGCAGCGGCACGATCTGCTCGGCCTCGGGAATGCTGTCCGCGGTCAGGCCGGAGCGGCTCAGATGCTCCTCGACGATCGAATCGATCTTGATCCGGGTCATGACGTTCTCATGCCCGTCGCCGCGGCGGGGATCGCGGTTCACCTCCTCGACGAGCTGGCGGATGGTCGAGACCCCGTCGCCGCGGACCTGCGCCGGCACGCGCTCGGCGACGGCGATCATGCGGCCGTCCACGACGAGGATGCGGTGGTCGTTGCCGGCGAAGAACTGCTCGACGATGACGTCGCGCGTCTTGGCCTGGCGCTGCGCCTCCGCGAAGCCGAAGCGGAGCTGCTCCTCATTTTCGATGTGGATGGTGACGCCGCGGCCGTGATTGCCGTCGACCGGCTTGGTGACGAGCGGGTATTTGAGCCGCCGGACCGCGCGCACCGCATCCTCGACGTCGCGCACGACGACGCCGCGCGGCACCGGAATGCCGCTTTCGTCGAGCAGCTTCTTGGTCATGTTCTTGTCGGACGCGAGCTCGGTGGCGACGAAGGACGTCTTGCCGGTGATCGAGGCGCGGATGCGCTGCTGGTACTTGCCGTGGCCCAATTGGATCAGGCTCTTCTCGTCGAGCCGCATCACGGGGATGCCGCGCCGAGCCGCTTCGTCGACCAGCGACTTGGTCGTCGGGCCGAGCTGGTTCCTGCGCACCAGCCGCTTCAACGCATCCATCCGCCGCTCGAAGTCGAACGCGCCGGAAAACTCCGTCCAGATGCGATCGAGCCCCTTCACCTCCCTCAGTTCGCTCGGGAGGAGCGACTGGACGAGCTCGATCGCCGCACGACCCGCGGCAAGCCCGACCTTTTCCTCATTGTAAGCGAACATGACGTTGTAGACGCCCGGCCGGTTCTTCACCGACCGCGTCTTGCCCCGGATCGCCCGCGACCCCGCCAGCGTCTGAAGCTCCAGCGCGACATGTTCGACCACATGACCAAGCCACGTCCCCTCCCGCAGCCGCCGCTCGAAGCCGCCGCGCTTCTTGAGCGAGCAGCCGTGGCGCCCGACGCCGGGAATGACCTGCAGCAGCGCGTCGGTGAAGCCCGGAATACGGCTCGTCGGCCAGCCCTCGAGCCGGCCGAGATCCATCTGGATGCGGACCATCGGCGTGTGGCTGAAATAATGCGGGCCGCGATAGACCGCGACTTCGGTTACCGAAGCGGGCGCCTCCATCAGATGTGCAGCGCTTTCTATCTTGTTCTGGAAAAACATCGCTTGTGCCCCGTGCGAGTCTGCCATTGCATCTGGCTTTGAAGCCCCTTCGATCGCGGACACTGGCGAAGACTGGTTCGGGGGCGACATGATCGGAAATAAACCCGCGAAATCAGCGCGGGGTTCCGGTGGAACAGCCTGATCTGAGTTAATACGGCTCCGCAACAAACGTGGGAATTCGCGCCGCTTTCCAGGGAGCGTCAGCCCACGCTAGGTCGGATCGACATTCAGGATTCCCAAGCGGTGTGATGTCTGATTCAGAGGGTTTCATGTTTTTCGGCATGGAGCTTTTCGATGGGGATCAGCCGTTACGAGTTGAGCGATGCGCAGTGGGAGCGGATCGCGCCGC
>DASWMS010000027.1:0-42589 GCA_036399655.1 Allosphingosinicella sp. | reverse complement strand
CTACGCTCGGGACGAACGAGTCTGGTTACGGCTCTTCAGGTGACCTTGCCGCGCACGGCGAAGCGCGGCTCGCGCCAGCGGCCCGTGCTCATGATCTCGCCGCAGATTTCCGCCGCGCGCCACATGTCCTCGTAGCGCAGGTAGAGCGGCGTAATGCCGAGGCGCAGGACGTCGGGCGCGCGAAAGTCGCCGATCACGCCGGCTTCGATCAGGGCCTGGCAGATTTCGAAGGCGTGGGGGTGACGGAAGCTGATGTGGCTTCCGCGCGCCGCCGGGTCGGCGGGCGAAATGCAGGCGAGCTCCGGGCAACGCTGCGCCATCAGCCGCGCGAAATAGTCCCAGAGGGTGACCGCCTTCTCCCAGACTGCGTCCATTGAGGCGCCCTCGAACGAATCGACGCCGCACTCCAGCGCGGAGAGGCTGAGGATGGGCGGGGTGCCGGCGAGGAAGCGGGCGATGCCGGGCGCGGGGACGTAATCGTCGGTGAAATCGAACGGTGCGGCATGGCCCATCCAGCCGCGAAGGGGGCTGACGAGGCGCTCCTGGAGATGCTCGGCCACGTAGAGGAATGCGGGCGCGCCCGGCCCGCCGTTCAGATATTTGTAGCCGCAGCCGACCGCGAGCTCCGCCCCGTCCTCGTTCAGCCTCAGCGGCACCGCCCCGGCGCTGTGGCTGAGGTCCCAGAGGGTGAGCGCGCCCGCCGCTTTGGCTTGCGCGGTGACCGCCGCCATGTCGAAGCGGTCGGCCGTCTTGTAATGGACGTGGGTGAGGAGGAGGAGGTTGGTCTCCGCCCCGATCCGCCCCTCGATCTCGGCGCGCGGCGCGATGTCGAGGCGCAATCCGGTAAGCTCCGCCGCGCCGCTGGCGATGTGAAGGTCGGTGTGGAAGTTGCCCGCTTCGGTGAGGAGGGCAGGGCGGTCCGAGAGCGCTGCGGCGGCGACGAGCAATTTGTAGAGGTTCACCGAGGTCGAGTCGGCGACGATCACCTCGTGCGGCTTCGCCCCGATCAGCGCCGCGATCTTCGCCCCGATCCGCGCCGGCGCCTCGATCCAGCCGGACTTGTTCCAGCTTCGGATCAGCCGCTCGCCCCATTCGAGCGCCACCACCTCCGCCTGCCGCGCCGCCGTCGCCCGCGGCAGCACGCCCAGCGAATTGCCGTCGAGGTAGATGGTGTCGGCAGGGAGCACGAACCGGTCGCGAAAGCTCCTGAGCGGATCGCCCGCGTCGAGCGCTCGTGCCTGTTGAAGCCCAGCGCTCATCCTCAACTCCGTTCGCCCTGAGCTTGTCGAAGGGCTGTCCTTCCTTTCAAGCGCCCGAAGAAGGGCAGGGCTTCGACAAGCTCAGCCCGAACGGTGCAGTGGGCATTCACGGCCTCCTCCGCCGCCCCAGAGCCCGCTCGATCTCTTCCACCGTCGCGAGCCACGCCGCCGTGCCGGGCGAGACAAGTTCGACATGGCCCGTCCGGTCGATCATCCGCACGCGCACGTCATCGCCCGCCGCGCGCATCGGCCGGGAATAGCCTTCGGCATAAGCGGTCGGGATGATCCGGTCCTGCATGCCGTTCACCAGCACCTGGCGGACGCGGAGCGGCGCGAGGCGCGGCACGGACGTGTCGTCGAACCGCCCCCCGGTCAGCCGGCCGATCACCTCGATCCCGCAGCCGCTCCCCGGCTCGCGCGCCGCTTCCTCGAGGTCGGGCAGGCCGCCGAGGCTGACGACGGTGCGGATCGGGATCGGGTTGCCGCTCCGAAGCGGCGAGTTTGCGGGAAGCCTCGGCCGCGCAGCGAGCCAGAGCGCAAGATGCCCGCCCGCGCTGTGCCCGACCGCGACGAGGCGGCTTATGTCGAGCCGGTAGGTCGCGGCATGGGCCCGCAAGGCGTCCGCGGCCGCCGCCGCGTCGAGGAAGGTGCCGGGATAGCCCCCGCCCTCGCGGTCGACCCCGCGATAGTCGATGTTCCAGACGGCGATGCCGCGGTCCCTGAGGTCGCCGGCGATCCAGTCCATCAGCCGCCGGTCGGCAATCTCGGTCTGCCAGCAGCCGCCATGGACCATCAGCACGGTCGGATGCGGCCCTCGGCCCTGCGGAAGCCACAGGTCGACGACCTGCATGCTGTCGGCCCCGTAGCGAACCTCCGTCGCGCCGGTCGGACGCGGACGGGCGGTGAGGTCCGCCCATGTCATCAGCCCGTTCGGGCCGCTACCCGCAGCGGCGGGCGCGGCGGGCGCCGTGGGGGCGGGAGGAGGCACGTCGCTCGGCATCGCGCAGCCGGTTAGGGCGGCGGCACCGAGCGCGGCAACAAGAAAGGTGGGTGCGCGCATGCCTTTCGCCCTAGCCGGGCGGAGCGCGGCTGTCAGCAGCGGCGGGCGCGGCGCTCGCGCCAGGGCGCGGCGAACTGGATGCGCTGCAGCGTGCGGAAGCCGTCGATCGTGCGGCCGAGCCATGCGGCGAAGTGGGTCATGGGAAGCTCCTTGGTGTCTGTTTCAGGTGGGAGGAGGGGAAGCCGTCTTCAGACGAACACGGTGCCGAGCGTCAGGCCGGCGAGGCTGACCGCCGCGACGGCGGCGGCGAACTGCGCGGGCACGCGCACGGCGCTGCCGCCGCGCCTCAGCGCCGAACCGGCGCGGCTCACGCGGCCGTCCAGCCATTGGGAAAATTGATCGTGGTGGGCGTTCCACAATTCGGCCTCCATCCGGTCGCGCATGGTTCTTCTCCCTTCGTGTCGAAGTGCCGGATCGGCCGGCCATGGGAGGTAAATGGCTGCTGAAGCCTCGGTTCGCCAACGAAAATCTCGACAGTCAAGATAAGCTCAGCTTATCATCTTCAACGATGCGCCGCCTGCCGCCCCTCAGCGCCGTCAAGGTCTTCGAAGCCGCTGCCCGGCACGAGAATTTCACCCGCGCCGCCGCCGAGCTCGGCATGACGCAGGCAGCCGTGAGCTACCAGATCCGCATTCTCGAGGAGCGCCTCGGCGTCCCGCTCTTCCTCCGCTCCAGGCGGCGCGTCACCTTGAGCGAAGCAGGCCGCCGCGCCGCCCCACTCGTCGCCCGCGCCTTCGATACGCTGGAGGATGCGTTCGGCGCGCTCGTCGCGGAGGACGAGAGCGTCCTCACCATCTCCACCACGCAGACTTTCGCCTCCAACTGGATCGCGCCCCGCCTCGGCGCCTTCCAGCTCGCCCGGCGCGAGCTCGCGGTCCGCCTCGACACCGACAACCGGATGATCGACTTCGCCCGCGAGGAAAAGGACGTCGCCATCCGCAGCACGCTCGGCCGCGCCGAATGGCCGGGCCTTCGCGCCCACTTCCTGTTCCGGATGCACGCCACGCCGATGGCGACCCCCGCCTTCCGCGACGCGCACCTCATCGAGCGGCCCGAAGACCTGCTCCGCGTCCCCCGCCTCAGCCCGGAGGACGAATGGTGGGACCTGTGGCTGCGCGCCGCCGGCCTCCCGGTGCCGGAACAGCAGGCGGCGACCGGCATCCGCTTCGACGCCCAGGCGATGGAAGGCCAGGCGACTCTCTCATCGGCCGGCGTCGGCATGCTGACGCCGCTCTTCTGGCGCCCCGAGCTTGCCGGCGGCCGGATCGTCCAACTCTTCCCGCTGGTGAGCTTCGACGGCCCCGGCTACTGGCTCGTCTATCCAGAGCACCGCCGCGCCCAGGCCAAGGTCCGCGCCTTTCGCGACTGGCTCCTGACCGAGGTCGAAGCGCTCAAGGCAAGCGAACCGGCGGAGGCGTTCGAGCCCCCGCCCGGTGCCCGCGAAGCCTAGCCGTCCCAGCCCTGCGCCGGCTCGGCTGCCGCTGCCCTGTCCGTGCCCGCCGGAGCGGCCGCGGGCCGGTTGCGCCAGCGCCGCGCGGCGCGGTACGCGAACCAGCCGAGCAACGCCGCGAAGGCCCAGGGCAGGAGCGTGACCAGGATCACGAACAGCACGGCGACGCCGTCGATGAAATTGTCGCCCGCCTGTTCCAGCGCGTCGCCGAACGGTCGCGGCGTGTCGAAGCCGGGGACGAGGTCGCCCGATCCGTAGACGAAGGTCATCGGCGTGGTCGCCAACGTCTCGGCCACATCCTCGCGGTTCTGCCGCGACGCCCGGATCGTCTGGCGAAGCTGCTGCGCCTCGAAGTCGAGCCGCTCGCGGTCGGCGCGGCTGAGCTGGCCCGCGAGCCTCTGCTCGAGCCGCGCGAGATCCGCCTCCAGGTCGGCGATGCTGCGCCCGGCCTGGCGGATCTGGGTACCGGCGTCGGTTCCGGTGATCTGGCTCTCGACCAGCATGCCCTGGTTCTCGGCCACGACGGCGACGCCCTCGCGGCCGAAGATGCGCGCGATCGACGGATCGAGCTTGAACTGGAGCCGCGCCTCGATGTCGGTCTCGCTGCGCACCCGGTAGAGCATTCCGGTGATCCGGCAGCGGGCGGGCCCGAGCTGCTCGCAGCGCGAGGCGTGCCGCTCCTGCACGGCGGCGATGCGCTCCGCCTCGAGCCTGAAAGCATAGCTGTAGTTGAAGGCGACGCCGGGCGCCGCGGTCGGGTTGATTTCCGGCCCGGCTGCGCGCTCTTCGGCGTTGAAGGTGCGCATGCCGCCGGGCGGCGGCGGCGCAGCGGGAGCGGAGGCTGCATCCGTCGCAACCGAATTCGCGACGGAGCCAGAGCCTTCGTAGCGTTCGTCGCTGCCGCCCCCTTTGCCGCAGGAGGCGAGGAGGAGGGCGATTCCGACGACGGCGAGCGGCCTACGCATGAGCAGTCTCCCTATGGATCGACCAAGTCTACCATGTGAGTAGAGAAGCTTCAACTCTCCACCGGGTGCAAGCGGCGGTGGCGGCGGACGGCGAGCCAGATCAGAAGCCCGATCGTCGCCCAGGGCGCAAGCAGGCCGCCGATCAGCACCAGCACGGCGAGGCTCTGCACCGTCACCGTTCCCACCGTCGCGAAGGCAGCGGCGAACGCATTGCGCTCCGGCACCGCCGTGGCACCGACCGCGTCGTAGCCGATCTCGAACTTCGACATGGCGACCCGGCCGCGCATCTCGGCGAGCCAGGTGCGGGCGGAATCGAGTTCCTCCTGCGCCTGGTTGATCGCCCGCTCCGCCTGCACCGCCTGCTCGATATTGCCGCTCCGCGTCTCCAGAAGGGCTGAAAGGCGCCGGATCAGCGTCTCACGCGTGCGGATCCGCGCTTCGGTGTCGACCATCTGGCGCGACAGGTCTTCCGCCGCGATGGTGCGGTCGATCGTCTCGCCGCCGGCGTTGCCGGCGCTCTGCGTCAGGGCCGCGCCGAAGCGGGCGGCGAGCGGCGCCGCGACCTCCAGCGCCAGAGCGGCGCTTGCTGCGTCTTCTTCGCCGCCGCCGCTTTGCTCGCCGCGCCGCATGGAGAGGACACGGCAGCGCCTGTCACCGAGCTGCCGGCAGAGGCCGAGGTGCCGCTCCTGAAGCTGCGCCACCGCGACCGAGGGCAGGCGGAAGCGGTAGCCATAGGTGTAGGCGATGCGCGGGGCCGTCTGCGCGATTGCGCCGTCCGGGGCGACCGGATTGCGCCCCGGCTCGGCCGAAGGCGCCTCCACCGCTGCGGGTGCGTAAGCGACGCCGCCGCCGGGGCTTTCGACATCGAACATCTTCAGGTCCTCCCGGACCACCTGGACCTGCTCCGGCGCCAGCAGGAACACGACCGGCGCGACGGCCAAGGTTCCGGCGGCGAGTGCGGCGGCGAGGATGAGCGGGCGGCGCATCATGTCTCTCCCTGTTCTATTCCGAAGAGATGTTATCTTATAACATAAAGCCGGCGCAATAGGTTCTCGCGCGCCGCCCAAGCGCTTGCTATCGCTCCTCCATGTCCCAAGACCACGACCACGTCCTCGAAGCGCCCTTCGAGGATGCCCTTTCCGAACGCTATCTCGTCTACGCCCTGTCCACGATCACGGCGCGTTCGCTGCCGGACGTCCGCGACGGGCTGAAGCCGGTCCACCGCCGCCTGCTCTGGGCGATGCGCCTGCTGCGGCTCGATCCGGCGTCCGCCTACAAGAAATGCGCCCGCGTCGTCGGCGACGTCATCGGCAAATACCATCCGCACGGCGACCAGTCGGTCTACGACGCCATGGTCCGCCTCGCGCAAACCTTTTCGCTTCGTTACCCGCTGGTCGACGGCCAAGGCAACTTTGGCAACGTTGATGGCGATAACGCCGCCGCCATGCGCTACACCGAAGCGCGGCTGACGGCAGCGGCGGGCGAGCTCATGGCCGGGCTCGACGAAGGCACTGTGGCCTACCGCGCCACCTACAATGGCGAGGAGGAAGAGCCCGAAGTCTTCCCCGGCCTTTTTCCCAATCTGCTCGCCAACGGCGCGAGCGGCATCGCGGTCGGCATGGCGACCTCTATCCCGCCCCACAATGTCGCTGAGCTGATCGAGGCTGCGGTCCAGCTCATCGACAATCCCGCCACCGAGGACCGGGCGCTGATGGATTTCGTCAGCGGCCCCGATTTCCCGACGGGCGGCGTCATCGTCGACAATGCCGAAAGCATCGCCCACGCCTATGCGACGGGGCGCGGCTCGTTTCGCGTACGCGCCCGCTGGTCGATCGAGGACCAGGGCCGCGGCACCTGGCACGCGATCATCCACGAAATTCCGTACCAGGTGCCCAAGTCCAAGCTGATCGAGCAGATCGCCGCCTTGGTCTCCGAAAAGCGCCTGCCGATCCTCGCCGACATTCGCGACGAATCCGACGAGCAGATCCGCATCGTCCTCGAACCGCGCAGCCGCACCGTCGAGCCGCAGATGCTGATGGACAGCCTCTTCCGCCTCACCGACCTCGAAGTGCGCGTGCCGCTCAACCTCAATGTCCTCGACGCCGCCCGCACGCCGCGCGTCATGAGCCTTCGCGATGCGCTGAAAGCCTGGCTCGATTTCCAGTTCGAAGTGCTCGTCAAGCGCTCGCAGCACCGCGTCGACAAGATCGTCGACCGGCTGGAGCTGCTCGAAGGCTTCCTGATCGCCTATCTCAATCTCGACCGCGTGATCGAGATCATCCGCACCGAGGACGAGCCCAAGCCCGTGCTGATGGCCGAATTCGCGCTCAGCGACCGGCAGGCCGAAGCCATCCTCAACATGCGCCTGCGCTCGCTTCGCAAGCTCGAGGAAATGCAGATCCGCAAGGAGCGCGACACCCTCAGCCGCGAGCGCGAAGAGCTCCAGAAGCTGATCGATTCACGCACCCGCCAGCGCACCCGCCTCAAGAAGGACCTGGCCGGCCTCGCCGCCCGCTACGGCCCCGAGACCGCCCTCGGCCGCCGCCGCACCTTGATCGAGGAAGCGGGTCCGGCGCGCGAAATCCCGCTGGAAGCGATGATCGAGCGCGAGCCGATCACCGTCATCATGTCGCAGCGCGGCTGGATCCGGGCGATGAAGGGCCATGTCGATCTCGCCAATCCGGAAGCGATGAAGTTCAAGGAAGGCGACGGCCCGCGCTATTTCTTCCACGCCCAGACCACCGACAAATTGCTCCTCGCCGCGGCCAACGGGCGCTTCTACACGCTCGCCGCCGAACGCTTGCCGGGCGGCCGCGGCTTCGGCGAGCCGGTGCGCCTGATGATCGACGTCGAAGGGGAGGGGAGCTTCGTCGCCCTGATGCCCGCGGCGTCCGGCGCCAAGCTCCTCCTCGCTACCGACGACGGCCGCGGCTTCCTCACCTCCGCGGCCGGCGCCATCGCCGAAACCCGCAAGGGCAAGCAGGTCGTGAACGTCCGTCCGGGTTCGCGTCTCACAATCGTCCACCAGATCGACGCCGCCCACGATTACGTCATTGCCTTGGGCGAGAACCGGAAGATGGTCGTCTTCCCCTTGACCGAATTGCCTGAAATGGGCCGCGGTGCCGGCGTCCAGCTCCAGCGCTACCGCGACGGCGGCCTCGCCGTCGCCTCCACCTTCCGGATCGGCGCGGGCATCGCCTGGTCGATGGGCGGCGAGAGCGGCCGCACCCGCACAGAGGCCGATCTCACCCCCTGGCGCACCGCCCGCGGCGCCGCCGGGCGGATGCCGCCCAACGGCTTCCCCCGCGACAACAAGTTCACGGCCGCCTGAGGCATGGAACGCATCGTCTACGACCGCATGGCGGAGCTCGACAGCCGTCACTGGTGGTATCGCGCGCGGCGCGAGATCCTGGCGCGGGTCATCGAGCAGAAAGCGAAGCCGCCCGCCGGCGCGCGCATTCTCGAGATCGGCTGCGGCACCGGGCATAATCTCGACATGCTCGGCCGCTTCGGCACGGTCGATGCCGTCGAGATGGACGAAGCGGCGCGTGAAGTCGCGAGCGCCCGCCTCGGCCGCCCGGCGCGAATGGCGATGCTCCCGCAGCTCGACGGCGTCGAGCGCAGCGCCTACGATCTCGTCGCCCTCCTCGACGTCCTCGAACATGTCGATGAGGACAAGGCCTCCCTCGTCAGCATCGCCCGCGGCCTCAAGCCCGGCGGCCGCATCCTCCTCACCGTCCCGGCGCACCCGTGGATGTGGAGCGCCCACGACGTCGTGAACCACCACAAGCGCCGCTACACGAAAAAGGGTTTTCGAAGCGTCATCGAAGAGGCCGGCCTGAAGGTGGAGCTCCTCTCCTACTTCAACAGCCTGCTCTTCCCCGTCGCCGCAGCCGCGCGGCTGGCGGGCCGCGTGACCGGCAAGCAGGACAGCGACGACAAGCTGCCGCCGGCCCCGGTCAACAAGGCCTTCGAATTCCTGTTCGGCCTCGAACGCTATGCGATCGGCAAGGTGCCCTTCTCGCCGGGCGTCTCGCTGGTCGCGGTCGCCTCCGCGCCGGGAGCCGCGTCCTCGGCATCGTGAGCGATGTGCCCGAGATGCGGGTGCCCGCCCGCATAGCCGGCAATCTCCTGCACGATGTAGAGCGGCCGGCGCTTCGCCTCGATGTAAAGCCGCCCGAGATACTCCCCGATCATCCCGAGCACGAACATCTGCACCGCGCCGAGGGCCACCACGACCAGCATCAGCGACGTCCAGCCTTCGGTGACGTTCCCGCTCAGCCACCCCCAGGCGATGTAGAGGAAGAGCAGGAACGAGCCGAGCACCAGCCACAGACCCGCATGGCTCGCGAAGCGCAGCGGCGCGGTGGAGAACCCCGTCACCGCGTCGAGCGCGAAGCGCACCATCTTGCTGATCGGGTACTTGCTCTCGCCGGCATGGCGCTCGGCGCGATCGTAGATCAAAGGCACTTGGCGGAACCCGACCCAGGCGACCATGCCGCGGATGAATCGCGCCTGCTCCGGCAAGCTGAGCAGCGCGTCCAGTGCCCGGCGGCTCATCAGACGGAAGTCGCCCGTGTCGCGCGGAATGTCGATCTCGGCGAGCTGCGACAGCCCGCGGTAGAAGAGCTTGGCGGTGGAGCGCTTGAACGCCGTCTCGCCGGCCCGCGCGCGGCGAAGGCCGTAGACCACGTCCGCCTTCTGCCGCTCCATCTCCGCGTAGAATTGCGGGAGAAGCTCCGGCGGATCCTGGAGGTCGGCGTCGATGATCAGGATCCGCTCGCCAGAGCAGAGGTCCAGCCCTGCGGTGAGTGCGAGCTGGTGGCCGTGGTTTCGCGACAGGTTGATGCCGACGACGCGCTCGTCGCGGGCGGCGAGGCCCTGGATGAGCTCCCAGGTCCGGTCGCGCGAGCCGTCGTTCACCAGCACGATCTCGAACGAGCGTCCCGCGACGCTCTCGGCCGCCGCCGCCGCGCGCCGGTAGAGCGCTTCCAGGGAGCCTTCCTCATTGTAGCAGGGCGCGACGATCGAAAGCGAAACGGTCATTCTTGTTTCTCGGCTCAAAGGCGCCGCGTCTCTAGACCGCCAAACTCCCCGGCGCCAGAGCATGCGCCGCGCATGCGTCGAGGGCGGGACGCCGAAACGCCCCGCCCTCGCGCTGATCCCCGCTCGTGGGAAATTGTTTAGTAGGTGACGGTGACCGCGACCGTGTCCGAATAGCTGCCGGCGGGAACGCCCGTCTGGCTGCCCGGAATCTGGCCGTAGATGGTGATGTTCTGGGTCGATCCCGTGCCGGTGCTGGTGATGACGCCGGTCGAGTTGGTGCCGTTGCCCCACACGGTGGTGCGGCCCGCGTCGGTGAACAGCGAGTAGCTGAGCGTGTTCGCGCCCGAGGTCATGCGGCGGGCGGCGAAGGTCGCGCCGGCGCCGGCGCCCACGTCCGCGGTCGCGGTCCAGGTCGATCC
Source organism: Allosphingosinicella sp. (assembly GCA_036399655.1). GTDB lineage: Bacteria > Pseudomonadota > Alphaproteobacteria > Sphingomonadales > Sphingomonadaceae > Allosphingosinicella. Next base: position 32,390 of record DASWMS010000027.1, on the reverse strand, counting down.
GTTGGTGCAGGCGATGGCCACGCCGCCGGTGCCGTTCACCGCGCTCGCCGAAAGGCTGTCGATGCTGCCGAAGGCGAGGGCCGTCGTCGAGATGGTGCAGTTGGCCGCGACCGTGGCGCTGACGCCGAGGTTCGAGCTTTGCGTCCCGGCGACGGCTGGGGTCGCGAACATGGCGGCGGCGGCGCCGACGGTGGCGGCGATCGCGGTCTTGATGCGGATGGTGTTGCGCACGTTGTTCACTCCTGTCGGTCTGGTCGAAAAGGCTGTCCACGCCTTCTGATTGCGGCCTGTACGGCATCGGGAGTTAAGGAATTGCTAGCGCTGTTTAGGAATAAGAGGCCTCATCGCGGATCGGCAAAGGCCTTCCGGCGACTGGGGGCAACATGGCGTCAGCGCAGCCGAAGATCGAAGCGGGGGCCGCCCCCACAGTCGCCTCCGACGACTTCGCCCTGCTGTTCGAGAAGGCGGGAACGGCGATGGGCAAGCTCGCGCCCGACGGCCGCTTCCTCCTCGTCAACCAGGCCTATGCGGACCTCACCGGCTATACACGCGATGAGCTCGTCTCCGGCGCATTCCAGCAGATCACCCACCCGGACGACCTCGCCGCCGACATCGACGCGCTCGAAGCGCTCCTCGCCGGCGAGGCCGAGCGCTATTCGCGGGACAAGCGCTACATCCGAAGGAACGGCCGCGAAGTCTGGGTGCGGGTCAGCGTCTCACTGGTGCGCAATGACGCGGGCGAGCCCGATTTCTTCATCAAGGTCGCGCAGAATATCGACGCGCAGAAGATCGCCGAGCAGGTGCTCGCCGCCCGCGAGGCGCAGCTCCGCACCATCGTCGAGGCGGTCCCCGTGGGCCTCGTCATGGCCGAGCTCCCCTCCGGCCGCATTGTCGGCGGCAACTCATATGTCGAGCAGCTCCTGCGCCACCCGGTGCATTATTCGAAGGACATCGACAGCTACGACGAGTGGGTCTCCTTCCACGCCGACGGCACCCGCGTCGAGGGCAGGGAATATCCGCTCGCGCGCATGGTGCTCGAAGGCGAGGAGAGCCCGTCGATCGACGTTAATTACCGCCGCGGCGACGGCACCTTCGCCTGGACGCGGATCAGCGGCCGCCCGGTGCGCAACGCCGCGGGCGAGCTTGCCGGCGGAGTCGTCGCCCTCGTCGACATCGACGAGGAGCGCAAGGCGCGTGATCGTTCCGCCGAGCAGCTCGAATCGATGCGCAACCAGCTCGTCCACGCCAGCCGGGTGAGCGCAATGGGGACGATGGCGTCGACGATGGCGCACGAAATCAACCAGCCGCTGACCGCCGTCGCCTCGTGCCTGCGCGGCACGATCAACCGCCTGAAGCGCGGCGGCGTCGATTCGATCGACGAGGCGGTGCGCTGGTTGATGCGGGCCGAGCAGATCACGCTCCAGGCCGGCGAGACCATCCATCGCCTGCGCGCGATGCTCGCCCGGAGCGAGCCCAAGCGCCAGAAGGTGCCGCTCGTCGGCCTCATCGAGGATGCGAACGCCATCGCTCTCGTCGGCGCGGCGGCTGCGGGCGTCGAATATCGCCAGGACGTCGAGCCGGGCCTCACCGTCGATGCGGACCCGGTCCAGATCCAGCAGGTGCTGATCAACCTCGTGCGCAACGCCGTCGAAGCCGTCGAGGGCCGTCCCGAGCGCCGGGTCTCGGTCTCCGCGCGGCTCGAGGAGGGCTTCATCCACCTGTGCGTGGAAGACACAGGCACCGGCATTTCCGACGAAGCGCGCGACACCCTGTTCGAGCCCTTCGTCTCCAGCAAGGCGGACGGAATGGGCGTCGGCCTCTCCATCTGCCGCACCATCGTCGAAGCCCATGGCGGCCGCATCTCGGCGAGCAACCGCGAGAACGGAGGCGCCGCCCTCTGCTTCACCGTTCCGGCGGCTTAGGGGCGAAAAACACGAAGCTCCTCCCCTGCAAAAGCAGGGGAGGATATGAGCGCCCACTTGCCCCAACCCCCACCTCCGCCCTAACTCCCGCCATGCCCGATCCACGCGACGAGATGCTGCGCGACATGGCCGCGCACCGGGGCCTGCGCCTCGTCAGGTCGCGGCGGAGGAAGCCGGGCGGCGATTTCGGCCGCTATGGCCTCACGGATCTCAAGACCGGCCAGGATTGCTTCGGCATCGGCAAGGACGGTCTCGAAGCCACGGCCGACGAGATCGAAAACTATCTGCGCCGCGGCGCAGTGGCCGACTGGAAGCGCTCCCTCGGAATCGCCGGCAAGGCGGCGACCGACGCCAAGCCCAGGCCGAAGAAGCGCGAAGAGCCGGAACCCGAGCCGCCGCGCCGGAAGCGCAAGCCGGAGCCCGAGCCCGAGCCTGAGCCTGAATCCGAACCCGAAGCTGAGCCGGAACCCGAGCTCGTCATCCGCGAAGCGAAGGCGAACGAAGCCGACGCCCTCGCCGTCCTCACCGGCACCGATCCGGCGGAGCTGCGCGCATCGTTGCGCGGGCTCGTCCAGTCCGGCGAAGCGCCCTTCGTCGCCGAGCGCGGCGGCCTGGTCGGCTGCGCGGCCTGGCACGTGGTGCCGACGCTCCAGCACGGCGCGGTCGGCCGCCTCACTCTCCTCGTCGTCGCGCCCGAAGAGCGCCGCCGCGGCGTCGGCACCGCGCTCCTCGCCGCCGTCGAGGCGCGCTTCGCCGAGCGCGGCTGCGACGGGGCCGAGGCGGTGAGCGACATCGATCTTGCGAACGCCCACGGCTTCTTCCGCAAGGCGGGCTACGAACGCACCAGCTACCGCTTCAGGAAAGCGTTCTAGCGCCCCGCCAGCGCCTGTTCGACCTTGTCTCGCGCAATCGCCCGCGCCGCCGCCCGGTCCGGAAAACCCGCCTCGATCCACGCCCTTTCGACGGCCTGCAGCGTCCGCGCCACCTCCGGGCCTGCCGTCAGCCCCATGCCGATCAGCTCGCCGCCCGAAAGCGGAAGCCGCGGCGGCTGCCAGTCGCGTATCTCAGCGGGATCCTCGCCGGCGAGGAGCAGCCGGTCCACAGCCCCGTCCGTGCCGATCGCATAAGCGAGCCGCTTCGCGTCACCCGTCGTCCGCACGGCGGCGAGGGCGAGCCGCTTCGCGGCCTTGTTCGAAAGCCGGAGCCGGGTCGCCACGGCGGCCGCTGTCTCGGGCTCGGCCGGAAGCAGCGCCGCGAATCGCCTCAGCGGATGCGGCTCGACCCCGAACCGGCGCTCGGCCGCGATCAGCCGCTCCAGCGGCTCGGCGGTGACGATCTCCGGCAGGACCGGCTTCAAAATCCCGCGCTCGATCATCAGCCGCACCGTCGCCGCCGGCTCGGGAAGGGCGAGGAGCTTCAGCAGCTCGTCCGCGATCCGCTCGCGCGACAGCGCCATGAGGTCGTTCGCGCGCCGCGTACAGGCGTCCAGCCCTTCCGCATCCGGCTCGCCCGTCCCGAACCGCGCGTGAAAGCGGAAGAAACGCAGGATGCGCAGATGGTCCTCCGCGATCCGTGTCAACGCGTCCCCGATGAAGCGGACGCGGGGTTCGCCGAGATCCGCGAGCCCGCCGAAATAATCGTGGACCTCGCCGCTTCCGGGGTCGGCGAACAGGGCGTTGATCGTGAAGTCGCGGCGCGCGGCGTCCTCGCGCCAATCGTCCGTATATTCTACGGTAGCGTGGCGTCCGTCGGTCGCGACGTCGCGGCGCAGCGTCGTGACTTCGACGGGCTTGCCGGCGATGACCGCGGTCACGGTGCCGTGCGCGAGCCCGGTCGGCACCGCCTTGATCGCCGCCGCCTTGAGCCTGTCCAGCACCTCCTGCGGCGAGAGACGGGTCGCGAGGTCGACGTCGCTGACCGCCAGCCCGAGCAAGGTGTCGCGCACGCAGCCGCCGACGAACCTCGTCTCCCCCGCCGGGGCGCCGAGCACGTCGAGCAGGCGGCGCATCTCCGGACGCCCGCGCCAGTCCGCCTGGGGGAGCCTGGTCACGCCAGCACCAGCCGCCGCGACAGGTTGACGATCATCGCCGCCGTCGCGCCCCAGATGCGGCGGCCCTCGTAATCGATCTCGAAATAGCTGCGCTCACGCCCGCGATATTCCGCGGTGCGCACCGCCTGGTGCGCGGGATCGAACAGGTAGGCGAGGGGGGCTTCGAACACCGCCTCCACTTCGCCCGGATGCGGCGTCAGCGGCACGTCCTGCGGCACGATGCCGATCACCGGCGTCACTTCGAAGCCGGTGATCGTCCGGTAGCGGTCCGCCGTGCCGACGATCTCCACCGCCTCCCGCGGCAATCCGATCTCCTCCTCTGCCTCGCGAAGTGCCGCGTCGATCGGCCCCTCGTCGCCCGGATCGATCCGCCCTCCCGGGAAGCTGATCTGCCCCGGATGCTTGCGCATCGTCATCGGGCGGAGCGTCAGGATCACAGTCGGATCCGGCCGGTCCACGACGGCGACCAGCACCGCGGCGGGCGTGATGCCGATCGCGTTCGCCTCCTCGTCGAGCACGTCGCCGGCGATCAGCACCGGCTCGCGCCGGCGTCCTTCCTCGAGCGCCGCGCGGAGGCGCCCGGCGAGGCTCACGCGTCCGGCTCCAGCGCGAAGAAGGCGCCGCCGCTCCACAGGCCCGGAGGCGCCGCGCCCTCGGCCAGCGCCAGCTCGGCGAGTTCGTAATAGACGGAGCGCACCACCAGGGCCTCCAGCCCGCGCCGGACCTCCACATAGGGATGGGGCCCGTCCTCCCCCGCCTTCGTACGGATCGGCCGCTCCGGCCCCGCGACGACGATGTCGCCGGTGTTGAGCCGGAAGGCGAGGCTCCTGTTCTCGCCTTCACCCTCGCTCTTCACTTCCACGGCGACGAACGGCGCGTCCTCCACCTCGATAGAAAGCTTTTCGGCGGGCGTGACGAGCACAAAGGATCCGTCCTCCTCCCGCCGCAGGATCGTGGAGAAGAGCCGCACCATCGCCGGCCGCCCGATCGGGCTCCCTTCGTGGAACCAGGTCCCGTCGCGCGCGATGCGCATGGCGCTGTCACCGCAATGCGTGGGGTTCCAGCGCTCGACGGGCGGCAGCTTCTTCTCCTCGGCGAGCCGGGCGATCTCGGCAAGGCTCAGGCCGCTGAGGTCCTGCGGGGGTTCGGTCGATGGCATGAACGGGCATGTAGACGCTGGGGCCTCGGGCTGGAAGGCCCGAGCCTGCTGAAAGGCGCCGCGCTTGCGGGCGGCCGGCGGATCGCGCATGGCCGCGGCCATGAACGAACGCGCTCCGGACCTCCTCCGCCTCGAAGTGCACGGCATCGAGACCGACGTGCTCACCGGCATCTATTCGGAAGAAACCCGGCTCCCCCAGCCGCTCCGTATCTCGGTCGTCGCCGACATGCGTGCGCCCCCCGACCCGTTCCAGCCGGAAACGCCGCTCTCCGCCTCGAAGAACTACATGGACCTGCGCCGCGCCGCGACCGATGCGCTTCCGAAGGACCGCCATTTCACCCTGATCGAAGCGGTCGCCGACCACATCGTCGAAACAATCATGTTCGATCCCCGCATCCTGCGCGTCGAGGTCAAGATCGTGAAGCTCGCAATCTCCGAAGGTTGCGAGGAAATCGGCATGACCTTGGTCAGGTCCCGCCCGTGAGCCTCGGGCCAGGGAAGCTGGCGCTGGTCACCGGCGGCTTCCGGCGCATCGGGGCAGCGATCGCCCGCCGCCTTGCCGCGGCCGGCTACGACCTCGCCCTCCACGCCCACGAAGCCGCGGAGCCGGAGCCGGAACTGGCGGCCGCATTGCAAGGCGTCCGCTGGGCGCCCTTTCGGGCCGACCTCGCCTCGGCGCAAGAGATCGAAGACCTCCTCTCCGCGGTCGAAGCCGAGTTCGGCACGCCGCCCGTGGTGCTCGTCAACAGCGCCGCCCTTTTCGAAGACGACCGCTGGGACACGGCGTCAATGGATTGCCTTCTGGCGCACTACAAGGTGAACGCCGCCGCGCCTGTCCTTCTCGCGACCGGCCTCGCGCGCCGCCTTGCGACCGACGCGAATGCCGTCGTCGTCAACATCCTCGACCAGCGCATCGCCAATCCGCCGGCCGACCAGCTTTCCTACACCCTCTCGAAGCAGGCCGCGGCCGGCGCGACGCGGACCCTCGCCCGCGCCCTCGCGCCGCGCATCCGCGTCTGCGCCGTGGCGCCCGGCCTCACCATGGCGACACCGGAGTATGACGAAGCCCAGCTCGAACGCGTCGCCGCCATGATGCCGCTCGGCCGCCTGCCGAGCCCGGATGATATCGCCGAGGCCGTCCTCTACCTCGTCTCGGCGGGGGCGGTGACCGGCCAGATCCTGTTCGTGGACGGCGGGGCGTCGCTCGAATCGTTCGAGCGGGACTTCGTCTATCTCGGCCGCTGAACGCCGCTGAACAGGGCTGAACGGGGCCTCAGCGGCGCGTCCGGGTTCGCGTGCAGGGCCCGAGCCCCTGCAGCACCAGCTGGTAGTCCGCCTGGATCGCCTGCGCTTCCTCTCCGCTCGCCGCCGCCATGCTCTGCGCCGGAAGGGTGCGCGGCAGAGTGCAGGCGAGCCGGTACCAGAGCAGGGTTTCGGGCCGCGCCGCCGCCGCATTCTCGTCCACGAATTCGGCGAGCGAGACGACCCAGCGCGGCTGCTCGCCCGGACGGCGCAGGATGGAGAGCGACACCGGCCGCTGGTCGGCGGTCTGGAGGAAGATCTGGGTCTCGCTCTCGCCCGGGATCGCGCCCGGCACGTGGAAGGCGCGGCCCACGGCGGTGATCCGCGGCGGCGGGCTGCCGCCGGCGAGCTCGCGGTGAATGGCACGCAGGCGCTCGGCGAGCGGCGCGCTGTAGGGAAGCTGCGCGTCCGGCGCCGCGAGGCGCAGCTCGCCCGGCCGGCCTGCGACCGGCGCCGCGAGGACGAGGAGCTCGGCCCGCTTCGCAAGACGCGCCGCCCGGCCCCGCGAATCGTTGGGCAGGTCGACGAGCCAGGAGACTCGCGGCGGGAGCGCGTCGGGGGCGCGAATCAGCGAGACCACGTCGGCCGTGACGAGAAAGCGGCGGTGTCCCGCCGTGACACCGGGCGCGTCGCGCTCGCGAAGCGCGGATGCGCGCACGACCCGCACATGGGCCGCGATCGGCGCGGAAACGGCGAGGTCGGCGGCGTCGGCATAGGTCAGGGCCGGAGCGCTCGCGGGTGCGGGCTGTTGTTGCGAATCAGTAGCATAGCTGCTGCCCGAGACGAGCGCGGCGCCCGCCGCGACGATATAAAAAATCATCCTGCCTGTTCTCCCAGCCTGTCCCGACACCTAGCGAATGCCGCCTTAACCGCGGATTGCCGCGGAAATCTGCCATTGTTTCGCATCCCACCGAGGGATTGCGCCCGCCCCTGCGGCGCATTAGAGGAACCGTCCTTACCCGGCTCCTGGGGTGTCGGGTGAACCGAAGTAGGATCGCTGCGTTGTGCGTCTGCCGGTCTTGTCTAACCAAACGTGGGAGTGTGGCTGATTAATGGCATATGCTGATCAAAGGATGAGCGCCGGACGCATCTGGGCGATCGTCATCGTCGCCCTGCTTCACGCTCTCATCGGCTACGCATTCGTCACCGGCCTGGCCACCAAGGCTTTCAAGCAGATCAAAGAGGATCTGAAAACGTTCGACGTCGAGGAGCCGCCGCCCCCCGAAGAGGAGCCGCCGCCCCCGCCGCCTGACACCCCGACCCAGCCGCCGCCGCTGACGACGCCGCCGCCCCTCAACCGGTTGCAGCAGCCGAATCCGATGCCGGCGCCGCCGCCGCCGCCGACGCCGACGGTGTTCAACGCGCAGCCGCCGTCGCCTACTCCGGCGCCTGCGGGTCCGGCGACGCCGCCTCCGCCTCCGCCTCCGCCGCCGCCGCCGCCGCCGCCTCCGCGTCAGGCCGCCCGGCCGCCGGTGCATCGCAGCGGCACGATCTCGAACGACGATTATCCGCCGTCGGCGATCCGTGCAGAGGCTCAGGGCAACACGACCATCCGGCTCTCGGTGGGCGCGGACGGCAGGGTCGCCGGCTGCAGCGTCACCGGATCGAGCGGCAACTCGGCCCTAGACAGCACGGCCTGTTCCCTGGCGCAGCGGCGGTTCCGCTTCACGCCGGCCCAGGACACGAGCGGCAACCCGGTTGCCGGCAGCGTGACCCGTACTGTTCGCTGGCAGTTGCCCGACGAATAAGCTCAGTTACCGCGCTTGGACGCGCAGCCCATTTTGACGACGAGAGGAAATACAGATCATGACCACTGCAGCTCATGGGGGCGAAAACGCCTACGGCATCGCCAACGCCCTCAAGGAGGGCGGTCCCATCGCCTGGACGACGCTCATCATCCTGGTGATCATGTCGGCCGCTTCCTGGTACATCCTGTTCACCAAGCTGTTCGAGCAGCAGAAGATCATCAACCAGGGCCGCCGCGCCCGCACGACCTTCTGGCAGGCGGCGAACCTGCGCGAAGGCGCCTCCAAGCTCGAGAAGAACAGCGCCTACCGCCAGATCGTCGACGACGGCATCCTGGCGCTCGAGCAGCACGACAAGCTCACCGATCCGATCGACCAGCATGACTGGATGCAGGGCTCGCTGGCCCGCAGCCAGGGCGCGATCGCTTCCAAGCTTTCGGGCGGCCTCGCCTTCCTCGCCACCGTCGGTTCGACCGCGCCGTTCGTCGGCCTGTTCGGCACCGTGGTCGGCATCTACCGCGCACTCGTGAAGATTGGCCAGCAAGGCCAGGCCTCGATCGATACCGTCGCGGGTCCGGTGGGTGAAGCGCTCATCATGACCGCGCTCGGCCTCGTCGTCGCGGTTCCCGCCGTTATGGCCTACAACTGGCTGATGCGCCGCAACAAGGCGATCATCGAGGACATGGCGAAGTTCTCGAACGACCTCCACGGCTACATGATGTCGGGCGGCACCGTTCGTCCCTCGGTCACCGCGGCGCGCGCTGCGGCCGGAACCGGCGGCGCCGGCGGCGCGGGCGGCACCACCACTCGTCCGTCGGGCACCACCGGCGGCACCGCCGGCGCGACCGGCGGTCTCGGCGGGTCGAACGTCAGCCCGGGCGGCACCACCTCGTCGGGCAGCATGGGCGGCACCACCAGCACGGGCCCGAAGAAGGTCTGAGGCTCGGCGCGGGGCGGTCCGCTCGTCGGCCGCCCCGCACGAACCTCGCGCCAGGCGTCGGAACCAGAACGATCGGATAGGAACAAGCTATGGCCATGAATGTCGGCCAGTCTGAAGGCGACGAAGCCCCAATGTCGGACATCAACACGACGCCGCTTGTCGACGTCATGTTGGTTCTCCTGATCATCTTCCTCATCACCATTCCGGTCGTTGTCCATACGGTCCCGGTGACGCTCCCCAAGGTCGAATACGAAGTCACGACCACCACGCCTCAGAACATCAACCTCTCGGTGAAAGCGGCGAACGGGACGTGCGAAGTCTATTGGGAGCTGACCAAGGTCACCTCGGAAGAGCTGCTCGAGCGGGCAGACGCCGCGCTCAAGGCCGAGATCGACCGCCTCGGCGGGCCGGGCGCGGCGATTGCCGACGAGGACATTCCGGAAGCCCACATCCGGGGCGACATCGACACGCCCTATCGCTGCATCGGCGGGACCATCTTCACGATGCAGCGCGCGGGCTTCACCCGCGTCGGGTTCATCTCGCAGCCGCCTCCGCGCGGCGGCGTCCAGTAAGTCCAGGAGAGTAACGCCATGGGTGCAGCAGTCGCCAGCGCCGACGCAGACGAACCGATGATGGACATCAACACCACGCCGCTCATCGACGTGATGCTCGTGCTCCTCATCATGTTCATCATCACCATCCCGGTCCAGACCCATGCGGTGAAGATCGATCTTCCGGTGAACGATCCGAACTCCACGCCGCCGCCCGTCGATCCGGTCAAGAACAAGATCGTGGTCATGCCGGACGGCTCGGTGACCTGGAACAGCGCGGTGGTGGACATGCCGACGCTTCAGACCCTTCTCGAGCGCAGCACCCAGATGCAGCCGACGCCGGAGCTCCACCTCCAGCCGCATCCGGAAGCGCGCTACGAAACGGTCGATGAGGTTCTCGCCGTCACCAAGGTCGCCGCGGTCACCGCGATGGGCTTCGTCGGCAACGAGGCCTACGGCACGCAATTCTGAGCCTTCGGGTTCAGGCAAACAGGGGAAGGGCGGTCTTCGGGCCGCCCTTTTTCTTTGCCGATCCTGTCGCGTGCGGCCGCTAGCGCGCCAGTGCCGGCCGGCGAGCAGCCCGCGGCACTTTCCGGCACCTCGCGCGAAGAGCGGCGAGCCGCCCCGCCTGCGCCGAAGAAAGCGCGCGGCCGCTGCCGCCGGTTAGGCGGCCAGCCCTTCGAACTGCATTCGGGCGAGCCTCGCATAAAGGCCGCCGCGGGCGTTCAGGACGTCGTGGCTGCCTTCCTCGACGATCCGGCCCTGGTCCATGACCACGATGCGGTCGGCGGCGCGCACGGTGGCGAGCCGGTGGGCGATGACGATCGTGGTGCGGCTCTCGAACAGTCTCTCGAGCGCCGTCTGCACGAGCCGCTCGGAGTCGGCGTCCAGTGCCGAAGTGGCTTCGTCCAGGAGGAGGAGGGGCGCGTCGCGAAGCAGCGCCCGGGCGATGGCGATGCGCTGGCGCTGGCCGCCAGAGAGCCGGGCGCCGCCCTCGCCCATGAAGGTGTCGAGGCCTTCGGGCAGGCGGCGGAGGAATTCGGCCGCATTCGCCGCTTCGGCCGCAGCCCAGAGCTGATCGTCGCTCGCCTCCCACAGGCCGTAGCGCAGATTGTCTCGCGCCGAGGCGGCGAAGATCACCGTCTCCTGCGGCACCAGGGCGATGCGCGCGCGCACGGCGGAGGGATCGGCGGTCCGCACGTCCACGCCGTCGATCCGCACCGCGCCTTCGTCCGGATCGTAGAAGCGCTGGGCGAGGTTGAAGAGCGTCGACTTGCCGGCTCCCGAAGGTCCGACGATCGCGACGGTCTCGCCGGGCCGCACGGCGAGCGAGAAGCCGTCCAGCGCCTTCACCTCCCGCCGGGTCGGGTAGCGGAAGGTGACGCCGTCGAACGCGAGCGTGCCGGGGCTCGGCTCCGGGAGTGCCGCCGGCGCGGCCGGCGCCTTGATCTCGGGCACTTCGGCGAGGAGCTCGGCGAGCCGCCCCGCCGCGCCCGCGCCGCGCAGGAGATCGCCATAGACTTCGGTGAGCGCCCCGAACGAGCCCGCGACGATCCCGCCGGTCAGCACGAAGGCCGCGATCGTCCCGCCGCTCACCGTGCCGCTGGTCACTCCGACCGCCGCCTCCCACATCACCCATGTGATCGATCCGAAGACGAGTGCGATCACGATCGCCGTCATCGCGGCGCGCACCAGGATGCGCCGCCGCGCCGTATTGTAGGCGTTGGAAACCGCGCCGCGGAAGCGCTCCGCCTCGCGCCCTTCCTGCCCGAACGCCTGGACGATCTTCATCGCGCCCAGCGTCTCCGATGCGATGGCGCCCACGTCCGCGATCCGGTCCTGGGTCGAGCGCGAGATCCGCTTCACCCGCCGCCCGAGGAAGGTGATCGGCACGATCACCGCCGGGATGACGAGGAGGAGCTGGAGCGTCAGCGTCGGCGAGAGCGTGAAGAGATAGGCGATCCCGCCCAACGCCATCACCGTGTTGCGAAGCGCGATCGAGACCGCGCTCGCCACAACCGTCTCGATCATCGCCGTGTCGGACGTGAGGCGCGAGGCGATCTCCGACGGGCGGTTCTCCTCGAAGAAGCGCGGCTCGAGGCGGAGGAGGTTCTGGTGGACGTCGCTGCGGAGCGCCGCAACCACACGCTCTGCGAGGAGCGAGATCAGGCTGAAGCGCGTCGCCGTCGCAAAGGCGAGGATGATGACGATGAAGAACAAATAGTAGAAGTGCGACGAGATGTCCCCGCCGCGCGCCGCGAAGCCGCGGTCGATGACGCGGCGGAAGCCGTCCGGAATGGCCAGCGTCGCCGCCGCCGCGACGAGCAGGGCCAGCGCCGCGCCCGCGATCATCCACGGATGCCGCACCGCATAGCGCCACACCATCCGCAGCGGCGCTACGCTCTTCGCCGGCTCTGCCTCGCTCTTCACCTTCATGCCGAGCGGCCTAGCAGCCGTGCCGGACCCGCTCAATGGCAGGGAGGGCGAGGGGCCGGGGATTGAGCCCTGCAACCCGGGCTTCGACAAGCTCAGCCCTAGCGGCGGAGCAGGAAATGCCGCGTGCAGAGGACTGGGATAACACCCATCACCGCCAGCCCTGAGCCTGTCGAAGGGCGGTTTGCAGCACGCAGGCGCAGGGGAGCCCCCGACACCGGACCCTTTGCCCGACCGAAGCGCTTATCCACAGCCCGCCCGGCGCATGCGTTGACGCCCCGGCCGCCAGCCCCCATGTGGAGTGCCGATGCTTTACGATGCCTATGAAATGCAGCGCTCGCTGCTCGCCGGTGCCAGCACGCTCGCCAATATGGGCGCCGGCTGGCTCCAGAACCCCGCCAACCCATTCTCTTATTCCAGCATGGGTCCGATCGTGGCTTCGGCACTCGACGTCTTCGCCCACGCTTCGGCGCCGCGCGGCAAGCCGGAATTCGGCCTGGAGACGACAATCGTCGAGGGCAGGGTCGTCAAGGTGGACGAGGACATCGTTCTCAGGAAGCCCTTCGGCCAGCTCAAGCGATTCCGCCGCGAAGGCGTCGAGGGCAGCCCCCGCCTCCTCATCGTCGCTCCCATGTCGGGCCACTATGCGACGCTGCTTCGCGGCACGGTGGAGCGCATGCTCCCCGGCCACGACGTCTACATCACCGACTGGCGCGACGCGAAGCTCGTCCCCACCGACGCCGGCCGCTTCGATCTCGACGATTATGTCGATTACCTGATCGAGTTCCTCGACCACATCGGCCCCGGCGCGCACATGCTGGCGGTCTGCCAGCCGTCGGTTCCGGCCTATGCCGCCGCTGCGGTGATGTCGGCCGACAAGCACCCCGCGCGCCCGAAGACTCTGACCCTGATGGGCGGCCCGGTCGACACCCGCGAGGCGCCGACCGCCGTCAACTCGCTCGCCACCGAGCGGCCCCACGCCTGGTTCCAGCAGAACGTCATCGCCACCGTGCCCTATCCCTATCCGGGTGCGGGGCGGACGGTCTATCCGGGCTTCCTGCAGCTCGCCGGCTTCATGACCATGAACCTCGGCAGTCACCTCAATTCGCACTGGGAGATGTTCAAGCACCTCGTCGCCGGCGACGGCGAAAGCGCGGACTCGACCAAGGAATTCTACGACGAGTATCGCGCCGTCTGCGACATGACGTCGGAATTCTATCTCCAGACCGTGGACGTCGTGTTCCAGCGTCATCTTCTTCCCAAGGGGGAGATGACCCACCGCGGCCGCAAGGTCGATCCGGCGGCGATCCGCGACATCGCCCTCCTCGCCATCGAAGGCGAGCGCGACGACATTTCCGGTGTCGGCCAGACCCGGGCCGCCCTCAAGATCGCCCGCAACCTCCCCGCGGCGATGAAGCACTATCACCTCGCCGAGGGTGTCGGCCATTACGGCATCTTCAACGGCAGCAAATGGCGCGAGCGCATCGCCCCGGTGGTCGAAAGCTGGATCGCCCGCCACGACGGGTAGGGGGGCGGCGCTAAGCGCTGCAAACCGCCGTTCGACAGGCTCGGGGCTAGCGGTGGTGTTTTGCACCGCAAGGTCCGTTCGGGCTGAGCTTGTCGAAGTCCTGTCTTTCTTTCTGCCGCCGCAAAGGCGAAGGGCAGCGCTTCGACAGGCTCAGCGCGAACGGTGCGGGTTTCGAGATCCGCGTTCCGAATGCCGCATTCCCCGCACCCCACCACCCGCCAGGGCTGAGCCTGTCGAAGCCCGGATTGCAGCGCGCCAGCGCCGCAAACCTGCGGCTTCTACGGTGCCTGTGGATTATTTATTTCGCGCGCCCGAATGGTTACCGGCCCCTTTACCATTTTGACTTGCGGCTTCGCGGCAACACCCTCTCCTCTAGGCAGAGGCCGCAGCGGCTTTTTCTTCCCGCCCCTTTAACTAAGCATCAAATCTCTGGGCCTAGGGATCGTTGGTCACACGATCAGCCGGCATTGGATTACGATGTACCACGCCCCGGTCCCCATGGAAGTCGATGAGCACGAGCTCGAGCCCACCGAGATCGCGCCCGAGCCCGTCGGTGCGGAGACCGGAAGCGATCGGCTGCGCGAAGCGCACCTCGTCGCTGGCCAGGTCGAGGCGCGGGCGCTGTTCGCGCCTTATTTCGCGATCACCGGCGTCGGCGCCGCTTTGCTCACCGCGTGGGGGATGTTCGGTTCCGTCCGCCTCGAGATGATCGTCGGCTGGGTCGCATTGGTCGCGTTCGGCAATTGGGCGGTCTGCCGCCGCGCGCTGGAAGCCGCCGCGTGGGGCGGGAAAGCCGCGCAGCGCCAGCATTCGCGATGGGTGTCGATCGCCGAAGCCCTCGCCCTCGCCCTCGTCTGGTCCTCGCTCCCGACCTATGCCTTCGCGACCCAGGCACCCGAAGTGCAGATCGTCATCGGCGGCGCGATGGCCGCGATGATCATCGCCGCCATCGCGCTCGCCGCCGTGCCCGCCGCCTCCATCGCCTGGATCAGCGCGCTCACCGCCGCCTTCTGCCTCGCTTATTATCTCGGCAGCGCCGCGCTCGATCCCAAGCTGGCGCTCACCTTCCTCGGCGTCGCCGCGGTCGGCATCTTCGGCGTGGTCCGCCTCACCCGCTGGACCTTCGAACAGCTCCAGACCATCGCCCGCACGCGCACCCAGGCCGAGTCGATCCGCCTCCTCCTCAAGGAATATGAGCATCGCGGCGTCGGCTGGCTGTGGCAGGTCGATAGCGAGAACCGCGTCGTCTACATTTCCTCGCGGATGACGGCTTTGCTCGGCCGCTCCACCTCGCAGCTCATCGGCCACTCGCTCCCGGCCTCGCTCGGCGGCAGCAGCGCGCTGGGCCGGACGCTTCTGGCGCGCCAGCCCTTCTCGAACCTCGAAATGGAGCTCAAGACCCGCCGCGGCACGCGCTGGATCAGCCTCGCCGGCGATCCGATCATCGACATGGCCGGGCAGTTCCAAGGCTTCCGCGGCGTCGGCTCGGACGTCACCGAAGTCAGGAAGACCCAGGAGCGCCTGACCAACCTGGCCAACATGGACGTGCTGTCGGGCCTCCCCAACCGCGGCCGCGTCCGCCAGCTTCTCGGCGAAGCGCTCTCCGGCGCGACGTCCGGCAATGTCCCCTGCGCGATCATGTTCCTCGATCTCGACGGCTTCAAGCCGGTCAACGACACGTTCGGCCACCCCAAGGGCGACGCCGTCCTGAAGAGCGTCTCGCAGCGCCTGGTGAAAGAAGTCGGTCAGAACGGCCATGTCGGCCGCATGGGCGGCGACGAATTCGCCATCGTCATCAAGGACGCGCAAAGCCGCCGGATGGTCGAAAACCTCGCCGAGCGCCTCATCGCCTCCGTCGCCGAGCCCTATCATATCGACAAGGCCGAGATCCGCATCGGCGTCTCGATCGGCTGCGCCTTCGGACCGATCGACGGCCAGAGCGTCGACGACCTCATTCAGAAGGCCGACCTCGCTTTGTACCAGGCAAAGGACCAGGGGCGCGGCACCTGCTGCTTCTTCAATTCGGACATGCAGAACGCCGCCGAGGACCGCCTCCGCCTCGAGCAGGACCTGCGCGCCGGCCTCCAGCTCGGCCAGTTCCGCCTGCTCTACCAGCCGCTGATCAGCGCCGTCGACCAGAGCCTGATGGGCTTCGAGGCGCTGATCCGCTGGCATCACCCCACCCGCGGCATCGTGCCCCCGAACCACTTCATCCCGCTCGCCGAAGAGTCCGGCCTGATCATGGACTTGGGCGACTGGGTGATCGAGGAGGCCTGCCGCGCCGCCGCCTCCTGGCCGGAGAACATCACGGTCGCCGTCAACATCTCGGCCCGCCAGCTCATCTTCCCGGCGCTGCCGAATACGGTGAACGACTCGCTCTCGCGCCACCGCATGCAGGCCAACCGGCTCGAGCTCGAAGTCACCGAAAGCGTCTTCCTCGGCGACAGCGACGGCGCCCTCGATGTCCTGAAGCGCCTGCGCGCACTCGGCGTCGGCATTGCGCTCGACGATTTCGGCACCGGCTATTCCTCACTCGGCTATTTGAACAAGGCCGTGTTCCATAAGCTGAAGATCGACGGCAGCTTCGTGCGCGACGCGGCGGCGAACCGCGAGACGGTGGCGATCATCCAGTCGATCGTGAGCCTCGCCAAGAGCTTCCGGATGACGGTGACCGCGGAAGGCGTCGAAACCGCCGACGATTTCACGCGCATGCGTGACCTCGGCGTCCACCAGATTCAGGGCTACCTCTTCGGCCGCCCGATGACCTTCGAGCGCGCCAGCGAGCTCGTCCACGGCAGCACGCGCCAGCGCCTGACGGCGTAAGTTCCAGCTTCGGTCGTCATCCCCGCGAAAGCGGGGATCCAGTTTCAGCCTGGGAAGCGGCGTCGCGCGTGGAGGTCAGCTGGATTCCCGCTTCCGCGGGAATGACGAGGTGAAACATGCCCGCCTGACCTACTTCCCCCGCGCCGCGCTCTTCTTCGTGCGAAGCGTCGGGTCAGCCGCCGCCGGATCGTCCGGCCAGGGGTGCCTCGGATAGCGCCCGCGCATCTCGCGCGCGACGTCCGCCCAACTCCCCTTCCAGAAGCCGGGCAGGTCGCGGGTCGTCTGGATCGGCCGCCCCGCCGGCGAGGTGAGGCTCAGCACCAGCGGCACGCCCGCCACCTTTGGATGCTCGGCAAGCCCGAACAAGGCCTGCACCCGGCACGTCACCGTCGGCCCCGCCTCCGCCTCATAGTCGATCGGATGCGCGCTCCCCGCCGGAGTCTCGAAATGCGAAGGCGCCAGCCGCTCGACGGCGCGCTTCCCCTCCCACCCGAGCCTCGCGTCGAGCACCCCGCTCAGCGCGCCGGGATCCACGTCCGAAAGCCGCCGCTTGCCCGCGACCAGCATCGGCAGCCACTCGTCGAGGCTCGCGCTCAAGGCCTCGTCCGACACGTCCGGCACCGCCGCATCGAACCGCCGCGCGAAGCCCGCGCGTCGCCTCAGACCCAGCGCCGCCTCGCTCCACGGCAGCCGCACGATCCCGTGCGCCCGCACCCCCTCGGCCAAAGCCGCCGCGACCGCTTCGGGATCGGGCCGGCTGTCCTGCCCGCCCGAGAGCAGGATGGCGCCGAGCCGTCGCCCGTGATGGGTGCGCACGCCGCCCGTGTTCGCATCGAACTCCACCGAGGCGCCCGTCCTGATCCGCTCCGCATAAAGCGCCTCGACCGCCGCCACATCGATCGGCGCGGCGGAGAGTATCCGCGCGCCCGCCGCCGTCCCGCCGACTTCCGCCACCGCCAGCCACGCCTCCCGCGCCAGCGGCGACGCCGGATCGAGCCGAAACCCGCGCCCGCCCGCCGAAATCCAATTCTCCCCCGAAGCATCCCGCCGCTTCGATAGCCGGTCCGGATAAGCCAGCGCCACACAAGCTCCCACCACGTCATTCCCGCCCGCCACGTCATTCCCGCGAAAGAGGGAATCCAGCGAGCGGTCGGCGAGGGCGGGGCGGGCGGCAGGTACCACTGGATTCCCGCTTTCGCGGGAATGACGAGTGAGCGTGGCCCATCTCCGCGCCAGCCCCCGCGCGGCTTCGGCCCTTTTCCCCCGCTCGCTCCGCCAGCGCCGCAGCCGCAGCTCCAAGTCCGCGTCCATCCCGCCGAGCCCGCGCTCGGAAAGCAGCACCGCCACCTCCGCCGCCGTCTCCGCCCAGCCATGCTCGGCCGCCGCGATCAGCATGTGCGCCAGCCGCGGCGGCAGCGGCAGCCCCGCCACCGCCCGCCCATGCGCCGTCGGCCGCCCCTCCGCATCGATCGCGCCCAGCGACAGAAGCCGCGTCTTCGCCTCGTCCACCGCCGCGGCCGGCGGCAGATCGAGCCAGCGCAGGGTCCTTGGGTCCGACACGCCCCAGAGCGCGCAATCGAGCACCAATGCCGACAAATCCGCTTCCAATATCTCCGGCGGATCGAAGCGGGGCAGGGCCGCCGTCGCCGCTTCCTCCCACAAGCGGTAGACCGTTCCCGGCCCCTGCCGGCCCGCGCGCCCGGCGCGCTGGGTCACCGCCGCCTGGCTCGCCCGCTCGGTGACCAGCCGCGTGATCCCCGCCGCCCGGTCGTAGCGCGGCCGCCGCGCCAGCCCGGAATCGACGACGATCCGCACTCCGTCCAGCGTCAGGCTGGTCTCCGCGATCGAGGTCGCGAGCACGATCTTCCTGCGCCCCGCGGGCGCCGCCGCAATCGCCGCCCGCTGCGCCCCGGGCTCGAGGCTCCCGTGCAGCCGATGGAGGTCCACGCCCGCGGGCAGCACGCCCTCCAGCCGCTCCGCCGTCCGCTCGATCTCGGCAACGCCGGGAAGAAAGGCGACCAAACTTCCCTCCGCCTCGCCGAGCGCGCGCCGCACCGCCGGCGCCATCTCGTCCTCGATCCTCCGCTCCGCCGACCGCCCGAGATGGACGAGCGAGATCGGATGCGCGCGCCCCTCGCTCGCGATCACCGGCGCCCCGTCCATCAGCCCGGCGAACCGTTCCCCGTCGAGCGTCGCCGACATCGCCAGGATCCGCAGATCCGGCCGCAGCGCGCCCTGCGCATCGAGCGCCAGCGCCAGTCCGAAATCGCTGTCGAGGCTCCTCTCATGGACCTCGTCGAACAGCACGGCGGAAACCCCCGCCAGCTCCGGGTCAGCCTGCACCCGGCTGAGGAAAATCCCCTCCGTCAGCACCAGGATCCGGGTCCGCCCGGACCTCTTCGTATCGAGCCGCGTCGCATAGCCGATCGTCTCCCCGACCCGCTCCCCCGCCAGCTCCGCCATCCGCTCCGCCGCCGCCCGCGCCGCCAACCGCCGCGGCGACAGGAGCAGGATTTCGCCCGTGCACCATGGCTCCCCCAGCAAAGCCGGCGCCACCGCCGTCGTCTTCCCCGCCCCCGGCGGCGCGACGAGAACCGCATTGCTCCCCGCCCGCAACGCCGCGAGCAGCTCGGGAAGCACAGCATTGATAGGAAGGTCGCTCACGAGGTCTCGTTCGTCCCGAGCGAAGTCGAGGGGCGCTGGCTCGGACTCATCACGCGCGCCCCCTCACCGAACGACCTGCCGGATCCACACCGCCGCCGCCGATCCCACGTACGCCGTAGCAGTCGCCTCAGTAAGCCCGCGCGATCGCGAATTCGACGGCCTCAACCAAAGCCGCCTTCGCCCGCCCGTTCGGAAACGGACCGATAGCATCGATCGCCCGCTGCCCATAGGTCCGCGCCCGCGCCAGCGTGTCGTCGAGCGCCCCAGTTTCGCGCAAAATCCGCGTCGCCCGCGCGAGGTCTTCGTCGCTCGTCCGGTCGCCCTGGATGGCGGCCTTCAGAAAGGCGCGGTCGTCCTCGCCGGCGCGCGCGTAGGCGAGGATGACGGGGAGCGTCACCTTGCCGTCGCGGAAGTCGTCGCCGACGCCCTTGCCCATCGTCTCGGCGTCGGACGCATAATCGATCGCGTCGTCGACGAGCTGGAAGGCGATGCCCAGATTTCGGCCGTAGCAGTCGAGCGCCATCTCGGCCGCTTCCTCCCGCTCCGCCACCACCGCCGCGATCCGGCAGGCGGCCGCGAACAGGGCCGCGGTCTTGGCCGAGATGATCTCGAGATAATGGTCTTCCGTCGTCTCGACGCGGCGTTGCGCGGTCAATTGGTCGACCTCCCCTTCCGCGATCACCGACGAGGCGCGCGACAGGATCTTGAGGACCTTGAGGCTCCCGTCCTCCACCATCAGCTCGAAGCTGCGCGAGAACAGGAAGTCGCCGACCAGCACGCTCGCCGGATTGCCCCAGATGATGTTCGCCGTCCGCCGCCCGCGCCGGAGGCCTGAGTTGTCGACCACGTCATCGTGGAGGAGGGTGGCGGTGTGGATGAACTCCACGGCGGCGGCGAGCTTGTGGTGCCGCGTTCCCGGATAATCGAGCAGCCGCGCCGAGGCGAGCGTCAGCATCGGCCGCATCCTTTTGCCTCCGCCCGCGATCAGGTGGCCGGCGAGCTCCGGGATCAGGGTCACCTCGCTCTGCATGCGCGCGAGGATCACCGCGTTCACATGGTTGAGGTCGGCGGCGCAGAGCTGGAGCATCGGCTCCAGCGAAGGCGCGCGGCTCTTGAGCTGGTGGACGGAGGCGGACATCGGTGGCCGCGATGTGGCGCGTTGCCGGGCGAAAGGCAAGCCGGAGGAAGGCGGCTATGCACACGCGGGTCCCTCCCAACCCCGCTAGGGCTGAGCCTGTCGAAGCCCGGTTTGCCCGTACGGCGGCCCTCGCCCTGCAACCCGCCCTTAGACAAGCTCAGGGCTAGCGGGGGGTGATGCATCCGATGTGCGCTGAAACTCACCAAACCACGCTCGGGCTGAGCCTGTCGAAGCCCGGTTTGCCGCGCACGATGACCCGCGCTCCCCCCCCTCACTCCGCCGGCTCTTCCGGGCCGCCCATGCCGTTGTAGATGCTGCGGCCGTGGGCCAGGGCCAGCGCGTCGCGCGGTGCCGGCGAGGCGCGCAGGATGTGCACCTGCGCTCCGACCCGGGTCGCGCCGAACAGATGCTGCGCAAAGGCGAGCGGCAGGCGGACGCAGCCGTGCGAGGCGGGATGTCCCGGGATTTGACCGGCATGGAGCGCAATGCCGTCCCAGGTCAGCCGCTGCATGTAGGGCATGGGGGCATTGTTGTAGAGGTTCGAGAAGTGGCGGGGCCGCTTCTGCAGGATGCTGAACGTGCCCGTCGGCGTCTCGTGGCCGCGCCGGCCGGTCGACACCGTGGACACGCCGATGAGCGTCCCGCCGCGATAGACGTAGGCGCGCTGCTGCGGGATCGAGACCACGACCTCAACGGGTCCGCTGCGCGAAATCTCCGGCTCCCAGAGGAAGGTGCCGGGGCGCAGGCCGTCCGCCTCGCGCTCCATGGCGCTCGCCCGGAGCGCGAGCTGCGCCGCCTCCCGCGCCCGGAGAACGTTCATCTCGGCCGCGATCCGCGCCGCCCGGAGCCTCGCTTCCTCGGCGACCGGATCGGCGGACTGGCCGGCGGGCGCCGCGGACGTGAAGGTCGGCGCCTCGGCGGCGACGGCATAGCCGATCGTCGGCAGCGCGAGCATCATGGCGCCGGCGGCGCCGAGGCCGATGCGGAGGGTGTTGCGGAGGATGGCCTTCTTCATGTTCATTCTCGCTTCGCGGACCGTGGCCCGCGCCTGGTTCGCGGCCGGGGATCGGCCGTTTGCGAGTGCCGGATTAGGCGCCCTCCTTTTCCGCGATGTGCCGCGCGCCCGCCTTTGTTGTTTCAGACGTATCAGCATGTGGAGGAGGGCGCGGGGTTGGCTGAGGGTCGGGCCGGCCTCCGCGCTGGATGCCGGCCCTCCTTGCCTCAGGCGGCGGCGGGCCTGCGCATCAGCCACGCGAGCCGGTCCTTCACGGCGAGGCGAAGCTTCTTCAGCCGCAGCAGCTTGAGGCTGCTCGGCGCGGGGCGGCGCATCTCACTCGTGATCGCCTCGTCGAGGCTGCGGTGGATGCGGGTCAGGCGATAGGTTGCGGACGACATGGGTCGATCTCCGGCAAAGAGGTTCTGCCCGACAGGGCAGGGGTTCGGGTTCTGAGGGGCGGCCGCTTTCGCGGCCGGGTCAGGCTGCCGGAGGCGCGCGCGCCCGGTAGGCGGCCGCGGCCGCGCGTGGCAGGCGGAGGTCGGCGGCGGCCTGAAAGGGCGATCCGGGCCGAGCCGCGACAAGGGTCGTGACGACACCGGAGGGCCGCGGCACCGGCGATGCGCCGGGCTCGGGTCCTTTGTCGTCGTCGGGCGTCGCGTCGCGGTGCGCAGAGCGCAGGAGGATGGCCGGCGCGCCGTGCCGCTGTGAGCCGAGCTGGGCGCCTTGCCCGGAATCGAATCCCGCGGCGAGGCCGCTCCCGGAACCGAACAGCAGGCCGAGCAGGATGAGGAGCGCCGCGACCGGCCCCCTCCTTGCCCTCTCCTGTGCCCGCGAGTCCAAGAGCCTTGCCCCTTCTTGCTCCACCGGATGTGGGACGTTCCACGGCCGATTCAACAGGCCCCTCGCCCCCGTAACGAATCTATTCGCACCGCGGCCGGGTTCAGAGCGCCGCGGCAGAGCCCTCCATCCATGATCCCACTCCCGCAGCAAGAGCGTGATTGCACCGGATCATTTCCTGCAAGTCAGGCGCACGAACCCGGAACGGCACATTCACCGCAGCTTGGAAACTTTGAGCCCATCCACCTTCGCCCGCGCCTGGATCGACTCCTCGCTCCGGGTCATTGCCTTGGAGATGGCCTTCAGCGACATGCCCTTTCCCGCGAGCAGATGCAGCTTCTGGATCTCATCCTGAGTCCACGCCTGCCGATGCCGCTCAAACCGCTCGCCCATAACCGCGTCTCCATCCTTGCCCTGTGCCCCCAGCTTCTAGCGATCGCCTGCCACTTCGTCACACCCGGTCGAGATCAGCCGCGTGCACGAGGAAACGGCGGCATCGTTCGCCGCCAAGCCGACATGCGGATCGAACTGGTGCTTCCCGAGCGTGCGCCTTGGACTCCCCTCCAGATCACCGCGCCGTGCTCCGCGCGATCCTGCGGATCAGGCGCCTGCGCGTCGATTACCTGCCGGAAGCATGCGGCGATCCCGCATGGACGACGATCCTCGAGCTCTTCGCGCCCGAGATCGAAGGGCCGCGCATGAATCAGGCGGGCCTCGCCGTCGCGGTCGCGCACACGACCGGCCTCAGGCTCGTCCGCGGCCTGCTCAAGTCCGGCATCTTGCGTCTGGGGCCTGGTAAACAGGACTCGCCGGGCGGCGATGCCAGACAACCCGTCACACAGGCCGCATCCCGCGTACCTCAGCTGGCATCGGGAGCATTGCTTCAAGAGATGAAGACGCGAGCCGTGGCGGCTTTTGGCCGGCGGCGGACGGTCCGGCCGCGAGTGAGCACATCGTAAAAGCGGACACTCTACTCCCCCTGCGAAATGCCCGCCTTCTCCTGTCGCGGACATTCGTTGTTCAGGTCACTCTGCCGCTCTTCGCACGAGTCCTGCCACTGCCGCGCCGCTGTATCACCGACTTCGTAAATTATCCTGTTCACGGTCTATGTAACAACATCGGAAGCCGAGAATTACTTGCGAATATTGAGGCGAATATCTATTTGCCAGGCGGCGCGTCCGATCGGACGCAAAACTTTGATAAAGCTTTGACTTTGCTGTGCAGTTCCATAGGAGCACTGGCTCGGCATGGACGCAGGATAGGGATAAGATTTTCATGGCAACTCTGACAGTCGGTGCCGGCGGCTTCGCCACCATCCAGGAGGCCGTCGAGGCAGCGGGCGACGGCGACACCATCGTCGTCTCGGCAGGCACCTATGTGGAGCAGGTCGTCGTGACCGGCCGGAGCAATCTCCTGATCGTCGCCGCCGACGGTGAGCAGGTCACGATCAAGGCGCCGGCGGACGTGCATGAGACCGCACGCTCGAGCAGCGACCGCGAAATCCATGCGGTCTTCACTGTCGTGAACTCGACTGCAGTCACCCTCCAGGACATCGACATCGACGGCAGCGGCGCCGGCAACACCGTCGACGAAGGCGGCGGTGCCGGCATCGCCAATTTCTACGGCGTCTATTATCGCAACGCCTCCGGCACCCTCGAGAATGTCGACGTCACCGCGGTGCGCGATCCCTATCCGGGCGGCGCCACCCCCGGCGGCCAGCCTGCCGTCGACGGCGTGCAGCGCGGGATCGCCGTCGTCGTCGATAACGACACCCTGCTCGCCTTTGCGATGCACGGCGGCACGATCGACGATTTCCAGAAGCAGGCCGGCCTCTTCGTGCGCGCCGATCTCGACATCAGCGGCGTCACCGTCATCGGCGGCGGCGCCCAGCCGGTGATCGCGCAGAACGGCTTCTCGATCCAGCGCTCGACCGGAACCGTCTCCGGCAACACGCTGACCGGCATCGGCTATGCCGGTCCGGCCGACGCCTATTCGGGCGTCATCCTCGCATCGAGCAACTTCGATCTTTCGATCACCGACAACATCGTCGGCGGCAGCAACGGCGACAGCGCCGCGGCCAAGGTCGTCGGCATCTGGGTTTACCGCACCAGCGTCGACAATAGCGGCGGGGCGATCACCGGCAACACGATCAGCTTCACCGACGTCGGCATCGCCGTCGACGATGCGATTACGCCCAACCCGCTCTTCATCGAGAATAACAGCGTCACGAACGGCGATCTCACTGACCCCTATTCGGCCGGCGTCCGCTTCGAGCCGATGCCGATTTCGACCACCACCGCCTTCGACATCGACGGCACCGAGATGCACGACAAGCTTTCGGGCAATGCCGGCAACGACGTCCTGTCCGGCCTCGCGGGCGCCGACACGCTGAACGGCAACGGCGGCGACGACACGCTCGACGGCGGCGAGGGCGGCGACACGATGGCCGGCGGCACCGGCAACGACATCTATATCGTCGACAGTGCCGACGATGTCGTGACCGAGAATGACGGTGAGGGCGACGACGAGGTCCGCACCACCTTCGCCCAATATGCCCTCCCGGCCGGTGTCGAGCGGCTCGTCTACACCGGGACGGCGGAAGGCGTCGCGTTCCGCGGCAATGCGGGGGACAACACGCTGCCCGGCACCGAAGGCCGCGACACCTTCCTGCTCCAGGACGGCGGTGACGACAGCGTCAGCGGCCTCGGCGGGCGCGACATCTTCTACTTCGGCGGCGCGTTCACGCCGGCCGACACGGTCGACGGCGGCGGCAATGCCGACATCGTGATCCTGCAGGGCGATTACAGCGCCGGCGTCACCCTGGCCGGCATCACGAACCTGGGCAATCTCGGCTCGATCTCGCTCTTCTCCAGCACGCTCGACAGCTATGGCGGAGCCGACGGAACGCCGAACAGCTACGACCTGACATCGGTCGACGAAAATGTCGCTGCCGGCCAGATCCTGAAGATCAATGCGAGCGGACTGGCTGCGGGCGAAGACGTCGTCTTCGACGGCGGCGCCGAGACCGACGGTGCGTTCCAGTATCTGGGCGGGAAGGGCCGCGACCAGGTCTTCGGCGGGGCCAAGGCGGACGTCTTCTACTTCGGCCCCGACGGCCGCTTCGCCGCCGGCGACGAGATCGACGGCGGGGCCGGCTACGATGTCGTCTATCTGCGCGGCAACTACACCGTGGACCTGACCCAGGCCGGCTACACGCCCTCCACCTTCCAGAACATCGAAAGCATCGGCCTTCTCGCCGCGGCAGACACCACGTACGGCGGTGGCGGCGGAACCGAGTTCGACTATTCGATCACCTGGGACGACGCGTTCCTGGCCGCCGGGAAGACGATCACGATCAACGGCAGCCGCCTCGGCGCGGAGGAGTCCCTCGCGTTCAACGGCTCGGATGAAACCGACGGCACGTTCCGCCTCTTCGGCGGCACGGGCAACGACGTCTTGACCGGCGGCGCCGGGAACGACCTCATCTTCGGTGGCCTGCGAGGCGACACGCTCACAGGCGGTGCCGGCAACGACATCTTCCGCTACCATCGGGTGGAAGAGTCGAACTCGACGGAGCGCGACGGCATTCAGGACTTCAACCCGGGCGACCTCATCGATCTCTCGCGCATCGACGCCGATATCGAGACGGAGGGCGACCAGGCCTTCACCTTCGTCGGCGGAGCGGCGTTCAGCGGCCAGAACGGCGAGCTGCGTTTCGAGAACATCAGCCTCGGCGGACCGGTCTGGATGGTTCAGGGCGATACCAACGGGGATGGCGTGTCCGACTTCGAGGTCATCCTCGTGATCAACCCCGCCGACCCGATCACCGCCTCCGACTTCCTGCTTTGAATCGACGTGCCCTATGAGGCGGGAGTGGCTCAAGGTCACTCCCGCCTTTCCGCCTGGTTGGGCCGGCACACTTCAGTGTAGGCTGCCGGGGCTTGTCGCTGCCGTTGAGGAGCGAGCACGGACACGCCGCACAGCCCCGCCCCCGGCGCCCGCTTCAAGGCTGCTGCGCCCGCGCGAATGCCTAGATAACAGCTCGTGGCGCTTAGCGGTTCTTTCGCCGCTAGGCGCTGCCTGCCGAGCGACGAATTGAACACCGCAGCCGCGCACGTGTGCGGGTAAAACAAAAAAGGCCGCCCCTCGCGGGACGGCCCTTCCTGTTTCTGACCGGCTGAAAGTGCCACTTTCAGACGCGGGCTTTACCCCATCAGCTCCTGTTCGAGCTTCTTGGCCATTTCCTCGATGTTCTCCGGCGGCCAGCCCGGGATGTCCATGCCGAGGCGCAGGCCCATGGACGAGAGCACTTCCTTGATCTCGTTCAGGGACTTGCGGCCGAAGTTCGGAGTGCGGAGCATTTCCGCTTCCGTCTTCTGGACAAGGTCGCCGATATAGATGATGTTGTCGTTCTTGAGGCAGTTGGCGCTCCTGACCGACAGCTCGAGCTCGTCCACCTTCTTGAGCAGGTAGCGGTTGAGCTGGTTGGCGTCCGCTTCCGAATCGCCGCCCGCGCCGCCGCCGACGCCGCCCGACGACATGCCGCCGCCCGATGGGACGTGGGTCATCGCCATGCCCTCGTCGAAGTGGACGAAGAGCTGGAGCTGGTCCTGGAGGATGCGGGCCGCATAGGCGAGCGCATCGTCCGGGGTGATCGTGCCGTCGGTCTCGACGGTGATCGTCAGCTTGTCGTAGTCGAGCTCCTGGCCGACGCGGGTGTTCTCGACCTTGTAGGAGACCTGGCGGACCGGGCTGTAGAGCGCGTCGACCGGGATGAGGCCGATCGGCGCGTCGACCGGACGGTTGGACGCCGCCGGGACGTAGCCTTTGCCGCTCTCGGCGGTCAGCTCCATGTTGAGCGTCGCGCCTTCGTCGAGATGGCAGAGGACCAGGTCGGGGTTCATCACCTCGACGTCAGCGACCGTCGCGATCTCGCCGGCCGTGACTTCGCCGGGGCCCGTCGCCGACAAGGCGAGGCGGCGCGGCTGGTCGCCTTCCATGCGCAGCGCAACCTGCTTCACGTTGAGCACGAGATCCGTAATGTCCTCGCGGACGCCCGCGAGGCTGCTGAACTCGTGCAGCACGCCCTCGATCCGGATCGCGGTGACGGCGGCGCCCTGCAGCGAGGAGAGGAGGACGCGACGCAGCGAGTTGCCGAGCGTCAGGCCGAAGCCGCGCTCCAGCGGCTCGGCGACGAAGGTCGCCTTGCGCCGGCTGTCGCCGCCGCCAAGCTTCTTCTCGAGAGCGTTGGGCTTTTTCATTTCCTGCCAGTTCTTAGCGTTGACGGCCATGTGATTCCTCTGGCGCTTGGGGAGGCGCCGCGCGCGCCTCCCGATTTTTCAGACTTCTGTTCTTCGCCCCGGCGCCGCGCCCGAATCCCGCAAAGCGGAGGCGCGGCGACGAACCGTTAGACCCGGCGGCGCTTGGACGGGCGCACGCCGTTGTGCGGGATCGGGGTCACGTCGCGGATCGAAGTGATGGTGAAGCCGACCGACTGGAGGGCTCGCAGCGCGCTCTCGCGGCCGGAGCCCGGGCCCTTCACTTCGACCTCGAGGGTGCGGACGCCGTGCTCGGCGGCCTTCTTGCCCGCATCCTCGGCGGCGACCTGGGCGGCATAGGGAGTCGACTTGCGCGATCCCTTGAAGCCCATCATGCCGGCCGAGGACCATGCGATGGCATTGCCCTGCGCGTCCGTGATCGTGATCATGGTGTTGTTGAAGCTGGCGTTCACGTGAGCGACGCCGGCGGTGATGTTCTTGCGCTCGCGCCTCCTGAGGCGCTGCGGTGCCTGTGCCATGTCGGTGCTCTTCCCTTACTTCTTCTTGCCGGCGATCGGCTTGGCCTTGCCCTTGCGGGTGCGCGCATTGGTGTGCGTGCGCTGGCCGCGGACGGGGAGGCCCCGGCGGTGGCGGAGGCCGCGGTAGGAGGCGAGGTCCATGAGGCGCTTGATGTTCATCGCCACCTGGCGGCGAAGGTCGCCCTCCACCGTGTGGCTCTGATCGATCGCTTCGCGGATCTGGAGCACTTCCTGGTCGGTCAGGTCCTGGACCCGGCGTTCCGGCGCGATGCCGAGCTGGGTCGCGATCTCAACCGCCTTGGTGCGGCCGATGCCGTGGATGTAAGTCAGCGCGATGACGACGCGCTTGTTGGTCGGGATGTTGACACCCGCAATACGAGCCATGTGTATAAGTCTCCTGCTCCACAGGGCGGGATGGCTGCCGCCCTATCTCTCCGCTTGATGGCCCCGATCAACGGCAAAAACGGCAAGCGCACGAATGCGCCGCCGGAGACCGGTTATCGGGATGAAACGCATCTAGGCGGCAGGGGGCGCGGTGTCAACGCCGTCGCGGCCGTTCGACGCGTTATTTCGCAGTTGCGAAGGCGGGGTCGCAGGAACCGCGCCGCCCAGACCGCGTTGCCCCAGAAACGGCTGATAATTCAGGAGCTTCCGATGGCCAAGGTCCTCGTCCTCTACCATTCCACCTACGGCCATATCGAGCAGATGGCCCATGCGGTTGCGGAAGGGGCGCGTGAAGCCGGCGCCGTGGCCGACGTGAAGCGGGTTCCGGAGCTCGTACCCGAGGAGACCGCACGCGTTTCGGGCTACAAGCTGAACCAGGAAGCTCCGATCGCCCGCATCGACGAGTTGGAGCAGTATGACGCGATCGTCATCGGCGTCGGCACTCGCTTCGGCCGGATCGCCAGCCAGATGGCGGCCTTTCTCGATCAGGCGGGAGGCCTCTGGGCCCGCGGCGCGCTGAACGGCAAGGTCGGCTCTGCCTTCACCTCCACCGCGACCCAGCATGGCGGTCAGGAGACGACCCTGATGGCGATCCACACCAACCTCATGCATTTCGGCCTGGTCTGCGTCGGCCTTCCCTACAGCTATGCGGCGCAGATGACGCTGGACGAGATTACCGGCGGCACACCCTACGGCGCGTCCACCGTCACCGGCGGCGACGGATCGCGCCAGCCGAGCGAAAACGAGCTCGGCGGCGCCCGCTTCCAGGGGCGGCACGTGGCCGAGATCGCGGCGCGGCTCTTTCCGGA
This sequence comes from Allosphingosinicella sp., assembly GCA_036399655.1. GTDB lineage: Bacteria > Pseudomonadota > Alphaproteobacteria > Sphingomonadales > Sphingomonadaceae > Allosphingosinicella. The sequence goes on along the minus strand of DASWMS010000027.1, from coordinate 3,251 downwards.
CAGCGGCGCCGGGGAAGAAGCCGCGGACGACGGATTCATGCTCGCCCGCTGATCCGTCCCGTTGCGGGACCGGCGCCGCGCGGACGGCGGCCGCCCCTTGAGCTAATCGGATCGCAATGGCTTTGCTGCGACAAGGGCCGTGGTGGCCGGGGGAGCGGCGGTGCTGGGCGGGTTCGGGCGAGGAACGGGGAGACTGACGCTGCGGCTTGCCACGGCGGCGGCGGCGCTCGCGCTGGCCGCGCCCGTGGCGGCGCAGCGGCTCGATTACGCCGATCTGGGGAGAGCCCCGGCGGCGAACCCGCGCCTCGGCTACGAAGCCGTCGCCGACGAGGAACTCGCCGGGCGTGGGCCGGCCGCGTCGTCGGCTCCAGCCGAGCGAACGGCCGCTGCCGTCAGCGACCTCTATCTCGACCAGATGGAGTATGTCGCGGGGCAGGGGGCGGACGGCTATGCCTGGGACATCTCCGGCAAGGTGGGCGGGCCCATCCACCGGGTCTATCTCGCCAGCATCGGCGAAGGGACGTTCGGCGGCAGCCTCGACTATCTCGAGATGCAGGCCTTCTACAGCCGCCGCGTCTCGGACATGTGGGACTTCCAGGCGGGGCTTCGCTACGATATCCGCCCGCTTCCGAACCGTGCATGGCTGACGCTCGGCATGCAGGGGAGCACCGACGCCCTCAATCTCGGCGCGTACGCCTTCCTGTCGCAACGCGGCGAACTCGCCGCCCGTTTATACGGCCTCTGGGACATTCCGCTTCCGGGCCGGTTCGTCCTGCAGCCGAGCGCCGAGCTGAACCTGTTCGGTGAGGACATTCCGGAGCTCGGCCTCGGCCGCGGCCTGTCCTACGGCGAAGCCGGCCTGCGCCTGCGATATGTCGTGCACGAGGACCGGTTCACGCCCTATGTCGGCGTCGAATATGCCCGAAGCTTCGGCCGCACCGCCCATCTCGCGCGCGAGGCCGGCGAAGACCATTCGGGCTTCGTCTTCCTCGTCGGCCTGCGCTCCTGGTTCGACTAAAGCTGCGGCGTCAGCGCGGCATCGCGCAGGCCGCGCCAGACGCGCAGCGCCTGCACCGTTTCCGGCACGTCGTGGACCCTCAGTAGCTGGACGCCCTGGTCGGCGCCCTTCAGCGCCAAGGCGATCGAGCCGGGGAGGCGCTGGTCGGCGGGCGCTTCTCCGGCAAGGGCGCCGATCATCCGCTTGCGGCTCGCGCCGAGCATGATCGGGCAGCCGAGGCCGTGGAGGAGGGCGAGGCCGTTCATGACCTGGAGATTGTGCTGCACCGACTTGCCGAAGCCGATGCCGGGATCGACGACGATCCTGGAGCGGTCGATCCCCGCCGCCACCGCCGCCTCGATCCGCGCTTGGAGCCAGTCATAGACTTCGAACAATACGGGACGGTCGTAGGAAGGCGACTGCTGCATCGTCTCGGGCGTCCCTTGGTGGTGCATCAGGACGACGGGGCAGCCGGCGCGGGCGACGACCTCCGAGGCACGCTCGTCCCAGGTCAGCGCGGAAACATCGTTGACCAGGGCTGCGCCGGCCGCCAGCGCAGCCTCCATCACCGCCGCCTTGCGCGTATCGACCGAGACGGCGGTGCCCGAGCGGGCGAGGCGCTCGACGACCGGAAGCACCCGCTTCACCTCGTCGCCCTCCCACACCGTCTGCGCGCCCGGCCGCGTCGATTCTCCGCCGACGTCGATCAGCGCCGCGCCCGCCGCCGCCATCGCATGTCCGGCATCGGCCGCCGCATCGGCATCGGCGTAGGCGCCGCCGTCCGAGAAGCTGTCCGGCGTCGCATTCACGATGCCCATGACCTGCGGCTGGTCGAGCCGCACGACGCGCTGGCCGAGCGTCAGCGGCGCGCGCGGCGCGGTGAGATTGGTCCAGGCGCGGCGGGCACCGTCCGAAAGTCCGTTCAGCACGTCCGCCATGGCTTCGACAGTTACGAGATCCGACGACACACGGCTGCGCGAATCCATGACCGTGATCTCGACGGCGGCGAACCAGAGCAGGCCGCCCGCCAGCCGCTCGACCTTGCCGTCGAGGCCGAAGGGCGCGTCGACGAAGCCGGTCGGGCGCAGATAGACGCGTTCAGCCATTGCTCTTCACCCGCTCCTTGGCACTTTGTTCACCACCTCCGGGCTATCGACTGCCCTTGCGTGCGGCAAGCGCGCGGGACGGAAGAATGAAGCTCGCACCCAAGTATGTCGAAAAGCCGTGGGGTCGCACCGGCCTTGCCGCCGTGCCAGCAGCTCTGCGCGCGCGCCGCATCGGCGAAATCTGGTTCGAGGCTCCCGACGGGGGCAATCTGCCGCTGCTGGTCAAGCACCTCTTCACCGACGAGCTTCTCTCCGTCCAGGTCCACCCGGACGACGATCAGGCGAAGGCGCGCGGCCTCGGCAGCGGCAAGAGCGAATGCTGGTACATCCTCGATGCCTTGCCCGGCGCGACCCTGGCGCTCGGGCTCAGGCGCCCCGCTTCCGCAGAGGAGGTCCGCGCCGCCGCGCTCGACGGCACGATCGAGCGGCTCCTCCACTGGCAGAAGGTGCGCCCCGGCGACTTCTTCTACGTGCCCGCCGGCACCATCCACGCCATCGGGCCCGGCATTTCGCTGGTCGAAGTGCAGCAGCCCGCCGACGTGACCTACCGCCTGTTCGATTACGGCCGCCCGCGCGACCTCCACCTCGCCGACGCGCTCGATGTCGCTACCCGCACGCCCTATCCGCCCGAGCTCGTCAAGCGCGCCTCGCCCGACCGCGGCACGCTCTTCGTGGGCGGTCCGCACTTCACCCTGATCGCCGCCGCCGGCCGCCGCGGCGCCGGCGCGCTGGCCGAGCGGGACCGCTTCGCCTTCGTGCTCGAAGGCAAAGCGTCGGTGGCAGGCGAGACCGCCGGCCCCGCCGATTGCCTGTTCGTGCCCCGGGGCTCGGAGCTCGATTGCTCCGCGGACGCCGCCCTCCTCATCGCCGCCGCCGGAGCGTGGGAAGCGGCGGAGGCTTCGCCGCCCGTGTCGGAGCGGAGACGGGCGGCCTGAATCCTCCCCATCGCGCCGCGATGGGGAGGGGGACCACCCGAAGAGTGGTGGAGGGGTAATGGTCGAGGCCCCGCCTTCTACCCCTCCACCATGCTTCGCATGGTCCCCCTCCCCATGCTGCGCATGGGGAGGCAGATCAGTCCCTGCCGCCAGAACCGCTGTTCTGGTTGCCGGTGCGGCTGTTCTCGTTGCGGTTTTCGCGCTGCTTCTTGT
>DASWMS010000026.1:0-44322 GCA_036399655.1 Allosphingosinicella sp. | reverse complement strand
CCGCAGCGCACGTCGTGCTCCTCGGCCTGCCGCTCTACCTCCTCGCCCGAGCATGGGGGCGGGTCGACTGGCCGGCCGCCGCGGTGGCGGGGATCGTGATCGGATCGCTCCCGATCCAGTTCACGCTCTATCCCGGCGACGGGGACCGGATCGCCGCCGGCCTCATCTTCGGCGCCTTCGGCCTCGCGAGCGCGCTCGCCTTCTGGCGCACCGCCTCGCGCCCATGAAAAAAGGGCGGCCCCGAAGGACCGCCCTTGCTGTTCGACGCCTCGCGGCCGCAGCGTTTAGCGCTTCGAGAACTGGAAGCTGCGGCGGGCCTTGGCGCGGCCGTACTTCTTGCGCTCGACGACGCGCGGATCGCGGGTCAGGAAGCCGGCCTGCTTCACCGTGGTGCGAAGCGTCGGCTCGTAGCGGGTCAGCGCCGTCGAGATGCCGTGGCGGACCGCGCCGGCCTGGCCCGAAAGCCCGCCGCCGATCACCGTGCAGATCACGTCATACTGGCCGACGCGATCGGTGATGCCGAACACCTGGTTGATGATCAGGCGAAGCGTCGGGCGCGCGAAATAGACGCTCTGGTCGCGGCCGTTCACCGTGATCGTGCCGTTGCCGGGCTTCAGCCACACGCGGGCGACGGCGTCCTTGCGGCGGCCGGTCGCATAGGCGCGGCCCTGCTTGTCGAGCTGCTGCTCGCGCAGGATGGCCTGGATCTGCGGACCCTGGGTCGAGACGCCGTGGAGATCGGGCTCGGCAGGCGCCACGTCGGCACCGCCTTCAGCGCCGGCAGCGGCGGGCGTGTCGGCCGCCTCGGGCGCCGGCGGCGGGGCGGGAGCCGCCGCGCCGGTGAGGTTCGCGAGATCGGAAAGGGACTGGCGATTGTCGGACATCAGGCACCCACCTTGTTCTTGCGGTTCATGCCCGCGACATCGAGAGTTTCAGGGGCTTGGCCGGCGTGCGGATGCTCGGTGCCGGCATAGAGGTGGAGGTTGCGCATCTGGTCGCGGCCGAGCGGCCCGCGCGGGATCATCCGCTCGATCGCCTTTTCCAGCACGCGCTCCGGGAAGCGGCCTTCCAGCACCTTGGCTGCGGTGGTTTCCTTGAGACCGCCGGCATAGCCGGTGTGCTTGTAATAGATCTTGTCCTGCAGCTTCTTGCCGGTGAAGCGCACCTTGCCGGCATTGACGATGACGACATGGTCGCCGCAATCGACATGCGGGGTGTAGCTCGGCTTGTGCTTGCCGCGCAGGAGATTGGCGACGATCGTGGCGAGACGCCCGACCACCAGACCGTCGGCATCGATCAGATGCCATTTCTTCTCCACCTCGGCGGGCTTGGCCGCCTTGGTGGTCTTCATCAGCGCCTTCATGGCCCGGGACCTCACTATGAAATGAGCGCGCCGCCCGACGAACGGACGGCGCTGCGAGCGGGCAAATGACAGGGACCCGCAAAAATGTCAATGAAATCGCGGGATTCGCGGAAGGTAAAATAATACCGGCTACCCGGCAGCGGGTTGAGATTCCTCCGCCACCCACGCCGCGTACGGCCCGTGCGCCTGCACGATCGGCCACGCGACCGCCGCCGGTACGTCGTAGCTGTGCAGGGCCGCGATGCGGGCGACCAGGGCTTCGGCGCCTCCCTCCGTGGTCTTGAACAGGGCGGCGACTTCGGCGCCTTCCTCGATCCTGCCCTGCCAGCGGTAGATCGAATGCACCGCGCCGAGCAGGTTCACGCAGGCCGCCAGCCGCTCCTCGACGCAAAGGCGCCCGATCCGCAGCGCCTCCTCCTGCGACCCGAACACCGCGTAGACGGTGACGATCCCGCTCACGAGACCGCCCCGGCGGCGCTCCCTTCCCCTCGATGGGGGAGGGTCGGGGTGGGAATGGTGTCGTAGTCGTGCGGTGAGTCCGAGAGCCTGCGCGCCCGCGCCTCGCCGAGCCCGTGCGCCACGCCCACGACGGCGGCGAGCAGCAAGGCGGCCATCGCCTGGTGCGCGACGGCGACCCTGATCTCGACGCCCGACAGGATCGTGTGGATGCCGAGCAGCACCTGCATGACGACGCCGGCCGCGAGCAGCTCCGCCGCGCGCCGCCGCCCCGCCCGCCATGCAGTCGCGGCGAGCGCGAGGGCGACGATCGCGACCAGGATCGCCAGCCAGCGGTGAACGAACTGCACCATCACCGGGTTATCGACCAGGTTCGACAGCCAGGGCGAGAGCATGGGTGTTTGCGACGGGAAGAATTCGTCGCCCATCAGCGGCCAGCTGTTGAAGGCATAGCCCGCCTCGAGGCCCGCGACATAGGCGCCGAACAGGAACTGGAGGAAGAGGAGCGACAAGGTCCAGATCGCGATGAGCGGGACGCGGACCGGCGGCGCTCCGGGCGCCCGCGCCAGCCGATCGAGATCGAGCGCCGTCCAGACGAGCAGGCCGAAGATGGCGAGCGCGGTCAGGAGGTGCACGGCGAGCCGGATATGGCTGACCTCCGGCCGGTCGACGAGGCCCGAGGCGACCATCCACCAGCCGATCGCCCCCTGCAGCCCGCCCAGGGCGAGGAGCAGGCCGAGCTTGCGGCCCTGACCTTTCGGAATCGCGCGGCGCCACCAGAAGAAGGCGAGCGGCAGCGCGAAAGCGAACCCGATCACCCGCCCGAGCAGCCGGTGGACATATTCCCAGAAGAAGATGCTCTTGAAGTCCTCGAGGCTCATGCCCCGGTTGACGAGCTGATATTGCGGCGTCTGGCGATAGGCGTCGAACTCGGCCTGCCACGCCGCGTCGGAGAGGGGCGGCAGCGTGCCCGAGACGACGTCCCACCGGGTGATCGACAGCCCCGATTCGGTGAGCCGGGTAATGCCGCCGACGACGATCATCGCGAAGACGAGCGCGGCGACGCCGAGCAGCCACCAGGCGATGGCGGACGGGTTCGGTCGCGGCTCGGCGGGGCGTCTCGGCATGGCGAGCGCGATATGGCCCCTCCCGCCCCAATTGCCAATCGCGCCTAAAGGCGAGCCGCCACTCTCCCGTCATCAAGCCTCCCCCCTCATCTCCCTGCCCCGTCATCTCCCTGCCCCGTCATTCCCGCGAAAGCGGGAATCCAGCGGGCGTTCGACCGAAGGCCGCTGCGGCGGAGACGTCGCACTGGATTCCCGCTTTCGCGGGAATGACGGACATGGCTGCAACCTTTTTTTTGATGTAATGTTGTATCCTCGCGCTTTCGGCTGTATAGCCGCGTCCAACAGGAGATTCTCACCACATGCTCGCGAGGAGCGTCAGGACCGGAGCGATCGACCGGATGGGCATTGCGCTCTCCGGCCTTTGCGTCGTCCACTGCGTCGCGAGCGCGGTCTGGGTCGCGGTTCTGGCCTCGGCGGGCGGCGTGCTGCTCGATCCGATGGTGCACGAGGTCGGCCTGGTCCTCGCGCTCATCCTCGGCATCTTCGGCCTCGGCCGCGGCGTCCTCGATCACGGCTTCATGATGCCGGCCGCGATCGGCAGCCTCGGCCTTGGCGTGATGACCGGCGGCCTGAGCCTCGGCCACGACGGCGGCGGCACCCTCTACGCGATCGTCGGCGTCCTCCTCGTCGCGCTCGGCCACGACCTCAACCGCCGCGCCGTCATCTGATCCGGCAGCGACGGGCGCCGCACCCAAGCTCATGACGGGCTGAGTCCCGGACCGGCCTCAGCCCGTCACCATCGAAACGACGTGGCCGTGGCTTCGGCACGGCTGCGCAGTCCGGGGGACTGCGCATCGTTTCGATCGGCGCAAAGCGCCGCTCGACAGGGCGCCGCCCGCATCCTCCCCATGCGCAGCATGGGGAGGGGGACCACCCGAAGGGTGGTGGAGGGTTAACTGGCTCCGCCTCCGCGGATCAGGCGCGCGACGGCAAGGCCTGCGCCTTCTACCCCTCCACCATGCTACGCATGGTCCCCCTCCCCATCTTCGATGGGGAGGACGCTCACCCCGTGATCTTGCACCCCAACGGCTTCGTCGCCGGCCCGTGGATCACTTCTCCCGAAAGCTCGAAGCGGGAGCCGTGGCAGGGGCAGTCCCAGGTCCGGTCGGTGGCGTTCCAGCCGACCAGGCAGCCCATGTGCGTGCACACCGCCGAGACGGCGTGGACCTTGCCGCCCTCGTCCTTGAACGCGGCGACATTCTCGCCGTCCACCTTCATGATCGCCGCATGGCCCGGCTCGAGCTCGTCATAGCTCTTGGGCTTCCTCGACAGGTAGCCGCTGACGAGATGCGCGGCGACGTCGAGATTCTCCTTGGCGAATTCCTTGGCGCCCGCGACCGGCTTCACCCGCGTCGCATCGAACACCGGAAGCCACGCATTCTCCTTCCCCTCGGCGAGATCTGCGATGATCATCGCCGCCGCGGTGCCGTTGGAAATGCCCCAGGCCGCAAAGCCGGTCGCGACGAGGTAGGCCGGCCCGGTCGAGGACGACCAGCCGACGAACGGCGCCGAATCCATCGAATCGTAATCCTCGTTGACCCACCGATATTCAGCCGGCCCCGCCTGGAAATGCCGGACGAGCCACGCCTCGACGTCCTTCATATATTCCTGCTCGTCGTCGGGGTGGCCCGGCTTGAAGGTCGTGCCCGCGACGATCGCCCAGGTCTTTCCGCCCGAACGGTGCGTGCGGATCGAGCGGCCCGGCTTTTCCGCATTCTTGTACATGCCCGGAGGCACGAAGCCGATCGGCGCGGCGAGCACCGGCTCCGCATGCGGATAGGCCATCGAATAATACATGCCGATCTGGCCGAGCGGCAGGTGCGTCGCCATGACGACGTGCCGCGCCGTCACCGTGCCGGTCTCGGTCACCACCTTCGTCGGCTCGTAGTCCAAAGCGCGCGTGCCTTCGAAGACGTGGCTCCCCTCGCCCGGGATCGTCGCGGCGAGCCCGGCGACATATTTCACCGGATGGAACTGCGCCTGGTTCTCCCAGCGCATCGCGGCGAGCACCGGAAACGGAAGCCCGATGTCGCCGCGCTGCAGGCTGGCCGGAAGCCCGAGCCTTCGCGCGACCTCCACTTCCTTCTCGAGCTGCGACACATAGCTCTCGTCCTCGGTCCAGACGTAGGCGGGCATCGGCTCGATATCCGCGTCGATCCCGTACTGAGCCGCAAGCTCGGAGATCCTGCGGATGCCGGCCTCCTGCGCGTCGGCATAGAGCCGCGCCTTGTCCTCGCCGAACTTCTGCTCGAGCGTCTGGTAGAGGATGCCGTGCTGCGAGCTCATCTTGGCGGTCGACTTGCCGGTCACCTGCCGCCCGACCCGCCGCGCCTCGACGACGGCGACGCGCAGGCCGCGGTCCTTCAGAAGCCGCGCCGTCGTAATCCCGACGATCCCGCCGCCCACGATGGCGATGTCGACCTCGAGGTCGCCCTCGAGCTTCGGAAAGGAAGGCACCTCGGCCGTGTCGTTCCAATAGGTCCTGTCCTGCGGCCCGCCGGTCAGATCGCGCATTCGTCCCTCCTCATGTCTGGTGACAGGGAGAACCGCGCGGCCGTTAACCTGTTCCGGCGCCCTGCGCCGCCGCGCCTAAAAGGCGGCGGCGAGGAGGTAGGCGAGCGCCCCGATGAGGCCGGCCGCGGGGAGCGTCAGCACCCAGGCGACGACGATGTTGCCGGCGACGCCCCAGCGCACCGCGGAGGCGCGCCGCGCCGCGCCCACGCCCATGATGCAGCCAGTGATCGTGTGCGTGGTCGAGACGGGAATGCCGAGCGACGTCGCCGAAAAGAGCATGATCGCGCCGCCCGTCTCGGCCGAGAAGCCCTGGTGGGGCGTGAGGCGCGTGATCCTGGAGCCCATCGTGTGGACGATCTTCCACCCGCCCATCAGCGTCCCCAGCCCCATGGCGGCCTGCGCCGACAGGACGACCCAGAAAGGCACGTAGAAATCGCCCTGCAGGTAGCCCGTCGAGAAGAGCAGGACGGCGATGATCCCCATCGTCTTCTGCGCATCGTTCGCGCCGTGGCCGAGCGAATAGGCGGCCGCCGAGACGAGCTGCAGCTTTCGGAAGATCTTGTCCGCGGATCGCGCCGCGACCGGCTTGAACAGCCATGAGGTGAGCGCGACCATCAGGATCGCGACCAGCATGCCGAGCAACGGCGACAGGAAGATCGCCACCGCAGTCTTGATCACGCCGCTCCCGACCACCGCGCCGAACCCCGCCTTGGTGATCCCCGCCCCGAGCAACCCCCCGATCAGCGCATGGCTGGAGGACGAAGGAATGCCGAGCCGCCAGGTGATCACGTTCCAGACGATCGCCCCCATCAGCGCGCCGAAGATCACCGCCGGATCGATGATCGAGGCGTCGACGATCCCCTTCCCCACCGTCTCGGCGACATGGAGCCCGAAGAACAGGAACGCGATGAAGTTGAAGAAGGCCGCCCAGACGACGGCGAGCTGCGGCGACAGCACCCGCGTCGAGACGACGGTGGCGATCGAATTGGCCGCGTCGTGCAATCCGTTGATGAAGTCGAAGGCGAGCGCCACCGCGACGAGCGCGACGATGATCGGCAGGGCGACGGTCGGTTCCATGAGCCTTCTTCCCCGCAGCCCTCAGGCGTGGTCGATCACGATGCCCTGGATCTCGTCGGCGACGTCCTCCAGCCGGTCCAGCACCCGCTCCACGTGGCTGTAGATCTCGCGCCCGACGATGAAGTCCATCGCGCTCTCCCCCCGATGCCGCTGGAAGAGCGCTTTCAGCCCCTGCTGGTGGAGGTCGTCCGCCCGCCCCTCGAGATGGACGATCGCCTCGGTCAGCTCATGGAGCCGAGCGCCGTTGCGGCCGATATTGCGCATCAGCGGCAGGGCTTCGGCGACCAGCCGCGCCGCCTCGGCGCCGAGCACGCTCATCTCCTGGATGAAGGGCTCGAACGTGCGCACTTCGTAGAGCGTGATCGCCTTGGCCGTCTGCCACATCTCGTCGATCGCATCGTCCATCGAGGAGATGAGCGCGGTGATTGCGCTCCGGTCGAACGGCGTGATGAAGGAGCGGCGGACGGCGACGAGCACGTCGCGGGTGATGTCGTCGGCCTGGTTCTCATAGTCGCGGATTTCGTTGACGCTGTTCTCGATGTCGGCCGCGCCGAGCAGCCGCACCAGGGCGTCCGCTCCGCCCACCAAAGTCACCGCGTGCCGCTCGAACAGGTCGAAGAAGCGCTCCTCCTTCGGCATCAGCTTCTGGAACATGTTCAGCATCGAGGCGCCCCTGAATATGGCGGCCATCCGCCCGCCGCGCGCTCCGTTACACTCTTGTGACGATGAAGCGCTAGCCCCCTGCATCCGCACGCCCTCGGGATCGAAGCGCGCCAGCAAGGCCGCCAGCCGCGGCTCGGCGACCAGCCCGGACGCTTCGGCTTGCGGGAACCAGCGCCGGTTCCGCTCCGGCCGTTCGGGCCAGGCGAAGAGCTCCTTCTCCACCGCCATGGCATAGAGCGTCACGTCGGTCGGCACCGCCCGCCCGCTCCTTTTCACCTTCTCGTAGCGATAGTCGCCGATCGGAAGCTCGGAAAGCGGCCCGCGGATGCCGGCTTCCTCCCAGGCCTCCGCGGCGGCGCTCTCATGCCCGGTCAGCCCGCGCATCGGATTGCCCCGCGGCACCACCCAGCGCCCGGTCTCGCGGGACGTGATGAGAAGCACGAGCACCGCCCCGTCCGGCGCGCGCTTCCAGGCGACGACCCCGTACTGGCGCGCGGCGCTCCGCTCTTCCTCTTCCGGGCCCTCAAGCTTGTCCATTGTGTCGGGAACGCTTAAATCGCCAAATATGGATCACGTCCACCACAGCCACTCGGGCGACAACCTCGCCGACGCCGCCAAATCGACCATGGAACGCTCCGGCGAGCAGTGGACCCAGATGCGCGCCGCCGTCTTCGACGCCCTCGCCAGCTTCGGCGACAAGCCGGCCAGCGCCTACGACATCGCCGAAAAGGTCAGCCAGAACGAAGGCCGCCGCATCGCCGCCAACAGCGTCTACCGCATTCTCGACCTGTTCGTCGGCGCGAACCTCGCCCGCCGCGTGGAGTCGGCCAACGCCTACATCGCCAACGACCACCCCGACTGTCTCCACGACTGCATCTTCCTCATCTGCGACACCTGCGGCCAGACGACGCATCTCGACGACGACAAGCTCTCCAACGGAGTACGGGCGGCGGCGAAAAGCGCCGGCTTCGATCCGAAGCGGCCGGTGATCGAGGTGCGCGGCCGCTGCGGCGAATGCGAAGCCTGACACCCACCCACTGAGCCCCACCGTCATTCCCGCAAAGGCGGGAATCCAGCGGCGTGCTTCATAGGGCGCTCGGCCCCTACCCTACCCCGTCATTCCCGCGGAAGCGGGAATCCAGTACGGCTTCTGCGCCTCCGCAGCCCTTTCAAGACCGCCCGCTGGATTCCCGCTTTCGCGGGAATGACGGAGAAGGGGTAACGTCCACCCGCACTCCATTTGCAAAATAGGATTTCGTCTGCTCCGTCCTGAAAGATGGAGAAGAAGCGCACCACTCGCACTGGAACGGCGACCGCTGAGCCCCAGCGGGTGAAGAGCGCCACCCCTTTGCAACGCACCCCCCGGGCGCCCGCCTCGGCACCCGAGCCTTCTGGACCTGGGATGCCGGCCTCCGCCGGGATGACGGTCCCGGACGAAGCCCCCTCCCCCCCCCGACGTACCGCGAACTTCATCAACTTCCGAGCCCCACCCGTCATTCCCGCGAAAGCGGGAATCCAGTGCGGCCTCTCCCGCCCACCCTCCCCTTCGAAGAACGCCCGCGGGATTCCCGCTTCCGCGGGAATGACGGCGAGGAAGGAGAAACCACATGACTCCTCCCCCGCCCCAACAAAGCGCGCGGCCGCTGCCGCCGGCCGCTGCCGCCTTAGGGATACATCACTTTTCCGTCATGACTTCGGACCCCCTCGGGCCTATGTCGGGCGGGCAAAGGATCTTAGTATGACCGACCGTCCCACCACGCCATTGCTCGATCAGGTTCCGACGCCGCATGAGCTTCGGGCGCTGTCCCACGACCAGCTCCGCCAGGTCGCCGACGAGCTTCGCGCCGAGACGATTTCGGCGGTTTCGTCGACCGGCGGGCATCTCGGCGCCGGTCTCGGTGTCGTCGAGCTCACCGTCGCGCTCCACTACGTGTTCGAGACGCCGCGGGACCGGCTGATCTGGGACGTCGGGCACCAGGCCTATCCGCACAAGATCCTGACCGGGCGGCGCGACCGCATCCGGACGCTGCGCCAGGGCGGCGGCCTCTCCGGCTTCACCAAGCGCTCCGAAAGCGAATACGACCCGTTCGGCGCGGCGCACAGCTCGACCTCGATCTCGGCCGCATTGGGCTTCGCGGTGGCGAACAAGCTCAGCGGCGCGCCCGGCAAGGCGATCGCGGTGATCGGCGACGGCGCCATGTCGGCGGGCATGGCTTATGAGGCGATGAACAATGCGGAAGCCGCCGGCAACCGCCTCGTCGTCATCCTGAACGACAACGACATGTCGATCGCGCCCCCCGTCGGCGGGCTGTCCAACTATCTCGCCCGCCTCGTCTCCTCGGGCAAGTATCTCACCGTCCGCCACCTCGCCCAGCGCTTCGCCAGGAAGCTCCCGAACAAACTCCACCGCGCCGCCCGCAAGGTCGAGGAATATGCCCGCGGCATGGCGACCGGCGGCACGCTCTTCGAGGAGCTCGGCTTCTATTATGTCGGCCCGGTCGACGGCCACAATGTCGAGCTTCTGGTCAAGATCCTCGAGAACGTGCGCGACGCCGCGGAAGGGCCGATGCTGGTCCATGTCGTGACCAAGAAGGGCAAGGGCTATGCCCCCGCCGAAGCCTCGGCGGACAAATATCACGGCGTCCAGAAGTTCGACGTCGTCTCGGGCGTGCAGGCCAAGGCCGAGCCCGGCCCGCCGAGCTACACCGGAATCTTCGCCAGGGCGCTGACCGCGGAGGCCGAGCGCGACCCGACGGTGATCGCGATCACCGCGGCGATGCCGGGAGGCACCGGCCTCGACAAGTTCGCCGAGCGCTTCCCGGAGCGCATGTTCGACGTCGGCATCGCCGAGCAGCATGCCGTGACCTTCGCCGCCGGCCTCGCCGCGCAGGGCCAGCGCCCGTTCGTCGCAATCTATTCGACCTTCCTGCAGCGCGCCTACGACCAGGTGGTCCACGACGTCGCGATCCAGAATCTGCCCGTCCGCTTCGCCATGGACCGGGCCGGCCTCGTCGGTGCGGACGGCGCGACCCACGCGGGAAGCTTCGACCTCGCCTATCTGTGCACCCTGCCCAATTTCGTCGTCATGGCCGCCGCCGACGAAGCCGAGATGGTCCACATGACGCACACCATGGCGGTGCACGACAGCGGCCCGATCGCGCTGCGCTACCCGCGCGGCAACGGCACCGGCGTTCCCCTGCCGCAGGTTCCGGAGAAGCTGGAAATCGGCAAGGGCCGCGTGGTGCGGGAAGGCCGCCAGGTCGCGATCCTCTCGCTCGGCACCCGCCTTGCCGAGGCGCTGAAGGCCGCCGACCAGCTCGACGGCAAGGGCCTCTCGACGACGGTCGCGGACCTGCGCTTCGCCAAGCCGCTCGACGAGGCGCTGATCCGCCGGCTGCTCGCCACCCACGAAGTCTGCGTCACGATCGAGGAAGCGGCGGTCGGCGGCTTCGGCGCTCACGTCCTGACGCTGGCCAGCGACGAGGGCCTGATCGACGCGGGCCTCAAGCTCCGCACCATGCGCCTCCCCGACGTCTTCCAGGACCAGGACAAGCCGGAAAAGCAGATCGAGGCAGCCGGCCTGGACGCCGCCGCGATCGTCGACACGGTGCTGAAGGCGCTGCGCCACAACAGCACCGGCGTCGATGCGGCGGAAGGCGCGCGGGCGTGAGCCTCTTCTGCACCGGACATGCAAAAGCCGCCGGAAGACCGGCGGCTCGCATCGTTCCCCGTCCGGACGCGGGTCGTCAGATCATGACGACGGCGACGGCGAGAACCTGGGCTGCGAAGGCGACGACGCCTGAGGCCGCGGCTTCCATGATACGCATTTTTTCTACCTTTGTTGATCGGGAGCGTCTTGGCGGCCGCCGCTGAGTAGGAGGGGAGGCGCAGCATCTCAACTGCTCAGGTAGACATAGCAGTTGCAAAAACTGCATCTGGAGAGAGCGTGAACCGGCAGCGCACGAACGGCGGCACCCCCGGCGCACGGAGCGCCGCCGGCATGAGAGGCAAGCAGCGCGCGGACCAGCTCCTCGTCGAGCGCGGCCTCGCCGAAAGCCGGGCCAAGGCCCAGGCGTTGATTCTCGCCGGCCTCGTTACGTCCGGCGAGCGCAGGATCGACAAGGCCGGCCAGCCGCTCCCCGCCGACGCCCCGCTGGAGGTCAAGGGCAAGGCGCATCCCTGGGTCTCGCGCGGCGGGATCAAGCTCGCGCACGCGCTGGAGCATTTCGGCTGGGACGTGACCGGCGCCGTCGCCCTGGACGTCGGCGCCTCGACCGGCGGCTTCACCGACGTCCTCCTCCAGAAGGGCGCGGCCAAGGTCTTCGCAATCGACGTGGGCACCAACCAGCTCGCCTGGTCGCTCCGCCAGGATCCGCGCGTCGTCGTCCACGAGCAGACCAACGCCCGCTATCTCACGGCGGACATCGTCACGGAACCGATCGACATCGTCGTGTGCGACGCGAGCTTCATCGGCCTCGCCAAGGTGCTCGACACCGCCCTCGATTTCGCCAGGCCCGGCGGCCGCCTGATCGCGCTCGTCAAACCGCAATTCGAGGCGGAACGCGCGGAGATCGGCAAGGGCGGCGTGGTGCGCGACGCGTCCGTCCACGCCCGGGTGTGCGAGGCCGCGGCGGCCTGGGTCGCCGCGCGCGGCTGGCACGTCGAGGGCGTCGCGCAGAGCCCGATCACCGGGCCCGAAGGCAATGTCGAATTCCTGCTCGCGGCCACCAAGGCCAAAGCCGGTCTTGAACTGCCACCGGTGTCCGACTAGCTGCGATATCGTGGCTCCTCCCAAGCTCTTCATCGCATTGGCATTCTCCGCGGCGCTCGCCGCCTGCGGCGCGAGCGGCCAGGAGAAGGGCCGCGACCGTCCGCCGCCGCTCGTCAAGGTCGAGCCGGCCTCGACGATGCGCTTCGTCGACCGGATCGAAGCCGTGGGCACCGCGGTCGCCAACGAGCAGGTCACCCTCTCCTCGCCCGTCACCGAGCGGATCACCCGGCTCAATTTCGACGACGGCAGCTTCGTGCGCCGCGGCCAGGTCGTCGCAGTCCTGCAGCAGGGCCAGGAAGCCGCCCAGCTCGCCGAAGTCCAGGCCCGCGCCCGCCAGGCCGAGCAGCAACTGGGCCGCATCAGCCAATTGAAGGACCGCGGCTTCGCGACTCGCGCCGATTACGACGTCCAGGTCGCCGCTGCCGCCGCCGCGCGCGCCCAAGGCCAGCAGGTCCGCGCCCAGATCGGCGAGCGAGTCATCACTGCGCCTTTCTCGGGCTGGGTGTCCCTGCGCAACATCTCGGCCGGCGCCGTCGTCAACCAGGGCACCGCCATCGCGACGATCAGCGACGTCTCGACGATCAAGCTCGATTTTCCGGTGCCGGAAACCGTGCTCGCCGCCATTCGCCCCGGCCAGACCATCGACGCCGTCTCCGCCGCCTATCCGGACCAGCCCTTCCGCGGCACGATCCACACCATCGACCCGGTGGTCGATCCCGCCACCCGCGCCGTCACCGTCCGCGCCCGCATTCCCAATCCCGACCGGCGCCTTCGCCCCGGCATGATGCTGCGCGTCGGCATCGAGACGGCGCCGCGCACTTCTCTCTCGGTTCCCGAGCTCGCCATCGTCGGCGAAGGCGAGCGCCGCTACGTCTTCGTCCTCGACGGCAACAAGGCGAAGCGCGTGGAAGTGCGCACCGGCCTTCGCTTCGGCGGCCGCGTCGAGATTCTCGCCGGTCTCCAGCCCGGCCAGCGCGTCGTCACCGAAGGCGTGGTCAAGGTCGCCGATAACATGACCGTGCGCGTCGCCGGTGCCGGCAACGCCGACGGCGCCGCCGGACGCGGCCCGGGTGGCGGCGGCGGACGCCCGAAGCAGGGTGAGCCGCAGCAGGCCAAGGGCGGCCAGCCGCCGGCGCAGAACCAGCAGCAACCGGCCGGGCGGCCGGCGCAGGGCCGTTAGGTCCCGTGAAGCTCTCCGACGTCTCGATCCAGCGCCCGGTCTTCTCGGCCGTGATCGCGATGCTGATCGCAATCGTCGGCCTCGTCGGCTTCTTCAGCCTGCCGGTGCGCGAATATCCCGCCGTCGATCCGCCCGTCGTCTCGGTCGACACCACCTATACGGGCGCGGCGGCGAGCGTCATCGAAAGCCGCGTCACCCAGGTTCTCGAGGAGCAGCTCTCCGGCCTCGAGGGACTCCAGACCATCACGTCCCGCTCGCGCGACGGCCAGTCCTCGATCAGCCTCGAATTCGCGCCCGGCCGCTCGGTGGACGAGGCGGCCAACGACGTGCGCGACCGTGTCGGCTCCGCCGCCCGGTCGCTGCCGCAGGAGGTCGATCCGCCGACGGTGCGCAAAGTCGACGCCGACGCGTCTCCGATCCTCTTCCTCGTCTTCTCCAAGCCCGGCTGGTCGCAGCTCGAGCTCTCCGACTATGTCGACCGCAATCTTGCCGACCGCTTCGCCAACATCCCCGGCGTCGCCCGCATCTTCATCGCCGGCGAAGCGCGTCCCGCCATGCGCGTCTGGCTCCAGCCGGAGCGGCTCGCCGCCTTCGGCATGACGCCGGCCGACGTCGAGCAGGGCCTTCGCACCCAGAATGTCGAGCTTCCCGCCGGCCGCCTCGAATCGGCAACCCAGAACGTCACCCTCCGGGTCGATCGCCCCTTCGCCAATGCCGGCGACTTCGGCCAGCTCGTCGTCGGCCGCGGCGACAACGGCTATCAGGTCCGCCTGGGCGACGTCGCCCGCGTCGAGCAGGCGCCGGAAAATCCCTACACCGCCTTTCGCCTCAACGGCGAGCCGGCGCTGGGCCTCGCCGTCATCCGCCAGTCCGGCGCGAACACGCTTGCCGTCGCCGACGCTGCCAAGGCGGCGGCCGCCGAGGTCCAGCCCACGCTTCCACAAGGGATGCGCTTTTCGGTCGCGCTGGACGAGAGCCTGTTCATCGGCGCCGCCATCGACAACGTCTACAGGACGCTCGCCGAGGCCGCATTGCTCGTCATCCTCGTCATCTACCTCTTTCTCGGCAATTGGCGCGCGACCTTGATCCCGGCGGTCACCGTTCCACTCTGCCTCCTCGCCAGCTTCGCGATCCTCTGGGCGCTCGGCTTCTCGATCAACCTCCTGACCCTCCTCGCCCTCGTCCTCTCCATCGGCATCGTCGTCGACGACGCCATCGTGGTGCTCGAAAACGTCTATCACCGGATCGAGGAGGGCGAGCCGCCGCTCGCCGCCGCCTTCAACGGCACGCGCCAGGTCGCCTTCGCCATCGTCTCGACGACGCTCGTCGTCTGCGCCGTCTTCGTGCCGGTCATGTTTATCTCGGGCTCGACCGGCCTCCTGTTCCGAGAGCTCGCCGCGGCGATGATCGGCGCCGTCGCTTTCTCCGGCTTCCTCGCCTTGACGCTGGCGCCGATGCTCTGCTCCAAGCTCCTCAAATATCAGGAGCGCGGCCGCTTCGCCGCCTTCATCGACCGCCAGTTCCGCCGCGTCGAAGGCTGGTATGCGGGCGGGCTCGACCGGGTGCTGAGGAAGCCGCTCGTCCCCGGCCTCGCCGTCATCGCCCTGCTCGCCGCGTCGGGCTTCCTGTTCACGCAGATCAACAGTGAGCTCGCGCCCGCCGAGGATGTCGGCATCGTCCAGGCCCAGCTCTCCGCCCCGGAAGGCACCGGCTTTGCCGAAATGGACCGCTACATGGGCGAAGCGCAGGCCCGCCTCCTGCCTTTGGTCGAGGAAGGCACGGTCCGCTCGATCATCGCCCGCACGCCCGGCGGCTTCGGACCGTCCGACGACTTCAACAACGGCAGCTTCTCGCTGTTCATGCCGCCTTGGGACGAGCGGGAGGACACGACCGCCGATCTCGTTCGCGAAGTGAACCGCGCCATCGGCCAGGTGCCCGCCGTGCGCGGCAACGCCCAGGTCCGCTCGTCCATGGGCGGCGGGCGCGGGCGCGGCCAGCCGCTCCAGCTCGTCATCGCCGGCGCGACCTATCCCGAACTCGCCGCCGCGCGCGACCGGATCATCGCCGCCGCCGCGCAGAATCCGGGCATCCTCAATCTCGACAGCGATTACAAGGAATCGAAGCCGCAGCTCCGCATCGACGTCGATACCGCGCGCGCCGGCGATCTCGGCGTCTCGGTCGCGGACGTCAGCCAGGCCCTGCAGAGCCTGCTCGGCTCGCGCCGCGCCTCCACATACGTCGATCGCGGCGAGGAATATCAGGTGGTCGTTCAGGCCGACGCGGCCGACCGTGCGACCGAAGCCAGCCTCTCCTCGATCCACGTCCGAAGCCGCACCGGCGCGCTCATCCCCCTCTCCAACCTCGTCACGACTCGCGAGGCGGCGGGCGCGCGCGATCTCGGCCGCTACAACAAGATGCGCGCGATCACCCTCCAGGGCGGCGTCGCCGAAGGATATTCGCTCGGTCAGGCTCTGACCTTCCTCGAAGGGCAGGCCGCGCAGGCGCCCGAAATCTCGGCGGTCGGCTATCGCGGCGAGAGCCAGTCCTTCCGCGAGGCGGGAAGCTCGATCTGGCTGGTCTTCGGCCTCACCATCCTGGTGGTCTACCTCCTCCTCGCCGCCCAGTTCGAAAGCTTCGTTCATCCGGCCGTGATCATCACCACCGTGCCGCTCGCCGTCGCCGGCGGCCTGATCGGCCTCGCGGTGATGAGCCAGACGATGAACCTGTACAGCCAGATCGGCATCATCATGCTGGTCGGCCTCGCGGCAAAGAACGGCATCCTGATCGTCGAATTCGCCAACCAGCTTCGCGACGAAGGCCGCACGATCGCCGAAGCGATCCGCGAGGCCTCGACCCGGCGCCTCCGCCCGATCCTGATGACCTCGATCGCCACCGTCGCCGGCGCCGTTCCCTTGATGATCGCCCACGGCGCCGGCGCGGGCGCCCGGGGCGCGATCGGCGTCGTCATCGTCTTCGGCGTGACGATATCGACGATCATCACCCTCTTCCTCATCCCCCTCCTTTATTCCCGCCTCGCGCGCTACACCGGCTCGCCGCTCGCGGTGACGCGGAAGCTCGAAGCCCAGCTCGCCGCCGGGCGCGAGCCGCCGCTCGAGCTCAAGCCGGCGGAATGAGGGGAACGGCATGAGGGGGATCGCGTCCAAGGGCCAGCTCAGGATGTCCTTCCTGCGCTATGCGCTCGTCACCGTGCCGTTGCTCGTCTTCCTCGGAACCGTGTCCGGCCGCCTCGCGAACAGCGGCTACGGCAATCCCTGGTTCGACGCCCTTGTGAAGCCGGGCTTCATGCCGCCCGGTTGGGCGTTCGGAGTGGCCTGGACCCTGCTCTACATCTGCCTCGGCCTCGCTCTGGCGATGATCCTCCACGCCCAGGGCGCGCGCGGGCGCCGACTCGTCCTCAGCCTCTTCCTGGCCCAGCTTGCCTTGAACTATGCCTGGTCGCCGCTCTTCTTCGCCATGCACAAGCCGGTTCCGGCGCTGATCGTCATCCTGCTCATGATCGGATTGAGCGCCGCCGCGGCCGTGCTCCTCTGGTCGATCCGCAAGGGCGCGGCGCTCCTGCTGCTCCCGTATCTCGCCTGGCTTTGCTTCGCCGCCGCGCTCAATTTCGAGATCGTGCGGCTGAACCCGGATGCGTCCGAGCTTGTGCCGGGCGGTGCCAGTTCCGATATCGGGCTCTAAGCAGCACCGATACAGGAGGACTTATGCAGTCCCAGAACCGCCTTTTCGACGATTTCGTGAAGATGATGAACGGTGCCGCGGGCACCATCGCCGGCATGACCCGCGAGAGCGAGGCGGCGATGCGCGAGCGCGTGCGCGACTGGATCGGCGGCCTCGACATGGTGAGCCGGGACGAATTCGAGGCGGTGAAGGCGATCGCCGTCGCCGCGCGCGAGGAGAGCCAGGCGCTCCGCGCCCGCATCGAAGCCCTCGAAGCCGGCCAGGCGCAGCAGGGCCGGTCTTCCGGCACCCGCGCCCGCAAGTCGCCCGGTGCCGACAGGCCCGCAGGCGGCACCGAAGGTCTCGCCTGACAAATTACTCCACAGCTTTGTCGTTTCGGAACCGAACCTCTGGTTGCGCTTTCGAGGCTGGCTAGGCACGATTCCACCGACAAAGAGGGTGCAAGGGCCGCGTGATGGACGTCGATGAATTCGAGCTGGAGCGCGATACTTCCGCGCCCATCGACATGCTCGAACATTATTTCACCGCGCACGGCTGGTCCTGCGAGCGGTCCGGCGACGACGAGATCGTCGCCAACTTCCAGGGCAGCTGGACGCAGTACGAGCTGCGCGCCATCTGGCGGGAGGAGGACCATGTCCTCCAGTTCCTCGCCCTTCCGGACGTCCGCGTCGCGAACGACAAGCGCGCCGCAATCTACGAGACGATCGGCCTCATCAACGAGCAGCTCTGGCTCGGCCATTTCGAGCTGTGGAGCACCTCGGGCCTCGTCCTCTTCCGCCACGCGGCGTTGATCGAGAATGACGAAGGCGGCGTCCTCACCCTCCAGCAGGCCGAGACCCTGGTCGAAGCCGCCATCGAGGAATGCGAGCGCTTCTACCCCGTCTTCCAGTTCGTCCTCTGGGCCGACAAGACCCCGCAGGAAGCCATTGCCGCCGCTTTGATCGAGACCCAGGGCGAGGCGTAATGCCTTCGCCCGAAAGTGATACTTTCGGGCGGCTGCAAGACACGTCATCCCGGCGCAGGCCGGGATCTCAGCGGGTGAAGGGCACTGCCGCGCCTGCAACGCTCCCTCACCCGCACAGACGCCCGCGTCTTCTTGTC
Source organism: Allosphingosinicella sp. (assembly GCA_036399655.1). Lineage (GTDB taxonomy): Bacteria > Pseudomonadota > Alphaproteobacteria > Sphingomonadales > Sphingomonadaceae > Allosphingosinicella. The sequence continues at coordinate 26,371 of DASWMS010000026.1, read as the reverse complement.
CCGAGATCCCGGCCTTCGCCGGGATGACGAGACCTGCATCGCCGGGCCTGAGCCCGTCGAAGGACGGATTGCAGCGCGCGGAACCCCGGGCTTCGACAGGCTCAGCCCTAGCGGGAGCGGTTGCCGACCGGTGCCTCCCACCCACCGCCAGCCCTGAGCTTGTCGAAGGGCGGATTGCAGCGCACAGAGCCCCCATGACCACCCCCCTCTTCACCGGCCTGGTCTGGCTTCTCGGCTGCGGCAACATGGCGGGCGCCATGCTCGCCGGCTGGCTCGACGCCGGCCTCGATCCTGCCCAGGTTACGGTCATCCGCCCCAGCGGCCGCGAAGCCGCTCCCGGCGTCCGCATCCTGACGACCCTCCCCGAAGGCGAAGTGCCCGCCCTCGTCCTCCTCGGCTTCAAGCCCAAGATTCTCGACGCCGTCGCCCCGGCGCTCGCTCCCGCCCTCGACCCCAACACGATCCTCGTGTCGATCCTCGCCGGCGTCGAACAGGCGTCGCTCCGCGCCCGCTTTCCCGCCCCGCGCACCATCGTCAAAGCCATGCCCAACCTCCCGGTGCGCCTCCGAATGGGCGTCACCAACCTCTACAGCGACACCCCCGACGCCGACGCCCGCGCGGCCGTCACCCGCCTCATCGCCGCGCTCGGCCACGCCGAGTGGTTCAACGAGGAGCCGCTCTTCCAGGCCGCGGGCATCCTTTCCGGCGCCGGCCCCGCCTTCCTGTTCCGCTTCATCGACGCCCTCGCCGCCGCCGGCGAAGCGGCCGGGCTTCCGCCGGACCAGTCCGGCCGCCTCGCGCTTCACATGGTGCAGGGCGCCGCCGCCCTCGCCGCCGCTTCGGACGCGGACCCGGCCGAGCTCGCCCGCCGCGTCGCCAGCCCCGGCGGCACCACCGAAGCCGGGCTCAAGGTGCTCGACGACGACGAGGCGCTGCGCACCCTACTCCGCCGCACGATCGCCGCCGGCCGGGACCGGAGCCTCGCAATGGCGGCGGAAGCGCGCGGGCAAGCGAACGCCCCCGCCAGTTGACCGGCGGCGGCCGGCGCGCCAAGCCCGCCTCAGCCCATCTCCCCCAGAAGGACAGGACATGCTCTCCGACGCCCTCCCCTTTTCGATCGCGCCAAGCACCGCGCCGGTGCCGGCCGAGGAGCGCGCGCAGAGCATCGCCGATCCAGGCTTCGGCCGGGTCTTCACCGATCACATGGCGCTGGTCCGCTATTCGACGGACCGCGGCTGGCACGACGCGTCCGTCGAGGCGCGCCGTCCCTTCTCGATGGACCCCTCCTCCGCCGTTCTCCACTACGCCCAGGAAATCTTCGAGGGCCTCAAGGCCTATCGCCGTCCCGGCGGCCGCGCGGCGCTGTTCCGCCCCGACGCCAATGCCAGGCGCTTTCAGGATTCCGCCCGCCGCATGGCGATGCCCGAGCTTCCCGCGGACATCTTTCTCGAATCGATCCGCGCCCTCGTCCGCACCGAAAAGGCATGGATCCCGGAAGGGCCGGACGGCGCCCTCTATCTCCGGCCCTTCATGATCGCGAGCGAGGCCTTCCTCGGCGTGAGGCCCGCGGGCGAGTATCTCTACGCGGTGATCGCCTCCTCGGTCGGCCCCTATTTCCGTGGCGGCGCGAAGCCCCTCTCGCTTTGGGCGACCAGGGACTATATCCGCGCCGCCCCAGGCGGCACCGGTGCCGCCAAGTGCGGGGGCAATTACGCCGCCAGCCTCGCCGCCCAGGCCGACGCCATCCGCAACGGCTGCGACCAGGTCGTTTTCCTCGACGCCGTCGAGCGCCGCTGGGTGGAGGAGCTCGGCGGGATGAACATCTTCTTCGTGCTGGATGACGGCGCGCTCGTCACCCCCCCGCTCGGCGGCACGATCCTTGCCGGGATCACGCGCGATTCCATTCTGACTCTCGCCCGCGACATGGGCGTGGCCGTGCGCGAGGAGCGTTACTCGATCGACGATTGGGCCGCCGACGCCGCCGGGGGGAGGCTCGCCGAATGCTTCGCCTGCGGCACCGCCGCGGTGGTCACTCCGATCGGCCGGGTTCGGGGCGAAGGCATGGACTTCGCGATCGGCGGCGGCGAGGCGGCGGGTCCCGTCACCGAGCGCCTCCGCGACGCCCTCGTCGGCATCCAGCGCGGCGAACGCGCCGATCCCTACGGCTGGATCGAAGAGATCGCCTGAGCCGCCGGCCGCCTGACCGGAGGGGCTTCCGCTCCTGCCTTGCGCGGCTATAAGGCCCGGCGCCTGCTGGGGCGTCGCCAAGTGGTAAGGCACCGGTTTTTGGTACCGGCATTCGCAGGTTCGAATCCTGCCGCCCCAGCCAGCTTCAAGCTAAGTCACTGATTTCGTTGGCTCTACCACAGGGGCTGCGAACATTGTGCCAATCGATTGTGCAGGTCGGTGCCAATGGACGAGCCCGGGCAGACCATCCCTGGCTTCGATCCAGCATGTCTACCGCCGCGGCCCAATCTTCTGGTGGCGGCGAGTTCTCCGATCGCCGACGAATCCAGCTGTGATAAAGCCTGAAAAGGGGCGGTCGTCCGTGTAACAGCCGCCGAAGCTCTTCCCAATTGATGGCGAGCACGGCATCGGCCGCCGCAAACGTCGACCTGCTCGATCAGAAGCCGTGCGCGGGCACGCGGCGCATCTCGTCACCCGCCATCGGCTCGCCCACGTTGCGTAAGCTCGGCTGGAAAGCGGACGTACATCATCACCCGCCGGACCAGCTCGAGCGATGCGTTGATGTAGTGGAACCGGCCGGTTGGTTTGCGCGGACGAGACATGGCTCGCCCTGCCCTCGATTCCTGACAAGACCCCGCATTTGGTCTCGCAGGGCCTCAGCCGTTCTTGCGATGGAGAGGCCCGCGCCAAGAAGAAGCTCTTGCTGCAAAATGAAGGAGGGTATTTGGGGCGAGCCAATCTTGCCTCGCCCCATGACCCCGAAAGGGACTCGAACCCCAAACGGCACCAAAAACGCCGCAATTATCAATCGAGGCCGTAAGTAGCTTAGCGCGGGGCGCGCCTTGCTTCAAGGGAAACCTGCATTGTTTCGAGTTTCAACTCGGTCGATTATTGCGCCGCAACAGCAGCCCCGGGGCCTTGATGACGTTCTCCGGCGCGGCCGAGTCGGCGAGGTTGTCGGAAGCCACCCAGAGATAGCTTCCGATGTTCTCCCATTGGAACTGCTGAACCGCGATGCCGATGTTCGCGATCGAGATGCGGTTGTCGGAGATGTTGAGATAGAAGCCGATGTGGCCCCACACGCGGATGCCGTGCTGGTAGGCGCCGTCGCTTGGGTTGCCGGCCCAGTCGAGCGTGTTGCGGTGGATGCGCACCGTGTCGACGTTGCCCACGAACAGGCCCATCGGCACGTAGACCCCTCCCGGCTTGCGCAGCGATAGATGGTTGTCGGCAATGACCACGTTGCCCGCGCGCACGCGTTCGTCGTCGCGCCGGCTGGTTCCGACATGCACGCCGCGGACAAAGCCGTAGACCTTGTTGCCGCGCACCTGCACCGAGGTGAGCACGCTGCCGCCGCAAGTAATGGCCTGGCGCGCGTAGCTCGGCATCCGGTTGGTAAACTGGTTGAACCAGGCGACCGCGGTGGGCAGCGTCTCGCGGAACCGCTCCTCGGTCGCCATACGCACGGCGAGCTTGCGCACATAGCCGATCAACGCGGCATCGTCGGTGATGCGCGCCGGTGGCGGCGCAAGCCGGAGCGCCTTGTTCCAGTCGGCTTCGCCGATCGGCGAGTCGAACGTGATCGCGGCCGAGGCTGCGCGCGCCGTGACCCTGCCGCCGTCGTGCCTTTCGGCGGGCTCGCGCTCGCCGCGGACGGCAGGCTCGCCGAACAGCACCAGCGAGCGCCTGACCTCCGGGTCGACCTGTGCCATTCGCGCCTCGCCAATCCGCGCGCCCATCGTGCGCATCGCCCGCTGGAATGTCGGCGACCGCACGGGATCAGCGATAACGATGTCGCTCACCCGCTTGATGTAGGCCTGGACACCGCCGATCGTGCGGCGTTCGTCGGGCCTTGGCGGCTCGACCTCGAACAACCGGTCCCATTCCTCCTGCGGAATCGGAGACTCGAATTCGGCAGCGATCCCCCCGGCGCGGAAGCGGCGCTTGCCCTCGCCCCTCGACGGAGCCGCGGCCGGCCGGGCGACGAGCAGCCCGGCCAGGCTCTTGCGCCACCGCGCCGTCTCGAAAAGCCGGCGCGGCGACTGGTTCGCCTTGCCGGGCACGACGTTGAGCTCATTGTCGGCGATGACCGTGTTGACCGCGTCGGTCACGAGGATGCCGTCCTGCGCGAGGCCGATAGCAAGGCGGTTGCGCGTGACATGCACCGACTGAAGCGGCTTTTCCGCCGAGCCGCGGACGGTGAGCCCGGTGCGTTCGGTCGTCGCGCCGCCTCCGCAGCGCAGCGACAATCCGGACACCTCGACGATCGGCGTGTCGAGGATCGTGACCGCCCCCTGCCGGAACCTGATTTCGCCGATCGCTCCGGATCCATCGGGTGCGGCGACATCGAGGTCGCGCAAGGTTACGCTCGCGCAGCCCTCGAAATGGAGCGCACACTCCGTTCGCTTTGCGACGATCCGCGTGCCGTCGCCGGCGCCGTGAAACGTGATGTGCCCTTTGCCGGTGATCTGAACGCGCTGGTCGGTCTCGTAGAGTCCGCGCTGGAAGCACACGGCCGCGTCCTCGCCCGGCTTTATCGCCATCAGAGTCGCGACCCAATCGCTGCCCTCGGTCACGACGTAGGTCGAGCACCCGATTTGGCTCAGGGTGGCGAGCTTCTCGATCGCCTTCTGCACCGTGTTCTCGCCGGCGAGCGCAGGCGTGTTGGCCGGGTCGAAGGATGTCGCCGCCGCAGTGCTGAGGTTGGCGCTGAACCGGATCGGGAGGTGCGTCGGCTTGCCGGCCGCATTGAGCAGGCGGGCGACGACGCTTTGCACAGGCGTTGCCGTGTCCAGCCACCATTCCATTGTCGCGATTCCGTCGGCATTCGTCGTCGCGTTGCGCTTTTTGAGCGCGCCCGCGGCGCCGTCCAGCCGCCCGTCGCCGGCGCCGACCTCGAATTCAACCTCGATCCCCGCGAGCGGAGTCCTGCCGCGGATCACCCCCACCCGCAAAAGCTCGGCGGCCTTGATCCTGCTGGCGGGCACGAGAGGGTCGGGCATTGCTTCCTGCCCGTCGCCGCCGAGATAGAGGAAGCCGCGCGTCGCCGTGAGCGGAGGGAAGATGCTGCGGCAGTCGCTGCCCACCGTCCAGGTTCCGTTGGCGGCACGATTGACGAGCGCGAGGGCGACGTAGTGATGGACGATGCCCTTCGGCGGCAGCAGCGCCTCCTCGCCGGTCGCCTCGTTCGCGGGCCATTCGATCGTCGCGGAGAGCGAGCGCGCCGGGACCTGCCAGTGGTCGCCCGTCGCGAGGCGGCCTGCGGCGAAGCGCACTTCTATTCCCTGCTCGACCGCCACCCACTGGTCTGCGGCGATGTCGAGAGGAAGGCCGCCTTCCCAACGGCGCACGATACCCATGGCTGGCAGTCCGCTGAGGTCGGGGGCGGTGCCGCTGGTCAACACCGCCAGCGTGTCCGGGTGACGCACCTCGCCCAGGCTTGCGCGCGTGCCATTGATGTCCGACAGGCGCGCGAAGAAGCCCGGCTCGCCCTTGAGCAGCCGCGCCTCGTCGATGATCTCGACCCAATCGTCCTTCTTCAGCGCCCCCGGCTCGTCTGGCCCGAGGCTGTCCAGCAGCAGCGCCCCGTTGTCGATCTCGGAATAGCGCGCCTCGCGCCCACCGTTGTCGCGCGACCATTTCCAGCGCCCGCCGGACGTGCCGCCGTTGTGGATCTCGACGCGATAAAGGTGGTTCTCGAGGCTGCGGTAGCCGCCGCTCGCCGGAAGCGCACAAGGGTCGACCGCCGCGGCGGCGGCGCGCGCGCGCGCCGCCATGCGTCCGCTCGCCACCGGACCGAAGGGCGACCAGCCGGGAGCGAGGCTGGCGCAATTGACCGGCGAGGCCGATGCGCCTGCCGCGACGAGCGCGGCAGTGCCGATGAAGCGCACCTGCCAGACGATCTGGTCCCGCAAAGCGGTGTCGGGCCCACCGAAGGCGGTCTCGCGGAGGAGCGGATCGTCGGCTGCGCTGACCGCGCGCTCCCACACGTCGAGATAGGCGAGATAGTCGCCGGCCGCCGTGGGAAGCACGCTCTCGGGCCAGAACGGCTGGCTCTGGGCGCTGCGGTAGAGGTCGACCGCAATGTTCGCGTTCCCCGACAAGGCAGCGCCCGCCTGGAAGGTCTGGTGGTCGCCGATATCCTCGAGCAGCGTGGCGACACGCACCGCCTGGGCGGGCCCCGCTCCGGCGAGCACCAGATAGTCGCCCACCGACACGCGTGCCCCGTTCTCGACGCGCCACCGGGTCGCCGCCGAAGCGCCCGACTGGCGGACGAGCGCAAGCCGCACCGGCGCGACGTGGGCGACGCCAATGCCGTCCACATAAGCCTGCCCGCCGCCGATGAGCAGCGCCTGCCCGGCCGCACCGGCGAGAATCGCAAAGCCGGGCGCATCCTCGGGAAAGCCGCTCGCGCCGATTACCGACCGCGCCGTGGAGCGCAGCGCGGCGCGCTGGATGTCGCCTTCCTCGTTCCAGTCGGCGTCGGTGAACAGGCGGCCCTGCTGCATCCGTAGGGCGCTGTAGCCCCGTGCCGGGCGGTAGGTGTCGCGGGTGAAATCGCCAGTCATCGTCGGGATCCTCAGGTCTGGAACAGGGGGGCCGCCACCAGCCCGAACGGCAGATATTCGTCGAGCATGTCCGCAAGGTTGGCGCGGCGGAACGGGGTGCCGCCGGCATTGCCCGCACCCATTTCGGCACCGCCGAAGGCACCCGCCGAGACCCCTTCGGTACAGGCGAGCGCGAGCTGCCCGAAGGCGCTCGCTGGGTAGGCGCTGGCGGTGAAGATCGGCACGACGCTGCGCGCGATGCGGCCGCGCTCGGCGCCGGTCAGCGGCCCGCTGGCCTGCTCCGCCGCTTCTATCGCGAGGTCGGGCTGGCAGCGATAGCGGCGCGGCAGGCGCGAGGTCGGCGGCGCATAGCTGAAGCGCACGCACCCGTGCTGGCGCTGCGCCGCGCGCGCGGTGCCGAGGAACAGGCTGTTCTCTGCCTCGATCGATCGGATCGAGGCGCGGCCGAACAGCGTGCTGCGCGCGATCTCGGCATCGGCTGCCGGAGCGTTGACGACGATTGCGAGGAGGTCGGGATTCGCTTGGAGGTCGCGATCCTCACCGACGATGGAATCGGCGATCGTCAGCCCTCCGCCGGCCGTAGCGAGCATGAGTGGACCGGTGATGCAGTGATCGACGCCGACCGCAAGCCCGCCGTTCTGTGAAATCACGCGAAGCCCCTTGGCCAGCCCGTCGGCCGAGCCGCCGACCGTGCAATGGCGCAGCGACAGGGCGCCGAGCCCGCCTGCCATGATCGCGATTTCGCCTTCGATCAGCAGTCCGTCGAGGATCAGGCTGCCCGCCTCCTCCCCCGCGGCCGGCACGGTGGCCTTGACGCGCAGATCGGAGCGGATGTGCGGACGCCGTCCCGCCAGCGACAGGGCCGCGAGGTTGCGGGTGACGACGCCACCGTCACCGCGAACCGTCGGCCAGGCGGCGGCGGCCACAGCCAGGACCGCGGCCGGCGGGATTCGCAGGACATGCGCGGCCTCGGTGAGGTCTTCCGGATAGGATGCGTTGTCGAGCATGACGATCAGCCCGCGCATTCCGCTTGTCGCGACGGCGTTCCAGCGCTTGATCGCCTGCGCGAGCGATCCGACGACCACGCCGCCTTGCAGCAGGTCGTCGGTCTGCTCCTCGACGCGCCCGGAGACGCCGATCGTCCAGGGAGCGACAGCGCCGTCGCCGAACACGCGTTTGCGCCAGGCGGCGAAGCTCTCGGCGCGATCGTAGGGGCCGCCGCCGATCGCGAACGGCGCGGCGAACGCGCACGTCGCCTCGACGCTTTTGCCCTGGTCGCCGGTGTGAAGCGCCAGTCGGCCGAGCTCGGGATCGAACAGGATGTGCCCCGGCTGCTCGGGACGCCGCCAGGTCGGGTTGCCGAACCCGTCGTCGCGGGTTGCCAGATTGCAGCTGTGCAGCCGCTCAGGAGGCACTTCGGCCCCATCGAGCCGGAGGCGGACCACCGGAACCTCGTCGAACCAGCGTCCGCCATCCGCCGCGCCTTCACGCAGCCGATCGAGGTCGCGGTGGAGCAGGCGGCGGTCGAGCGGCGCCGGCACCATGCGTAAATCGACACGCCCCGCGATCGAGCGGTCCGCCTTGGGCAGGTTGAACAGGGCGCGGTCGGCACCGAGCGGATCGAAATGGCGGAAGCCGGGCCCGATCGTCGACACGCGCGCCACGAGCCCACCGAGATACCCGGCCGGCTCGCTCGAGACATAGCCCAGCGGATAGGAGTCGAGCCGCCAGATGAAGAGCCCGACATGCGGGATCGCGTAGCGCCCCGAAGCGCCGTCCGCCGGACCGGCGGCGGCCGTCCGGGAGCCCGCGCCGAACGCTCCGCCGGACAGCCGCGCCGCCTCGGCGTCCCGGACCGATGCGGTGCCGAGCGCGTCCGGGCGGACGTGGTTGACGTTCTGGCTCCAGATCAGACGCTGGAAGAATTCAACCGCCACGACCGGCCAGCCGGTGACGTCCCGCGCGACCTGCTCGAGCGCCGCCGCAGTCCCCTTCGCCTGACGATAGCTCAGGGTGTTCGCGATATAGCTGCGCAGGCCGACCTCGTTGCCGCCGAAGCTGCGCATCGGCCGCGCGCCGATCAGCGCGCCGATGTAGTGGACGACCCACGGCTCGCAGGTTTCGATGAACCAATTGTCGTAAAGCTGGTCGATGTCGCGCTCGACCCTCGCGAGATCCTCGCCGAGGAGGCCCATCAGCGCTTCGAGCGCGCGGCCTTCGCCTGCGTCGCGGTTGCGCAGATGCTGAGGCAGCAGCTCGAGCAAAGGGACGGCGGGGCGGTCATGCATGGGCGGCCTCCACGGTCAGCGCGACGCCGGACTCGAGCAGGGTGAGCAGCTCGGCGGCGGCGACAGCGTCGCTCGCCGGTGGCGACAGCAGCTCGGCGGCCCTGGCGGGCAGCACGGTGGCGAGACCGCCGGACTGCGCCGGCGTGCCGCTGTCGTCGATCAGCGCGAGCTGGTCGAGATCGACTCCGACGACGCCGGGAACCGCCTGCAGCGCGGCGATGACTTCCGCCGCGCTCACCACCTGGCCGATGTTGCGGCGCGCGAAGCCGAACGCATCGAGGAGGACGGCGCGGGCGGCGAGCTCGACGTGCTCGGCGCGATGGTCGCGATGATGGAACAACCGCGCCGCCAGCTGGAAGAACCGCCGCCGCGCGGGGAGCACGACGAGCCGGTGCGACCTGTCGCGCGCCGCATCCGCGGCCGCACTCAGGTTGGCGATCACCGGCGCGTTCGCGTCGAGGATCGTATCGCTGGTGCCGGCGACGCTGACGAGCACGAGCTGTTGCTCCCCCGACCAGAGCCGCGCCGACTGCGCCTTCCCTACCCCCGAGAAGTTTGCCGCGAAGTCGCGATAGTCGGAGAGCGAGACGATGCGCCCGAGAGTCTTGACGTCGCGCGGCGCGCCTCGCCGGATGTCGGAGAGGCTTTCGGGCGCGGCGCTGCCGCTCGCGCGGCTCGGATTGACGACCGAGCGAATTCCCAGCGGCCGCGTCTTGAGCTGGATGATCGCCTCATCGACCACGTCCCCGGCGAGGCCGATGCCGGCGCGATAGGTGGCGAAGATATTGAGCTGGCCGGTAGGCAGCCGACTGCCATGGAGGCCGTCGCCGAACTGCACCCAGGTGCTGCCGTCGTCCTCACCGCGCACCGCGTAGACGCGGTCGTCGGGTCCGGCGTCGTACAGCGTCGGAACCTCGTGCCAGAGGATCCCGTCGACGCGGATCGCCAGCGTCGAGGCGCGCCCGGTGGCGGTCTCCGCGCTCACGTAGGTGAGTGGCGCCCTGGTGAGCTTGAAGCGCTGGAAGCTCCGCGCCGCATCGCCCGATCCGAGCTGCTCCTCGTACGTCTCGCCATGTGTCGCAGGCGCCATGTTGGCGTTCACAGTCACGCTCGGGCGGCGATAGGCGTACTCGGGACCGGTCTCGAGCAGCAGGCGGGTGAAGCCGCCGATATGGACGACGTCGCTGACCGAAAGCGTCTCGCTCGCGGCAAGTCCGTCGGCGTCGCTGCGCTCCCCCGCGATCGAAATGGTCTGCCCATCGACGAGGTCGAGATAAAGCGCGTCGAGGTCGATCGCATCGGCGCCGGCGACGACGTCGTCGCGGATCGGTGCGCCGGTCAGCTCAAGCGGCGCGCTGACCGCGAAGATGTGCGCGTCGCGGAAGCGGAAGTCGTTCAACGGCGACGTGTCGGTGGGTAGCGGCGGGTCGAGCGGGTCGGCCTCGGGAGTGCAGAAGGTCAGCCCGGTGCTCTTGCCGCTGAGCGCGAAGTCGGCGCGCGATTGCGTCGCGGCAGACGCCACGCGGAAGACCATCGCCTCGCCTTGCGCGGTCTCGATGACAGCCCAGCCGTCGGGTACGATCTCCTTGAGCTCGCGCTCGAGGTACACGTGGGGCCGGTTCAGCGGGGTTCCCTGGCTGTCGGTCCAGATGGTGACGCCGCCGTATGCGTCCCAATCGGTGCCGTGCTTGTTGTCGGGGAGCGACGAATGCTTCGGAGCCGCGGACCCGAAGAACGCACAATCTTCGCGCATGACGAACAGGCCGGGCTGCGCCTGCGAGGTTTCCGGCACCTCGACCGGCCGCGGCCTGCGGACGAGGTGCATCAGCTTGGCGCGCGACCAGGATTGGCTCTTGACCAGCGCCGTGAGCGCAGGGCCGGTCCAAACCGCTTGGCGGACGACGGTGTCGACGGTGTCGCTGGTGAACGCCAGCCGCGCGGTCGGCATGGCGATCCGCTTGAACTGCGGCGACCGGCGCTTGGGAGGACCCTTCACCGCATCTGGCGTGCCGCCGCCGCGCGTCGCGACGAGGCGGGTGACGCCGAATTCGCGTTCCTCGCTGGCGCTCACGACCCGCAGCGTCGATGCGGCGACCTTGCGGGCGCCATCGGCCGCGGCCGCCACCCCGATCACGACGATGCGCTGCCCCGCCTTCAGCGCGAGGCCGGTGCCGCGCAGGTAGATTTCGTCGATCGGCAGCGCGCGCAGCACCGGCTCCACCTCGGGATTCAGTGCATGGGCTGCGATCCGCTGCTCGAGCGCTCCCGCGAGGTCGGTAGCAATGTCGAGCGGGTGATACGGAGCCAGCTCGGCGACGGCGGCGAACGTGCGCAAATCGGGATCGCCCAGCGCTGCGTCACCGAAGCTGTTGTCGAGATCGAAGAGGTAGATCGTGCCGCTGTCGGTGTCGTCGCCATTGTGGAACAGTGCCAGCGGCTGGTCGTAGAGCGTACGGGCGGGCATGGCATTCCACTCGGCCCGCGCGGTGATCGACGCGATGGTCTCGAACACCTGCGGAAGCTCGCCTTTCCGAGTCGGCACCGACATCGCCTGCACCCCGGCGGGGACCTCGACCGCGCGATAGGGATCGTCCGACGACTCGACCGTGAAGGATAGAGCGACCGATGCGGCGACGCCCGGCGCGGGCTCGTAGCCGATCATCCGCGCCATCTCGACGAGCGAGCGCCGCTGCGTGGCGGTTCCCAGATAGCCCTCGTTCGCCACGCGCTCGCTGTAGAAGCTCAGTACGTCGAGCGTGGCGGCGAAGCCGTCGAACAGCGCGATCGTCGCATCGGACGCCTCGCGCGCACGCAGCGCGGCGAGCGGGAAGGAGTCGGCACCGGTTTCGGCATCGACGACCTTCTGACGCGGGAGCCGCCATTGCAGGCGCTCGAAGAACTCGGGGTAGGTGCCGATGCGATAGGCGATCGATGCCAGGCCAGGGCGGTTATGGGGGCGCTTTTCGGAGCGATCCACGGCGCCGCAAACGTTGGCTGGGGGCTTGTGCGCCATCGTCAGCGTCCTCCCGCCATCGAGAAGGCGATGCGCCCGTAATCGGGATAAGCCGGATCGTTATCGAGCCGCGCCACCTCGCTCGCTGCAATGGGGATTTCGGCGTCTTCGGCATAGTCGACTGCCGGCTGATTGAGCCGGCCGAACCATCCCTTCACAGCACCCGCGCCGTCGCGCGTGCCGACCCATTGCACTCCCGTCACCTGCATCGCCCGCGCAATGACAGGCGATAGAAGGATGTTGTCGCCGAAGCTGAACCGGTCGGGGTGGAAATAGCCCGGCCGCCCGTCCCGCATCAGCCCCGCGGCAAAGGCGTCCAGCAGGTCCCGCTCGACGTCGCCGGGATAGTGGTCGGAGCAGACGCAGACGAACAGGCGAATATCGAGCGGGACGTAGCGCGGCGCGACCACCTCGAGATCGTGGCCGGCGAGGCGATAGCTGGCGAGATGCCCGCGCAGCCCGGCCTCGAACCCCTCGTCCACCGCGCCTCCGCCGCGTCGGTCGATCGCGAGGAAGACCGTGTTCCAGCTTCCCGTCCAGCGGCGTTCGACAAAGGCACGCTGGACGTCGCCATAGGCCTCGGCCGCGGCGACATAGTCGGCCGGGGTGACCGCACGCCGCTGCTTGCGGAAGTGGCGCGGCGCAGCCACGCGAACCGCTGCGACGGACTCGCGGTCACGGCCGCCGACGCCCGGCATCGGGTTGCGCAGGTCCGCGATGGCACTGCCGTCGACGGTGACGACATGCGCGATGGCGTCGGCGCCGATATTGCCGCGCCGTCCGCCGCCGTGGCGGATCTTCGCGGTCATGTTGGCGAGGTCGGTAGGCCGGCGCCCCCCCGCCCCATCGCCGAACCGCGCATAATGATCCGTGTCGGTCGCCTCCACACAGAATTCCGTGGTGAACGGATCGGCCGCCAGGAGGTCGTGCGCGGCACGCCACTCGTGCCCGTCGCCGCGGATCAGCACTTGCGCGACCGGCGCGGTTGCGGGCGCCAGCGCCGCGCGGGCCGGCTCGGCGGCGGCGATGGTGGAGTCGAATGCCCCGGCCCGGACGATCGCCTCGCCGCGCAGGCGCAGGCGGACGAGAGCGCCCGGTCCGTCGTCGGGCGAAAGGCCGGTGCGCTGCGAGTCCCCGACCGCGAAGTAGTCCTCGCCCGCCTGCGCGGGGGAGAGTGCGTAGTCGACCGTCCGCCCTTCATCGGCGAGGACGATGTTGCCGAGCGCCACTGCCGCGCCCGCGGCAAGGTTGAGCGGGAACGTCAGCGCATCGTCGGCGTGCCATTCGATGCTTAGCAGGTCCTCGCCCATCACAGCGTCGCGCACGTCGACCGGATCGGCGGAAAGGCGGACGAGCTGGCGATGGGACGGGTCGGGCGGATCGGCCCCGTCGCCGCCGAACGGGACGAGCTCCTCCAGCACGATGAGATCGCCTCGCGCCAGCCCCAGCCCCGCGCGCGTACCGACGAGATACGCGCGCCTCGACCCGGCAGGCAGGCAACAGGCCGAGTCGCCCCAGTCGTGAAGCTGCACGGCATTGCGCGACACCTTGAGCGAGCGGACATCGTGCAGCGCCTCGAACACGATCGAGCCGGCCCCGACCATGTCCTCGAAAATCGCCGCATCGCGCGGCTGCACGGCGGCGAGCCTGCGCGTCAGGCGCGGGCGCGTGAGCAGGCGCGCGCCCCGTGGCAGGACGGGGTCGTCGAGAGGGCCGCGTTCGACGTCGAGCGACGCCTCGATGGCCACCGCGACGCGGGCGTTGACGCCTTCGGACGCGCTGTAGCCGAGCAGGCGCGCGTGCCGCAGCACCGACTGGCGCAGCCGCGCGCGGCCGAAATAGGCCTCGGTGGCGACCGCATCCTGGAACCAGCTGGTCTGATCCGCGGCATGGGCGAGCGCCTCGACCAGCGTCACCCCGAGATCGGCGGGGCTGCGCTCGGTCCAGCCCGGCAAGCTGATCGCCATGCGGTCGAGCATGAGTTGGCGGAAGCTGTCATAGTCCTTGGCGAGGTAGTCGATCGGCGGTCCGAACGTGCGCCCCTCGGACGGCGCATCGGGGGCTGCGCAGTCGAACGCGGACGGACATTCGGACTTGAAGCTGAAGTCGAGCGCGGCGAGCATGGGGTCGATAAAGGGGGGAACTGCATCGTTTACTGCGCCCAGCCGCACCGAGAGGCGGTAGGGCGAATAGTCGCCTGCGACGTTGAGCGTCAGCGTCAGGCTGTGCGGCACCGGGCCGGCCGCGAGCGCGGTCACCCGAACGCCGGTGATGCGCGTGCCGCCTTCCACGCGGAAATTGTCGGGGCCGAGCAGCGGAACGCCCGCCGCGATCACCCCGTCGTCGCGCAGGAAGACCAGCGTCAGCAGCCGCTGGCGCAGCGCCTCGCTCGGCGCATCGCGGTCGACGATCTCGAGGTAATCGATGCCGTTGAGCAACACGCCGCCGCCGGTGTCGATCGCCGCCTCCGCGACCCGCTGCCGGCGGCGCTCGGTGCCGCAATGCTGGACGCCGCCGCTCAAAACACCTGCTCCACGGTGACGAGCTGCTCGCGCGCCTCCTCGAGTGGACGGTAGCGGACGGTGATCGACAGCCGGCTGTCGAGCGCCGCGGTCTCGACCCCGCGCACCTCGATCGCATCCGACAGCCATTGCTGCAGCGCCGCCATCACCATGTGCTGGGCGGCGGCGGCGAGTTCGGGCGCGTTCTCGGAGAAGACCAGCTCGTTGGCCCCCGCGCCGAAATCGGGCCGGTTCACGCGCTCGCCGCGGCGCGTGAACAGCAGCTGCTCGATCATGTCGCGGATGTGCCGTTCGTGATCGGCCCCGGCAGTCTCGCCATTGGCATCGATCCGATAGGGAAAGCCGAACTGGGTCACAGCGCGAGCACCTTGTTCTGGATGGTCGACCAGATGACGGGCCCCTGTGGCGCCTGGGTCGCGGCCTGCCCGACGTCCGAGGGGTTCATCTTCAAAGCGAACTTGCCCTCGACCATGACCTTGCTCGACGCCCCGGTCAGCAGCAGCGTGACGCAAGGCGACGGCGTCGGGACGGGGAGCTGGAACGGACAGCCCGAAACGGTCGGCTTGTCCCCCATGACAAGCGGCGGCATCCCAAGCACGAGCACTTTGGCCGCCGACGAGACCAGCATCCCGGGGATGCCATGGGGGCACTGGGCGAGCGTCGCCGTCGTGACGAGGGGCAGGCTCACGGCAGCACCTTCAGATTGGTGCCGTTGATCGAGACGCCGTCGATCGCCAGCTTGACGCTGCTCGCGCCGTGGCTGAGCGTCAGGCCCTCCGGCCCCGCCGCGATCTTCGCGACGCCGGCGGCGGTGGTCAGCTCGAGCGTGAACGCCGGGGCGCCCGGAATGTCGAGAATCTCGAGACTGAAGCTGTCGCCCTTCCAGGCCTTGGTCAGGAAGCCGGCGGCTCCCGGCGGCGCCGGCGTGTCGCCGAGGTCCCAGAAGCCTCCCGACCAGATTGGATAGTCGGGATTGCCCGCCTCGAATTCGACCCACACTTTCGCACCCTTGGGCGGGATCGCATGAAAGCCGACACCCGGCCCTGCGCCGGGCAGGCACGGCATCGCCCAGGCGAGCTTCCCGTCGCCGAGCACCGAGGGAACGCTCACCTGGATGCGCCCTATTCCCTGCAGATCCGCCGGATTCTCGACCTTGCCGCGATACTTGCCGTAATAGGTCGGGCAGTCGTCGGCGCGGTTCATGGCAGCACCACCGGGACCATCGCCCCGCGCTCCGCACGGCACAGCGTGAATCCCTGCTCGTAGCCGCCGGGCTTGATGCGGTGCCGCACCGCCGACACCTTCCACAATCCGCCGTAGGTTATGCCCGCGCCGCGCAGGAACACCATGTCGCGCGCCTTGAGGGCAGCATTGTAACGGGTCGAATCGAGCGTTCCCGACACGGTGAACGCGCATCTGGCGCCGCGGTCCACCTCGGCCTGGGCGCGGCCCATGGCCTGCCCGGCGTTGAGCCCGGTCGTCATCACCGGCTTCGAACGCGTCGAGCCCAGGCGGGCAACGCTCTCGGGCACGGCGCCGAGCGGCGGGTTGCTCCCGACCAACGCGATGACGGGGATTTCCTGGCCGGTGAAACGGTCGAGCACCGTCGTCTCGATCGTGGTCAGCGGCTTGTCGTCCTCCGACGTCGTGATGTCGTAGGCGTCGCTTGCCGGGCCCATGTCGACCGTCATCGTCCGCTGCGGCACGCCCGGCTTCGTCGGCGGGCCCCAGTAGAGAGTGTTCATGCCGGGCAGCGGGCCCGCATCGACATAGGTCTCGTAACCGTGGCGCCGCGCCATCTGGTTGAGGTAGGCCCAATCCGAGCAGTTCTGCTGCGGCACCCGGTCGATCGGGATCGGCGGGTCGACGAACTTTGGCGGAAGCACCATCGGCAGGATGCCGAACTGCGGATAGGACAATGCGATCAGCGTCGCGATCATCGTCTCGTCGAGCGCCGGATGTTCGGTCTGCCTGACCTCCTTGTCGAGTTCCCAGCTGAGATCGTCGCCGAACAGCGTCAGCGTTCCCGACCCCGGTTCGCCGCCCGGCCGATACTCCCGCTTGGTGACGATGCCGTCGAAGATGACGTAGGGCGTGACGTCGAAGATCATCGTCACGATGACCCGCGCCCCCTTCTGCAGCTGCGGGTGGCTGACGAACGGCGCTTCGAGAAAGTCGAACGGTCCGGACCGGCCGGTATTCAGCACGAGCCTGAAGCCAGACGGCTTCTCGTCGGAGAGCTCGACCTCGATCTCGGCCACCGAATTCAGCACGTCGGCGGGCGCGGGAAGCGCGACCGGACTCGGACCGATCAGCAGGTTCATGCGCACGCCGAGGATGTTGCCGAGCAGGCTCACCCGCCGACCTTCCCGGCGCCGGGAACGGGGATCACTACGGCGTCGCCGGGTGCGCCGGGCAGTTCGCCCGGATGAGCCACCCGGTTGGCGTCGGCGATCATCCACCACGCGGCCGGGTTGCCGAGGTGGCGCCAGGCGAGCAGATCGAGGCGGTCGCCCTCGATGGTCCGGTGCCGGGTCGCGACTCCGTGGTCGGCGGGCTCCGGGAGGAGCCGCGGCGCGACATAGCGCACGCGGACTCCGTCGCCGCGGTCGGTTTCGAACACCGGCTGGCCGGCGTAGCGGCTCTTCAGCGTGAACATCGCGGGCGCCCTTTCACAACAGCTTCACGTCGCCGCCGAGCACGGCGCCGACGTTGTCGACGCTGGCGACGGTTGCGAGCACTTCCTTGACCACCTGATGCGCCATGAAGGCCCAGTAGCCCGGGTGGGTGATGGCGAGATCGTTGTAGGTGAGCACTTTCATCGCCAGCGAGACATCGGCGCGGATCGGGTTGAGGCCCGGATCGTGCATCGTCTCGGTGATCGAAAGGCTCTCGACCTTGACCGGCACGACTCGCTTCCAGCCGTAGATGAACAGGGTGAGCGGCGCGACGGGCGGGATCACCTCCATCGTGCCGATCTGCAGCAGTATCTGGTTGGCGGCGACGAGCAGCGACTTGGGGTAGGTCAGCATTTCGAGCGCGGCGAGATAGCCGGTGAGCCCGGCGCCGAGCGGACCGCCTTCCCCGAGCTCCATCTGGTCGGCGAGATCGAGCGTCAGGGTGGCGCTGATCGTCTCGGTGGGCGGCCCCGCAAGCCGCAGCGCCTCGGCCCGCCCGCCGCCGGCCGCCGAATATTGCGGTGCGAGGCTGCGCGAGATCTGCTCGGGATTGTACTGGAAGATCGCGACCGACGCGAGCGGGTTGAACAGGTCCAGCCCGACGATGGCGCCCTTGATCACCTTCGGAGAGCCGGGGAAGCCGGTCATTGTCCGCCTGCCGGATTGACGATGACGACGTCGCGGTCGCCCTTCGTCACGAAGAGGGTGGAGACGAGCTGCGACTTGCCGCCGGAATTCTCGTGCCGCTCGATCGCAAAATTCTCGGTCGCAGCGATGATAAGGCGGCCCGGAGTTGGATGCCTGTAGGCGAGGAATTCCCGCACGCCCGACACAAACTGCTTTGACGAGCCGACATAGGCCACCCGGCCGCTGACCTTTTGCCCGTCAGTGATGTTGGACACGTCCTGCCCGGTGTAGAAATAGACGTAGTATTGGCTCGTCGTAGCGTCTGCCGGCGGCTCTTTGATGGTGTCGCGGTAGGTCGTCGTCCCCGCGCTGCCGGCGCCCGCGGTGCCGCCCGCGCCGCTGGGCGTGCCCGATCCCACCGCCCCGGCACCCGCGGCGCCGGCACCCGGCGTACCTTTGGTGTGGCCGCGCGTCGGCGCGGGCGCCTTGGCGCGCCCCGGGGGGTCGTCGGTTCCCATCCAAGGCTTTTCCTTGTCCGGGATGGAATCCTGCCGCACATAAGGCGGCGTCTCGCTCTCCGGGATGTCGTAGCCGCCGGTGCTGCTGCGAGGGATAGCGTCGCTCGTTTCATCGTTGCCTGCGCCGGACGCGCCGCAGCGGAATTCCTCAAAGACCGTTGGCGGGAACAGCTTCTTGTCGATGTCGCAGAACATCTCGGCGGCATGCACGCCGAGCGGCTTTTCCATGACGATCTCGGTCAGATTGTCTTTGAGCAGCTTCTTGGTCGTATTAACCACCTTCGAGGCCGCAAGCTTGGGCAGCTCCTGCATAAAAGACATGCCGGCAACGAGCCTGCCGATCACATTCTGTGACTCGCATGACTTGATCGTCAGTGCGACGATGTATTCGAGCGGCGACAGTCCGAACCAACTGAGAATGTAATCCGCGAGCGCGAAGCCGCAGCCGACTACGGCACCGATGCCGACGGTTTCGGGTGCCGCGATCAGCCCACCAATGCACGAGGCGATCCGCATGCCTTTGGCGATCTCGGCGATCCCGCCCGCGATTCCGGTGAGAAGCTTGAGGTCACCGACAAAGCTGTCGATCTTTTTCTTCACCCCCGCGATGGAATCGTCCACGAGCTTCGCAAAATACTTCTCGGCATCGTCGACGATCGTCTTGACCTTCTCCTCGAGTTCCGCGCCCATCTGGATCAGGTCATCGATCGGCGTGCCTTCGATCAGACTGGCGAACTTGGCCTGGAAACCCTCGACCGCACAGTCGACAATCGTGTTGAACATCGTTCGCAGGAAAGGTGCCAGCACCTTGGGAATGACGATCGCCGCGACCTGCGCGGCCGCCTTGCGGATCGTTCCCTTGTGCTTGCCAAGGTAGCTACCCTGTTTTTTTTCCGCGAACTTCTTGTGGATCGCCTTTTTCGCCGCCTCAAACTTTTCGAAGCCCTTGACGAAGAGCCATCCGAACTTCTCGCGCAGGACGCCGAACGGCGCGGCCCACTTGCTCGACCAGAAGATCGCCCGGCGCAGCGTCTGATAGTCCTGAGCCGGCGCCTTGGCCGGTCCCGCGGCTGTCCCGTAATTGATGCCCTGGCTCTTCTCGGGCATCGTCCGCACCCAGTCGGCGATGGTGCCGTAGCCCTCGATTTTTTGGCGCAGCTCCGAGGGCGCATGCTGCACCAGCAGGTCCGTGAGGTTGGACTTGCTCTCGTCGGGATAGGCGGCGTTGCCGGTGCGCATCGCATCCCAGCGTGCTCGCTCGAAATGGTCCTTGGCCTCGCGCTGGACCACGGCGCGGCGCGGCGTGACGGTCGGAGACACGGGCGTCGCCCGCGGCAGCTTGCGCACCTTGGCGACCTTGGGCGGGGTCTTGAGCGCCTTGTAGACCGCGAGCACCTGCTTCGCGATCTTGCTGAAGTCGGCCGCCGTCTTGTAGTCCTTGAGCGCCTTGGAAATGTCGGCCGGATTGGGCGCGAGATAATAGACGAAGACGCCGTCGCCCTTTTTGACGCGCGTCGAATCCTCGGCGAGCATCCAGCGTCCGTTGATTCCGGTCGGGTCGAACTTGCGGGGGCTGGGGTTGAGCTTCGTCTTGGGTACCAACGGCCCGAGCACGTCGATGAACCGTTTCGTCTGTGGATCGCGGATCTTCAGGTCTTTGACTGGCCAGCCGCTGGTCGGATTGCCGTCGTCGTCCCACGACTTCGGGAAGGTCAGCGTCCGGAAAGCCGTCGGAGTGCCGTGCCACTGCGGGCTCGGTCCGCCGGCCTTATAGGCATGCTGGTTGGTGACCTTGCGGATTTCCTCCAAGGAATCGATGTAGTTGCGTAGCTGCTTGGCGCCGTCCCCGCGATATTCGACGTTGTGTGCAGGCTTGATCTCGCCCAACTTGATCCCGGTGGGGGCCTTGGGCACGTCGACGACCTGTCCGCCCTCATAGCGCGGCGCGGCGCTCACGTCGGTTTCGAGCTTCGCACCTTTGAATTGGGCCTTACCCCACTGCGGCGTCTTGAGGCACGTCGCGGGTGACTTCGCGCTCTTCGTGAAAGTGCCGATCGCCGGGATCTTGACCGACGGGTCCTTGGGGCTCGGGACTTCGCCGGCCACCAGCTCGATCCCGGGAACGGTGGGCGCCGAAGCACCTGGGCCGATCGTGGCGGTGTAAAGGTCCGCGAAGCCACAGCGGCCGATCTCCTTCTTGTCGGCGCTCGCCCCGGGGATGGGCACCTCCGTTGCAATGCTTGGATTGGCGCGGGCGATGACCTTTTGCGCGATTCCGTGCCGCTGCGTGTGCAGCGCCATCGAATCCCACTGGTCACCTGGCATGAAAAAGGGCGCTAGCCTGGGCTTGCGCTGCACCGGCTCCTGCGACACCGTGATCGAACTCGCGGCGCCCAGCGGACGCCGTTGCGGGCCGATCGGTCCGGGCGCCGTTTGCTGCATCACGTGCGCCAGTTCATGCGCCATCGTGAACCCCGGGGCTGCGTTCTCGCCGGCACCGAGCCAAACATGATTTTTGTAGGTGAAGGCGCGAGCGCCGATGGTGTCGTTCTTGGCGCGGGCATCGCCGCCCTGATGGATGCGCACGTCGCCGAGATCGCGTCCCATCCGGTCTTCAAAGAAGCTGCGCGTCGCGGCCGGAAGCGCCGCGCCGCCGCTGGTGAGATCGCTGTCCGACGCGGCGATCGTCTCGCTGCCGCCGTTCCGTCGCGCCCGAACAACCTCCTCTTCCTTAGAAGTCAGTGGAAATCGCCGCGCGCGCGGCTCTTCGCGCGACGACGAGCAGGCGCTGCAGGCGCGCTGAACAGCGCCACCGGCGGCGGAAGCGTCGCCCGCCATCGCCACAGCTGCATCCGGCATCGCCATCACCTGCGCGGCAATCCCGTCGGCCTCGCGTTCGTAGCGGTCCCCGACCGGTCCGACCTCGAGCCGCGGCTGCACCGCGCTCTCCTCTTCCTTGTCGCACGCCGCGCACTTGCGCTGGATCGACGGGCCAGCGGGGATGGCCGCGAGCGAGGCGATCGGCGGCGGCGCGTAGCGGCTCTGCCGGTCCGCCCGGCGCATCACCGGCGGAGCCGCCTGCGGCGCGGCATTGGTCCTGGCCGCGGTGGCCAGCGCGCTCATCGCTGGCCTCCGACGAGGTGGCTGCCGATGGCGCGGCCCGCGGCCTGGCCGAGCGCGGCCGGCCCCGCAACAGGCGCGACCGTCAGCGACAGGCGCGCGCGGTCGCCCGCCAGCGCGGCCGTGTCCGCGCCCGCGAGACGCCCCTCGACGGCCGCGCTCAGCGCCCGGCGGACCGCGGCGGCATCGCCCGGCGCCACCCCGACCAGCGTCAGCCGGCCGATCGTCACGCGGATGCGGCCCGGTGCGGTCATGGCCCCCACCCGCGCAGCTCGGCATTCGTCAGCGAACGGCCGCCCTTCTGGTATTCGAGCCGCACGGCGGCGAGAATGTGCGCCATCGACACGTCCTGGGCCTGGTCGGCGGCGCTGAACGCGGCGGCCATGGCGATGTTGCGGATCGACCCGCCGGCGAGATTGAGCTGCGAGAGCTGGTCGTAGTCGAGCTTGCCGCGCGGCGTCGCCTTGGGAAATATCCGTCGCCAGATCTCGGCCCGCTCGACCTGCGCGGGAAAATCGAACTCGACGATGAAGCGCAGCCGGCGCAGGAAAGCGCTGTCGATGTTGGAGCGGAAGTTGGTCGTCAGAATCGAAAGGCCGCGATATTCCTCGAGCCGCTGCAGGAGGTAGCTGACCTCGATGTTGGCGAGCCGGTCGCGGCTGTCGTTTATTTCGCCGCGCTTGCCGAAGAGCGCGTCGGCCTCGTCGAACTGGAGTATCGCCGAGCCTTCCTCGGCGGCGTCGAACACCCGGCGCAGGTTCTTCTCGGTCTCGCCGAGCCATTTCGACACCATCGACGACAGGTCGATGCGATAGACGTCGAGCCCGAGTTCCGCGCCCAGAATCTCGCCGGCGAGCGTCTTGCCCGCGCCCGACGGGCCGGAAAAGAGCACGCTGACGCCCAGGCCGCGACCGCCGCTGCGCCTGGCGAAGCCCCAGCGTTCGTAGACGGTGGCGCGGTGCCGCACTTGCGCGACGATCGCCTTCAGTACGTCCTTCTGGGCCGGCGGGAGCACGAGGTCGTCCCACTGCGCGTCGCTTTCGATCCGGCGCGCAAGATCATCCATCCGCGGTCGCGCGAAACGCCGCGCCGCGTCCCAGGCGATATCCTCGAGCCGGGGTGCGCCCTTCTTCGGTTTCGCCGCCTTGCCGGGCGCCAGGATCGCGAGCTCCGCGGCGACGCTGTCGGCCAGCTCCGGCGAAACCGGGAAGTGCCCTGCAAGGCGTTCGATCGTGCCGTTGAGGCGCTTCGCATAAGGTCCCAGCCGGTCGCGCCAGACCGGTATCTGCTCCTCTGCGGTCATGCGCGGCATGTCGAGCCGCACCGTCGGCCCCTGGCCGAGCAGCAGCGCCTCCGGCGCCGCGACGATCAGCGGCAGCTGGAGCAGCTCCGCGAACGACGCAAGCTGCCCCGGTTCGCCGCGCGCCGCGTCGACGAACAGCGCCCCCCGGGTGAGCATCAGGTCGCGGCACCAGGACCGGGCGAGACGCGCAAGGTCGCTCGGCACGTTCGGCAGCGTCGCCGCGCTGATCGAATAAAGCGGCCGCTTCGAAGCCGCCAGCGCCGCCGCGGCCGCCTGTTCCTTGCCCAGAGCGTCCGGCCCGCAGAGCTGCAGCGTCATGCCCGGCTCGCCGAGGATACGAAGCCCGATCGCCTCCGAGAGCCGAGCGCGGGACGGGGAAAGCTGGCCGGGCGGCTGCACGCGCCGGGCCTGCAGCGCCAGTTCCGCGGCGAGGGAGGGCGCATCGAGGAGAGCGAGCAGCACCGGCTCGGCCAGCGCGAACGGCGCCGAACCGAGCCCTTCGGCGCCGTCCATCCGGACCAGCCCGTGGCGGCGCAGGGGTGAGTCGGCGCCGAGCGCCAGCCAGTTGGCTCCGGGCAGCTTGACCAGCGCCAACCCGAAGGACGGCACGGTGCGCCGTGGATCGGAGTGAAGCTCGGCGATGCGCCCCGAGGCGATCGGATCGAGCGCGGCCCAGGCACCGAGCAACAGCAGGTTGCGCCCGAACGCGTCGAGGCCGAAGCGCCCGGCGATCTCGTCGGCGCGGGTGCGGGGCGGGGCGGCACTCTTGCCGTCGAGCCAGGCAGCGACTGCGGGAAAGGCGTCGGCGAGCGGCCGCATTGTCGTCGTGGCGCTCATGTCAGGTCCACGAGCGGGCCGACGATGCGGCCGAAGTCGGGCTGTGTGGAGTCGCTGCCGAGTTCGGGTTGCGAGGCGAAGCCATCCACGTCGCAGCGCAGGAAATAGCTGCGGGCCGGCAGGTCGGTGAACGGGAAGGCGATCTGGGCGGCGGGAAAGGCGGCGGGCGGCGCCGCCTCGAGCGCTGCACCGACGGCCGCACCGGCCCCGACGGCGTTGAGGAGCAGGGTCGCCGATTGACCGGAGTGGAGCGGCGGCTCGATGTCGACGGTCACGGTGCCCGAGCGCAGCCCGGGCTCGCTGCCCGCACCCACGGCCCGGGTGATCTTCGTGATCACCGGCAGAATTGCGAACGAAATCGCGTTCGAGCCCCTCCGCAGCCGTTCGGGCATCGTCGCATCGGCCGGAGCCGCTACGACCTGGAGCTCGTGCGTGCCGGCCTTGGGCACAACCCCGCCGAACAATGCCGGCTCGAGCGCCAAGGCGAGGCCGTCGCCGATGATCGCCGCCTCGTCGAGCGCGCGCGCTTCGCCGTCGATGCGCAGGCTGTTGCCGAAGCGCGCGATCCCGGTCCCGGCGAGGTGCAGCGTCGCCGCCCACGCAACCGGGCCGGATGCGCCGGGCGAGGGGCCGGCGCTGCGGATCCGCAGCGGGCCCATCGGCGCCGCGAAGATCTCGGGCGACGCAACCGGAATTGCTCCCGCCAGCTGGTCCTGCGTCTCGATCGTGAGCCCCCGCACGACGTACGTTGCCGACAGCGCATAAGGAACCTGGAAGAAGACCGACCAGATTTTGGACCAGTCCTCGAGCGAAGGCAGGTCGGGATCGAGGCCGATGCCCTTGCCTTCAGCGGCGAGATCGGCGCCCGCGAGCGCCGCCTGGTTCGCATTACCGGTGCTCGCCGCCGCCATCGCGGCGACCGAAAGTCCCGGCGCGTGGTCGAGCGCCAGCACGGCCGCGCCGTAGAGCCGCTCGGGCTCGAACTTGGCCGCGTCGCCGTAGAAGCTCAGCACGTAGTGAAGATCGAGCGCCAGGCGCGCCCGCGCGCGCTGGGTTCCTCCGCTGTCGCGAGTCGGAAAGTGATCGTTGCGAAAGTGCGTACTGGGCAACACCCGGAACAGGAAGATGTTGATGAGTGCCTTGCCCTCTTCGGCGAGCTTGGCGCTCGGTGCGCCGATGCGGACGGCCGCCGCGGCGACGGCCTGGTTGCCCGCGTCCTGGAGGATGTGTTCAAGCGTCGCGGTGACGACCGCGAGCGAGCGGAAATTGCTCACCCGCCCCTCCCTTGCTGAAGGAACGCATCCAGTGATGTCGGCTCGCGGGCCGGTCGCTCGGCGGGCGGCGCGGGCGCCGGAGAAGCGCGAACCTCGACGCTGCCGATGTGGATCTCGATGATCGGGGCGGGTGGGGCGGCAGGAGCGTAGGGCCCAGCGGGCTGCGGCGCGGCGATCTCGGCCGCGCGAGGCGGTGCGCGATGCCCCTCTACCGCGTGGACCTTCTCCACCCGGCCAGCGGCGTTCGGCAAAGCAGGAGCCGGGCCGGCCGCCGGCGCCGCAGCGGCTTCCCCCGCGGCGCGGGGCGCCGTCGTGCCGCCGGGGGCAGCGGCTGCCGGAGCATCCGGGATCGCAGGCGGTGACGAATTCACGGTCGCGTCCTTCACTTCAAAGGCGATGGCCGGGACGGAACGCTTTGCCTCGCCGGCATCGCCGGCGGCCCGCACGGCGCTTTCGCTCGCCGGCGGCTGCTCAGGCGCCCGCCGGCGATCGGCGGCGGCGGCAGCGGCGGCGGGAGCGGCGGTGCCGGGGCGCGAGGAAGAATCAGCGGCCGCGCCGGCGCTGATGAAGGCAGTCGGCGCTGCCTCGGCGGCCGCGGCCGGCGCGCCCGCGCCCGCTCGAGCTGCCGGGGGCGGAGCCTCGCGCCGCCGGGCGACCGCAGCCGGTGCTGGTGCCGCCGCGGCGATGGGCGCCCCCAGCGGAGACGGCGGCACCGCGGCGATGGGTGCCGCCACCGGAGACGGCTGCACCGCGGCAGGCGGTGCCGCTCGTGGCGGCACCGGGACAACGGGCGCCAGTGCGGTCGGATGCGCAGTTCCCGCGGCATCCGGTGGAACCGGCAATGCGTCTGCGAATCCCCGTGGCGCGGCATCGACGGCCTCGGGCGGCACTGGTTCGGGCACGCCCAATTCCTCGGGCAGCGGTTCGTAGCGCGACGGTATGCGCGGCGCGGCGAGCGGCGCTTCACCTGCCGCGCGGGCGGCGATGCGGGCGATCAAGCCGGTCATGCGCCCGCCGCCAGGAGATAGAAGCGCCGCCGGGCCGGCGGCAGCGCCAGGATGTCGCGTTCCGACCAGTGATTGAGCCGGGCGAGATCGGCGACCTGTTGCAACAGCCGCGGCACGCGCAGCGCAATCTCTTTCCAGAAGAAGGCCGCGATATCGAAGACGACTTCCTGAGTGGCTCCGCATTCCGGGCAGCGCGCGGCGATGGCGAGTTCGGCGTCGGGGTCGAGAGCCGCGAGCGCCGCGTCCAGCGCCTCCTCCGGGATTGCCGCACCGGCGGGAGCGACACGCGCGCGAAGGAGGCTGCGCGCCGCCGCGGCACCGCCCCGGGCTTCACAGGCGGCGAGGTCGCCGGCGGTGATCGCGCGCACGGCGATCGGGCCGGAGGGTGCGTCGATCGTGCCGGCGGCGGCCGGCACGGCGGCGGAGCCG
>DASWMS010000025.1:0-64268 GCA_036399655.1 Allosphingosinicella sp. | reverse complement strand
GACTTCGACTACACCATCACCTGGGCGGACTCGCTGCTCGCGGCGGGGGCGACCTTCACGGTCAACGCCAGCCGCCTCCAGGCGCACGAGACCTTCGTCTTCGACGGCAGCCAGGAGACTAACGGCGTGCTGCGCGTCTTCGGCGGCGCCTCGGCGGACACGCTGACCGGCGGCGGCGGGGCCGACCAGCTCCACGGCGGCGGCGGCGCGGATGTGCTCAGGGGCGGCGGCGGCGCAGACCTCTTCCGCTATTCGGCGACGAGCGACTCGACCGGTGCGGCGCGGGACACGGTCCACGGCTTCACGGCAGGCACGGACAAGATCGACGTTCTGCGCGTCGATGCCAAGCCGAGCACGAGCGAGGACAATGAAGCCTTCGCGTTCATCGGTGCCAACGCTTTCTCCGCCTCCGGCCCGAACGCGCCGGGCGAGCTGCGCGCCTTCCATGTCTCCGGCGACCTCTGGCAGGTCGAAGGCGACGTCAACGGCGACGGCATCGCCGACCTCGTCATCGACGTCCATGTCGAGGCGGGGCAGCCGCTAACGACCGCGGACTTCGTCCTCTAGCGCGGCGGCGGCTTCGTCCGCCCGGCGCATTTGCGTCGGGGGCGGTAACCGCGCTATCGTGGCCGCCTTCCGCGGCCCGGCGGAGCGCATCTTGCGCGCGCGGCCGCGGCATGGGGAGCGGGCCGGATGGGAACGATACTCGGCTCGGCGGCCGCCAATCATCTCGTGGGCACCGAAGAGGCCGACCACATTCTCGGCGCCGACGGCAATGACAAGATCGAAGGCAAAGGCGGCGACGACCTCCTCGAAGGCGGCAACCACGACGACGACCTTGACGGCGGCGCCGGCAGCGACGTCCTGCGCGGCGGCGAGGGCAACGATCGCCTCTACGAGGGCACGAGCGGCGCGAGCGCCGAGAATGACGAGATGTACGGCGATGCCGGCGACGACGACCTCTACATGGACCGAAGGACGGCGATCGCATCGACGCTCGTCATGGACGGCGGCACCGGCCGCGACCGCATCAGCTACAACAGCTGGTACAATGTCGACCGCGTCACCCTGACCGGCGGCGACGGCGACGACACGATCTTCGCGGGCAGCGCGAAGACGCTCATCATCGACGCGGGCGCCGGCGCGGACCGGCTGCGGCTCAGCCACTTCGGCACCAACGGCGAGACGATCGCGGTGACGCTCGGCGAGGGCAGCGACCATGTCGAGCTGCTGCGCCCGCGCTCGCGGGGCGAGGCGCCGTCGGACGCGCTTCGCTTCACCGATTTCGCGGGCGGCGAAGGCGGCGACCGGATTACCTTCGACGCCTATCTCGGCCTGCTCACGGGGTGGGACAGCGTCGCCAATCCATTCGCGACCGGGCACCTGTCGCTCGTCAACCGCGAGGGCGTCGGCGCCGTGCTGCGCATCGACCGCGACGGCGGCGGGGACGCATGGCGCGACTTCATCCTGTTCGAAGGCACGGACGCGGCCACCCTGGGCGTCTGGAACATCGGCTGGAACGCCGGCGGCGCGGCGGGCAGCGGGCGCCTGATCCTGGGCGACGGGGCCGCGAACCTGCTCGATGGGTCCGGCGAAGGCGACCTCATCCGCGGCTTCGAAGGCAACGACACGATCGACGGCCATGCCGGCGGCGACCTCATCGAAGCCGGAGACGGCAACGACGATGTGGAGGGCGGCTGGGGTCACGACCGGATCCACGGCGAGGCCGGAGACGACGTGCTCGGCGACCATTTCGGCGGCGACGACTCGCTCTACGGCGGCGAAGGGAACGACACGCTCACCGCCGAACGGAGCAGCTTCGTCCCCTATTCGGCCGTGCTGCTCGACGGCGGCGCCGGCAACGACCGGCTGACCGTCGCACCGCTCAACGAAACGCCCTACCGGCGCTATGTCGACGACGTCACCCTGCTCGGCGGCGAAGGCAATGACTATATCGACGTGAACGCGGCGAAGAGCGCCGTGATCGACGCCGGCGCCGGCAGCGACACGGTGTCGATCAACGCCGTCACGACCAACTATAGGATCACGCTCGGCACGGGCGTCGACTCGCTCCAGCTGTGGAGCAGTGCGGGTTTGAACGGCACGATCGTGGTGACCGACATGGAAACCGGGTCGGGCGGCGACTTCCTCGTCATCGACGGCTATCTGCGCAGGCAGCTCGCCGGCTGGGACCCGGCCACCAACCCTTACGACCAGGGCTTCGTCCGGCTGGTCCAGCGCGGCGCGGACTCGGTGCTGGAGATCGACCGTGACGGGCCCAGCGGCGCCGGAGCATTCGCCGACCTCATCGTCTTCCAGAATGCCGAGGCCTCCACCTTCGCCAGCAGCAATCTCGGCGGCTATGCGATGCTCACCGGCACCGACGAGGGCGAGACGATCCACGGCACCGGCGGGATCGATCTCATCCGCGGCAATGGCGGCAACGACATCCTTTACGGCGAGGGGAGCGGCGACACGCTGGAAGGCGGCGCCGGCGACGACACGCTCGACGGTGGCTCCGGCAAGGACAGGCTCGACGGCGGCACGGGCGCCGACACGATGACCGGCGGAAGCGACGACGACGTCTACATCGTCGACGACCATGGCGATGTCGTGGTCGAGACGGGCTATTCGTCCAACGACACCACGGCCGACGAGGTGCGGACCGCCCTCTCCTCCTACACCCTCGCGGCTGAAGTCGAAGTGCTGACCGGCCTGTCGGCGGGCGGCCAGGTGCTGACCGGCAATGCGCGCCCGAACAGCATCTGGGGCGGCGCCGGCAACGACGTCATCTACCTGCTCGGCGGCGGCGGCGGCACGCAGGCCGCTTATGGAGGCGCAGGCGACGACCGGCTGGAAGGCGGCGCCGACAACGACACCTTGTGGGGCGGGCCGGGCGCCGACCTGCTGCTCGGCCATGGCGGCAACGACTTCCTCGCGGTCAGCTATTCCGGCGTCGACGCCGCCGGTGCAGTCAACCGTGCCGAGGGCGGCGAGGGCAACGACCGGATCGAAGGCGGCGCCGGAGACGACATTCTGCTCGGCGGCGGCGGCGACGACAACGTCGCCGACGGATTTGGAGGCAACGACCTCATCGATGGCGGCGAAGGCAATGACGTCCTCTCGTTCCACGGATCGTGGAACGCCCCCGCGCGCCAGGTGACGGTGCTTGGCGGCAGCGGCAACGACAGCGCGCATTTGAGCTCGCCCAACGGCGGAACGCTGACCGTGGACCTCGGCGAGGGCGACGACTTCGTCAATTTCAACAGCGTCTGGGGCACGATCTCGGTCACGTTGGGGACCGGCCGCGACACCCTCTCACTCTCGCCCTACCGGGGCGTCGACCTCCTCGACACGCTCACCGTCACAGACTTCGCGGCCGGTGCGGGCGGCGACGTCCTGGCCTTCGACGGCTGGCTCGCCGCCAACCTCACCGGCTGGAACGGAACGACCAACCCGTTCACCACCGGCCACCTGAGGCTGGTCCAGACTGTGTCGGGCGCCGTGCTGCAGATCGACCTGAATGGCGGCGGCGATGCCTATGCCGACCGCTTCCTGTTCGGCGGCACCGACGCCGCAGCCTTCACGGCCGCCAACTTCCAGGCCTTCGCGCCGCCCGCCGTCCACGGCACGGCGGCCGGCGACACGGTGCGCGGCAGCGCGGGCGACGACCGGATCGAAAGCGGCGGCGGCCGCGACATGCTCCGGCTCGAACAGGGCGGCGACGACACGGCGTTCGGCGGCTCCGATGTCGACAGCTTCTATTTCGGCGCGGCCTTCACCGCGCTCGACCGGGTCGACGGCGGCGACGACCGCGATTCGCTGATCCTCCAGGGCGACTACACTGTGACACTCGGCGCGGACGGCGTCAGCAACGTCGCGGGAATCGAGTCGATCTCGCTCATTTCGGGCGGGAACGGAGCCTATGGCGACACGGCCGGCCGCCTCTATTCCTACGACCTCACCATGCTTGACGGGAATGTCGCGGCGGGCGGGCTCATGAAGGTGAACGGCTTTCACCTGCAGGCCGGCGAGGACTTCTCCCTCGATGCTTCCTCGGAAAGCGACGCCGCCCTCCAGGTGTTCGCCGGCCTCGGCAGGGACGACCTGACCGGCGGCGGCCTCGGCGACGCCTTCATCTTCGGCCACGACGGCCGCTTCGCCGCGGGCGACCGGGTGGACGGCGGCGGCGGATACGACGTCGTCTATCTGCGCGGCGACTACGCGATCGATTTCAACGCCGCGGGCTTCGAGGGCGCATTCACGAACGTCGAGAGCATCGCCATCCTGACCAGCGCCAACAACGAGTTCGCGGGCGGCGGCGACGGCGAATTCGATTACGACATCGTCTGGGCCGACACGCTGCTCGCCGAGGGCGCGACCTTCACGGTCAACGCCAGCCGCCTGCAGGCGCACGAGAGCTTCGCCTTCGACGGCAGCCGCGAAACGAGCGGCGTCCTCCGGCTGTTCGGCGGGGCGGCGGCGGACACGCTCACCGGCGGCGGCGGGGCCGACCAGCTCCACGGCGGCGGCGGCGCGGATGTGCTGACCGGGGGCGCTGGCGCGGACCTCTTCCGCTACTCGCTGACCAGCGACTCGACGGCGGCCGCGAAGGACGTGATTCACGGCTTCGTCGCCGGCACGGACAAGATCGACCTCAACCGGGTCGATGCCAAGGCGGCCACGGCCGACACGAACGAGGCCTTCGCCTTCCTCGGCTCGAACGCCTTTTCCGCCGCGGGGCCGAACGCGCCGGGCGAGCTGCGCGCGTTCCAGGTCGAGAACGGCCGCTGGCAGGTCGAAGGCGACGTGAACGGCGACGGCATCGCCGACCTCGTGATCGAGGTCCACGTCGATGCCGGCCAGCCCCTCACCTTGGCCGACTTCGTCCTCTGAGCGCTAGGCGGTGAACCGGGCTTCGACAGGCTCAGCCCTGGCGGTGGTTGGTTCGGTCTGCGCCGGACGACCCCGGCACCGCCAGCCCTGAGGCTGTCGAAGGACGGATTGGAGCACGCCGCTACGCGATCTCGCCATAAGTGAGGTCGCCGGCCAGAAGCGCTCGCACGAGGAGCTGCGACCGGGTGGCGACGGCGTAGCGGCGGCGGGCGGCTTCGATATGCTCGGTCACCGTGTGCGGCCGGATGCCGAGGATATCGGCGATGACGGAGTCGCTCTTCCCGCGGGCGACGAGGGCGAGGCATTCACGCTGGCGGCGGGTGAGCGGCTCGGCGTCCGGCGCGGGGCTGGCGAGGCGGCCGCCGGGCTCGCGGCTGAGGAGGCCGCGCATCGCTTCGAACGCGAAGGTGCCGAGCGCCTGGGCCGCGATGAAGTTGCGGCGCGGAAGCGCGCGATCGCCTTTTACCGCGAAGCTGCTCGATCCGAGCGCTTCGCCCGGAACGTGGACCGGCACCGTGAAGCCGTTGACGAGGCCGTGACGCGCGGCGCGATTGAGGCGGGCTTTTTCGTGGGCGGTGAGATCGATGATCGACGCCAGCTCGTCCCAGGCAAAGCCGGCGGCGCGGCGCTCGGCGGCGCGGACGACAGGGTCGTGGGCAAGGCCGGGGCGGAGCTCGCCACGCCAGGAGACCGGATAGTTGGTAAGCCCCACCGCCGCCGGCGCCTCGCCGACGGGAACGATATGGTAGCCCACCGCATAATAATCGAAGCCGAGGCGAGCGACCACGTCCGCGAGAAGCATGTCGAGAGCGGCGAGCGATGGCACGCAGGCCGCCGCGGCGGTGAACTCCTCGACGGCCGCAATGCTGCTCCGCACCATGTTCCCCCCGCTACTCACTGAAGGCGATGGCAACCGGAACGTCCCGCCGCGCAAGCGTTAGTGTCATTATATCATTGGGTTAGCAGGTGGGGCGACGGAGGCCCGTGCGACGAACCGGAAGGGTAGCGCGGCAGCGGGTCCCGGCCTAACCTGTGCGCGCGTATCTGTGCCCATCTCGGCAGACAGGGGGTGTTCTCATGAGGCAGTGGATCGGAGCGGCGGCGCTTGCGCTCGCGGCGTGCGGCGGCGCCAACGACAAGGCGGCGGAGACCGGCAACCGTTCGGCAAGCACGGCGGGCGGCCAGGCGAATGCGGGAGCAGGCGGCGCGGCAGCCGCTGGCGGCGGCGGCGGGGCAACCATGCAGCCGGGCCAGTGGGAGATCACGACAGCGGTCACCGGCCTTGAAGCGCCCAACCTTCCCGCCGGCATGTCGGCCAATGCCATGCCGCCCCCCTCGACCACCCGCGTCTGCCTCACCGCCGAGCAGGTGGCGCAGCCGGCGACCGGCGTGGCGAGCGGCGGCCTCACCAGCCAGGCCGGCTGCCGCACCGAGAGCAACAATGCGTCGGGCGGCCGGATCGAAAGCGTCGTGCAGTGCGAGGCGCCGGGTGGCGGCCGCGTCCGCGTCGCAACCACCGGACAGGCCGGCGCGACCAGCGTCGCCTTCGACCAGCGCACCGAAGTCAGCGCGCAAGGAACGAACATGACGACCCGCACCCGCGTCACCGGCCGGCGGATCGGCGACTGCCCGGCTTAGCCCGCCGCGACGCTTGAAACGCCAAGAAGACCCGGCGCTGGCGCCGAGTCTTCCGGCCGCTCCCCAGGGATGAATCAGGGGCGACAACTCATCGTTAGGGAGGAACGGCCGTGCGGTCGTTGACGCGTCTTGCTCTTTTTTTGACGGTTCTTGCGAATTTACTCAGGCAGCGGCTTCGTGCTGCTCGATTTCCGCCTCGTCGTCGAAGAACGCCATCGAAGCCGAGTTGAGGCAGTATCGCAGGCCCGTCGGCGGCGGACCATCGGGAAAGACGTGGCCGAGGTGGCCGTCGCAGCGGGCGCAGCGTATCTCGACGCGCACCATTCCATAGGCACGGTCCTCGATGTTGCGGATGTGGTCGGGATCGAAGGGCGTGGTGAAGCTCGGCCAGCCGGTGCCGCTTTCGAACTTCTCGTCGGAGCGGAAGAGCGGGAGCCCGCAGAGGCGGCAGGCGTAGACGCCCGCATCCTTGTTGTTGAGCAGGGTCCCGCAGAAGGGCCGCTCGGTGCCGTGGTTCAGGATCACCTGCCGCTCCTCGGGCGAGAGGCCGGCGGCGAGGGCCTCGCGGCGGGCCGGCGAAAGGGGCGTCAAGTCGTAGCCGGCGCTGGACTGGGTCATTGGGTCAGAAACTCCTTCCCGCACTACCTCGTGGCGGAGCGGCGGAATTCAAGCCGCAGGCGGTTCGTCCTGAAGGAAGTTGGGGGGCGGCGCTTCCTCGATCAGCGTCGGCCAGGCATCGTCCGGGAGCCGCCAGACGATGCGGTGGGTGCTGGTTTCGCGGATCGGCCTGCCCCCTCTCCCGAGGGCCGGAAGGTAGGCGAAGCGCCGCGCCGGGATCGCGCAGCTCGCCGCGTCCAGCGTGCTATAACCGCTGGATCCGGTCACTTCGCAGCCCTCGACGCTGCCCGTCGGCGCGACGGCGACGCGGATGACGGCGATCCCCTGGTGCCGATCCCGGAGCGCGGCGTTGGGATAATCCCAATAATCGACATAGCCGAACCGCAGCCGCGCCGCGCGCAGACCCTTCGAACGGAGATGGCGCTGCAACTCCGCGTCGGGAACCGGCGGCACGAACGTGCGATCGGCGGGCGGGAGAAGCCGGGGTACCCAAGGCTCTGCCATATAGGTCACATCGTCGGTCATCACCGGCCAGTCGTCCGGCGGAACCTGCCTGCCGTGCGGATTCGTGCAGGCGGCAAGCAGCGCAACCGCGCCGGCTGCGGCGACGGCCGGGAGCAGCGGGCGCTTCAGCACGTCACTGCTCCGGCCACGAGCATGTGCATCGCAGCGAATTTTCCAGCGCCTGTCAGCGCGGCGGCCGCGGCTTCTGGGCCGCCTTCGGCGGGGCCGGCGGCGCGACCTCGGGCGCAGACCGCCACGGCGGCGGACTGAAAGGCGGGGCGGCGCGCATGGGTGCCGGGGGCGCGATAAGCGGGACGAGCGGACCGAACGGCGCGGGCGGCGGCGGCGGGGCGGGCGGGCCGACGAAACGAGGCGGAACGGGGACGCAATTCACCTCTTCCGCTTTGCAGACGGGCTGCGTGTCCGGGAGGACCCAGCGGATCCGCTGCTGCCGGCTCTCCGGAACGGGATGCCCCTTCTCGTCCAGCGCCGGCATGAAGACGAAGCGCTGCGTCACGATCGCACAGCTCGTCCAGTCGAGGTCCTCATGGCCGCTCGACTGCACGAGTTCGCAGCTTTCCACGCGGCCGCCCACGCCGATGACATAGCGGATGGTCGTGTCGCCTTGCGCCTCCTCGCGCAGTGCGCTCACCGGATAATCTTCCTCGGAAATGAAGCCGATGCGCAGCATCGCGCGGCGTGGAAAGGCTGCGGCCGGCGGGAGCGGAGGCGCCGGCGGTGCGTACATGGGCGGCGGAGGCGGCGACGGCTGTGCACTCGGCCCGGTCCCGGCAGCCGCCGCGGAAGACGCGACCAATGCCATTGCGGCCGCGCTCGCGCCGATCAGCAACTCAACCCTCGACACGGCGATCCTCCTGCTTCGCGGCCCTTGTCGCCGCGCGCCCGCGCCAAAGCAAGAGCGCCCGCCGGAACCCGCGCCCTCCCCGACGATTGAATCGCCTGCGAATCGATCCGGAGCAACTTACCCATGGCCGCGCGCGCATATTGGAAGGGACAGATCAGGCTGGCGCTGGTCTCGATCCCGGTCGAGATCTTCTCCGCCACCAAGAGCGGCGCTTCCATCGCCTTCAACCAGATTCACGAGCCGACCGGCAAGCGCATCAAGTATGAAAAGGTGGTGCCGGGCGTGGGGCCCGTCGATCCCGAAGAGATCGTCAAGGGCTACCAATATGAGAAGGGCTCCTACGTCCTCGTCAATGACGAGGAGCTGGAGGCGGTGAAGCTCGAATCCAAGAAGACGCTCGAGCTCACCCAGTTCGTCGATTACGACGACATCGAC
Organism: Allosphingosinicella sp.; assembly: GCA_036399655.1. Taxonomy (GTDB): domain Bacteria; phylum Pseudomonadota; class Alphaproteobacteria; order Sphingomonadales; family Sphingomonadaceae; genus Allosphingosinicella. The sequence goes on along the minus strand of DASWMS010000025.1, from coordinate 55,312 downwards.
GTTCTCTATTACGAGAAGCCGTATTTCGTCGTTCCCGCGGACGATCTCGCCGAGGAGGCGTTCATCGTCCTTCGCGAGGCGCTGCGGCGGACGCGCAAGGTCGGGATCGGGCAGCTTGCGCTTCGCGGGCGCGAATATCTGGTGAGCGTGAAGCCGTGCGGGCGCGGGCTGGTGCTGGAGACTTTGCGCTATGCCGACGAGGTCAACAAGGCGCGCGACTATTTCCGCGACATCGCCGAGCACAAGCCGGACGAAGACCTGCTCGATCTCGCCGAGACGCTGATCGAGAGGAAGACCGCCGAGTTCGACCCGTCCAAGTTCCACGACCGCTATATCGAAGCGCTGCACGACCTCATCGAAAGGAAGCGCAAGGGCAAGACGCTCCATACGGAGGAGGACGAGGCGCCCGCCAAGGGCACCAACGTCATCGACCTGATGGCGGCGCTGAAGCGTTCGATCGAGAAGCCGGGGGATGCGGGAGGCGGTGCGGCGGCGAAGAGTGGCGCCGCGAAGAAGACGGCGGCCGCGAAGTCCGCGCCGGCTGCGAAGCCGGGCGCCTCGACGGCGAAGAAGCCTGCTGCGAAAAAGACTCCGGCGAAGGCTGCGCCCGCCAAGGCGGCGCCTGCGCGGAAGCGGGCGTAGCTTCGAGAGTGAGCTGGGAAACACCGTTCGGGCTGAGCCTGTCGAAGCCCTGCCCTTCTTCGGGCGTCCGAAGAGAAGGACAGCCCTTCGACAAGCTCAGGGCGAACGGAGTGGGTGGATGTGCCGCGCGAGCTCGCATCGTTCGACGGAGGCCGTGGCATGGCTGACAAGCCCGATCCCCTCGACGCCTATAACGCCAAGCGGGATTTTTCGAAAACCGCGGAGCCAGAGGGCACGTACGACACCCTTTCCTGGGGCCACGGCGACGGGTTCATGGTGCAGAAGCACGATGCCACGCGGCTGCACTGGGACCTCCGGTTGGAGATGGAGGGCACGCTCAAGAGCTGGGCGGTGCCGAACGGGCCGAGCCTCAACCCCGACGACAAGCGCCTCGCGGTGCGCACGGAGGACCATCCCCTCTCCTACGCAACCTTCGAAGGGACGATCCCCAAGGGCGAATATGGCGGCGGCACGGTGATGATGTGGGACCGGGGGACCTGGACTCCGGCCCCCGGCAAGGACCCGAGGAAGACGATCCTCGAAGGCCATCTCCACTTCACCCTGCATGGCGAGCGGATGCAGGGCGAATGGGTGATGTTCCGGCTGAAGCCCAAGCCGGGCGAGCGGCGCGGCGTCGAGAACTGGATGCTGAAGAAGGTGCGCGACGAGCATGTCGGCGGGAGCATGGGGCTGACGGAGACGTATCTGACCAGCATCAAGACTGGGCGCACGATGCAGGAGATCGCGGCGGCCAAGAAGGCGAAGGAGCTGCCGGGATGGAAGCGCGGCCTCAAACCGTCATCCCCGCGAAAGCGGGGATCCAGCGAGACACGCTCAGCCCCGCCCGAAGCTGCACTGGATTCCCGCTTTCGCGGGAATGACGGGAAAGGGCGGGGGCGCAAGTCTTCATCCGCCTCCCCGCCCCCGCTTTTTCGCGAGCCGCAGAAGGCCACCCTCGTCGACCACGTCCCCGAAGGGTCCGCGTGGATCCATGAGATGAAATATGACGGCTATCGCTGCCTGCTCGCCGTCGGCGGCGGCGAGGCGAAGGTCTATACCCGCTCGGGGCTCGACTGGTCGGACAAGTTTCCCGAGATCGTCGAGGCCGCGCGCGGGCTCGAATGCGACACGGCCCTCCTCGATGGCGAGATCGTCAAGCTCGACGATCAGGGCAATACCGGCTTCTCGGCGCTCCAGCAGGCCATCTCCGAAGGCGGGCGCGGGCTCACCCTGTTCCTGTTCGACGCGCTCGAGATCGACGGCGAGGACCTGGCGCCGCTCCCCAATATCGAGCGCAAGGGACGTCTCGCCACGCTGGTCGGCCCCGGCCGCCCCCCGCACATCCTCTACGCGGACCATATCGTGGGCCACGGCGAGAAGCTGTTCGACGCGATGTGCGCGGCGGGCCAGGAAGGGATCATCTCCAAGCGCGCCGACGCGCCCTATCGCGGGCGGCGGACGAAATGCTGGCTCAAGGTGAAGTGCACGCTCCGGCAGGAATTCGTGATCGTCGGCTGGTCGGAAAGCGACAAGAAGGGCCGCGGCTTCCGGGCGCTGCTGCTCGCGACGCGCGACGGCAAGGAGCTTCGCTACGCGGGCAAGGTCGGCACCGGCTTCTCCAACCAGGTGCAGTTCGATCTGGTCGCCAAGATGCAGGGGCTCGCGGCGGACAAGCCGGCGGTCGCCGTCCCCCGCGCCGATGCGCGCGGCGCGCATTGGGTGAAGCCCGAGCTGGTGTGCGAAGTCGCCTTCGCCGAATTCACCGCGGAAGGCGTCGTCCGCCACGGCAGCTTCCTCGGCCTGCGCACCGACAAGAAGGCCAAGGACGTGGTGCGCGAGCTTCCGCAAAAGACCCCGGCCGCGGCTCCCGCAAAGGCGACGGGCGACGGCGTCAAGATCACAAATCCGGACCGCATGCTCTGGCCCGAAGCCGGCATCAGCAAGCAGGAGCTGGTCGATTATTACCGCACGATCGGACCGGTGATGACGGCCTGGTCGGCGAACCGGCCGCTGAGCCTGGTGCGCTGCCCGCAGGGGCGCTCCAAGAAATGCTTCTTCCAGAAGCACAATACGGCAACCTTCGGGCCCGAGGTGAAGCAGATCGAGATCGAGGAGAAGAAGGGCGACCGGGTTGACTATGTCTATGTGGAGGACGTGGCGGGGCTTGTCGCCTGCGTCCAGATGGGCACGATCGAGTTTCACGGCTGGGGCTCGAGCGTCGCGGATATCGAGAAGCCGGACCGGCTGGTCTTCGACATCGATCCCGACGAGGGCCTGAGCTTCGTCGAGGTGAAGCGCACGGCGCGCGACCTCCACCGCTACCTCGCCGACATGGGGCTGCAGAGCTTCCCGCTCACCACCGGCGGCAAGGGGCTCCACGTCGTCGTGCCGCTGACGCCAGAGGCGGAGTGGCCGGACGTCAAGGATTTCGCCCAGCGCTTCTGCGTGGCGCTCGCCACCGCCGAGCCCGAGCGCTTCACGGCCAACCTCGCCAAGGCGAGGCGCAAGGGCCGCATCTTCCTCGATTACCTGCGCAATCAGCGGGGCGCGACGGCGATCCTCCCCTACTCGGCCCGCGCCCGCGACAATGCGACGGTCTCCGCGCCGATCACGTGGGACGAGCTCGAGGATCTGAAAGGCGGCAACATCTACACCGTGCGCGATGCGGACTTGCTGCTGGAGCGGGCGTCGAGCCGGGCGCTGCAGGGGTGGGGCGAGGCAAGCCAGGTGTTGCCGGATTTATGAGGGCGTGTGGGGTCGCTCCGGATCAATGAGACCGCTCGATTTCGTACCGCTCTTTTCTGAAGCACCCACCCGCTAGGGCTGAGCCTGTCGAAGCCCGGATTGCAGCGCGCCGCTGCCGAGCGCTGCAACCCGCCCTTCGACAGGCTCAGGGCTAGCGGTGTTGGTGGTGGGGGCCGTAGTTCTCCGGGAACCTCCCCCTCCCCGTTCGGGCTGAGCTTGTCGAAGCCCTGCCCTTCTTTCCAGCGCCCAAAAAAGGAGGACAGCCCTTCGACAAGCTCAGGGCGAACGGAGCGGGTGGCAAGCGCCGCAGCACACCTGAATGCTCGGCCTCCCTCCCACCCGTTCGGGCTGAGCTTGTCGAAGCCCTGCCCTTGATTTCTTCTGCGCAGGAGAGAAGGACAGCCCTTGGGCAAGCTCAGGGCGAGCGGGTCTCTTCGTCAACATATCCCGGAGTCAGCATGGCACGCGTCGCATTCATCGGTCTCGGCAACATGGGGAGCGGCATGGCGGCGAACCTTGCGAAAGCGGGGCACGACGTCCGCGCATTCGACCTGTCCGAAGCGGCGCTGGCCAAGGCCGAGGAGAATGGATGCCTTCGCGCCGCGTCCGCTGAGGAAGCAGTGGCGGGCGCCGAGGCGGTGGTGACGATGCTTCCCGCCGGAAAGCACGTGCGGCAGGTCTACGAGGAAAGCGTCATCGGCAAGGCGCCGCCCTCGGCCATCCTCATCGACTGCTCGACGATCGACGTCGGCACTGCGCGCGAGGAGATCGAAAAGGCGCAAGGCTCCGGCTATGCGATGGTGGACGCCCCTGTCTCGGGAGGAATCGCGGCGGCGGAAGGCGGCACGCTCACCTTCATGGTCGGCGGGACCGAGGAGGCGTTCCGGCGCGCCGAGGCCTTCCTCTCGCTGATGGGCAAGGCGGTGATCCACGCCGGCGGGCCTGGCGCAGGCCAGGCGGCGAAGATCTGCAACAACATGCTGCTCGGCGCCTCCATGGTCGCGACCTGCGAAACCTTCGTCATGGCGAAGAAGCTCGGCCTCGATCCGCAGACCTTCTTCGACATCTCCTCGGTGGCGTCCGGCCAATGCTGGTCGATGACGAGCTACTGCCCGGTGCCCGGTGTCGGGCCAGTGACGCCGGCGGACCGCGACTATGAAGGGGGCTTTGCGGCGGCGCTGATGCTGAAGGATTTACGCCTCGCCATGGAGGCGGCGCAGAGCGTCGACGCCTATACCCCGATGGGCGCCCATGCCGAGGAGCTCTACACCCGCTTCGCCGAGCGGCTGGGCGGCGCCGGCAAGGACTTTTCCGGCATCATCCGGATGATCGACGACAGCTGGGTCGCGCCGGAAGGATCGGGCGGGGAGTCGCCGAAGGTGGGGGCCAAATTCTAGCGCGGTTGCGTTTCGACGCCGGAGACTCGATCTACGGGGCGTGAACCGCGTCCGCGTCATCCTGCTGAACGCCGCTCTGGGCCCGCTCGACTACCGCGTGCCCTACGGCAGCGGGCCGATCGCGCCCGGTTCGATCGTGCTCGCGCCATTGGGTCCGCGGCAGGTCACGGGCGTGGTCTGGGACGCGGAGCGGCTGCCCGCCGAGGAAGTGGGCGACAATCGACTCCGCCCCCTCCTCCACGTCTACGACCTGCCGCCGCTCGCCGAGCCGCTCCGCCGCCTCATCGAGTGGACGGCGGATTATTACCTCGCGCCGCTGGCCGCGGTGCTGCGCATGTCGCTTGCATCGTCGAGCGCGCTCGACGGGGCGCGGACCGTCACCGAATATCGCGCGACCGGCTTCGTGCCCGAGCGGCTCACCGCGCAGCGCGCGCAGGCGCTGGAGCGGATCGCCGGCCGGCAGGGGCTGGTGCGCGAGCTCGCCATGGCGGCCGATGTCTCCGACGGCGTCATCCGCGGCCTCTGCAAGGCGGGCGCGATCGAAGCGGTGCAGGTCGCCATCGACGATCCTTTTCCGGTGCCCGATCCGGCGCACGGCGCGCCGGACCTGGAGCCGGCGCAGGCGGAGGCGGCGGGCGAGTTCGTCGAGGCGGTGCGGGCGCGGGCGTTCGCGCCCTTCCTGCTCGACGGGGTGACGGGATCGGGCAAGACCGAAGTCTATTTCGAAGCGGTAGCCGAGGCCATCCGGGAGGGGCGGCAGTGCCTCGTCCTCCTCCCCGAAATCGCGCTCACCGAGCCGTTTTTGAAGCGCTTCTCGGCGCGCTTCGGCTGTGAGCCTGTCGCCTGGCATTCGGGCCTCCGCCAATCGCAGCGCCGCCGCGCCTGGCGGGCGATCGCCACCGGTGAGGCCAAGGTGACCGTGGGCGCACGCTCGGCGCTGTTCCTTCCGTACCGCAATCTCGGGCTTGTCGTCGTCGACGAAGCGCATGAGGCGAGCTTCAAGCAGGAGGACGGAGTCCAGTATCACGCGCGCGACGTGGCGGTGATGCGCGCCAAGATGGAGGGGGTGCCGGTCATTCTCGCCTCTGCGACGCCTGCGATCGAGACCCGGCACATGGCGGAAATCGGCGTCTACAGGGAAGTGAAGCTCGCCGGGCGCTACGGCACGGCGCAACTCCCGGACATCGCTGCCGTCAACCTCATCGAGGAGCCGCCGCCCCGCGGCCGCTGGCTGGCGCCGCCGCTGCTTCGCGAACTGGAGGCCAATCTGGAGCGCGGCGAGCAGTCCCTGCTGTTCCTCAACCGCCGCGGCTACGCGCCGCTGACGCTCTGCCGCAATTGCGGGCACCGCTTCCAATGCCCGAACTGCACCGCCTGGATGGTCGAGCACCGGCTGACGGCGCGGCTCGCCTGCCACCATTGCGGCCATATCATGCCGCCGCCCAAGGCCTGCCCCGAATGCCACGAGGAGGACAGCCTCGTCCCCTGCGGCCCGGGCGTCGAGCGGATCGCCGACGAGGTCCACGCCCTGCTCCCGGCGGCGCGGACGGCGATCGTCACGTCCGACACGATCTGGTCGCCGCTCAAGGCCGCCGAGTTCGTCGGCCGGATGGAGGGCGGCGATATCGACATCGTGGTCGGCACCCAGCTCGTCACCAAGGGCTACCACTTCCCGAACCTCACCCTGGTCGGCGTCGTCGACGCGGATCTCGGCCTCACCGGCGGGGACCTGCGCGCCGCCGAGCGCACCTTCCAGCAGATCATGCAGGTCTCCGGACGCGCGGGCCGCGGCGACAAGCCGGGCCGCGTCCTGATCCAGACCCACGAGCCCTCCGCGCCGGTGATCGACGCCCTCGTCCGCGGCGACCGGGAAGGTTTCTACGAGGCCGAGACCGATGCCCGGCGCGAAGCCGCCATGCCGCCCTTCGGCCGCCTGGCGGGGATCATCGTCTCCTCCGAAGACCTGCGCGAAGCGACCGCGACGGCGCAGGCGATCGGCCGCGCCGCGCCGCAGGTGGAGAACATGGCCGTGTTCGGCCCCGCGCCCGCCCCGCTCGCCATGCTTCGCGGCCGCCACCGCCAGCGCCTCCTCGTCCACGCGGCAAGGAGCCTCGACGTCCAGGACATCATCCGCGACTGGCTCGCGAAGGTGGAGCGGCCGCGCAGCGTGCGCGTCGCCGTCGACGTCGATCCCTACAGCTTCCTCTAGAATAGAGATTGCAAAGGGGCGGCAACGCTTTAGCCTCGGCAGCCAATCGGACGGGGATGAACATGCCGAGGATATTCCAATTCGCGCTTCTGGCGCTTCTTGCCACTTGGGCCGTACCGGGCGAGGCCAGGTGGCGCGAGGCCAGCAGCCGGCACTTCGTCATCTATTCCGAGCAGAGCGAATCCGACCTGCGCAAGATCGCGGACGAGCTCGAACGCTTCGACCGCGCCCTTCGCATCCAGCTTCAGCGGCGCGACGACGACAAGAGCCCGGCGACGAGGCTGACGATCTACGTCCTTCCGAACCAGTCGATGCTCGGCGATTTCCTCGGCCGGCAGGACGTGGCCGGCGTCTACATGGCGCGCGCCGGCGGCTCGATCGCCTTCACCCACCGCGAACGGCCGCGCCGCCCCGACGAGGGGCTCGACCCGCGCCTCGTGCTGTTCCACGAATATACGCACCATTTCCTGTACAACAATTTCGCCTTCGGCGCGCCCTTGTGGTTCAGCGAAGGCTATCCCGAATTCTGGTCGACGGCACGGACCACGAACGAGGGCGGCGTGAGCTTCGGCCTTCCGGGAACGCACCGCAGCAACGAGCTGACCGAGCTGCCGCGGATCGGCGTGGCGCGGCTCCTGTCGCTCCGCCTGCCCGTCCGCGACGGCGCGACCTATGCAGCGATCTACGGCCGCGGCTGGGTGCTCGCCCACTACCTCACCTTCGAGCCGACCCGCGAGGGCCAGCTCAACGCCTACCTGCGCGCACTCCACGAGGGCCGCACGCCCGCCGAGGCCGCTGCGGTCTTCGGCGATCTCGAAGCGCTGGACCGCGAAGTCGAGCGCTACATGCGCGGCCGCGGGTTCAACTACGCCACCATCCCCGCCAACATGGTCTCGCCGGGGCCGATCCAGATCCGCGAGGTCAGCGCGGGCGAGGACGCGATGATGAGCGTGCGCATGCGCAGCAAGCGCGGCGTCAACGAGCGCCAGGCGGCCTCGCTCGTGCCCGAAGGCCGCCGCATCGGCGAGCGCTTCCCGAACGACGCGGCGGTGCAGCTCGCACTCGCCGAAGTCGAATATGACGCGCGCAACTTCGCCGAGGCGGAGGCGGCCGCCGATCGCGCGATCGCCGCCTCCCCGAACCTGGTCGACGCGCATCTCTACAAGGCGCGCGCCATGGCCGGCAGGCTGATCGCGGCATCGGATCGCACCCCCGAGTCCTGGCAGGAGGTCCGGCGCCGGATCACCGCCGCCAACCGCATCGATCCGGACGATCCCGAGCCCCTCATCGCCTTTTACGAAAGCTTCGCTCCCTCGGGCCGGGCGGCGACCCAGAATGCCGTGGACGGGCTCCTCATCGCCCAGACGGCGGCGCCGGAGGACAAGTCGCTTCGCATCACCGCGGCGCGCGAGCTGCTCGCGCGCCGCGACGCCAGGCGTGCCCGATCGGTGCTGGCGCCGCTGGCGAGCGATTCGCACTCGGGACTTCTTGGACCCAAGATCGGCGAGATCATGACGACCCTCGAAACGGGTGACGCGGCGGCGGCGCTCACCCAGCTCGACGCCGCATTGCGCGAGCAGAGCGCGCCCGCGCGGCGCCCCGGCACCTGATCCGAGGCGCTTGCAAGCATCGCCGCTCCCTTCATAAGGAGCGGCGATGCGCGCGCTTCTCTTCCGCACCTGGCCGTTGCTGCTGCTGGCGGCGCTCGCCGCGCTCGCCCTCCCCGCCCGGGCGCAGGGCGACGACATTTCCGCAGCGAGCCGCAGCGTCGTCCGCGTGGTCGTCGTCGCCGTCGAGAATGGCGAGGTGGTGGGCTTCGGGCACGGCAGCGGCTTCGCGGTCGCGCCGAACCGGATCGTCACCAACGCCCATGTCGTCGCGCTGGCCGTGCAATATCCGAAGGACGTGATCGTCGGAGTGGTCCCCTCCGAAGGGAGCCGGTCCTACGGCGCGCGGGTCGTCCGAGTCGATCCGGGCCGCGACCTCGCGCTCCTCGAAATGGAGCAAGGCACTCTCCCACCCGTCCCCCTCTTCCTTGGCCGCATCCCGGACGGCAGCGACGTCGTGGCCCTGGGCTATCCGGGCAATGTCGACCTCGCCACGGCCCAGTCCGCCGACGACTATATCAACCCGCTCCCGGCCACCCGCTCGCGCGGCAATTATTCCAACGAGCGGATGGTGAACGGAGTCGCCGCCCTCCTCCACACGGCCAGCATCGCGCGCGGCAATTCCGGCGGGCCGCTGCTCGATCAGTGCGGGCGGGTGATCGGGGTCAACACGGCGATCACCCGCGCGGACGAGGGCGATTCGACCTTCGCCTTCGCGATCGCCAACCGCGAGGTCGCGGCGTTCCTCCGCGCGTCCGGGCAGGCGTTCGCCGCCGTCTCGTCCGAATGCGTCAGCATGGCCGAACGGCTGGCGCAGGACCGGGCGCGGAGCGATGCCGAGGCGCGCGAGCGCGAGGCCGCCCTCGCCGCCGCGGAACGGGGGCGCCAGCAACAGCTCGAAAACGCCCGCGCCGAGATTCAGGAGAGCCGCGAAAATCGAGTCGCTCTGGCCATCCTGCTCATGGTCCTCGCCGTCGTCTCGCTCGGCGCCGCGCTCGTCATGCTGCAGAAGGACAAGCTCCGCCCCGCCTGGATATTGTTGGCCGTCGGCGGCGCCTTCATCGTCGCCGCGGCCGTGACCTTCATGACGCGGCCGGGCTACGACGATCTTCAGGCCGCCGCGCCCGCCCGCCCCGCGGCGGCCGCAACGAGCGCCAACCCGAGCGCCGCGTTCGCCGGCCGGCACCTCTGCCGGATCGTGCCGGAGCGGAGCCGCGTCACGGTCTCCTCGTCCGAGCGGGTGGAACTCGAATGGTCGGAGACGGGCTGCGTCAACGGCCGCACGCAATATGCGCAGGACGGCGAGGTGTGGCACCGCATTCTCGTGCCGCAGGGCGACCAGACGGTCTCGGTGCTGGAAGTCCGCCCCGGAAGCCGCGAATATGTCGTGAACCGCTATCTGCTCCCGGCCGAAGCGATGAGCCGCGCGCGGGCGCTGCGCCGCCGGATCGACATCGCCGCCTGCACCGCCGAGGAACCGCGCCGCGCCGCGCTCGCCGCGGGCCAGGAGCAGATCAGGCAGATCCTCCCGGAGCGGCCGAACGAGCGCCTCGTCTACGACTGCACCGCCGCGGACTGAGGCGCCCTCGCCTGCGCGTCATCCGCCGCCGTTCGCTGCTTCCTCGCCGGTGGCCGGGATCGGACGCGTCGTGTCGCCGCCGGACGAGCCCGCGTACATCATGCCCCAGATGAGGAGCAGCACCGCGATGGCGAGGAGCACAAGGCCGATCACCCATGGGATCCTGGCCTTGCCCATCTGCTGGTTCGGCTGTGCGTCGACGCCGTGCCAGCGGCCGCGAAGATCGGCGGCGCTGTGGCGCAGGTGGACATGCTCGTCGATCCGCGTGACCCAGTCCGGATCGACCGGAACGCCCGAGCCGGCGCCGACACCGCCCACCGGGCTCACGTTGAGCCGCCCGCCGTCGGCGGAGTGCACGTGGCCGACCACCTCGCCGTCCGAGCTCTTCACTTCCATCCGCGGCCGGATCGCGCCGAAGTCCGCCATATCCGCTCTCCCTTCAAGGTCTCGCCGGGATATGCCGCAGCTGGGGCAAAGGTTCCCCGCGGGTGGAGACGCTGTATGGAGGCCCGGCGCTCCAAACCGCCCTTCGACAAGCTCAGGGCTAGCGGCGGTGGCTTTATCGAACCGCTAGGGCTGAGCCTGTCGAAGCCCGGGTTGCAGCGCGCCATCGCCTCTTCCGTTCTCCGCCTCGATCAGCGCAGCCTTGACCTCCAGCCCCCACGCATAGCCGCCGGCGGAGCCGTCGCCGCGGCGGGCGCGGTGGCAGGGAATGAGGACGGCGACCTGGTTGGCGCCGCATGCGGAGCCCGCCGCGCGGGCGGCGCCGGGCTTGCCGGCGCGGGCGGCGAGCGCCGCGTAGCTCAGACACTCCCCGGCCGGGACTCGGGAAAGCTCGCGCCAGACGGCTTCCTGGAATGCGGTGCCGCGCACGTCGAGCGGCAGGTCGTGCGGCCGCTCCGGCGCTTCCACGGCGGCGACGGTACGGGCGAGGAGGTCCGCCATCGCCTCGCCCCCTGCGACGATATCGGCGCTCGGAAAGCGGCTCCGAAGCGCCGCCTCGTCCTCACCGAAGGAGAGACGGCAGATACCCTTGCCGGTGGCCGCGACCAGCATGCGTCCGAAGCGGGTCTCGGCCACGGCCCAGCGGATCGTCTCGCCCTTCCCGCCGCCCCGCCACGCCGACGGCGTCATGCCGAGCCGCCCCTTCGCTTCGGCATAGAAGCGCGCCGGCCCCGAATAGCCCGCATCGTAGATGGCATCCGTGATGCTTCCCCCGCCGGCGAGCGCCGCCTCGGCCCGCTTCGCCCGGAGGTTCCGGTAATATGCCGCCGGCGTCACGCCGGTGGCGCTGCGGAAGAGGCGGTGGAAATGATGCGGCGAATAAGCCGCGGCCGCCGCCAGCGCTTCGAGCGACGGCGTCTCCTCCGCCGCCCCGAGCAGCGCGAAGGCCCGCTCCAGCGCCGCGGCCTCGCGCGTGACGTCGTCCGGCAGGCACCTGAGGCACGGCCGCAGCCCCTCCGCCCGCGCCCCCGCGCCGTCCGCGAAGAAGCGGACATTCTCCCGCTTCGGGTGCCGCGCCGCGCAGGAGGGGCGGCAATAGATGCCCGTGGTCAGCACGCCGGTCACGAACCGTCCGTCCGCCGCCCGGTCCCGCGCCGTAACCGCCGCCCATGCGGCTTCCTCGTCGATCGTGTCGCTCATCCGTCGCTCCTTCGCTGCAGAGCGTGGGTACGCGCAAGACGCGGCGGCAACGTCCCGCCGCTTGCTGTCAAAGCGAGTCGTCACCCCGGACTTGATCCGGGGTCCACCTTCTTCTTCTCGGCCGTCTTGCAAAAGAAAGAAGGTGGATGCCGGATCAAGTCCGGCATGACGGCAGTGGGGCGGGGACGCCCCGCTTTCGCTTCAAACCTTGTCCGGGTCGAACAGCTCGGCGAGCGGCGTCATGTCCTCCAGGCGCCAGTCCTCCGGCATCAGCATCACCATGCGGAGCGGCGGGAGGTACCAGCTGAGGTAGCGGACCATGAGGGCGATGTCGTCGCCGGGCGCGAAGTCGCTGCGCTTGCGGCCGATCACGAGGCTGCGGCGCGGACGCATGTGGTGGTCGCTGACGATGGCGATGCGCGGGTTCTCCAGCTTCCAGACCTGCGTCAGGTACCGCCACAAGGCAAAAGCGAGGTGCGGCGGCAGGTAATCGGCGGACGGCGTGCCGACCAGGATCTCGTGCTCTTGCTCGACGACCAGGTGCTGGCGCGTCCCGTCTCCGCCGCCTGAGAAGATGCCGTCCTCGGGCGGCGGCAGGGCCATGTCGGCGACGTCGATCGGATCCCCGTCCGGCGAATCGTAGCGCAGCAGGCTTTCGATCACGCCCATCGGAAAGACGTAGAGCGCGCCCTCCGGCGGATCACCTGCGCTTGCGAACAGGGCCGCGCCGCAAAGATCGTCGGTGCAGCCGGGCGCCACGTTGGCGAGGCACTGCGAATCGAAGGGAACACCCTGCGGTGGCAGCACGAGCCGGAGATAGGGCATGCCGTCCGGTCCACTCAGCACCGCCGGCTCGGGGATGTACACCGACGCGGTCCAGACCGCATCGTGGAACCGCTCCGACCACTCGCGGTCCCGCCCGTCCAGCGGCACGGCGACGAGCTCGGCGAGCGCCTGAGTCCGCCCGAGATCGAACATCCGCGACCGGTCCTGGTGGAAGCGCCTCTCGCCGGCCGAAGGCGCCGGCGGTACCGGCGCCGCGGGCCGGACGGGCGGCTCCGCAGGCTCCTGCCCGCGCTTGAAGATATCGAACAGCCCCACGATCGCTCTCCCTCGCGGACGCTAAGGTGCGGGCGTCGCGGTGATGCGTTCGGCGAGTTGTCGCGAGCGCAGCAAGAGGTCGGCGACTCCGGGTGATCCCTGCGCGGGGCCATACCAATTGATGTTCAGGAGGCGATCCGAAATGGAGGTCATGCAGATACCTACCGACCTGCTATAATTTCCGGCCGCCGATCTGACCTCCATGATCCCGCCCATATAGCCACACACCCTGTCGAGCCCCAGGGGCCGTATGTCTCCACTCAGGTTAACCGGCGTGCGGCTCACGGTGGAAAGGTGCCTCCCCGCTTCGTCAGCGATCGAGCTCTGGAAATCGGCGGAGTTGAACGGTCCTTCTCTGAACGCCGCGCTTATCGCCTCCAGAAATTGCTCGCGCCCCATTCGGGCGGATAGACCTTCCATGGGGGTTTTGATGATGATGTAATTTGCGCCCAGTCCCTGCTGTGGCCCGCACCCCACAAGAGTAAGATGTGTGACGTTCCGAGGGTCTGCGGCCGCCATCAACTGAGCAGTGTCGATTTCCGCACCCTGAACCGGGCAATAGCCTTCCGGAAGCGGAACTTCGAACCGCATGCCTCCGAAGCGGAAGGACGCCGGTGCCTGCGCATCGGCCAAGGTCGGAACCGTCGCCACAATGGCCGCGATCCACAGTCGAGCCAGCAGCATCTTCACCGCGCCGTTCCTCCCCAGTTCTCCAGACTTCCTATCCGGCGGTTGCATCGCCAACAAGCCCCTGCTAGGGCGCCCGCGGCCCACCGGACGCCGCCGTGCGCTCCTATCATGGGTCAAATTCCAATTCAGGAGTTTAAGGGCGCGTGGATATTTCCGGCGGCATTCAGGCAAGCTTGGCGGGCCGCTACGCCATGGCATTGTTCGAGCTCGCCCGCGACGAGCGGCAGCTCGAAGCGGTCGGCGCCAGCCTCGGCGCCCTGAAGCGCGCGCTCCGCGACTCGGAGGACCTGCGTACGCTGACGACCAGCCCGCTGGTCGGCCGCGAGGAATCCTCGCGCACCGTCGCCGCGGCGACGGCTGCCATGGGCCTCGATCCCCTGACGAAGAATTTCGTCGGCGTTCTTGCGAAGAACCGCCGGCTCTCCCAACTTCCGGGCGTCATCCGCGCCTTCGACATGCTGGCGGCGCACCACCGCGGCGAAGTCACCGCCGAAGTCGTCTCCGCCCACCCGCTGAGCGACGACCAGGTGGCGGCGCTCAAGACCAATCTCAAGGCCCAGACGGGCAGCGACATCGTCGTCGATCTCAGCGTCGACCCGTCCATTCTCGGCGGGCTCGTGGTCAAGGTCGGCAGCCGGATGATCGACGGATCGATCCGCACCAAGCTCAACACCCTCGCGCACGCAATGAAAGGATGACGGCCAGGCGCCGTCACACGAAAGGCTGAACATGGATATCCGCGCCGCAGAAATCTCGAAGGTCATTCGCGACCAGATCGCCAATTTCGGCACCGAGGCCCAGGTCTCGGAAGTCGGCACCGTGCTGTCGGTGGGCGACGGCATCGCCCGCATCTACGGCCTCGACAACGTCCAGGCCGGCGAGATGATCGAGTTTCCGAACGGCATCAAGGGCATGGCCTTGAACCTCGAAGCCGATAACGTCGGCGCCGTGATCTTCGGCAACGACAGCGCGATCAAGGAAGGCGACACCGTCCGCCGCACCGGCACCATCGTCGACGTTCCCGTCGGCAAGGGCCTGCTCGGCCGCGTCGTGGACGGCCTCGGCAATCCGATCGACGGCAAGGGCCCGATCGTGGCCGAGAGCCGCCAGCGCGTCGAAGTGAAGGCGCCCGGCATCATCCCGCGCAAGTCGGTGCACGAGCCGGTGCAGACCGGCCTCAAGGCGCTCGACGCCCTCGTTCCCGTCGGCCGCGGCCAGCGCGAGCTGATCATCGGCGATCGCCAGACCGGCAAGTCGGCCGTCGCGCTCGACACCTTCATCAATCAGCGGAAAGCGAACGCCGGCGACGACGAGAGCCAGAAGCTCTATTGCATCTACGTCGCCGTCGGGCAGAAGCGCTCCACCGTCGCCCAAATCGTCCGCGCGCTCGAAGAGAATGGCGCGATGGAATATTCCATCGTCGTCGCCGCCACCGCCTCCGAGCCGGCGCCGCTCCAGTTCCTCGCGCCCTATACGGGCTGCACCATGGGCGAATATTTCCGCGACAACGGCATGCACGCCGTGATCGTCTATGACGATCTCTCCAAGCAGGCCGTCGCCTACCGCCAGATGTCGCTGCTGCTGCGCCGTCCGCCGGGCCGCGAAGCCTATCCGGGCGACGTCTTCTATCTCCACTCGCGCCTTTTGGAGCGCGCCGCCAAGATGAACGAGGCGAACGGCTCGGGCTCGCTCACCGCGCTTCCGATCATCGAGACGCAGGCGGGCGACGTCTCGGCCTACATCCCGACCAACGTCATCTCGATCACCGACGGCCAGATCTTCCTCGAGACGGAATTGTTCTACCAGGGCATCCGTCCGGCCATCAACGTCGGCCTCTCGGTCAGCCGCGTCGGTTCCGCTGCGCAGACCAAGGCGATGAAGAAGGTCGCGGGCTCGATCAAGCTGGAGCTCGCCCAGTATCGCGAGATGGCCGCCTTCGCCCAGTTCGGCTCGGACCTGGATGCGTCGACCCAGCGCCTCCTCAACCGCGGCGCGCGGCTGACGGAGCTGCTGAAGCAGCCCCAGTTCAAGCCGATGCCGGTGGAAGAGCAGGTCGTTTCGATCTTCGCGGGCGTGAACGGCTTCATCGACACAGTGCCGGTGAACGCCGTCACCCGGTTCGAGTCCGCGCTTCTCAGCCACGTCCGCGCCGACCACGGCGACGTTCTCGGCAAGATCCGCGACACCAAGGCGCTCGACGACGACACCACCGCGCGCCTCAAGACGATCATCGGCGATTTCGCCAAGTCGTTCGCGTAACGAACACCGCTAGCCCTGAGCCTGTCGAAGGGCGGGTTTCAGGGACAGGGCTTCGACAAGCTCAGCCCTAGCGGCAACACGAGGATAACATGGCCTCTCTCAAGGCGCTCAAGGGCCGGATCACTTCGGTGAAATCGACCCAGAAGATCACCAAGGCGATGAAGATGGTCGCCGCCGCCAAGCTCCGCCGCGCCCAGCAGGCGGCCGAGCAGGGGCGCCCCTATGCGACGCGCATGGAAGGCGTCATGGCGAGCCTCGCGGGGCGCGTGGTGATCGGCCCGCAGAGCCCCAAGCTTCTCGCGGGCACAGGGCGCGACCAGACCCACCTCCTCGTCGTCGCGACGTCGGACCGCGGCCTCGCCGGTGCGTTCAACACCAACATCGTGCGCGCCGTCCGCCGCGAGGCCGACCAGCTGATCGCGCAGGGGAAGACGGTGTATTTCTACCTCGTCGGCCGCAAGGGCCGCGCGGTGATCCAGCGCCTCTACCCCAAGCAGATCATCCACCAGCACGACACGTCCGCGATCAAGTTCGTGAGCTTCGCCGACGCCCAGGCGATCGCGGAGGACCTGGTCGAGCGCTACCTCACCGACGGCATCGACGTCGTCCACCTCTTCTACGCCCGCTTCCGCTCGGCCCTCGTCCAGGAGCCGGTCGGCCAGCAGATCATCCCCGTCCCGATCGCGCCGTCCGCGGCACCGTCGCCAACATCCGGGCCCGAAGCCGCCGTGGAATACGAGCCCGAGGAAGAGGAAATCCTCGCCACCCTCCTCCCCCGCAACGTCGCCGTGCAGATCTTCCGGGCGCTGCTCGAGAACGCCGCGTCCGAGCAGGGCAGCCGCATGACCGCCATGGACAATGCGACGCGCAATGCCGGGGACATGATCAACCGATTGACCATTCAGTATAATCGCACCCGTCAGGCTGCTATCACCACCGAGCTCGTGGAAATCATTTCCGGCGCGGAGGCCCTTTGATCATGATCGCAGCTCCCATCGCTCTCCTGCTCGCTTTCCAGGCCGCCGCTCCGGCGCTGCCGACCGCCGACGACGTCCGCCAGGCCGTCGCCGACGTCGCCGCCTCGCGCTGCGGCGACGACGATGCCTGCATCGCCCGCCAGCCCGCCGTCACGGTGCGCGGCGTCGCCTGCACCCGCGCGGGCGAGGACCAGGCGAGCTGCCGCTACGAAAGCCGGACCGGCGCCGCCGCCTGGCGCCCCGCCTCCACCCGTTTCCGCTTCGACATCGAGACCCAGCTCTGGTTCGTCGACGATGGCGAACGCGGCTGATCGAATAGACTGAAGGAAGAGACCCCAATGGCCACCGCCGCAAACACGTTCGCCCCCGCGGGCAGCACCGCCACCGGACGCATCAGCCAGGTGATCGGCGCCGTCGTCGACGTTACCTTCGAAGGCACGCTCCCCGAAATCCTCTCGGCCCTCGAGACCGACAATAACGGCAGCCGCCTCGTCCTCGAAGTCGCCCAGCATCTCGGCGAGTCGACCGTCCGCACCATCGCGATGGACTCGACGGACGGCCTCACCCGCGGCCAGCCGGTCCGCGACACGGGCGACCAGATCCGCGTGCCCGTCGGCCCCATGACCCTCGGCCGCATCATGAACGTCGTCGGCGAGCCGATCGACGAGCGCGGCCCCATCGGCCACACCGACACCGCCCCAATCCATGCCGACGCGCCGCTCTTCGTCGACCAGTCGACCGAGACCGCCATCCTCGTCACCGGCATCAAGGTGATCGACCTTCTCGCGCCCTACGCCAAGGGCGGCAAGATCGGCCTGTTCGGCGGCGCGGGCGTCGGCAAGACCGTGCTCATCCAGGAGCTGATCAACAACATCGCCAAGGGCCACGGCGGCACCTCGGTGTTCGCCGGCGTCGGCGAGCGCACCCGCGAGGGCAACGATCTCTACCACGAGTTCCTCGACGCCGGCGTGATCGCCAAGGACGCGGACGGCAACCCGACGCCGGAAGGCTCCAAGGTCGCCCTCGTCTTCGGCCAGATGAACGAGCCGCCGGGCGCCCGCGCCCGCGTCGCCCTCTCCGGCCTCACCCAGGCGGAATATTTCCGGGACGTCGAGGGCCAGGACGTGCTCTTCTTCGTCGACAACATCTTCCGCTTCACCCAGGCGGGCTCGGAAGTGTCGGCGCTCCTCGGCCGCATCCCGTCGGCCGTCGGCTACCAGCCGACGCTCTCCACCGACATGGGCGCGCTCCAGGAGCGGATCACGTCCACCAACAAGGGCTCGATCACCTCGGTGCAGGCGATCTACGTCCCCGCGGACGATCTGACCGATCCGGCGCCGGCCACGTCCTTCGCCCACCTCGACGCGACCACCGTGCTCAACCGCGCGATTTCCGAGCTGGGCATCTACCCGGCCGTCGATCCGCTCGACTCGACCAGCCGCGTCCTCGAGCCGCGCACCGTCGGCCAGGAGCATTACGAGACGGCCCGCGCCGTCCAGGAGACGCTGCAGCGCTACAAGTCGCTCCAGGACATCATCGCGATCCTCGGCATGGACGAGCTTTCCGAAGAGGATAAGCTCACCGTCAGCCGCGCCCGCAAGATCCAGCGCTTCCTCAGCCAGCCGTTCCACGTCGCCGAAGTCTTCACCGGCATCCCCGGCAAGTTCGTCGCCGTCGAAGACACGGTCCGCTCGTTCAAGGCGGTCGTCGCCGGCGAGTACGACCATCTCCCCGAAGCCGCCTTCTACATGGTCGGCGGCATCGACGAAGCCGTCGAAAAGGCCCAGCGCCTCGCCAAGGAAGCGTAAGGCCTGCCCCTCTCCCTTGACGGGAGAGGGTTACGGAGCCTTGGCGTTCCCCCTTCGGGAACGCCTAGGCGGAGTTGGGTGAGGGTGACAGCGCCGGAAGAACAATCCCGGCCGCCATCCCCTCACCCTCCCACCGCTTCGCGGCGGGCCCCTCCCTCTCCCGCAAGGGGAGAGGGGTTTTTGAAGAGAGAATGGGACATGCCCCTCCGTTTCGAGCTCGTGACCCCCGAACGCCTCGTCCGCTCCGAGGAGGTCCACATGGTCGTCGTCCCCGGCTCCGAGGGCGAGTTCGGCGTGCTCGAAGGGCACGCCCCCTTCATGTCGACGCTCCGCAACGGCGACATCGCCGTCTATCGCACGGCGTCGGGCGAGCCCGAGCGCATCGCCGTCGAGGGCGGCTTCGCCGAAGTCTCCGATCGCGGCCTGACGGTGCTGGCGGAACGCGCCGAGGTCTGAGGTTAATCGAAACCGCCAGTCCTGAGCCTGTCGAAGGACGGGTTGCAGCGCTCCGGCCGGGCTTCGACAGGCTCAGCCCTAGCGGGGTGGGGGGGGGAAGTTGCACTGAAGTGTCATGATCCCCGCCCCCCGTCATCCCCGCGAAAGCGGGGATCCAGGGTTCGTAGGGCCGCGCAGTTGAAAGCTTCGTCTGGATTCCCGCTTCCGCGGGAATGACACGGATCCCCGTCATCCCCGCGAAAGCGGGGATCCAGGGTTCGTAGGGCTGCGCAGTTGAAAGCTTCGTCTGGATTCCCGCGTTCGCGGGAATGACGGTTGCGAACGGATCGCTGAAATCCGTTAGCCCCGAGCCTGTCGAAGGGCGGGTTGCAGCGCTCCGACCCGGGCTTCGACAGGCTCAGCCCTAGCGGGGTGGGGAAGTTGCACTGAAGTGTCATGATTCCCGCGCCCGTCATCCCCGCGAAAGCGGGGATCCAGGGTTCGTAGCGCTGCGCGGCTGGAAGCTTCGTCTGGATTCCCGCTTCCGCGGGAATGACACGGATCCCCGTCATCCCCGCGAAAGCGGGGATCCAGGGTTCGTAGGGCTGCGCAGTTGAAAGCTTCGTCTGGATACCCGCGTTCGCGGAAATGACGGTTGCGAACGGGATCGCTGAAATCCGTTAGCCCCGAGCCTGTCGAAGGGCGGGTCGCAGCGCTCGGCCTCTAAGCTGCCTTGGCCTTTGCACCCCTGACTGCACGCCGAAGCCCCATCGCGATCAGCACCGCCCCGATCCCAACCGAGACCCAAAGCAAAGCCGTCCGCATTCCCTCGCCCCAGTCCGGCCACAACAAGGCAAGCGTCGCCAGCCCCCACACCGTCGCCAGCGCCGGCAGCGCCGCGCCGAAATCGCGCACGCGGAAGGGGTGCACGAAGGTCACGTTGGTGAAGGAGGACAAAGCCAGCAGCGCGACAGCGATTCCGCCCACTTCCGCCGACGCGCCCAGCACCCACAGGTAGAAGGCGACGAGGTTCCAGAGTGCCGGAAAGCCGCGGAAGTAATTGTCGTCGGTCTTCATGTCCGAGCGGGCGAAATGGTAGAGCGCGCTATACTGGATGAGGATGAGGAGCGGCATCGCCGCCCAATCCGGCACCAGCCCGGCCCGCCACAGGAACAGGCTCGGCACGAACACATAGGTCAGATAATCGACGATGAGGTCGAGCGCGGCGCCGTCGTATCGCGGCGCCCGTTCCTTGACCCGCGCCGCGCGGGCAAGCGTCCCGTCGATCCCGTCCACCGCCAGCGCGCAGAGCAGCCAGACCAGCGACCAGCGGAAATCGTCCTCCCAAAGCGCCATCAGCGCGAGCAATGCGAAGATCGCGCTCGTCGCGGTAAAGGCGTGCACCAGCCAGGCGGCCGCCTTGGCACCGGCGCCGTGGCGCTCTGTGGTTTCCGTTGTCACGCCGGAACAACCGCCGCGAGCGGGAAGCGTTGCACGGCGGCTACGTATATCTCCGGAATGCGCCGCGGCCGCCCCCGCCCTAATCCGCTCCCACAGACACGAAGAGCCGGAGAAGACCCATGCAAGCCCCCCTCGTAGACCTCAGCGTCCACCACAGCCCCAAGGGTGCGTCCGACCGGATCGCCTACGGCTTCACCAAGCTGCTTCGCTTCACGGCCGACACCTTCTTCGCGAAACGCTACGGCCACCGCGCCGTCGTCCTCGAAACGGTCGCCGCGGTGCCAGGCATGGTCGGCGCCACCATCACGCACCTCAAATGCCTGCGCCGCATCTGCGACGACAAGGGCTGGATCAAGACCTTGATGGACGAGGCCGAGAATGAGCGCATGCACCTCATGACCTTCATCGAGGTCGCGAAACCCACCGCATTCGAGCGCTTCGTCATCATCGCCGTCCAGTGGGTCTTCTACCTCGCCTTCTTCGCGCTCTACCTGGTCAGCGCCAGGACCGCCCACCGCGTCGTCGGATATTTCGAGGAGGAAGCGGTGATCAGCTACACCCACTATCTCCAGGAGATCGACGAAGGCCGCTCGCCCAACGTCGCCGCGCCCGCCATCGCCATCCGCTACTGGGACCTCCCCGCCGACGCGACCCTGCGCGACGTGGTCCTCGTCGTCCGGGCCGACGAAGCCCACCACCGCGACGTCAATCACGGCTTCGCCAACGAGCTCGGCGGGCTTCCCCAGGGCGAAGTCGCCCCCTGCCCGCCGCACCATGCCCTCGAGCCGATCTGGAAGCAGGCGGCGTGACGCTCGCGGACACGATCACCGAAGAAGCGCTCGGCCGGCTGGTCGAGCGCTTCTACGCGCGGGTGCGGGAGGACGCGCTCCTCGGCCCCGTGTTCAACGGCGCGATCACTGACTGGCCCGAGCATTTCGAGCGCCTCCAGGCCTTCTGGTCCTCCGTCATGCTCACCACCGGCCGCTACAAGGGCCGCCCCCTCCCCGCGCACCTGAAGCATGCGCCGGCGCTGACGCCGGACGCGTTCCAGCGCTGGCTGGCGCTGTGGAAGCAGACGAGCGAGGAAATGTTCGCAGCCGCTCCGGCGGCGGCCCTGCAGGAGAAGGCGGGGCGGATCGCCGAGAGCCTATCGCTGGGTGTGAGGTACGCGCGTTCCGAAGCAGCTTGAGCGAGCGACCCGGGCTTCGACAGGCTCAGCCCTAGCGGTGGTGGGGATCCAACCGTCGCGGGGCAGTGCCTCTTGCTGGGGGTGCGATACGCTTCATCCTCCCCATTGCCAGAGGCGATGGGGAGGGGGACCATGCGAAGCATGGTGGCGGGGTAGGAGGCTCGGGTTCGGGAGGTTCTCGCTCGATCCTCCGCAGACCGGCGCCATCTACCCCTCCACCACCCTTCGGGTGGTCCCCCTCCCCATCCTGACGGATAGGGAGGATGATGAATTCAATCCTCGGCTGGGTCCACGGCGCCCGCGCCCGGCCGGTGCCGCGCCGTGAGAGCCAGTCCGAGCAGGGACACGCCGGTGACCAGCATGCTCACCGCCACGAAGTTCGTCAGCAGCGCCCCGCTCCGGTCCGGCCAGCGGTTTCCCGAGATGATCGAAATCACCGCGGCGAGCGGTGCGCCGGCCATCAGGACGGCGCCGAGCAGCACGTCGATCAGCCCGCGCCCGACCACCCAGGCCCGGATCGCGCCCACCGACATGAACCCCACGGCCACAGCGCCGACGCCGCGCAGGAGGAGGCAGGTGATCGCGACGAACAGGAGGGGAAAGGCTTCGGGCCTCACCAGGATCAAGGCCGCCGCCGCGACCGTCACGCCGCCGAGCAGGAGCTCGATCTTCCGCACGGCGGGCCGCCGCCGCGCCAGCCCGCCCGCAACCTCGAGCGCGCCGGCGGCGAGCAGAACCCAGCCGCCGATGCGCGCATTGGGCCCGATGGCGCTGTTCGGGAGGGCCAGCATCGCCGCGGCGAGCACAATGATCCCGAGCGCCGAGGCGATCACCCACATGTTGGCGTGTCGCAGCACCATGGCCTTTCGAGCGCCCCTCCCCTGTTTATGTTCCCGCTGCATGCTGTAGAGGCTGAAAACCCTCGTGCACAGGCCGCGCCTTTGCGCCATGCTCGCGGCCGATACGCGCAGGAGAGCTTCGAAGAATGATCCGTCCCAATCCACGCGCCCGGGCCGCGGCGATCGCGATCGCCTTGCTCTCGGCGGCCCAGCTTGCCGCGGGCATCGCCCTGACGGGGATGCTCGGCGGCTTTACGGGCCAGGATCTGGGCGCGCATGCCGCGAACGAAGCCTTTGCGCGCGCTGCGCCACTTCTCGTCCTCGCCGAGATCCTGAAGCTGCTCGTCGCCTTCGCGCAGGCGATCGTCGTGCCGTCCGTCGCCGCCGCGGCGCCGGCCCCGACCGCGCGAATGGCGACCCTCGTCTCGGGCATGGGCGGCGCGCTCCTCATTGCGGCGAGCGGACTCCTCGGCCTCTATGCGGTGGCGGCGCAGGATCCGGGCTACGGTCCGCTGGTCGCCGATCTCGGCTTTGCGGGTCTTGGAGCGACCGGCATCTTCGCCCTCGTCCTCCTCTCCTTCGAAGCGCCGCGGCTGCGCCGGTGGCACGCCTTCGTGACCCTTCTCTTCGGCCTCGCCTGCCTCATCGCCCTGTTCTACGCGCCCGCCGTTCTGCTGACGGCGCCGCTCGGCTGGGCCTTCTGGCTCGGCCTGGCAGGGCGCCTGCGCCACCGCTGAGGCGCGGCCTCAGTCGGGCGTTTCGGCGACGACCGGCTCGCGCTGCGCCCGCAGCAGCCAGAGCCCGCCCGCGATGATCAGCGCCGCGCCCGCGAACGTCGCCGCGTCCGGCACCTCGCCGAACCAGGCCCAGCCGATCGCCGCCGCGACGAGCAACTGCACGTAAGTCATCGGCGCCACGGCCGCGGCATTCGCCCGCATCACGCCCGCGAAGATGAGCGCGTGGCCCAGCGTCGCCGAGAAGGCCACGAACAGGCATTTCAGCACGACCTCGGCGCTCGGCCACCCGATCTGGAACGGCGCCCCGCCGGCCCAGTCGAGCAAAAGGGCCGCCGCCACCAGCAAAGGCGCCGCGACCGCAGCGACGATGAACTGCATCACCATTACCGGTGCGAGCTTCGCCGTCTTGCGGTTGAGCATCATCAGCCACGACATGCCGAACGCCGCGCCGAGCGGGTAGAGCGCCACCAGCCCCAATTCGTAGAGGTTGGGCCGCAGAACCACGAGCACGCCCGCAAAGGCGAGCAGGGTTGCAAGCCACACAGCGGCCGGCGAGCGCTCCTTCAGCACCAGGGGCGCCAGCATCGCGGTCAGGATCGGGCTGGTGAACTGGATCGCCGTCGCGTCGGCGAGCGGCATCGCCATCACACCCATGAAGAAGCAGATCGTCGCGAGCGCCACCGCCGCGCCGCGCCCGAACTGCAGCCCCGGCCGCGGCAGCACGAATCCCGCCCGCCCGTGCATGGCCGCCACGACGATCGCGAGCCCCAGCGCGCCGAAGCTGTAGCGAAGCGCCGCCACCGCCGTCCCCGGCCATTCGCCCGCCATCGATTTCACCACCGCGTCCCCCACCGAAAGCGAAGCGAAGCCGGCAAGGGCAATGAGGAGCGCCGCGCGGGCCGTCTTGGGAAGCACGGCGCTCCGGTGGCGCGGCGTTAGGCGATTGTCAAAGTTTCCGTCCTATTCACCCTCTTCAGCGATTGAATTGTCAAAAGCGTCGGGGTTCGAGCGACATGAGTGCATTCGGCAGGCGGAGCGGAACGGGCAACGGGCAGGGAGCGCGGCCGAGCTTCGGCGTCGCGCGTCCGATGAAGGGCGGCGTGCCGATCCCGGGCACGCCCTCGTCTTCTCTCGAAGGCGGCGACCAGTTCCCGCCGCTCGACGTGCTCGGCGCGGAGGACGATTTCGTCGCGAGCGCCGGCCGCGGCGGCGACGCCATGGCCCGCCTCGCCGACCGGCAGGCCCAGTCCGGCGATGCCGCCCAGTCCCGCACCGAAGGCTTCGAAGCCTCGATCCACCGCATCAAGGAACAGGTCCTCCCCCGCCTCCTCGAGCGGGTCGACCCGGAAGCGGCCGCGACCCTCTCCAAGGACGAGCTCGCCGAGGAATTCCGCCCGATCATCGGCGAGGTTCTCGCCGAGCTGAAGATCAACCTCAATCGCCGCGAGCAGTTCGCGCTCGAAAAGGTGCTGGTCGACGAGCTGCTCGGCCTCGGGCCGTTGGAGGAACTCCTCAACGATCCCGAGATCAGCGACATCATGGTGAACGGTCCCAACCAGACCTTCATCGAAAAGCGCGGCAAGCTCACCATCGCGAACATCCAGTTCCGCGACGAGGAGCATCTCTTCCAGATCGCGCAGCGCATCGTGAACAAGGTCGGCCGGCGCGTCGACCAGACCACGCCGCTCGCCGACGCCCGCCTCCAGGACGGCAGCCGCGTCAACGTCATCATCCCGCCGCTGTCGCTGCGCGGCACCGCCATCTCGATTCGTAAATTCTCCGAAAAGCCGATCACGCTCGACATGATGAAGGGCTTCGGCTCGATGTCGGACAAGATGGCGACCTGCCTCAAGATCGCCGGCGCGAGCCGCATGAACGTCATCATCTCGGGCGGCACCGGCTCGGGCAAGACGACGATGCTGAATGCCTTGTCCAAGCTCATCGATCCGGGCGAGCGCGTCATCACCATCGAGGACGCGGCCGAGCTTCGCCTGCAGCAGCCCCACTGGCTGCCGCTCGAAACCCGCCCGCCAAACCTCGAGGGCCAGGGCGCGATCACCATCCGCGACCTCGTCATCAACGCCCTGCGCATGCGCCCCGACCGCATCATCCTCGGCGAAATCCGCGGCAGCGAGTGCTTCGATCTGCTCGCCGCCATGAACACCGGCCACGACGGCTCGATGGCGACGCTTCACTCCAACTCCCCGCGCGAATGCCTCGCGCGTATGGAGAACATGGTGATGATGTCCGACATCAAGGTGCCCAAGGAAGCGATCTCGCGCCAGATCGCCGATTCGGTCGATCTCATCGTCCAGGTGAAGCGCCTGCGCGACGGCTCGCGCCGCACCACCAACATCACCGAAGTGATCGGCATGGAAGGCGACGTCATCGTCACCCAGGAGCTCTTCAAGTTCGAGTATCTGGACGAGACCGCCGACGGCAAGATCATCGGCGAATACCGCTCCATGGGCCTGCGCCCCTACACGCTCGAAAAGGCCAAGCAGTTCGGCTTCGACCAGCCCTATCTCGAGGCGTGCTTGTAACTGGCTGTCATTCCCGCGAGAGCGGGAATCCAGACGAAGGCTCCGCCTGCGCCGCCCTTCGAAAGCTGGATCCCCGCTTTCGCGGGAATGACGGCAGGTGAGGCGAGTCCTCGCAATGACGGCAGAGCCTATCAGCCCACATCCGCCCCCACCCCGCTCGCCCGCCAATATTCCGCCAGCCCGATCTCCCGCACCAGCCCGGCGAATCGCCCGTCCCCCCGCATCGCCGCGGTAGACGGCGAAAAGAGCAACTTCGTCTCCCGCCGCGCCGGCCGCGTGAAGGAGCCCTGCTGCTCGGTGTAGCGGCTCCCCGCCACCTGGAACCCCCGCCCGAAATAATAGGCTCCGGCGACCTCGTACGTCCGCTCCACCGCCCCCAGGGCGGCCGAGACCTCGATGGCATTCTCGGCGAACCCCGCCCCCCGCCGCGCCGCCTCCATATTCGCCGCCACCGCCGCCGCCGCATCGGCCGGTGTGCCGGTCATGAGCGCCCGCGCACTCGTCTCGATCAGGTCGAAATTCCAGTCCGGAATGCCGATCGGCCGCAGCGCCGCCTGCCCCGACATCGCGAGCGCCTGCGCCGCCCGTCCGCTGTGGGCGAGCTGCCAGAAGCGGGTGAACCACACCGCATAGTTGCGCGGCCACCGCGTCATTGCCCGGTCCAGCAGCCGGTCGCTCTCCGCCGTCCTCCCGGCCTGCCAGTAGAGGAAAGCGAGGAAATATTGGACGATCGGCTGCAGCTCCGACGCGCGCGCCAGCGGCTCCAGCGTCGCCACCGCGGCGCGCGTTCGTCCGACGTTCGACAGCACCCGGGCGAGGCTGAGCCGCATCTCGAACTGCATCGGATCGATCGCGAGCACGCGCCGCATCGCCCGCTCCGCGCCGTGCCAATTGCCGTAGGTGGGAAGCGCGAGCGCCAGCGCCGCATGCCCGGCGGCCTCGCGGCGGTCGAGCCCGATCGCCCGCTCCGCCGCCGCCTGCGAGCGCTGCAGCGCCACCCGGGCCGCGCCGTCGTTCAGGAAATGCTGCCCGGCATAATAAGCCAGCGCCAGCGCCCCCCACGCTCGTGCGCTCTCCGGCGCCAGCCGCACCGCCTCTTCCAGAAAGCCGACCGCCTGCGCCGTGCTCTCCGCATTGCCGAGCCGCGATGCTTCCACGCCCCGTTCGAGCAGGGAAGCCGCGTCAGGCGACAGTCTCGCCGCGTCGCTGTCGAGCGTTGCCGCCCACCAGGTCCCGCCGGCAAGCGCCAGCCCGGCGGCTGCGCCGCCGCCCACCATGAGCCGGCGCCGGCCGATCAGTGCGGGCGGCGCACCGGCCGCCGCACCGCCGGCGCCTGAGCCCTCCGCACCTTTCGCGGGCAGCAGCCGGTATCCCACCTTGTTGATCGTCTCGACCTTGAAGGCGCCGCCGCCGGCCTCCGCAACTCGGCGGATCCGCCCGATCGCCCGGTTGATCGCATCGTCGCCGACGATCCGCCCGCCCCAGCAGGCCTCGATCAGATCCTCGCGCGTGACGATCCCGCCGTCCGCACGCGCCAGGGCGACGAGCACCTGCATGACCCTGGGCTCGAGCCGCTCGCGGAAATCCTCGCCGACGACCTCCCGAGTCGACGGCTCGACTCGCAAAGTCCCAAGGCCGAATGAAGGCGCGCGCGCAAGGACGATCTCGCCGCCCCCCATGATCAGCGCCGCCCCTGCATTGCGCGACCGGCCCCCTTCATCGGTGTTTCATCGGTGTTTCGTCGGTTCGGCCAACCTTCCTCAACTGCCTCGCCCTGTCAACGATGGCTCCCGAACCGGGCCGAGCACGCAAACGGCCGCAGCGTCCTCCCGCCGCGGCCGCCCGCCTCGATCGTCGTGCTCGGAACCTGGCCTCAGCGCCGCCGCTCGCGCCGCTGACTGCGCTCGATCTCCGCGTCGGCCTCGCGCAGGTCCTCCCGCATCTCGCGCATCGCCGCCTCGACCTCTACGTCGATGTCGGCAAGCGCCCGCGCCCGCACGACCTCCGCCTCGGCGAGCGCGCGCCGCACCTCGGCCTGCGTCTCGGCAGACCATTGGCGCGAAGCCCGCGCGACCTCCGCCTGCGCCCGCCGCGCCGCCTCCTCGGCCACCCCGCTCGCGCGCACCGCCCGCATCGCCTGCTCCGAAGCCTCGCGCGCGATCGCCGACACGGTCTCGCGGAATTCCGGGCTGCCGACCGTGCGGCGAACCCTTTCCTCGATCCGCGGGCCCGCAACTGCCATCATCGCGCGAATTTCCGGCGTGTCGACGCGCCGCCCGTTCGAGCAGACGAAGGTCCGGTCGCGCATATTGGCGCTGAACCCGTCGAAGCTTCCGGCTTCATAGCCGCAGGCGCGCTCGATCACCGCCCGCTCCTCCGCCGTGAAGAACGGACCGCCGTCGCGAATGCCGGCATCCACCAGCCGCTCCAGCCGCCGCTCCGCCGCCTCCGTGCCCCGCTCGGCGCGCGCCTCCTCGGCGGCCGGAGCCGCGCTCGCCGCCCCGCCGGCACTCGCCGCCGCCAGCCCGATCGCCGCGACGCCCGCCGCGCAAACAATCGCCCGCGCCGCCGCGCTCCGAATAAACCGCTGCGTCATGAACACCTCCTAGCCTGCTACGTTTGTAGTGCTACATATGTGGCACGCACGGCTGAACGCCCGATGAACGGTGCGCCGGGCTCCCGATCGATCCTGCGCTTGCAACGTGGAATTCGTATCCGCGCCGCCCTGCAGCGGCTCAGCTATGCGCCGCCAGCGCGGCAAGGCCGACCGCGAGGAAGAAGGCGAGTACGGAGATGAGCTGCCAGGGCATGAAGCCGACGCGATCCAGGTTGCGGCGGCGGTTCCTCGCCCATTCGGCGAGGCTGGCCAGCACGGCCAGAACGGTCGCGGCGCCGGAGGCGGTCCAAAGGGCAGCTTGCGCGGTCATTTCGCTTTCGTCATGGCAGGAGCAAGACGCCATGTAGGGAAGGAATGACAATGCGGAAGACCGGACGCCTCGTTTTCGTCGCCGCCGCCGGAGCGCTCGCGCTCGCCGGCTGCGCCACCTCCGGTGGCGGTGGGGCGGAGAGCGCCGCTTTGTCTTCCGCGCACCGCACCGCCCTCGCCGCCGCCGCCGCCGCGCCGACCCGCACGCCCGCCAACGTCCTTCGCGACCGCTACCGCCACCCGGTCGAGACCCTTTCCTTCTTCGGCGTCCGCGCGTCCGACACCGTGGTCGAGATCTGGCCCGGCGGCGGCTGGTACACCGAGATCCTCGCGCCTTACCTGCGCTCCGGCGGCGGGACCTATTATGCCGCGGCGATGGGCGCGAACGGCCATACGGCCATCCGCCGCCTGATGGAGGCGAACCCGGCGCTTTACGGCGCCACCCGCCTCGCCGCCTTCCCCGCGTTCGACGCGGCCGACACGCGGGTGCCGGACGGAACGGCGGACGTCGTCCTCACCTTCCGCAACGTCCACAATTGGCGGATGGGCGCCGGACGGCAGCAGCAGGATTATTCGGCCGAAGCCTTCACCCAGATGTTCCGGATGCTGCGCCCGGGCGGCACATTGGGCGTCGTCGACCACCGCCTGCCGGAAAGCGCAAGCGACGAGCGCGAGCGTTCGTCCGGTTACATGAAGCGCTCCACCGTCGTTCGCCTGGCCGCGGCCGCGGGCTTCCGCCTCGCGGCCGAGTCCGAAGTGAACGCAAACCCGCTCGACACCGCGGACTGGCCGAGCGGCGTCTGGACCCTGCCGCCTGCGCTCCGCCTCGGCGACCAGGACCGCGCCCGCTACCAGGCGATCGGCGAAAGCGACCGCATGACGCTGCGCTTCATCAAGCCGCGGTGAGACTTGGGGTGGCGGGATGAGAGAGGCTCGTCATCCCGGCGAAGGCCGGGATCTCAGCGAGAGTAGGCACCGGGGTCAATGCAGCGTTGCACAACCGCCGGCGACATCTTGTCCTGAGATCCCGGCCTCCGCCGGGATGACGTGTCTTGCCCGGGATCAGCCGCCCAGCTTGTCGAGCTTCTTCTGCATGTCCGCGAGCTGTGCGCGGAGCTCGGCGAGCTCGTGCTTCTGGGCGTCTTCGGCGGAAGGCTCCGCGGCCGCGGAGGCACCGCCTCCCGCCGCAGCCGCGAACATCTCCATGTTGCGCCGCGCCATTTCCGCGAACGGATTGACCGCCAGCGCGCCCGCCACCGCATCGGTGAGCTGCGAGCGGTTCTTCTGGAAGGCCTCGAGGCTCGCTTCCAGATATTGCGGCACGGAAGCCTGCATCGATCCGCCGTACAAGCCGATGAGCTGGCGCAGGAAGTTGACCGGCAGCATGGTCGTGCCGCGCGCTTCTTCTTCCATGATGATTTG
This sequence comes from Allosphingosinicella sp., assembly GCA_036399655.1. Taxonomy (GTDB): domain Bacteria; phylum Pseudomonadota; class Alphaproteobacteria; order Sphingomonadales; family Sphingomonadaceae; genus Allosphingosinicella. The sequence goes on along the minus strand of DASWMS010000025.1, from coordinate 25,102 downwards.
GGTCAGCACCCCGTGCGTGATGTCGTCGCCGGACTTTGCGTCCAGCACTTTGAATTCGCGCTTCTGGCGCACCATCTCGGCAAGATGCTCGAGCGTGATGTAGCTGGAGCTTTCGGTGTTGTAGAGGCGCCGGTTCGCATATTTCTTGATGGTGACGACGCCGTCGCCCGAACCGGATGCCGCCATGGAGAAACTCCCGCGTGGATGAAGAATCCGCTTTAGCACCGAAGCTTGCCGCACCGCAACATCGCCCGCGGCCGCTGCCACTGTTCCTCGATTTGCTGCGCAGCGAAACCGCGGCCGATCCGGCGCGGGCGAAGCGGGCGCTGGAGGGTCTCCGGCGATATCAGGAATGGCCCCGCCGCCCCGGTCCGGAGCCGATGCCCGCTTTGTTCCAAGAAGGCGGTGCTGCACTGCGGGATTATGGCGGCGGAAGCGGTCCGCCGGTGGTCTTCGTCCCGTCACTCATCAACCCACCTGGTGTGCTCGACTTGTCGCCCGACCGGTCTTTGCTGCGCTGGCTCGCGGCGCAAGGCCACCGCGTCCTCCTCCTCGACTGGGGCTGGCCCGGCGAGGACCGCCGCGCCCTTTCCGTCACCGGCCATGTCGAGCGCATCCTCGTGCCGCTCGCCAAGCGCCTCGGCGAGCCCCCGATCCTCGTCGGCTACTGCCTCGGCGGCACCATGGCCCTCGCCGCCGCCCGCCCCTCCGGAGCGCGCGCCGTCGCCGCCATCGCCGCGCCGTGGCTTTTCTCCGGCTTCTCCGGCGAAGCCCAGGCGCGACTCGGCTCGCTCTGGGCCGCCGCGCGCCCTGCCGCCGAGTCGCTCGGCGTCCTCCCGATGGAAGTCCTGCAAAGCGCCTTCTGGAGCCTCGACCCGGCCCGCACCGTCGCTAAGTTCGAGGCCTTCGCCTCTGCCCAGGGCGAGAAAGCCGACGAGTTCGTACGCCTCGAAGACTGGGCGAACGACGGCCCTCCCCTCGCCCTCGCCACCGCGCGCGAGCTGTTCGAAGACTTCTTCGCCTGCGACGTCCCGGGCAGCGGCGCCTGGAAAGTCGAGGGAGACAGCGTCCAGCCGGAGACCCTCAGCTTCCTCAACATCGTCTCCACCGTCGACCGCATCGTCCCCCACGAAAGCGCCGCGCCCACCGGCGAGCGGCTCGACTTGGCGCTCGGCCATGTCGGCATGGTGGTCGGCAGCCGCGCCCGCGAGGCGCTTTGGGAACCCCTCTCCCGCTGGCTTTCAAGCGCCGCGGCGAAATGCTAGGCGCCGCCAAACCCCGCTAGGGCTGAGCCTGTCGCAGCCCGGTTCGCGGCGCTGCAATCCGCGCTTCGACAGGCCCAGGGCCAGCGGCATTCGAAAGGATCGAGACTCATGACCGACGTCGTCATCACCGCCGCCAAGCGCACCGCCGTCGGCTCGTTCCTCGGCTCCTTCGCCGCGACTCCCGCCCACGAGCTCGGCCGGGTCGCAATCTCCGCAGCGCTCGCCGAAGCGGGCGTCGCGCCGGAGGACGTGTCGGATGTGATCCTCGGCCAGGTCCTCGTCGCCGGCATGGGCCAGAACCCGCCGCGCCAGGCCGCCATGGCCGCCGGCATTCCGAAGGAAGTCCCGGCCTTCGGCGTCAGCCAGGTCTGCGGCTCCGGCCTGCGCGCCGTCGCTCTCGCCACCCAAGCCATCCATACCGGCGACGCGCGCATCGTCGTCGCCGGCGGGCAGGAATCGATGAGCCTTTCGCCCCACGCCCAGCATGTCCGCGCCGGGACCAAGATGGGCAATCTCGATTTCATCGACACGATGCTGAAGGACGGCCTGATCGACGCCTTCGCCGGCTACCATATGGGCGACACGGCCGAGCGCCTTGCCGAGAAATACCAGATCACCCGCGAGGACCAGGACGCCTTCGCGGCCGCCTCGCAGAACAAGGCCTCCGCCGCCCGCGCCGAAGGCCGCTTCGCCGGCGAAATCGCGCCCGTGACGCTCAAGACGCGCAAGGGCGAAACCGTTGCCGACCGCGACGAATTCATTCGCGACGGCGTCGAAGCTTCGGCCCTCGCGACCTTGCGCCCCGCCTTCCGCAAGGATGGCACCGTGACCGCGGGCAACGCGTCCGGCCTGAACGACGGCGCCGCCGCCCTCGTCCTGATGAGCCGCGAGGATGCGGAAGCGCGCGGCTCCACCATCCTTGGCCGCGTCGCGAGCTGGGCCACCATGGGCGTCGACCCGGCGATCATGGGCATCGGCCCCGTCCCCGCCACCCAGCGCGCCCTCCAGAAGGCCGGCTGGTCGGTCGCGGATCTCGACCTCATCGAAGCGAACGAAGCCTTCGCTGCCCAGGCGCTGGCGGTCGGCAAGGAGCTCGGCTGGGACCCGGAGAAGGTCAACGTCAACGGCGGCGCCATCGCCATCGGCCACCCGATCGGCGCGTCGGGCGCCCGCGTCCTCGTCACCCTGCTCCACGAGATGCAGCGCCGCGACGCGAAGAAGGGCCTCGCCACCCTGTGCATCGGCGGCGGCATGGGCATTGCGCTGTGCGTGGAGCGTTGACACTCAGCCGTCATCCCCGCGAAAGCGGGGATCCAGTGGGGCATCAGAACCCGCGCGGCGGATGATAGGGGGCCGCTGGATTCCCGCTTTCGCCGGGAATGACGGGAATGTGGATTCCGGTGGCTTTCGTTACCCCGGCGGAACGGCATCCGTTCCAGGCCGTTCGACCGCCATGGCAGGCAAGTTCGAGCTTTTGACGCGCACCGGCTTCGCGGCCCGCGGTATCCTCTACGGCCTGATCGGCTGGCTGGCGCTGAAGAGCGGCCGCACAGAGGACGGCCAGGGCGTGCTCGCCTGGCTGGACAGCGGCAGCGGCCGCATCCTCCTTGCTGCCATGGGCGTCGGCTTCCTCTTCTACGCCGCCTGGCGCCTCGCCGAAGCCTGGCTCGACACCGGCGGCCACGGCGGCGACGCCAAGGGCCTGGCCGTGCGCGCCGGCGGCGTCGGCTCCGGCCTCATCCATCTCGGCCTCGGCGTCGCCGCCCTCCTCCACGCGATTGGCGACGACAATGGCGGCAGCGGCGGCGATTCCGCCCAGCAGGGCGCCGAGACGGCGCTCGGCCTGCCGGGCGGCTGGCTGATGGTCCTCGCCGGCGCGGCCATCCTCGCCGCCACCGGCCTGTTCCAGATCGCCCGCGCCTGGAGCGGGAGCTTCATGAAGAGCCTCGCTCCCTCCGGCTCGGCGAAGACGGCGATCTGCTGGCTCGGCCGCGCCGGCTATCTCGCCCGCGGCATCGTCTTCCTGATCATGGGCCTGTTCCTCTTCCGCGCAGGCCTCGAGGAGCAATCGAGCGAAGCAGGCGGCGTCGGCCAGGCGCTGAGCTCGCTCCCGTCCAGCCTGCAGATGGCGGTGGCGGCGGGCTTCGTCCTCTTCGGCCTCTTCAGCCTCGCGGAAGCCCGCTACCGCCGCATCGACAGCCGCATCGGCGACAGCCTCACGCCCGGCTAGGCGTCCCGCGCCTCGCGCGCGTCGGGGCCGGGACTGTTCCGCAGTGCATCGACGAACGCCTTGCGCCAAGCGACGACATCCTCATTCTTGACGCTCTCATAGCAGGCGCGCCAGCGGCGGATGCGCTCCTCCTTCGGCATCTGGAGGGCGCGGTGTATGGCGTCGCTGATCTCCTCCTTCGAGTAGGGATTAACCAGCAAGGCCTCCGTCAACTGAAGCGCCGCGCCCGCGAAGCGCGACAGGATGAGCACGCCCGGATCCTCCGGATCCTGCGCCGCGACATATTCCTTGGCGACGAGGTTCATCCCGTCGCGGAGCGGCGTCACCAATGCAATCGGGCAGGCGCGGTAGAAGCCGGCAAGCTCCTCGCGCGGATGGCCCTGGTTGACGTAGCGGATCGGCACCCAGTCGACGCTCGCAAACTCGCCGTTGATCCGCCCAGAAAGCTCGTCGAGCCGCTCGCGGATGATCTCGTACGTGTCGACCTCGCCCCGCGACGGGGGCGCGATCTGGAGCAGGAAGACGTTGCCGCGGCAATCCTCATGCTCCTCGAGAAAGCGGCGATAGCCCAGGAAACGCTCCTCCAGCCCCTTCGAATAATCGAGCCGGTCGACGCCGATCATCGCCTTCTTGTCGGCTGCGCTTTCGGTGAGGCGCCGGCAGGCCTCGACTGCGCCGGGGCTGAACGCCGCCTTGTGAAATTCCTCGAAGTCGATGCCGATCGGATAAGCGGCGGCGTGAACCGAGCGCTCGCCGATCGTCACCGTTCCGTCAGGGTCGCAATGTCCTCCGAGCTCGCGCTCGACGTAATGGAGGAAGCTTTCCAGCCACTCCTCCGTCTGGAAGCCGATGACGTCGTAGGCGAGCATCGAGAGGACCAGCCCCTCGTGAAAGGGGAGCGACACCATCAGCCGCGCCGGCGGCCAGGGGATGTGGAGGAAGAAGCCGATTCGGTTCTTGAGCCCGCGCTCGCGAAGCTGCTGGCCCAAGGGGATCAGATGGTAATCGTGGATCCAGATGAGGTCGTCCGGCTCGATCAGCGGAGCGACGGTCTCCGCGAACCGCTCGTTGACCCGCTCGTAGCCGCTCCCGAAGCTGCGGTCATATTCCGCCAGATCGATCCGGTAGTGAAAGAGCGGCCAGAGCGTCCGGTTCGCATAGCCGTTATAATATTCCTCGACGTCCTGCTCTTCGAGATCGATCGTCGCGGTCGTGACGCCGTCGTGGCGCTGGAGGTTGATCTGGCCGGTAAACTCGTCGGTCCGCTCCCCCGACCAGCCGAACCAGAGGCCGCGATGGTCGCGCAGCGCCGCGGAGAGCGCGACCGCAAGCCCGCCCTGCGCCCCCTGCCCTTCGCCCTTGGGCGCCGAGACACGATTGGAGATAATGATCAGGCGGCTCATGCCGGGCCTCTCTCATCATTCCGGACCATCCTGTCATTCCCGCGAAAGCGGGAATCCAGCCGGGCGGCCGAGCCGCCTTGCCGGTGGAGGCTCGGACTGGATCCCCGCTTTCGCGGGGATGACGGCGGGGAGGCGCATCTCATCGGACGGAGCTCCAGGGTTTGGACAACAGGCCGGCGCAGTTGATCAGGCCGACGAGCGAATAGGTTTGCGGGTAATTGCCCCAAAGCTCGCCGGTGTGGAAATCCGTGTCTTCGGAAAGGAGGCCGGCGGGCGTCAGCCGTTCGAGCATCCGCTCGTACAGCTCGCGCGCCTCGTCGCGGCGGCCGACGATGTGCAGCGCTTCGATGAGCCAGAAGGTGCAGAAGTTGAACGCCGTCTCCGGCAGGCCGAAATCGTCCTCGGCGGCGTAGCGCAGCATGTGCTCGCCGCGCCGGAGGCCCTTCTCCACCGCCTCGAAGGTGGCGCGGAAGCGCGGGTCGTCCGGATCGACGAAGCGCATGTCGATGAGCTGGAGGAGGCTCGCATCGAGTTCCTCCCCGCCGAAGCTCGCGCCGAAGCGGCCTTCGCCTTCGATCAGCGCCTCCCGCTCGATCGTTTCGCGCACCCGCCCCTCACGCTCCCGCCAGAAGGAGGCGCGCTCCTCAAGGCCGAGCCGCTCGGCGATGTTGCCGAGCCGGTCGCAGGCCGCCCAGCACATGACGGCGGAATAGGTGTGAACCGCGGCGCGGGTGCGGAATTCCCAAAGCCCCGCATCGGGCTGGTCGTGATTCTTCCACGCATTCTCGCCGACCTTTTCCAGCGCGGCGAAATCCTCGTGGGTGGCGGTGCGGAACAACCGCTCGTCGAAAAAGGCCTGGGCGTTCGAAAGAACGATCTGCCCGTAAGCGTCGTGCTGCACCTGGTGGTAGGCGGCGTTGCCGACCCTGACCGGCCCCATGCCGCGATAGCCCGCCAGCCCCTCGGCGTGCCATTCCTCCAGCTTCGGCTCACCCGACACTGCATAGAGCGGCTGAATGAACCCGCCCGGCGAAGCATCGACGATATTGCGCAGGTAGCTCAGGTAATTCTCCAGCACGTCGAGCGCCCCGAGCCGGTTCAGCGCCTGCACCGTATAGTAGGCGTCGCGGATCCAGCAGTAGCGATAATCCCAGTTGCGCCCGCTCCCGGCCGCTTCCGGGATGGACGTGGTGAGCGCCGCGACGATCGCTCCCGTCTCCTCATGCTGGCAGAGCTTGAGCGTGATCGCGGCGCGGATCACCACCGTCTGCCATTCGAGCGGCACGGCGAGCCCGCGCACCCAGCCGCGCCATTCGTCGCTGGTCTGGTGGAGCATGGTCGCGACCGTGTGGCCGATATGGCCGGAGAAGGGCTCGTCCGGCCCGAGGAAGAAGTGGAGCGGCTTTTCCAGGCGGAAGGACCTGCTTTCGAGCACGTGCCCGACCGGCGCGTCTGTCGTGAGGCGCAGCGGCTGCGGCTTCAGCAGGAAGCGTATGTGGTTGGTACCGCTGGTCCGCTCGGCGTCCTTCGCGCCCCAGTTGGTCGCCGGGTTGAGCGACACGCGCACCCGCGGCGCGCCGGTCACCGGCCGGACGATCCGCGCGAACGCCACCGGCCGGTACATCCGCCCCGTGCGCTCGAAACGCGGGCAGAAGTCGAAGACGTCCGCCGCATTGCCGTCCTTGTCGAACAGGCGGGTGATCAGGATCGGCGTGTTCCTGAGATAACGTTGTTCGACCCGGATTTGGTCTTCCAGCGAGACCCGCCATTCCCCGCGCGGCTGATCCGCCTCACCCCTGGGCTCGAGGAGCGAGCAGAAGAGCGGATCGCCGTCCACGGCGGGCGCGCAGCCCCAGACCATGCCGGCCGACGCGTCGACCAGCGCGCTCACCTGGCAATTGCCGATCGGCCAGAGATTGAGGTCCTTCACGCCGCCGCCCCCAGCCACGCGGCCACCTCCGATACGCCATCCAGCCGGTAAATCGCCGCCGATGCCCGCGGCGGCCCGACGAGAACGCCCGCCCCGCCCAGCGTAGCGGCCGCTTCGAAGGCATGTTCGTCGGTCAGATCGTCGCCCATGAACAGAGGACGCGCGCCGGCAAAGGCGGGTTCCCTCATCAGTTGACGAAGCGCGTCGCCCTTGTCCGCGCCGGGCGGGCGAAGCTCGGCCACCATCTTCCCGTGCTGGACCACGAAGCCGGCCCGCGCGGCGAGGCCTTCCATCAGCGAAGCCACCTCCTCCTCCCGCTCCGGCGCCTGGCGGAAATGGAGCGCGACGCTCGCCGGCTTCTCCTCGACGAGCAACCCGCCCCCCGCCGCGGCGAAGCGCGCGATCTCGTCCCGCGCTTCATTGAGGCCGGTCGGACGTGCGAGCGGGAGCAAGGTGCCATCGGCGAGCCGCAGCTCAAGCCCGTGCGAACCCGACATCGCGACCCCGCCGCAGCCGACGTGCCGGTCGAGATCGGCGAGCGAACGCCCGCTGACGATCGCCAGCCGCCCATCCAGGCGCTCAGCGAGGCGCTGTAGCAGCCGCGGCAGCTCGCCGGGCACGCGAATGGCGTCGGGCGCTTCGGCAAGCTCCACGAGCGTCCCGTCGAAATCGAGAAACAGCGCCGCGCCGTCCAGAAGCGACAAAGGCGGCGGCGGCGGAAGGTCGGACATGGTGCGGCCCTAAGGTCGTTGCCGCTTCCCCGCAATCGCGAGGTCCTTCGAGACGGGCCTTCGACTTCGCTCAGTCCCTCCTCAGGATGAGCGGACCTTGAACTCTGTTTTCCGCTCATCCTGAGGAAGGACTGAGTAGCGCGGAGCGCGTAGCGAAGGCCCGTGTCGAAGGACCTGCCGGCAATTCTCAAGCCGCCTACTCTCCGCTACACCATCTCCCATGCCGCCGCCCGTCCGCTCCGCCGCCCGCTTTGACATCGCCTACCGCCCCGCGCGGGGAGACGAGCTCGATTTCCTCGGCGCAGTCTATGCCTCGACGCGCGCCGAGGAGATCGCGCAGGCCGGCTGGCCGCCTGAGATGGAGCAGGCATTTTTGAAGCAGCAGCACGAGGCCCAGCACGCGCACTACGCGAGCGTCTATCCCGAAGCCGAGCGGCTGGTGATCGAGCAAGCCCGCGAGCGGATCGGCCGCCTGTACCTCCACGAATGGGAGGGCAATGTCCGCATCGTCGACATCGCGCTCCTCCCGGCATTCCGCGGCGGCGGCATCGGCGAAGCGATCGTGCGCGACATCGGCGAGGATGCCTGGGCGCGCGGCAAGAAGGTCTCCATCCACGTCGAGATCTTCAATCCCGCGAAGCGCCTCTACGAGCGGCTGGGCTTCGTTCCGGTCGAGGACAAGGGCGTCTATCAGCTCATGGAATGGACGGCGCCCGCCGCCGCTTAGTAGAAGACCGCCTCGTAGCGCGTCCCGGCCTCTTCGCGGCCGATCGGGCAGACGAAGATGTCGTGCGCGGCGCCCTCGCGGCGGAAGGTGTAGGTGCCCTGCGGCAGGAGCGGATCGAAAGGCCCGCGGAACTCGAGGCGGAAGGAGCCGCCCCGGCGCCCCGACTCGGCGAGCGGCGACGCTTCGATCAGCTCGGCCGGCCAGAAGCTTGCGCCCACGCCCATCTCCCACTGCTCGCCGACGGTGAAATCGCCAAGGCTCAGTTCCGCCATATTCCCCCCAATTCAGTGTGTCAGTCGACCGTTTCGTTCGGATCGGTGCCGAAGATGAAGGCCGTGCGGATGAAGCCGCGGCGCCCCTGCACGTCGAGTTCGCACCAGCCCGCCGCGCAGCTCTCGATATTGCCGACGACACCCGGCTCGGCGCGGAAGCGCACGGGCGAGCCTTCGTCGGGCTGGGCGTGCATCGGCCTCGGCTCCGCGCCGGTGACGAGCGCGGTGCGCTGGTCGTCCAGGAGCGCGCGCTTCATCCAGCCCTGCGCCCCGAGCGGGTCCTGCACCTTGCGCCAATCGGGCTGCACCGCGATCACCCGCATCGGCAGCCCCCGACGCACGTAGCGCCACTGGGCGGGATAAGTCTGCGCCGGGCCGGTGCGCATCAGCGCGTCGTTCCCGTCGAGCGACACCCAATAAGGCGGCTGCCGCTCGTTCTGCGCCTGTGCGCCGGTCTGGGCCAGCGCCGCGGCCGCCACGAACGCGGAAAGAATGAAACGCCTGAACATGGCTTCTTCTGTAGGGCGAGGGAGCGGCAAGTTTCAACGGCAGATGTGGTGGGAAACGCGGCCCGAGCGCTGCAAACCGCCCTTCGACAGGCTCAGGGCTGGCGGTTTGGGGGAACCCCAGCGCACGGAACTTCCAAACCGCTAGGGCTGAGCCTGTCGAAGCCCGGATCGCCCAAGCCCCCACCCGCTGGGGCTGAGCCTGTCGAAGCCCCGGGGGTCGCCGAAGCCCACACCCGCTAGGGCTGAGCCTCTCGAAGCCCGATCACCCAAGCCCCCACCCGCTAGGGCTGAGCCTGTCGAAGCCCGGTGTCGCGAACTCAATCTCCAGTCTGCAAGCGCTCCACGAGCTGCTTCACGGTCGGCACGAAGCCGTTCGAATAGAAGGGATCCTTCTTGAAGCGAAACGCGGAGTGGCCCGCGAACATGAGGTTGTTGTCGACCGGCCCGCCATGAGCGATGTCCTGCAGGGTCTTCTGGATGCAGAAGCTGCGCGGATCGGCGAGGCGGCCCGTCGTGTTCTTCTCATTGTCCGCCCATGACGAAAAGGCGCATTGCGAGAGGCAGCCCATGCAGTCCGCCTGGTCCTTGCGGATCATGTGCTTCTCTTCGGGCGTCACGAAGACGAGCGTCTCGTCGGGGGTCTTCAGCGCATCGGTATAGCCTTGCGCATACCATTCGCGGGCGTGGAGCAGGTCGCCCCTGGTCACCCAGAAATTCTTCTTGGCGCCGACGCCGACGTCGAGCTGGAAGCAATGGTCGCCCATCTCCTCCTTGGTAAAGGCGATCTGACGCTGGGAGCGGGCCTCCAGGCTGCGCAGGAACGGCGTCCTCACGGCCGAGCTGTAGAAGCCCGTCGGCGAGAAGCGGTGGAGGAGGATATCACCTTCCTCGAGCTCCATCAGCCGCCGCTTCCACTCCTCGGGGATCGGGCTTTCCTGCGTCAGGAGCGGCCGCGTGCCGAACTGGAAGGCGATCTGGCCGAGCTCCGGATTGTCGATCCAATGCTCCCATTCCTTCAGGTTCCAGACGCCGCCCGCCATGACAATCGGGATCTCGTCCGAAATGCCGCCCGCGCGCATCGTGTCGCGCAGCGCCTTGACGCGCGGATAAGGATCCTGCGGGACCAGCGGATCCTCAGCGTTCGACAGGCCGTTATGCCCGCCCGCCAGCCACGGATCCTCGTAGACGACGGCGCCGAGATACTCCGCAGCCTTTGAATAAGCCCGCTTCCAGAGCGCCGAGAACGCGCGCGCCGAGCTGATGATCGGGAGATATTTGACGCCGTAGGAGGCAGCGATCTCGGACAGTTTGTACGGCATGCCGGCGCCGCAGGTGACGCCCGCGATCATGCCCTTGGTCTGTTCGAGCACGCCGTGGAGGATCGGCTGCGCGCCGCCCATTTCCCACAGAACGTTGATGTTGATCGCGCCCTGGCCGTTGGTCATTTCGTGGGCGCGGCGGACCTGGTCGACGGCGCCGGCGATGCCGTAGCGGATCAGCTCCTCGTGCCGCTCGCGCCGGGTCAGCGCATGATAGACCTGCGGAATGATCTTGCCCTCGGCGTCGTAGCTGTCGGCATTGACGGCCGAGACGGTGCCGATGCCGCCCGCCGCCGCCCAGGCGCCCGAGCTTTGGTGATTGGTCGCCGAAACGCCCTTGCCGCCCTCGATCAGCGGGAGGACTTCACGACCCGCGTAGCGGATCGGGCTGATACCCTTGAACATTCTACCTCCGAAAAGCCGTGCGCCTCATAGTCGGGGCGGGGCCGCCGCGCAAAACCTATGTTGCGGCGCGCTCGCTGAACGCATCGCGCCGCCCGATGGCTGCACCGTAGAGGCCGGCATAGCGCTCGATCATTCGGGCTTCGTCATATTCGGCGGCCGCTTTCTCGCGATTGGCGCGGCCGAGGGCGCGGCGAAGGTCGGGACGCGCGGCGAGGCTGTCCAGCGCCGCCGTAAACGCAGCCTCGTCGTCGCGTGCCACGACGAGCGGGCGATTGTCGGGCGGAAGCATCGCGCAGATGTCGCCGACGTCCGTCGCGACCACCGGGCGGCCCGCGGCCATCGCCTCGATCATCGAGATCGGGAACTGCTCGCTGTCCGACGACAGCGCGAAGACGTCGAACGCGCCGATCCAGCGTGCCGGATCGGCAAGAAAGCCCGGCATGTGGAGCCGCGACGCCACGCCGAGCCGCCGCGCTTCGGCGGCGATGCGCTCGCTTTCCGGCCCCTCGCCGACGATCACGAGCCGCGCGTTCTTCTCGGACATCGCCGCGAAGGCGCGGACGAGGCGGGGAAGGTTCTTGACCGCGCGCAAGCCCGCGACGGTGCCGATGACGATCTCGCCGTCGCTGCGGACCAGGCCCGGCAGTTCGGGCCTCTCCGCGCTCCGGTACCGCGCGACGGGAATGCCGTTCGGGATGCGCTCGACCCGCCCGGGCGGCTGCTTCCAGTCGCCGAGCGCGATCGTCTCCAGCCGCCCCGACGGCACCACCAGCCGGTACGCCGCAGGGAGGCCGAGGCGGCGGTAAAGGCTGCGCTTCGGGTTGAGCCGCTCCGCCTCGTCCTCGTTGAACCCGTCCTCATGGTGGACGAGCGGCGGTGCCCCGAAGAGCCGCCGGGCCATCACCGCGTCGAACGCGCCCCAATTGTAGGTGAGGACGAGATCGAAGCCGCGCATGTAGCGTGCGAGCCGGCGGAGGCGCAGCGGCGTCGGCCGCCCGGCCAGCGGCGGTGCATCCTCAGGAAAGCCGGCGCGCACCGAGCGGTCGATCGCGTCGCGCGCGCCGAGCCTGCCCGGCATGCCGCTCAGGATCGCATGCTCGGCCGCATCGCCCCACGCATTCATCAGCCGGACGGCGCGGGCTTCCTTGCCGCCGAGCGAAAAGGTCGAGTGGCAGTGGAGGATGCGGACGGGAGCCATCGCCCGCGACCATCCACGATCCACAGCTTTCGCGCCAGTCCCGCCGTTTTCGGACCGGTCCAAGCTTGCAAGCCGCTCGAAAGACGGTCATTTGCCTACCGACAATGATGTCGGTTCGCCGGGGGGCGAGCCCAAGGGGAGGTTTCACTATGCGTATCTTGGCCAAGAGCCTGTTGATGTCGGCCGTCTCGGCCGCCGCATTCACCGCAATTCCGGCCGAGGCGCAGACCGTCGAGCGGATCGTCGCGTTCGGCGACAGCTATGCCGACGACGGCAACCTCTTCCAGCTCCTGGGCATCGCTCCGCCCGCGCCCTACCCGCAGGGCCGCTTCTCGGATGCGACCAACTTCGTCGATACGATGGCGAAGATTCTTCAGGTCCCGGTCGACAATTTCGCCATCGGCGGCGCCTTCACCGGCAACGGCAACATCAACGGCCCGGGCATCCCCGGCTTCACCCTCGAATATCAGTCCTTCCTCGCCGGCGGCGGCCCGGCTGCGTTCCCCCGCGTGTCGGGCAAGTTCGGCCCGACGGACCTTCTCGTCGTCTCGATCGGCGGCAACGACGCCCGCGCCTATGAGCGCAGCCTCGGCCTCACGCCGACCGCGGCGCAGATTTCAACGCTCCTCGCCGGCGTTCCGGGCCAGGCACAGCTTCGCATCGCGGAAGCCACGACCGGCCTCAATGCACTCGTCGGAGCCGGCGCGCAGAACATCACCTTCCTCGCCGGCGACGTCGGCCGCCTTCCCGAAGTGACCGGCCTCCCGGTCGCCCAGGTCGGCAGCGCCTACGCGACCGCCTTCAACACCGGCATGCGCGCCCAGCTCGCCACCTATGCGAACCAGGGCGTGATCGTGAACTATCTCGATCTCAACCGCATCGGCGACGTCGTCGGCGCGAACCTCCAGGCGTTCGGCCTCGTCAGCGCCGGCGCCTGCCCGCTCGCCTGCGCCGCCAACCCTGACGTCGCACGCCAGTATCTCTTCTACGTCGATCAGGTGCACCTCACCTCGCGCGGCTTCGAGATCGTCGGCCAATATGCCGTCCGCCAGCTCGAAGCCCCGCTCCAGCTCCAGGCGCAGGGCGAAGCCGGCCTCCAAGCCGCGCGCAGCTTCGGCGGCGTGATGCTCGGCCGGCTCGATTTGTCCTCGGCGCGCTTCGCCGAAGGGCATAGCGGCATGAACCTCTGGGCGTCCGGCAACATCGCCAGCATGGACCGCCGCCGCAGCCTCACCAGCCTCGCCTACGATCTCGAAACCGTCTCGGGCAGCGCCGGCGTCGAATACGACATGTCGTCCGGCTTCATCGTCGGCGCGGCCGGCGCCTACACGCGCTCGGATTCGGACTTCGAGACCGGCACCGGCGGCGGCCGCGCCAGCGGCTGGCAGGTTGGCGGCTATGCCGGTTGGCAGGGCGGCGGCGCCTTCGTGCAGGGCTTTGCCGGCATCGGCACGCTCGATTACGAAATCTCGCGCGACGCGGTGATCGACTCCATTTCGGGCGACACGGACGGCAAGACGATGACGGCCGGAGCGGAAGCGGGCTATCTCATGCCCTTCGCGGGCGTCAGCATCGGCCCCGTCGTCGGCCTGCGCTACGCCCGTGCCGAACTCGACGCCTATACGGAAACGGGCGATCCGGTCCTGACGCTCAACGTGAGCGACCAGAGCCTGAACTCGCTCACCGGCTCCGCCGGGATCGAGGCGCGCGGCACCTACGACATGAACGGCCTCTCCTTCCAGCCCTACGCGTCCGCGTCGCTCGAGAAGGAATTCGAGGGCAACGAGCGCAGCGTCCGCTACGCGCTCACCGCCGCGCCCGAGATCGTCAACACCTTCAACCTGCCGGGCCGCAGCCGCGACACCTACGGTCGCGTAACGGGCGGCGTGAACCTGAGCCTCGGCTCGGCCCTCGCCGTCCAGGTCCAGGCGAGCTCCACGCTCGAGCATGAGGAAGGCAACGAATTCGCCGGCTCGATCGCAGTCCGGCTGGGCTTCTAAGCTCCGGCCGGGGCCGGCAAACCGGACTTCGACAAGCTCAGCCCTGGCGGGTGTGTCAAATCGCGTACGCTCGGAAAGCCGCTGGCCCTGAGCCTGTCGAAGGGCGGATTGCAGCACACAGCAGCCTGCCGTCCATCCCCCGCAATCCGTCGATCCGGTCTTGACTGGATCCGCGCGCGGGACCACGGCCGCCACCCACTTGATCTGCATCAAGCCACTTGGGTGCCGATACGATGTCCAATGCCAAGCGCATCCTCGTCGTGGAGGACGAGCCGATCGTCGCACTGTCCCTGCAGGACACGCTGGAGGATCTCGGCTTCGAGGTGGTGGGACCCGCCTTCCGGGTCGCGGCGGCGCTCGCGCTTGCCCGCGTCGAAGCGATCGACGCCGCGATCCTCGACGTGAACATGGCCGGCGAGGACAGTTACGGCATCGCGGAGGCGCTGCGGGCACGCGGCATCCCCTATCTCTTCGCCACCGGCTACGGCCGCCAGGGCCTCGAGCCCGGCCATGAAGACGTACCCGTCCTCCAGAAGCCGTACCGCGAAGCGCAGGTCGCCGCGGGCCTCGCTGCATTGCTCGGCTAAGTATAAGTGCCGGGTTCCCCAGGCGGCGCGCGCGTGGCAGGGCGGCGCACCAGGTCGGATCGAAGCAGCCGCTCAAGCCGTTGGAGTTGAAACGGCTTATCGGCCGCAGGGACGTGAGTGCTTATGAGTAGAAAAGTCCTGTTGTGCGACGACGACCCGCTGCTGGTCGATCTCGTCCAATATCGCCTGGCCGCGCGCGGCTGGGAGGTGATCGTCGCCCGCGACGGCGGCGAAGCGATGGGGCGCCTCGCCGAGGCGACGCCCGACGCCATAATCCTCGACGCGATGATGCCGGTGGTCGATGGCTACGAAGTGCTCCGGCGCCTGCGCGAAAGCCCGGCGACCGCGACCACGCCCGTGATCATGCTCACGGCGCGCAAGCAGGAGACGGACGTCCTTCGCGCCCTCGATCTCGGCGCCAGCGACTATATGGTGAAGCCCTTCATTCCCGAAGAGCTGGTGGCACGCCTCACCCGCCTGACCGGGGAGCAGGCCAGGTGAGGCGCCGCCTCCTGGCGCTCACCGCGCTCGCCCTCGTCTCGGCCACGCAGCCGGGCGCCGCGCCGGACCCCGAGCAGCTCTACCGCGACGGGGTCGCCGCGCGCCACGCCGGCGAGGCCGCGCGGGCCGTCTCGCTGCTCCGTCAGGCCGTCGCCGCTCAGCCCGGCAATGCGGACGCCCAGCTCCAGCTCGGTCTCGCACTCCTGGCCGAGGGGCGGCTCGATGACGCCGAGGCCGCCTTCCGCCGGACGCTGGAGATCGCGCCGGACTATGAGGATGCCCACCTCGCCTTGGCGCGCGTCGAGCAGCGCCGCGGCAACCGCGCCGGCGCCCTCGCCGCGCTCGAGCCGGTAAGCCCGACCAATCGGGAGGCGGCGGGCCTTCGCGCACAGCTCTCCGCCGCCGACGAAGCCGACGAAGCGTCGCCCTACCGCTGGCAGCTCAACGTCGACGGCAGCTACAGCGCGCTCGAAGGCTCGGCGCAGCCCGATTGGCGTGAGGGCACAGTCCAGCTCCGCTACCAGGCGACGGAGGACACCGCCGTCGGCGGCAGCGTCGAAGTCTCCCGCCGCTTCGGCAACACCGACACTTACGGCGAACTGAGGGTCGATCACCGCTTGTCCGATGGCGCCAGCGCTTACGTGACCGTGGGCGGCACGCCGAATGCCGACTTCCGCCCGGAATGGCAGGTCGGCGCCGGCGGCTCCGTCCGCGTGGTCGAGGGAAAGACGCCGACCTCCCTCACGATCGACGCCCGCCAGGCGCATTACCGCGCGGGCGACATCCAGACCGTCTCGCCCGGGATCGAGCAATATGTCGCCGGCGGCCGCGCCTGGCTGACGGCGCGGTGGATCAACATCTTCGACGAGACGGGCGATCATAACAGCGGCTGGCTCGCCCGCGGCGACGTGATGGCGACGGAGCGCTTCCGCCTCTTCGCCGGCGTCGCCGACGCGCCGGACGTCAGCGAAGGCGTCGTCACCGACACGTTCAGCATTTTCGGCGGCGCCGCCTACGAACTGTCCGACCGCGCCGTCCTTCGCTTCTCGCTCGCCCATGAAGACCGGGCGACGGGCTCGGACCGCCTCCAGGCGGGGATCGGCCTCGGGCTGCGCTTTTGAGCGGCCTCGCTTTGCTCTGGTGGGTCGCGCTGGCGATCGCCGGCGTGGCGATCCTCATCATGCTTGGCCTGATCGCCGCGCGCTTGATCCTCGGCGTGACCGGCCGCGCCCGCGAGGCCGAGCGGCGGCGGCTGATCCCGATCCTGCTCGGCGCGCGCCCGCCGACCCGCCTCGGCCGCAGCGCGCGCGGCGACCTGCTCGCCGAACTTTCGATCGAGCTCATCCAGCTCGTCCGCGGCAGCGACCGGGAGCGCTTCGTCGATGCCGCAACGCGCATGGGCGTGCCGGAGCGCCTGCGCCACCAGCTCCGCTCCGGCTCCACCCGCGTCCGCCTCTCGGCCGCCGAAGCGCTCGCCGAATTTCCTGAGGAAGCGACGGTCGAGCGCCTCACCGGCGCGATGCGCGACGGGAATCCCGACGTCCGCCTCAGCGCCGCGCTCTCCCTCGCCTCGATCGGCAGGGCCCCTCCGGCCCGCGCGCTCGTCGACCTGCTCGGCATCGGCACGCGTGAGAATTCCCTCCTCACGGTCTCGCTCTTCCGCGACATCGCCGCGGCGAAGCCCGGCGAGATACGCGCGCTGATCCTCGACGGCTCCGTTCCTTCCGGCGCCAAGGCCGCGGCGATCGAGGCGCTTTCGGCTTCGGGCGACTATTCGCTGGTCCCGCTCGTCACGACGCTCGCCGTCACCTGCGACGCTGCGGACGAGGCGCTGCCCCGCTATCTCACCGCGCTCGGCGACTTCGGCCACCCGGCCGCGGAAGGCGCGGTGCGGCGCGGCCTTGGCAGCCCCGCCTGGGACGTGCGCGCCGCTGCCGCCGAAGCGGCCGGCCGCATCGGCCTCGTGCGCCTCGGCGTGCAGCTTCGCGAGCTTCTCGGCGACCGGGAATGGTGGGTGCGCTTCCGCGCGGGCGAGGCACTGGCGCGGATGGGCGAAGAGGGCGCCGCGCTCCTTCGAACCGCGGCCGCAAATTCGAGCGAGCCCGCCCGCACCGCCGCGGCCCTAACGCTCGCGGAGCGGGGTCTGTCGTGACCTGGTACGAGCAATGGGGCCTGTGGGCGGCGCAGGCGGTCGTCCTCCTCGTCATTGCGACGGGCCTCCTCCAGACCTTCTTCTACATCGTCCAGCTCGCCTTCGCCGGCAGTGCGCTCGGGCGGCGCCCGCCGATCGCCAAGGCCTCGATCCTGTGGCGCCGCTACGCCGACGAAGCACCCGGCATCGCGCTCCTCGCCCCCGCCTTCAACGAGGAGCTGACCATCGTCGAAAGCATCAATTCGCTCCTCGCCCTCCACTATCCGGATTTCGAAGTAATCGTGATCAACGACGGCTCGAAGGACTCGACGCTCGCCACTGTGATCGAACATTTCGGGCTCGAGCGCGTCGAACGCTACCACGACGTCCGCGTCAGGCATCAGCCGATCCGCGGCCTCTATGCGACGCCCCGCCTCCCCCGCCTCATCGTCGTGGACAAGGAGAATGGCGGCAAGTCGGATGCGCTCAACGCCGGTATCAACGTTGCCCGCTCGCCCCTCTTCTGCTCGATGGACGCCGATTCCCTCCTCGAGTCCGACGCCTTGATCCGCGCCGTGCGCCCCTTCATCGAGGAGCCGAGGAAGACGCTGGCCGTCGGCGGCACCATCCGCATCGCCAATGGCAGCCGGATCGAGGCCGGCCAGGTCGTCGACATGAAGCTGCCGCGCAATTTCCTCGCCCTCGTCCAGATCGTGGAATATCTGCGCGCATTCCTGATGGCGCGGCTGGCCCTTTCCTCGATGCAGGCGCTCACCGTCATCTCGGGTGCGTTCGGCATCTTCCAGCGCCGCGCCGCGCTCCGGGTCGGCGGCTACAGCCACGGCACGGTCGGCGAGGACATGGAGCTCGTCATCAAGCTCCACCGCCTCTACCGGGAGCGCAAGGAGCCGTACCGGATCGATTTCATCCCCGAGCCGGTCTGCTGGACGGAGGTGCCCGAAAGCCTGGCCGTGCTCGGCCGCCAGCGCGCCCGCTGGCAGCGCGGCGCGCTCGAGACCTTCTTCCGCCACAGGAAGATGCTGTTCAACCCGCGCTACGGCCGCGTCGGCTTTCTCGGCTTCGGCCACATCCTCGTCGTCGACGTGCTCGGGCCGCTGGTGGAAGTCTTCGGCTACTTCCTCGTGCCCCTGCTCTGGGGACTCGACCTCCTCTCCGTCGACTATCTCCTCGCCTTCCTGGCCGTCACCTTCACGCTCGGCGTCTTCGTCAGTGCCTCCACGCTCATCCTCGAGGAGGTGGAGCTGCGTCGCTTCCCCCATGCGCGCGACCTCGCAATCTTAACCGCAATCGCGGTAGCGGAGAATTTCGGCTACCGGCAGCTCGCCAATTTCTGGCGGATCCGGGGCTGGTGGCAGTTCCTCAACAAGCAGCAGGGCTGGGGCACGATGACGCGGAAAGGCTTCGGCACGAAATGAACAGGGGCGCGCCTGCTTTCCCGATCCGTGCGGTGGTGGTCGGCATCGTCGTGATGGTGGCGATCGCCCTCGCCTCGGCGGCGACGACGTGGATCGTCTCGCAGCGTATCCGCACGGTCACGACGAACCAGGTGACGGTGATCGCCGCCACCGAGCGGCTTCAGCATGAAAGCGAAGTGCTGGAGCTGCTCGTCGAAATGGCGATCGCGACGGGGGACGAGAGTCATGCCGTCCGCTACGGTCAGGTCCGCCCGGAGCTCCGCCAGACCATCCAGCAACTGCGCAGCGCCATCCAGCTCCCCGAGAACCGGGCCACCTTCACCCTCGTCGACCGTGCCGAGCAGGAGATTGCCGGCATCGAATATCTGGCGCTCGACCTCGCCGTCGGCGATCGGAGGGACGAAGCGCGGGCCCTGCTCGCGAACCCACGCTATCGGAGCCTCGTCACCGGCTACCGCCGCGGCCTGGCCTCGATCGAAGAGCGCTCGCGCGGCTTCGTCGACGACACGCGCCGCGAAACCGGCCGATACCTCTCGATCAATTTCGGCACCAGCCTCATGGCGTTGCTCCTCATCGCGCTCGCCTGGGTGGTCCTCGTCCGCCCGGCCCGCGCCTGGGCGCAGCAGCTCGCCGACGCGCGGCGGCGCGCGGAGAATGCGACCCGGGCGAAGAGCGACTTCCTTGCCGTGATGAGCCACGAGATCAGGACGCCGCTCAATTCCATCATCGGCTTCGCCGACCTTCTTCTCACCGATCCGCAGGTGAAGGGCACGCAGCGGCGCGAGGTGGAGCTCATTCACGGCGCCGGCACGATGCTCCTCACCGTGGTCAACGACCTGCTCGATTTTTCCAAGATCGAGGCCGGCAAGATCGAGCTCTCGCCCGAGCCATTCGCGCTCGAGACGCTCGTCGACAACAGCGTCTCGATCGTGCGCGGAAGCGCCGAGGCCAAGGGCCTCGAAATGCGCGTCGCCATCGATCCGTGCCTTCCTCCATATTATTTCGCCGACGAAAACCGTCTCCGTCAGGTGCTGTTGAACCTGCTCAACAACGCGGTGAAGTTCACGTCTGAAGGCCTCGTCTCCCTCGCCGTCGCGGGCGAGAGAAGCGACGGCACGGCCGGCGGCGGCGGAGACCGGCAGCGCATCCGCTTCACCGTTACCGACACGGGCATGGGCATCGATCCCGATGGGCAGGCGCAGCTCTTCAAGCCCTTCTCGCAGGCGGACGCCTCGATCACCCGCCGGTACGGCGGCACCGGTCTGGGCCTCAGCATCTCGAAGCAGCTCGTCGAGTTGATGGGGGGCGAGATCGGCTTCCTGAGCCAGCCCGGCCAGGGAAGCAGCTTCTGGTTCACCGTCAGCCTGCCCGAGGCGCAGCGCCCGTCTATGTTCGACGAGCATAAAGCAGCCGAACCGCGCCGCGCCGCCTGCATCCTCGTCGCCGAGGACCTGCCGATGAACCAGGAGCTCGCCCGGGCGATGATCGCGCGCGCGGGGCATGAGGTCGTCATCGCCGGCGACGGCCTCGAAGCGCTCGAAGCCGTGCAGGCCCGCCATTACGACCTCGTCCTGATGGACATCCAGATGCCGCGCATGGACGGCATCACGGCGACGCTGGAAATCCGCAAGCTGCCGCCGCCGGTCGGCAACATCCCCATCGTCGCCATGACCGCGAACGTCCTCCCGCAGCAGGTCACCGAATTCCTCGCCGCCGGCATGAACGGCCATGTCGCCAAGCCCGTCCGCCAGCGCGATCTCAATGCCGCCATCGCCGCTGCACTCGCGGCATCGCCGGTCCGTCCGCCTCCCGAGGCGCTCAGGTCCGACTCCGGGCAGGAGCCCGTAAATGACGATCGCGCCTTCGACGAAGAGGCGTTCAGGAGCGTCGAGGAAGCGATCCCCGCCGGCCGGCTCAGCACTTACGTCGAGGACCTGCAGAAGCTCGCCGATTCCGTCTCGAACGCGCAGCCCGGCGGCGATGCTTCAGCGATCGTCGTCGACGCGCACAAGATCATCTCGCAGGCGGGCATGCTCGGCCTGATGCGCCTATCCGAACGCGCCCGCACCGTGGAGGACGCCGCCCGCGCGGGCGACGGCCTCGATCCGGCACTCGCCGCCTTCCGCGAAGCTGCCCCCGACATCGCGCGCCACCTGGGCACGCGACTGCGCGGCTGACTTCGCAGCCTGGTCAGAGCCCGTCAGCGCCGGCCCGTGAGAGCCGGCCTCACGTCCGTTCCATCTCTCCAAGCGCCTGCGCGACCACCCCTTCATGCAGGCCGGAGGGATTGAAGGTGGCGAAATGCGCCAGCTCGTCGCCGTCGAGCACGCCCACCGCATAACGTGCGGTCGTCGTGCTCTCCGTCCCATCCGGGTGCCGGTACCGCGCCTCGGCCGCGACCACGGGCAGGACCGCGTCGCCCTGGATTTGCGCGGTGGGCAGCGTCAGCGACGCGGCGAGGCGCTGCGCCGTCTTCGGCTCGATCGCGGACACGTCGGCGGCATCGCCCTGTTGGACGAGCGTCCGCTCCATGCTGCTCGATTCGGCGCCGGCTGGAAGGAGCCAGGCCGTCACATGCACGTCCCGCGCCGCCGCGTCGCCGCGATTGCCGAGCTTCAGCTCGAACTCGACCACGGCGCCCTCGCCCGTGACGCCCGCGCGCACCGGCTCCACGATCACGTCGAGCGTCGCCCGCCCGGTCTCGCCGGGCGCCGCAGCGGCGACGCCCGCAGCGTGTGAAGCTTCCGGACGGCGAGACGAGAAGGCGGAGGCACCCACCGCAGCGGCCACGGGAACGGCCGCGGCCGCGGCCGGAACTGCGGTCATGGCCGGCTGGACGGGCGCTGGCGCCGCGACAGGACGCACGGGAACCGGATCGGGCGCCCGTGCGGTAGCGGGCGGCTCCAAGTGGCTGCGATCCGCAACAGTCGCTTCGTCGCGACGGCGCCTGAGCAGGAAGAGGACCAGCGCGCCCACCGCGAGCGCGCCGCCGGCGAGGAGCAGCCAGCCGAGGGTGCTGCCGCCCTCATCGTCTTGCTCGTTGGCCGCGGGGGGGGAACGAACGGCAGCCGCCGCGGGCGGTGCATCCGCGGCCTCGATGTCTGAGCCGGGGCTCATCGCGGCGCCTGAAGGAAGCTCGACGGGCGGCGGAGGCGCGGCCGCGACGGTGGGCGGTGCGGCCTGGAAAGCGGGAGCGACCGTTCGGGGTGGCGCGCTGCGCACCGCCCCGGGCCTCGCCGGAGCCGGCCGTGCCTGTGCCGGGGCTGCTGCCCTGGGCGGCTGCCCGGCGGCCGGCGGAGCCGGCGCGGGCGCAGGCGCAGGCGCCGCCGCGGCGGGCGCCGGAGCAGGAGCCGGTGCTGCCGCGGCGGCAGGAGCCGGTGCCGGTGCCGGTGCCGGTGCCGGTGCGGGCGCCTGGGCCTCTGCTGCGGGCTTCTCGGCGGCGGGCTGCTGCGCCTCCTGCGCGGCGACCGGCACGAGCGGAAGCCCGGCGGCGGCGGCGGCGAGGAGGGCGGTGCGCAGGCGGAGGCGGAGCGGTCTGTGTCGGTTCATGTCTGGCAAGGGTCTCTTTCGCGGGTGGAAGATACGGGGCCGGAACGCGTCAGGCGCCTTTAGGCTGCGCCCCATGAGGGAACGCGATCCGGAGCCAAGCGCTTGCCCGCAATGGCGAAGCTTCCCCTCCTCTCTCCGTATCGGCCCGACCCGAAGATCCTGGCGCTCGGCGGCGCGTTCTACGACCCTGTCGACGCCGCCGATTTCCCTCAAACGATCCTGCGCTTCCGCAACGAGCGCTGGGCGCCGTCCGTCGGCCTCGAAGCGCTTGGCGACGAGGAATGGGCAGCGCATTTCGGCCGCTTCCGGCCGTTGCCCGGCAATCTCGAGCGCCCGCTGGCGCTTCGCTATCACGGCCACCAGTTCCGCGTGTACAATCCCGACATCGGCGACGGCCGCGGCTTCCTCTTCGCCCAGCTCCGCGACGGCCACGGCCGACTGCTCGACCTCGGCACCAAGGGCTCGGGCAGGACGCCGTGGAGCCGCTCCGGCGACGGCCGCCTGACTCTCAAGGGCGGGATGCGCGAGATCCTCGCCACCGAGATGCTGGAAGCGCTGGGCGTGGAGACGTCCAAGACCTTCTCTCTCGTCGAAACCGGAGAGGCGCTGGAGCGGGGCGACGAGCCGTCTCCAACGCGCTCCGCCGTCCTCGTGCGCCTCCAGCACAGCCATATCCGCATCGGCACCTTCCAGCGCCTCGCCTACGGAGAGGAGGGCGACAATCTCGCCCGCCTCGTCTCCTACTGCCTCGAACATTATTATCCGGCCGATGCCGCGGAGCCCGTCCCGGCCGCCGCGCTCCTCCGCAACGTCGTCGAGCAAGGCGCCCGCCTCGCCGCTGAGTACATCGCGGCCGGCTTCGTCCACGGCGTCCTCAACTCCGACAATATCGCGATCACCTGCGAAAGCTTCGATTACGGACCGTGGCGCTTCACGCCCTTCTGGGACGGCCACTTCACCGCCGCCTATTTCGACCATGCCGGCCTTTATTCCTTCGGCCGGCAGCCGGAAGCGATCCACTGGGACATCCTCCAGCTCGCCCGCTCGCTCACCCTCGTCGCCGACCCCGAGACCCTGCGCGCCGAGCTGGAGCGCTTCCCGGAAATCTTCCAGGCCTCCCTCGTAAAGACCGTCTTCGCGCGCCTCGGCATCATTCCAACGGGCGAGCCGCGCGACGCCGAGCTGCTCACCGCCATGGAGACGGCGATGGTGACGCAGACCGTCAAGATCGACCGCTTCTTCTTCGACTGGCGCGGCGGCCGCCGCCGCGGTCGCTCGCCCGCCGACGCGGCCTATGCCGAGGAGCCCTTCGCGGAATTCGCGCTGCGGATCGCCGAGTTCGAGGCCGTGCCGCACGCGCTCGACCACCAATATTGGTCCGACGCCGAGCCCCAGTCGATGCACATCGAGGAAGTGGAGGCAATCTGGTCCCGCATCGACGAAGCGGACGACTGGTCCGCGCTCAACGACAAGGTCGCCGCGGTCCGCCGCATGGGCGAGGCGCACCGCGGCTCCATTTCGCCCCCCGCTTGATTCCCGAGCGCGAACATGGTGGTAGCACGGCCATGGTGCAGATGATTTCCACCGAGCCGGCGACGGGTGCGACGCTGTGGACCGGCGAAAGCGGCGATGTCGACGCGGAAGTCGCCCGCGCCCGCGCCGGCTGGAGCGCCTGGGCCGCGCGCCCCCTCGCCTTCCGGATCGAAACGCTCCGCCGCTTCGCCAATGCGACGCGCGCGAAGAAGGACGCCTTCGCCGACCTGATCGCGCGCGAGACCGGCAAGCCCCTCTGGGAAGCCGCCACCGAAATCGACGCAGTCGTGAACAAGGTCGACATCTCGGTCTCGGCTTATTCGGAGCGCACCTCCCAGCGCCGCCTCGAAGGCGCGCTCGGCGCCCGCGTCGCCGTCCGCCACAAGCCGCACGGCGTGCTCGCCGTCCTCGGCCCGTACAATTTCCCGGCCCATCTCCCCAACGGCCACATCGTCCCCGCGCTGATCGCCGGCAATGCCTGCGTCTTCAAGCCGAGCGAGAAGACGCCCGCAGTGGGCGAATTCCTCGTCGCGCTCTATCACGAAGCGGGCGTGCCGGAGGACGTGGTGCGCTGCGTCCAGGGCGGGCCCGACATCGGCCGCGCCCTCTCCGCGCACCGGGGGATCGACGGCCTGCTGTTCACCGGCTCGGCCCGGGCCGGCCTTTCGCTTCACCGCCAGTTCGCCGAAACGCCGCACAAGATCCTGGCGCTCGAAATGGGCGGCAACAATCCGCTCGTCGTCTGGGACGCCAAGGACGTGCACGCCGCCGCGCTGATCGCCGTCCAGTCCGCCTTCCTCTCGGCCGGCCAGCGCTGCACCGGCGCGCGCCGCCTCATCGTCGAGGACGGCAAGCACGACGCGCTCATCGAGACGATCGCCAAGCTCGCCGACCGGCTGATCGTCGATCATCCGCACGCGACGCCGCCGCCGTTCATGGGCCCGGTGATCGACAACGCGGCCGCCGACCAGCTCCAGGAGGCGTTCCTCGATCTGATCCTGAAGGGCGGGCGGCCGATCAAGCATCTCGACCGCCCGGCCGAGGACAAGCCATTCCTCACCCCCGCGATCATCGACGTGACCGGCCTCGCCAAGAAGCCGGACGCGGAATTGTTCGGACCCGTCCTGCAGGTGATCCGGGTCCCGGATTTCGAGGCTGCGCTCGCCGAGGCGAATGCCACCCGCTACGGCCTCGCCTCCGCCCTGGTCGGCGGCAGCCCCGAGCTTTACGATCGTTTCTGGGCCAACAGCCGCGCCGGCGTGATCAACTGGAACAAGCCGACCAACGGCGCCCCCTCCAACGCCCCGTTCGGCGGCATCGGCAATTCGGGCAACCACCGCCCGAGCGCTTATTATGCCGCCGATTATTGCGCCTAT
>DASWMS010000024.1:0-71167 GCA_036399655.1 Allosphingosinicella sp. | reverse complement strand
ACCGCGCGTCCAAGGCGGCGCTCAACGCCTTCTGGTACAATCTCTCGGCCGAGATCGACGTCCCCCTCATCCTCTTCCATCCCGGCTGGGTGCAGACCGACATGGGCGGCCCCAACGCGCAGGTCGCCCCTCCCGAAAGCGTCGCCGGCATGCGCCGCCTGCTGGAAGAGCTCACGCCCGAGCAATCCGGCGCCTTCGTGGACTTCCGAGGTGATCCAATCCCCTGGTGACCTCCGTCATTCCCGCGAAAGCGGGAATCCAGTGCAGCCTCTCCATGCGCGCGGCGCGTGAGAACGGCCCGCTGGATCCCGGCTTTCGCGGGGATGACGGAAGTGGGGACCTACACCTTGGCAACCTTGCCAATCCCCCCATCCCCCTCTATAGGCGCCGCTTCTTTCCATCTTTGGAAGAATCGAACGGCCCGGCCAACTAGGGCTGCCGTGGCCGTTCTCAAGCGTCCGCCCCCGTGGTGGCAAAGGAGACGAAAATGCCCAAGCTGAAGACCAAGAGCGGCGTCAAGAAGCGCTTCAAGCTCACCGCCACCGGCAAGATCAAGCACGGCGTCGCTGGCAAGCGCCACCGGCTGATCAGCCACAATGCGAAATATATCCGCCAGAATCGCGGCACCTTCGTCCTTGCCGACGCCGATACGGCGCGCGTCAAGGCGTGGGCCCCGTACGGCCTGAAGTAGGAGGAACCCGACATGGCAAGAGTCAAGCGCGGGGTCACCACCAAGGCCCGCCACAAGAGGATCCTGGAACAGGCGAAGGGCTATTACGGCCGCCGCAAGAACACGATCCGCATCGCCCGCCAGGCCGTCGAAAAGGCCGGGCAATATGCCTATCGCGACCGCAAGGTGAAGAAGCGCAGCTTCCGGGCTCTCTGGATCCAGCGCATCAACGCCGCCGTGCGCGCCGAAGGCCTCACCTACGGCCAGTTCATGCACGGCCTGAAGCTCGCGGGCGTCGATCTCGACCGGAAGGTCCTGGCCGATCTCGCCATGCACGAAGGCGCGGCCTTCAGCGGCATCATCGCCCAGGCCCGCGACGCGCTCCCGGCGCCTGCGGAAGCCCAGGCCACCGCCTGAGCCCAGCGCCGAGCTGAAAAAGAAACAGGCGCGGGAGGCAACTCCCGCGCCTTTTCTTTCGCCCGGCCCACCCTCAGCCGTCATTCCCGCGAAAGCGGGAATCCAGACGCCGCCTCCACCCGCACCGACCCCCCCTTCCAAAATAGGATTTCCCGTGCTCCTGTCGGCACCGTCATGCCGCTCCGGACCAGCAACCCCGCTGCCCCCGCCCTCCGCGCGCTCCCCCGCCGCCGCCGGAAGTTGACAAAGCCGACAAAACCCGCCCGCCTCGGCCCTGGCTTTGTCAACTTGCGCGCCCGTCCGCGGGGTTCAACGCCGCGTCGATCTCGTCTAGAGCGCGCGCCATGACGACCGATCTCGACGCCACCAAGAGCGATCTCCTCGCCCGCATCGCCGCCGCGCCCGATCTTGCCGCGGTGGAGGCGGAGCGCGTCGCCGCGCTCGGCAAGCAGGGGGCGATCACCGGGCTCCTCAAGACGCTCGGCAGGATGAGCCCCGAAGAGCGGCAGGCCGAGGGTCCGCGCATCCACGGCCTTCGCGAAGCGGTCACCGAAGCGCTTGCCGCCCGCAAGGCCGCGCTCGAAGCGGCCGAGCTGGAGCGCCGCCTCGCCACCGAGCGGCTCGATCTGACGCTCCCCGTCTCGCCCGGCTCGCAAGGGAGCGTCCATCCGGTCAGCCAGGTTATGGACGAGCTCGCCGAAATCTTCGCCGATCTCGGCTTCTCGGTCGCGACCGGCCCGGAGATCGAGGACGACTGGCGCAACTTCACCGCGCTCAACATCCCCGAAAGCCACCCGGCGCGGGCGATGCACGACACCTTCTATTTCCCGGACCGCGACGCCGAAGGCCGGCGCATGCTGCTCAGGACGCACACCTCGCCCGTCCAGATCCGCACCATGATGACGCAGAAGCCGCCCATCTACGTGATCGCGCCGGGCCGCACCTACCGCTCCGACAGCGACGCCACGCACACGCCGATGTTCCACCAGGTCGAAGGCCTCGTCATCGACCGCGGCATCACGCTCGGCCACCTGAAGTGGACGCTGGAAACCTTCCTCAAGGCCTATTTCGAGCGCGAGGACATCGTGCTGCGCCTGCGCCCCTCCTACTTCCCCTTCACCGAGCCTTCGGCGGAGGTCGATGTCGGCTACAGCGTCGTCAACGGCCGCCGCGTGCTGGGCGGCAGTGACGGCTGGATGGAATTGCTGGGCTCCGGAATGGTCCACCCCCGCGTCATCGAAGCCTGCGGTCTCGATCCGGAAGAGTATCAGGGCTTCGCCTTCGGCTGCGGCATCGACCGCCTCGCCATGCTCAAATACGGCATGGACGACCTCCGGGCCTTCTTCGACGGCGACGTCCGCTGGCTGAAGCATTACGGCTTCTCCGCCCTGGACGTGCCCACGCTCAGCGGAGGCGTAGGCGCATGACCACCCTCGTCACGCCAGAGCCGGCCTCATTGCCCCCCTCCGCTCGTCCTGAGCCTGTCGAAGGACTGTCCTTCTTCACAGCGCAAGAGAAGGGCAGGGCTTCGACAAGCCCAGCCCGAACGGCGCGGGTGGTTCAGCCCCCGCCCCACGCCCTCCTCCCCCGTCCTTCCCGCGAAAGCGGGAATCCAGTCAGACTCTCCACCCGCACAGCGCGGCACGAACACTCGCTGGATCCCCGCTTCCGCGGGGATGACGGAAGACGCGAAATGAAATTCACCCTCTCCTGCACCCTCTCCGTCATTCCCGCGAAAGCGGGAATCCAGTCTGACTCTCCACCCGCACCGCGCGGCTCAAACTCCCGCTGGATCCCCGCTTTCGCGGGGATGACGGGAGGCGCGAAATGAAGTTCACCCTGTCCTGGCTGAAGGAGCATCTCGAAACCTCCGCGACGCTCGACGAGATCGTCGAAGCGCTGACCCGCGTCGGCCTTGAAGTGGAAGGCGTCGA
The DNA here is from genome assembly GCA_036399655.1 of Allosphingosinicella sp. Lineage (GTDB taxonomy): Bacteria > Pseudomonadota > Alphaproteobacteria > Sphingomonadales > Sphingomonadaceae > Allosphingosinicella. Next base: position 68,146 of record DASWMS010000024.1, on the reverse strand, counting down.
GAACCCCGCCGAAAAGCTCGCCCCCTTCACGGTCGCGAAGATCCTCACCGCCGAGCGCCACCCGCAGGCCGACAAGCTCCAGGTCCTTTCGGTCGACGCGGGAACCGGCGAGCCGATCCAGGTCGTCTGCGGCGCCCCCAATGCCCGCGCCGGAATGCTCGGCGTCTTCGGCGCGCCCGGCGCCTACGTTCCCGGCAGCGACCTCACGCTCAAAGTCGCGGCGATCCGCGGCGTCGAGAGCCGCGGCATGATGTGCTCGGTCCGCGAGCTGGAGCTGGGCGACGAGCATGACGGCATCATCTCGCTCCCGGAGGACGCGCCCGTCGGCGCGCGCTACGCCGAGTGGGCGGGTCTCGACGATCCGGTCATCGACGTCTCCGTCACGCCCAACCGCCAAGACGCGATGGGCGTCCACGGCATCGCCCGAGACCTCGCCGCCGCCGGCGTCGGGACCCTGAGGGTCATCGATGTCCCCGAAATCCCCGGCGCCTTCCCCTGCCCGATCGAAATCCGCACCGACGATCCGGAAGGCTGCCCCGCCTTTTACGGCCGCGTCGTGCGCGGCGTCCGCAACGGCGCCTCGCCCGCCTGGCTCCAGCAGCGCCTCAAAGCCGTCGGCCAGCGCCCGATCAGCGCGCTCGTCGACATGACCAACTACGTCATGCTCAGCTACGGCCGCCCCCTGCACGTCTACGACCTCGCCAGGCTGAGCGGCGCCATCGTTGCCCGCCGCGCCGCCGAGGGCGAGGAGGTGCTGGCGCTGAACGGCAAGAGCTACAAGCTCGACCCGACCATCACCGTCATCTCCGACGACAGCGGCGTCCACGACATCGGCGGCATCATGGGCGGCGAGCATTCGGGCGTCACCGAGACGACCACCGACATCCTCATCGAATGCGCCTATTTCGATCCCGAGCACATCGCCCTCACCGGCCAGAAGCTCGGCCTCACCTCGGACGCGCGCAGCCGCTTCGAGCGCGGCGTCGACCCCGCCTTCCTCGATGCCGGCCTCGCCCTCGCCACGCGCATGGCGATCGACCTGGCCGGCGGCGAACCGTCCGACATCGTCCGCGCCGGCGAGCCCCCGCTCGCCCCCCGCACAATCTCCTACCGCCCCGCCCGCTGCCTCGAACTCGGCGGCCTCGACGTGCCGGAGCCGCGCCAGCGCGAGATTCTCGAAAGCCTCGGCTTCGGCGTCGAGGAAGGCGAAAGCTGGACGATTTCAGTGCCGTCCTGGCGGCGTGACGTCGCGGGCTCCGCCGACATCGTCGAGGAAGTGATCCGCATCCACGGCATCGATCATGTGCCGACCACCCCGCTCGCCCGCGCGCCCGGAGTCGCCCGCCCGACAGCCACGCCCGAGCAGTTGCTCGAGCGCCGCGTCCGCCGCACCGCCGCCGCCCGCGGCCTCAACGAAGCCGTCACCTGGAGCTTCATTTCCGAAGCCGAAGCGGCGCCGTTCGGCGGCTCGGCATGGGTCCTCGAAAACCCGATTTCGGAGGAGATGAAGGCGATGCGCCCCTCGCTCCTCCCCGGCCTCCTCGCCGCCGCCGCCCGCAACGCCGCGCGCGGCGCGGGCAGCATCCGCCTGTTCGAAATCGGCCGCCGCTTTTTCGCCGACGGTGAGCGCCCCACCCTCGGCATCGTCCTCGCCGGAGACCGGGCGCCGCGCGGCTGGCGCAGCGGCCGCGCCGCGGGCTTCGACGCTTTTGACGCCAAGGCCGAAGCCCTGGCCATCCTCGCCGCCGCCGGCGCCCCGGTCGACAATCTCCAGGTGCTGAGCCCGGCATCCGGCGTCTACCACCCCGGCCGCTCGGCCCGCCTTGGCCTCGGCCCGAAAAACGTCCTCGCCGAATTCGGCGAGCTTCACCCCTCCACCCTCAAGGCCTTCGACCTCTCCGGCCCCGTCGTCGCCGCCGAAATCTTCCTCGACGCCGTCCCCCAGAAGCGCGGCGGTGCGGGACGCATGCGCCCGGCCTATGCCCCGCCGGCCCTGCAGGCGGTCACCCGCGACTTCGCCTTCCTCGTCCCGGCCGATCTCGCCGCCGACCAGCTCGTCCGCGCCGTCCGCGGCGCCGACAAGCAGGCGATCACCGGCGCGGCCCTGTTCGACGTCTTCACCGGCCAGGGCGTCCCCGAGGGCCAGAAGTCCCTCGCCGTCGAAGTGACGCTCCAGCCCACCGACAAGAGCTTCACGGAGGAGGATTTGAAGGCGGTGTCCGACAAGATCGTCGCCGCCGCCGCCAAGCTCGGGGCGACGCTCCGGGCCTGATGGGCGAGGAGGCCGCCGGCGCCGCCTTCGCCTCGCAGGCGCTCTGGTGCGAGCGCCTCGGCTCCCCCTTCACCGCCCGGCTGGTGAAATTGCTGGGCGAGCGCCTGGACCGCTCGACGGCCGTCGGCGGCCGCGTCCTCGACTGGCCCGGCGACCCCGCGCCGGAAGCGGACAACGTCCCTGCACGCCTCGCGGGCGCGCTCCACTTCCTGGTCCGCCGCGGCGCGGCGCCCACGCTCGCCGCGCTCTACCCGCCCCGGCCGCTCGAGGAGGAAGACGCGCTCTGGGCCGCAGCCGCGCCGCTCCTCACCGCGAGGCGGCAGCGATTCATCGCTTCCTCTCCAACGCGCCCCAGACCAACGAAGTCGGCCGGTCGGCGACCTTGATGGCCGGACTCCTCGCCGTCGCAGACGCCTTTCCGCTCCCGATGCGCCTGTTCGAGCTCGGCGCGAGCGGCGGCCTCAACCTCCTCCTCGACCGCTACGGCCACGATCTCGGCGGCGTGCGCGCTGGAGACGCGGCGTCACGGCTTCAGCTCAAGCCGGCCTGGACCGGACCCCCGCCGCCGAGAGCAGACGTGCGCATCGCCGCCCGCGCCGGGGTCGACCTCGATCCCGTCGACCTCACGCAGGACGGCGAACGGCTCCTCGCCTTCGTCTGGGCGGACATGCACGAACGCATCGCCCGGCTCGAAGCCGCCCTCGCCGTCGCCGCCGCCGATCCGCCGCGCGTCGAGAAAGCCGACGCCGCCGACTGGCTCGAGCGCATCCTCCCCGCCGCGCCGGCGGATGGCGCGGTGCGCGTCGTCTACCACTCCGTCGCCTATCAATATTTCCCCGCGCCTGTGCAGCAGCGCATCGAGTACCTGATGCACCGCCTCGGGGCCGAAGCCACCGCCGCCGCGCCCCTTGCGTGGCTCCGCTACGAGCAGCAGCCGGGCGAACCGATCCAGAGCCTCCGCCTGCGCACCTGGCCGGGCGAGGACCGCCACCTCGCCTGGGCCCATCCGCACGGGGCGCAGGTGGAGTGGGTCGCGATGCGTCATCCTGACGAAAGTCAGGATCCATGAACACAGAGCCCGCAAGGTCCGGCACCGCCGGTGTTCATGGATCCCGGATCAAGTCCGGGATGACGTCACTGCGTCTGAACCTCGGCGTCGGTGACGTTCCAGCGCCCGTCCAGCCACGCCACGATCTCCCGCGCACCCGGATGGTCGAAAGCCGCGTAGCGCGCCCGAAGCCGCGCCAGCCGCTCGCCGAGCCGGTCGCGCCCGCGATCCTGCAGCACGATCAAGTCGAGCCGCACCCGCCGTGCCAGCTCCGGCCCAAGAACCGCCTCCGCCGCCGGCTCAAAGGCCGCGCCATATTCATAAGCCTCGCCGGCGCCGTAGCTCTCCGCCAGCGTCAGCGCCGGGATTCGGCTCAGCACCGCCTGCGAAGCCGGGTTGATCGCATGCCCCGCTACATAGGCTCCGATCGACGCCGGCCGGCCGCTGAACCCGCGCAGGTGAAGATGCTGCGACATGCGCGCGCCGTCGTTCACCGGATAATTGTCCCACAGGAACGGCTTGCGCCGAAGCGCCTCCGCCACCCGCGCGAGATGCCCGGGCGAGAACTCCGCCGAGCACACCTCCTCGCCCGTCCAGAAGACTTCGACCGCCGGATCGAGCAGCCGCCCGAGATCCGCCAGATATCCCTCCGGCCGCCGGCCGAACGCCACGTCGAGGACCGGATCGTCCGAATAATAGCTCGGGCAGAAGAGCAGCCGCTTCGCCGCGCCATGTTCCGCCGCGAAATGGACGATCGCCGCCTGCCGCTCGGCAAGGTCCGGAATGTCGCCTCGCATGTCGTCGAACAGGATCGCAAGGTCGTCCGCCTCCAGCTCGGCGAGCGCATCGAGCTTGGCGGCGAGCGGCTTCTTCCAGCCGTCGCCCTCGTGCAGGTGAAGCTCGAACGGGCTCAGCCCCAGCCCGAAACGCACGCCATGCGCGCGGCAGTGGGCGCGAAGCGCGGCCAATTTCGCCATCTCCTCGGCAGGGTGGAGCTCCTGCCAGCGCTTCCTGAGACAGCGATCGGCCTTCGGGGCGTAGAAATAGAAGCCGTACCCATGCGGCGCGAGAAAGCGCACCGTTTCGGCCCGCTCCTCCCAGCTCCACGGCAGGCCGAAAAAGCCTTCGATGAGGCCGAGCTCAGGTGTCGAGGGCATTGATCGCCTCATGCACCTGTCCCTCGATCTCCTCGCGCTTCAGCCCCGGCGCGATCGCCTCGCCGAAGCGCATCGTCACCGTGCCCGGCCGCTTCACGAACGAGCGCCGCGGCCACACCTCCCCGCTGTCCAGCGCCAGCGGCACGACCGGGAGCTTGAGCGCCCGGTACAGCCCCGCGAAACCCGGCTGGAGCGGCGGCCGCTCGCCGGGCGCGACCCGGGTTCCTTCCGGAAAGATCACGATCGGCCGCCCCTCCGCGATCGCCTCGCCGGCGGCGCGCATCATGTGCCGGAGTGCCGTCGCTCCGCCCGCGCGATCGATCGGGATCACGCCGTACATCTTGGTCACCCGCCCGAAGAGCGGGATTTCGGCAAGCTGGCGCTTCATGATCACGGCGGGCCGATCGAGCAGCATCACGATCTCCAGCGTCTCGAACATCGACTGGTGCTTGGCTGCGACCAGCACCGCGCCCTTCGGCACCGCGCCCTCCACCCGCGTCCGGACGCCGAGGAGCGCCGCCGCGCACCAGCGGTGGAAGGCCGCCCAGCGCCGCGTGTGCCGCCGCACCGCCTCCCGGCCGAACAGGGCCGCCGGAAACGCGGCCAGAACGAACAGGACGGTCCCCGGATAGAAGACCAGCGCGAAAGCGAGCGAGCGCAGCGCGTTCATCAGATGCCGACGACGTCCGCGATGCGGTTCAATATGTATTTGTTATACTCCGTGAAGAGCTGCCGGAGGCTGGGATTGGACTGGACGGCGTCGGCGACGATCGCGATTTCGCCCTCCAGCCTCTTCTCGATCTCGAAGCGGGCGCGCGGCATGTGCCAGTCGGTGGTGATGAGCCGCATCGATTTGAGCCCGCGGCGCCGCAGCCAGTGCGCGACCTCGTCCGCATTGGAGCGGGTATCGACCGCCTCGCGGCCGAGATCGATGCAGCAATCGAAGATCGCGCGGTTCACATCGTGCTCGGCCGCAAGCTCCTGCGGACGCACCGTGCGCTGCACGCCCGAGATCAGCATCCGCCCCGCCTGGCGCCGCCGGAGGATATCGAGCCCCCGCTCGATCCGGCCCGCGCCCCCGGTCAGGACGACGACGGCGTCGGTCCTGCCGTCGCCGGCCGGCTGCGGCAGCGAGACGACGAAGAACGCGTATCCCAGGACGTAGACGAGGACGGCGAGCGCACCGAGGCGGACGAGGACGCGCAGGATCACAGCAGCCGCGCCAATGCCCTGAGGATGGTGAGCCGCGCAACCAGCATCGCGAGGAGCACGCCCGCAACCGGCAGGCCGAGCAGGATCGCCCAGGCATAGTCCGGAAGCTGCGCGGCACCGAGCAGCTCCGATCCGAGCTCGCGTACCCGCCGGCCGATGAGGAGGAGGACTCCGAACGCCGCCACCAGCCCGACGAGGCTCCCGAACAGGGCGTCGAGCGCAATCCGCCGCTGGAAGAGCCGCGCCACCTGCACGTCGGTCGCGCCCATCAGGTGGAGGACCTCGATCGTGCTCCGGTGCGTGTCGAGCGCGGCGCGGGCGGCGAGCACCACCGTCGCCGCCGTTGCGCCCACCATCAGCACGACGAGCGCGATCGACAGCCACTTGAGCGCCGCGACGAGCTGGGCGAGCGGCGCCAGCCACTGGGCATTGTCGTCGACCCTCGCCGAGGGTGCCGCCGCGACGACGGCGCGCAGCACGATGGGGACCTGAGCGTGGAGCTCGGGCGTGAGGTCGGCATCGATCATCGCCGGTATGGGCACGTCGGCCTGGCTGACACCGGCGCCGAGCCACGGCTCGATGAGTTCGGCAAGCTCCTCGTCCGCCACTCGGCGGGCCGAGACGACGCCCGGCATCCGCTCGAGCGCAGCGACTGCCGCGCGCGCCTGCCGCTCCCGCGCGTCCGGATTGGCCTCGACGATCTGCACGGTGATCCGATGCCCGACGCTGGCGTCGAGGTTCGCGGCCGCGCTTCGGAGGCCCAGCCCGAAGGCGGCCGCGAGCACGGTCAGGAACATCATGATCGCGATCACCCAGGGCATCGGCCCCGACAGCCGTCCCTCAGGCAGGAGGCGCTTGCCCGCCGCGCCGAAATGGTCGGTGCCAAGCCTCATGCGTCGATCCGCCGCGGCGGGTTGCGGAGCGCGCCGGTCGGATCGGAGAGCTGGCCACGATCGAGCCGCAGCATTTCCGCCCGCTGCACCCGCGCGAAGAGATGGACGTCGTGGGTCGCGACGACGACGGTGGTGCCGAGCTTGTTCAGCGCGTCGAACAGGTGGAGGAGCCTCAGCGCCATGTCCGGATCGACGTTCCCCGTCGGCTCGTCGGCGACGAGCAGCTCGGGGCGCGCGATGACGGCCCGGGCGATCGCCACCCTCTGCTGCTCGCCGCCCGAAAGCGTCGCGGGCCGCGCGCTCGAGCGGTCGGCGAGGCCCACCCATTGCAGCATCTCGCTGACGGGCGTCGACAGATCCTTCTCCTGCACCCCCGCCACACGCAGCGGCAGCGCGATGTTATCGAAGGCGGAGAGGTGCGGGACCAGGCGGAAGTCCTGGAACACGACGCCGATGCGCCGGCGGAAGCCGGGGAGGCGCTTCCTCGGCATCGTCACGATGTCCTCGCCGAACAGGCGGATGAGCCCGCGGCTTGGCCGCTGGGCGAGGTAAAGCAGCTTGAGGAGCGACGTCTTGCCCGCGCCCGACGGGCCGGTGAGGAAGTAGAAGCCGCCCGAACGCAGCGAGAAGCTCAAGTCCGACAGCGTCTCGGAGCCTGTGCCGTAGCGCAGGCCGACATTCTCGAACTGGACGATGGAGCCGGTCGTGCTCAAGGATCAGCTCCGCAGACGAACAGGAAACGCGTGCCTTCACATGGCACGAGCCGCCTCGGCGCTTCAAGCACCGGCATTTGCTTGCATGGCGGCGCGCGGACGTGTTTAGAATCCCGTGCCTTTTTCCGGGGGGCGCAATCGAATGATCCTGACCTGTCCTGCCTGCCAGACGCGCTATGTCGTCCCCGACACCGCGATCGGGGCGGGCGGACGACAGGTGCGCTGCGCCCAGTGCCGCCACAGCTGGTACCAGGAGCCGGCCGAGGAGGCCTCGGCGGCCCGTGCCGCCCCGCCGGCGCATGCCGCGCCGCCGCCCGCCTTCGCCCCATCGCCGGAGCCGCGCCAGGACACGCCCCCGCCGCCCCGCCGTGCGCCGGCGCCACCCCCTTCGCCGCCGCACGATCCGGATCCCGAACCGGCCAGCTACGACGCCTTCGCGCCCGAGCCGCCCTTCCGCCCGCGCCGCAATCCGGCTCGGATGTGGACCATGCTCGCCATCGCTGCGGCGATCCTCTTCTCGGCGGCCGCGCTCGCCATCCACTATTTCGGGATTCCGGGGATCGGCACGGCCAGCGCCGGATCGGGCGGGGGCGCGCTCCAGATCGAGTTCACGACGCAGCGCGGACCCGTCCTCCTGCTGGTCAGCGGCCGGATCCACAATCCCACGGACGCGCGCCAGCCGGTGCCGCAGATGGAGGCGGAGATACGCGACGGCGCGAACCGGATCGTGCGCCAATGGTCGCGCCCGCCGCCGATCACCGAGCTTGCGCCGCGCCAGTCGGTCACGTTCAACTGGGCCGAGACCGAGATGCCGCCGGAAGCGCAGCGTCTCACCATCCGCTTCGCCCAGGGCCGCTAGGCTCCGCCGGGCACGCGGCCCGGGAAGCGCCTTGCCTTACTGCGGGTTGTCGGCGGTGGTGCCGCGCTCGCCCGGAGCGGTGGCGCCGATATTGCCGAAGATTTCCTCGAAGAAGCTGCGGCTGCGGCCGAGCGTCGGCGTCCGCTCGTTGGACGGATCGATCGCCTGGACCATCTCGATGCCGGTGCGGTCGACGCTCGCCACGTTGCCGGCCGCGTCGAAGCGGACGCGCAGCACCGTCTGGTCGGACGCGCGCGGATGCTGGAAGGCGAGCTGCCGCGTGAAGCGGGAGACGTAATACCAGTCGTTCTCGTCGAACTGGCCGGTGAAGGTCGGCCGGCCAAGCGTCCGCTCGACCGAATCGCGATTGTCGACGCCCGGCTGGATGCCGGCGACGAGCGTGTCGTCGTTGACGTAGCCCTGATGATCCTGGATCGACGTGCAGCCGCCGAGCAGGGGCGCGGCGATGGCGGCGGCCAGAAGGAAGGTCGGTGCGAAGCGCATGATGTGTGAAACTCTCCCGGAAGGGGCTGGCGCGCCCCCACTTGCCCCTGAGGCTATGCTTTCCAATATGAACAGAAGCCAACCGGCGCAAGCCCGGCGCCGCGAGCGAGGTTCCCGAATGTCCTTCATCAGTCGTATTTTCGGAGACCGCAAGCAGCGCGGCGCCCTGCAGCCGCTTTACGATCGGATCGTCGCCGCGGCGCGCGATCCCTGGTGGTACCGCGACGGCCAGGTGCCGGACACGATCGACGGCCGGTTCGACATGGTCTCCTCGATCCTCGCCATCGTTCTCCTGCGCATGGAGCGCGAAGGCGCCGAGGCGCGGCGGGCGGAAGTCCTGCTCACCGAGGTTTTCATCGACGACATGGACGGGACGGTGCGGCAGCTTGGCATCGGCGACCAGGTCGTGGGCAAGCATGTCGGCAAGATGATGGGCGCGCTCGGCGGCCGGCTCGGCGCCTATCGCGACGCCGGCAAAGACAAGGCGGCGTTCCACGAGGCGGTGAAGCGCAACATCTTCCGTGATGCGCCGCCGTCGGACGAGGCCGTCGCGGCGGTGTCGGCGCGGCTGATCCGCCTGCGCAGTTCGCTCGAGCCGGTGACGTTCGCCGATCTCCTCGCGGGAAGGCTGCCCACGCCATGAGCGCGCCCGAATTCAGCCGCCCCGTGCGCCTCGACATGCTCGGCCAGGCGCCGCGCACGATCGAGATGGAGGCGAGCCCCGCGGAGCGCGAAGCGCTGGCGCGCCGCTTCGGCTTCGAGTCGCTTTCCAGCCTTTCGGCCGTCGTGACGCTCGAGCGGCGCATCAGCGGCGTCGTCGCCCGCGGGACGCTGAGCGCCGCGCTGGCGCAGAGCTGCGTCGCCAGCGGCGAGCCGGTCGAGGAAAAGGTGGACGAGCCGTTCGAAGTCGAGTTTCGCCCCCACCCGGAGACCGGGGCGGAGGAGGAGATCGAGCTTGGCGAGGGCGAGCTCGACGTGATCTTCTACGACGGCGCCTCGGTCGACGTCGGTGAAGCCGTGGCCGAGACCCTGTCTCTCAGCGTCGAACCCTTCCCCCGCTCCCCCGCAGCCGAAGAAGCGCTGCGGGAAGCCGGCGTGAAGAGCGAAGAACAGGCGCGCGAGGAGGCGAGCCCCTTCGCTGCGCTGAAGGGCAAGCTTGGGAAGTAGCGGGGGACGCCCTCCGGTGCCGCGTACTGCAAGCCGCCCTTCGACAGGCTCAGGGCCAGCGATGTTCCAGAGCGCAGACTTTCTCACGCCGCCGGGGCTGAGCCTGTCGAAGCCCGGGTTGCAGCGCGCCAACGCCAATCAGAACGGAACGCCGTCATCCAGCTCGCTATCGCTGCAAACCGCCCTTCCACAGGCTCAGGGCCAGCGGATTTTCAGGTCGACTATTCCAAACCCGCCAGGGCTGAGCTTGTCGAAGCCCGGCTTGCCGCGCTCCGCGGCCGATCAGAACGGAACGTCGTCGTCCAGGTCGCTGTCGAACGCAGGCGCCGGGCGCGACTGCGGGCGCGAGCCGCCGCCGCCGCCCGACGAGCCGTAGCCGCCGCCGCCGCCGCCGCCGCCGCCAGCGCCGCCGCGGCTGTCGAGAAGGACGAGCTCACCCCGGAAACGCTGCAGCACGACCTCCGTCGAATATTTGTCCTGGCCGCTATTGTCGGTCCATTTGCGGGTCTGGAGCTGGCCCTCGAGATAAACCTTCGAGCCCTTTTTCAGATAGGATTTCGCGACCTTGCCGAGATTCTCGTTGAAGATGACGACGCGGTGCCACTCGGTCCGCTCCTGGCGGTTGCCGTCGCGGTCCTTCCAGCTTTCCGACGTTGCGACGCGCAGGTTCACCACTTCGCCACCGGTGCTCATCGAGCGCGATTCGGGATCGTCGCCCAGATTGCCGACCAGAATCACCTTGTTCACGCCCGCCATTTTCGTCTCTCCTGAAGAATGCGGACGACCTTAGACGCGGCTGCCCGCGCCCTCAAGCCGCCGCCGGCACGGCCGAGCGCCGCTTGTTGCGCCCGAACCCGACCAGGAGGATCAGCAGCACGGCAACCTGCGCACCCAGCGCTTCGGACGTCGGGGCGATGCCAAGGATCGGGATGGAGGGCGCCGCATGGATCGGCGTGATGCCGAGCGTGCCCGCTTCCTGGAGGGCCGCGACGCCCTTGCCGATCAGAACCACCGCGAGGACAGCGATGAGGATCGCGCTCCAGTTGAAGAATTGCGTGATCGGCAGGCGGCGGCTGTATTTCAGCATCGCCCAGGCGATCGCGGTGAGCATCACGGCGGCGGCGGCGGCTCCGGCGAAGAGGGCGAGGCCGTTCCCCTCCGAGGAGAGCGCCGTGTAGAAGAGGATCGTCTCGAACACCTCACGGTAGACCGCGACGAAGGCGAGCAGGAACAGGAACCAGGCCGAGCGGCGGGACAGGGCCTTGTCGAGCGTGGCGCGGATGTAGCGATTCCACTCGTCGGCCTGCGCCTTGCCGTGCATCCAGATGCCCACGAAGATCAGCACCAGCGCGGCGAAGATCGAGCCCGCGCCTTCGGTGATCTCGCGGCTGGCGCCGCTCACTTCGATGAGGTGGGTCGCCGCCCACCAGGTGGCGATGCCGGCGACGAGCGCGGCCGCCCACCCGCCGTGGACGTAGGGCAGGACTTCGCGGCGGTCGGCGCGCTGCAGGAAGACGATCATCGCGATGACGATGAGGAGCGCCTCCAGCCCTTCGCGCGCGAGGATGACGAAGCCGCCGAGGAATGCGGAGACGGCGCTCGCCTGGCCCGGCGCGGTGACGGCGGCGGTCTCGTCGAAAAGAGCGTTCAGCGCCGCGACCCGGGCCTCGACGGCGGGGACGGGGCGGCCGGCTGCGATTGCGGAGCGGAGCTCGGCCATGGCGGCTTCGACGCGGCGCAGGAGGTCGCCGTTGCGGGTGGCGAGCATCGGCTCGACCGGCTCGAACCCTTCGAGATAGGCGGAGAGGGCAAGCTCGCGTGCCGCAGCGCGGTCGCCGGAGCGGTAGGCTTCGAGGCTGTCGCGGAGCTTGGCGCGCGCGATATCGAGCGGGCCGCCCTGCGACTGCGTGACGGTGCCGGGGTTGGAGCGAAGGTAAGCGATGAGGGCGATGGCGCGCTCCGGACCGACACGGGCGGCGAGGCCGGCCGGAGTGATGGCGGCCAGAGCTTCGAGGCTCGGGAGGAGTTCGCGGACTGCGGCGTAACTCCGCCAGATCCGCTCGCCCTCGGCGGCGAGGTCCGCCGGATAGGCGAAACGTCCGGCGTAGAAAGCGAGCGCCCAGCGGTCTTCGCCGGAGAGATGCGCGAAGCTCGGCATCGCTGTGCCCTCGAGACCCTGCTCGATCACCTGGTAGAGGGCGAAGACGCTGCGCTCGGAGGCGCGGGCGCGGTCGGTGAAGGCGATGGGCGGCGGCTCCATGCCGCGCGCCGAGGGGCCGTCGCCGCCGCCCGCCGCGCCGTGGCAGGCGGCGCAATTGTCGCGGTAAAGGGCGGCGGCGCGGCCGAGGTCCGGCGCGGTGCGCGGCGCGAGCGGTACCGGAAAGGCGGCGAGGAGCTCGCGCCCAAGCCGGCGGGCGCTTTCGGAGATGCGCTCGGGCGGGGCCTTGGCGCCGATCGCCCGGCGCAGCGCGTCGGCCTGGGCGACGAGGCCCGGCTTCGCCCGGTGATCGGGAAGCCCCCCGATCCGCTCGCGCACCGAGGCGGAGAATTCCGTCATCTCCGCATATTCGGCCTGGTTGACGACGGCGCCGCCGCGCACCGCCTCAGGATAATCCACCGCGACATAATCGAGCAGGCGCCATGTCGTCTGCACCTCCGCCTGCTGCGCCCGGGCGGGCTGGGCAAAGAGGCTGGCGAACAGGAGGAGAGAGACGAGGAGGCTGAGCAGGCGATTCATTTGCGAGTGATTATCAATAACAGCAAGGCGGCGCCAGTCCTCCGCTACTGTCCGCCCAGCATGTTGGTCGCAATGGCGGAGAGGACCGGCGCGAGAATTGCCGACAGGTTGTAGAGCGAGAGGCCGCCCGTTTCCGCGACATCCCCGCTCCCCGCACCATCCGGTGCACCCGCGGCGGAGCTCGATCCGCGCTGCAGCAGAAGCAGCGCGATGAACCAGGCCAGCGCGAGCCCGGCGGTCATCACGGCGCCGTTGAAAGTCGCGGTTCCCGCAATGTAGCGGACGATGTCCTGCGGAGGCTTTTCGAGCGCGCCGTAGCCTGCAAACGCCCATTGCAGGAATGCGCGGTCGAGCAGCATCGAGGCGACGAGAATCGCCGACGCGGCGGCGAGCAGGATCGTGACGCAGCGTTCCCGGCTGCTCGCGATCGCCGGCAGGCCTTTCGGCGTTTTCGAAACCGCGATGGCGAAGATCGCGAAAAGAACGCCGACGATCGCGATGCTGCCGAGTGCGGCCACCCAGCGGTCGAAACCGTAATGGAGCTTGATGCCGACGACAGTCGCGACGCGGCCGTGCCCGCAAAACTCCCAGGGGTCGAGCGGCGCCGCTTCAGAGCAGCCGATCCGCGTCGCCACCTGCGCCATGACGCTGCCGCCGATCAGCGCGCCGCCGACGGCGATGATCGAGGCGGCGGCAAGATAGAGGCCGAGCCTGAGGCGCGTCTCCTTGTCGCCCGCGAAGCGCCAGAGCAGGATAAGGGACAGCGCCAGCGCCGACAGGGCGACGGCGCCGCCAAGGGCCGCATAGCCGCGATAGGCGAGGAAGCCCCCGATCGACGCCAGCTCTCCGCTCTCAACGGCGAGGCGGCGCGCAGCCTCTCCGCCGGCGGGCGCGAACCGGGCGAATTCGATCCTTGGGAGGAGGTCCCCATTCACGTCGGGCCTGACGTTGAGCAGGAGGACGGCCGCGATGAAGAAAAGGAGCAGCGCCATGGACGCGGCCATGGCCGGCCAATATCGCCGCCAGATCGCCCTCGCGGCGTCCTCGTTCCCATTGCTTCCGGCCATCTTCCCCCTCCCCCGCGCCGCAGGATCGCAGGCCGGGCCCTGCACCACAAGGACATTGCTCCGGTGCCGTGCGGCGCTAGTGTGGCCGGAAAACGAAAGGGAGCTGGAAACACATGGCGGCGACGCACGCGGGAGCGGCAGGCTCGGCGTTGAAGTGGGCGCCCTGGGCACTGGTGGCGTCGGTCGGAGCGGTCGCGCTCGGCGTGGTGGCGCTGAGCCGGGGCGAGACGATCAACGCGCTGTGGCTCGTCGTGGCTTCCGTCTGCGTCTATCTCACGGCCTACCGCTTCTACGGCCTGTGGATCGCCCGGCGGGTGCTCGGCATCGATCCGGCGCGGCCGACGCCGGCGGTGCGCCGCAACGACGGCCTCGATTACGTCCCCACCCACCGCACCGTCCTCTTCGGCCACCATTTCGCGGCGATCGCCGGCGCCGGGCCTCTGGTCGGGCCGGTGCTCGCCGCGCAGATGGGTTATCTCCCGGGCACGCTCTGGATCCTCGTTGGCGTCGTCTTCGCGGGCGCCGTCCAGGACATGATCATGCTCTTCATCTCGACCCGGCGCGACGGGCGCTCGCTGGGCGAGATCATCCGGGCCGAGATGGGCACGCTCCCCGGCCTCGTCGCCATGGTCGGCATCCTCGCCATCATGATCATCCTCCTCGCCGTTCTCGCGCTCATCATCGTCAAGGCGCTGGCGGACAGCCCGTGGGGGACGTTCACGGTCTTCGCCACCATGCCGGTGGCGCTGGTGATGGGCGTCTACGGCCGCTACCTGCGCCCCGGCCGGATCGGCGAAGTTTCGGCGATCGGCATTGCGGGCCTGCTCGCGGCGATCCTGCTCGGCGAGCAGGTCGCCTCCAGCCCCGTCTGGGGGCCGGCCTTCACCTTCTCCGGCGAAGCGCTGGCGCTCATGCTGATCGCCTACGGCTTCATCGCCTCGGTGCTGCCCGTCTGGCTGCTTCTCGCCCCGCGCGACTATCTTTCGACCTTTCTCAAGATCGGGACGATCGTCGGCCTTGCCATCGGCATATTGATCGTCCGCCCCGAGCTTCAGATGCCGGCCGTCACCAAGTTCATCGACGGCACGGGACCCGTTTTCGCCGGCAACCTGTTCCCCTTCCTGTTCATCACCATCGCCTGCGGGGCGGTCTCGGGCTTCCACGCCCTCGTCGCTTCGGGGACGACGCCCAAGATGATCGAGAGCGAGGCCCACCTCCCTATGATCGGCTACGGCGCGATGCTGATGGAAAGCTTCGTCGCGGTCATGGCCATGGTCGCCGCCTCGGTGCTCGACCCCGCCATCTATTTCGCGCTGAACAGCCCGGCCGCGGTTCTCGGCGTCGACGCGAACGCTGCCGCCGGCGTCATCTCAAACTGGGGCTTCACCGTCACGCCGCTCATGCTGGAAGACGTCGCACGGCAGGTCGGCGAGACGTCGATCCTCTCACGTACCGGGGGCGCACCGACGCTCGCGGTGGGCATGGCACAGATCCTGTCGGACGTGATCGGCGGGCCTGGGATGATGGCCTTCTGGTACCATTTCGCCATCCTGTTCGAGGCCTTGTTCATCCTCACGACCGTGGACGCAGGGACCCGCGTCGCGCGCTTCATGATCCAGGACACGGTCGGCACCTTCGTGCCCCGGCTCAAGGATACGCGGAGCTGGTCCGCCAACTTGATCGCCACCGCCCTGGCGGTGGGTGGCTGGGGCTGGTTCCTGTATCAGGGCGTCACCGACCCCTTGGGTGGGATCAACACGCTCTGGCCCCTGTTCGGAATCGCCAACCAGATGCTGGCGGCGATCGCGCTCACCCTCTGCACCGTCGTCCTCTTCAAGATGAAGAAGGAGCGCTTCGCCTGGGTGACGCTGCTGCCGCTCGCCTGGCTCCTCATCTGCACGCTGACGGCGGGCTGGCAGAAGATCTTCCACGCAGATCCGCGCATCGGCTTCCTCGCCCATGCGAACCGCTACGGCGATGCCCTCGCCCGCGGCGAAGTGCTCGCCCCCGCCAAGGGCGTCGGCCAGATGCGGCAGGTGGTCTTCAACGACTATGTCAACGCGACGCTGTGCGCCTTCTTCATGGCCGTCGTGCTGGCGATGATCTTCTACGGCGTCCGGGCGATCGCGGCCGCCCGCCGCTCCGAGACGCCCACGGTGATGGAGACCGCCGATGCGCTGGCGTGATCTCTTGAAGCGGGCCGCGGAGACGGCGCGGCTGATGGTCGGCCTCCCCGATTACGAGCGCTACCTCGCCCACCGAAGCGCGCGCCATCCCGGCGAGCCGGCGATGAGCCGCACCGAATTCCACCGGGAGCGGACCGAACGGCGCTTCGGTGCCGGGACCAGCCGCTGCTGCTGAGGCGCCTCAGCCGTAGGCGCGGGAAAGGACGAAGGCGGTGAGCAGGACCGCCAAAACCGACAGCGGCGCGCCGACCTTGGGATAGTCCATGAAGCGGTAGCCGCCCGGGCGAAGCACCAGCAGGTTGTTCTGGTGCCCGATGGGGGTCAGGAAATCGCAGGACGCGCCGATCAGCACCGCGAGCAAAGCCGCGTCCGGGTTTATGCCGAGCCGGTCCGCGGCCTCGACTCCCACCTGCGCCATGATGAGTGCGGTCGCGACATTGTTGAGGAAGATGGAGAGCAGCATCGTCACCGCGCAGATCGCCGCGAGCATGACGAAGAGCGGCGTACCGGTCAGCGCCCATTGCATCGCGTCGGCGATCCGGTCGCTCCCGCCCGATTCTTCGAAGGCGCGGCCGACGGGGATCATCGCGGCGATGAGGACGATGACGGGCAGGTCCACCGAGCGATAGGCTTCCTCGGCCGGAAGCAGGCGCAGGAGGCAGATGGCGAGCGCTGCGGCGACGAAGGTGGCGGTGGTGGGAAGGCCGAACACGGTCGAAAGCCCCACGGCGGCGGCGTAGATGCCGACCACCAAAGCCGCCGCCTTGCCCGGCCGCACCGGCGCCGCCTGCCGGCCGACCTCGAGCAGCCGCGACCGGCGGATGAGCTGCGACAGGGCTTCGGGCGTTCCGCGCAGGAAGAGCTGGTCGCCGGCTTCGATGAGGTTGGTGGCGAGCGGCGCCTTGACCCGGGCAGCGCGCGGACCCGCCGCGACGAACTCGACATCGCCGCCGGTGCGCGCGGGAATCGCGCCGTAATCCTGGCCGATCAGCGAGGAGCCGTGGATCACCGACACGTGGGCGGTGACGGTGCCGGGCGGGTCGGCGGTCACGTCGGAGAAGAGGCTGGTGCGGGCGGCGACGTCCCAGGGCTTGTCGCGGCTCATCACGAGGAGCCGGTCGTCGTGCCCGAGCATGGTGTCGCCCTCGATGCGCACCCGCTCGCCCCCTCGAAGCACGGCGAGGAGGACGGCGCCGGCGCCGCGCAGGCTTTGGCGCATGCCGGGGAGCCGGACCTGCCCGCGCGCCGCGCCGATCGGCAGCGCGAGCTCGAACACATAGAGCCGTTTCGCCCCCTCCTCGACGCTCGCCGCATCGCGCCGCGGCGCGAGGCGCCAGCCGATGACCAGGAGATAGAGAAGCCCGGCGCCGGTGACGGCCGCGCCGACCGGCGTCATGTCGAACATCCCGAACGGCTCGCCAGTCCGGTCCTCCCGCACCGAGGAGACGATGAGGTTCGCGGGCGTGCCGATCAGCGTCGTCATCCCGCCGAGGATGGTCGCGAAGGACAGCGGCATCAGCACGGCGCCGGGCGGCAGCTTGTGCTCGCGCGCGACGGCGAGTGCGATCGGCATGGTGATGGCGAGCGCCGCGATATTGTTCATGAAGGCCGAAAGCGCCGCGCCCATCAGGAGAACGCCGCCGATCCGCACCGAAGCGAAGCGAACGCGCGGCACGAACATCCGGGTCATCGCCTGCGCCGCGCCGCTGAACTCCACCGCCCGCCCGACGACCAGCACGGCCGCGACGATCACCACCGCCTGGCTCCCGAAGCCGGCCAGCGCCTCGTCGAGGGTGAGGAGGCCCGAGGCCCAGGCGATGAGCAGGATGAGGAGCGCGACGGCGTCCGGCCTGATGCGGTCGGTGATGAAGAGCAAAAGCGCCAGCACCATGATCGCCGTGCTGAGAAAGGCATCGCTCATGGCGGGGCGTTAGCGGGCTTGGGTGCAGCGGCCAAGCGGGGACGGGGCGGGTTACGCAGGTGAGGGCCGTACCGCTGAGCACAGGACTATCCACCCGTCCGGTTCGAGCGAAGTCGAGAACCGCCTTCGAGCGCAGCGAGAAGCCGGGCGTCAGAGGGAAAGAAGAAGGGCCTCGGCTTCGCTCGGCAACGGTCCTCGACTTCGCTCGGACCGAACGGGTGGAGGGGCTGAGCGGTTCTACTGAGACCGGGGCAGGTCCAGCGCGGGGATCACGCCACCGGGTAGCGCAGGCGTCCGAGGAAGCGGCTGAGGCTGGGGAGGCGCTCCTGGCCGCCGCGCCAGCTCGCCTTCACCTTTTCGAAGTTCATCACGTCGTCGATGCGGCGGTTCAGGAAAGCGCGGGTGTCGGCGAGATCCTCTTTATTGTCGTCGATGAAGACGAGCGCGGTGGAGCCGTAGACGCCGCTCAGGAGCGCGCGCTTGGTATAATGGTTGAAGTCGGTCGCCGTGTCGCCGGCGACGCGCCACATCCGGTCGGCCGCGCGCCACGCGAGCTTGGCCGCGGCGGCGAGGTTCTGCGGCTGCGCGAGAATGGCATAAGCGCGGCGCAGCGCCTCGCGGTGCGGGAGCATGCGCTCGAGGCGAAAGAGGACGAGCTCGCGGATGCGCTCGCGGATCTTCATCGCCGCGATCCGCTCCGGCGGGAAGGCGTGGAGCATGGCGACGTCGACCGAATCGAACCAGGCGTCGATCATCTGCATCGCGCCGCCCGGGAAGCAGAGGCGGGCGCGGGCGGGCGGAACGCCGAGTTCGTTCGCGGCCATGGCGAGCGCTTCGTCCGACCAGCCGTCGAAGGCGGCATGGGCGGGGAGCAAGGGCGCGAGCGCGATGCGAAGCTCGTCCAGCGTCATGTCCTGCGGCGCGATCATGCGGGACTAATGATCCTCGCGCGGGGAGGATGCAAGCGACGCGGAAGTTGCGCCGCGCAACTGTTGCTCCTCCGGCCTCAGGCGAATGAGGACCATCGCGGCGGCGATCAGAAGGGCGCCGAGCCCGTCGAGCAGGGTGAAGCCTTCTCCGTAGACGACCCAGCCGAGCGCGGAGGCCGCGACGGGCTGGGTCAGGAGGCCGATCCCGACGACGACCGGCGACAGGTGCCCGACGGCGTAGACGATCAGGCCCTGGCCGATCACCTGGCTGCCCAGCGCGAGGAGGATCACCGGCGTCCACTCGCCCGGCAGCACCGGCTGGCCGAGTGCGAGGGCGAGGACCAGCATCGGCACCGCGCCGGCCGCGCTTGAAATGGCCAGGAGGGGCAGCGGCGCCATGGTCCGCCGCGCCTGGTCGACCACCATCAGATAGAGGCCGTAGAAGACGGCTGCGAGCAGGCAGAGGAGGTCGCCCGCGAAATTGCGGGGGCTGAGCTCGTAGCTGCCGCCGAGGAGGAGGGCGGCGCCGAGCCCGGCGAGGAGCAATGCGCCCGCCTGGAGCGGCGGCGGCAGGCGGCGCGCGAGGAGGAAGCCGTAGGCGGCAAACAGGAAGCTCGACATGTTGCCGAACAGGGTCGCATTGGCGAGCTTGGTGCGCACGATCCCCTCGTGCCAGGCGGCGAGGTCGGCCGCGAAGAAGACGCCGCCGAGCACGACCGCGCCGAGCAGGGCCGGCCCGGCGCGGAAGCTCCCCGCGCCGCCGCGCCAAAGGCCGAGCGCCGCGAGGAAGGGCAATGCGAGCGCGAGACGCCAGAAGCCGGACGCGACCGGCCCGACGTCCGCCACCCGCACCATCCACGGCCCGGCAGCGAGGAACAGGTTGGCGACGATCACCGCCGCGAAGGCGAAGCGGCCGGCGCCGTTTGGTGTCGGATTGTGGTGCATATCAGTGCCGCCGCCGCTAGGCCGCGCCTTCCGTCCCCGTCAATCCGGAGCCGCCTTTGCCTTCCCTGTTCGATCCGATCGCCATCGGCGCCCTCACCTGCCCGAACCGCGTGTTCATGGCCCCGCTCACCCGCGGCCGCGCCACGCGCGAGCATGTCCCGACGCCGATCATGGGCATTTATTACCGGCAGCGGGCGGGCGCCGGACTCATCATCACGGAAGCCACCGGCATTTCGCGGCAGGGGCTCGGCTGGCCCTATGCGCCCGGCATCTGGACCGAAGAGCAGATGGAGGCCTGGAAGCCGATCGTCACCGGCGTGCACGAGGCGGGCGGGCGCATCTTCTGCCAGCTCTGGCACATGGGGAGGGTGGTGCACCCGAGCTTCCTCGGCGGCGAAGCGCCCGTCTCCGCCTCCGCGACGACGGCGCCCCACAAGGCGCATACCTACGAAGGCCGCCAACCCTATGCCGTAGCGCGCCCGCTCAGGGCCGACGAGATACCGGGCCTGCTGGACGACTACCGCCGCGCCGCGGGGCTGGCGATCGCTGCGGGCTTCGACGGCGTGCAGCTCCATGCCGCCAACGGCTACCTGATCGACCAGTTCATGCGGGACGGCACCAACCTGCGAGGCGACGATTACGGCGGCTCGATCCCGAACCGCATCCGCCTGCTCCGCGAAGCGACGCAGGCGATCGCCGACACGGTGGGGCCGGAGCGCACCGCCGTGCGGCTGTCGCCGAACAGCGAAACGCAGGGCTGCGCGGACAGCGACCCCGAAGCCCTGTTCACCGCCGCCGCGGCCGCGCTCCAGGAGATCGGCATCGCCTTTCTCGAGCTTCGCGAGCCGGGGCCGGAGGGGACGTTCGGCACCGGCGACGGGCCGGCGCTCGCGCCCGCCATCCGCAAGGTGTTCACCGGGCCGCTGGTCCTGAACTCCGATTATGTATTCGAAAACGCCGAGGAGGCGCTCGCGCAGGAAAGCTGCGACGCTATCGCATTCGGCCGCACCTTCCTCGCTAACCCGGACTTGCCCCACCGCCTCGCGAACCGCCTCCCGCTGAACCCAGACGACCGGCGGACGTGGTACAGCCAGGGGGAAGAGGGGTACACGGACTATCGGGTCGCGGGGGCGTGAGCGAACCGGACTTCGACAGGCTCAGCCCTGGCGGGGTTGGCGGCCGGGCTTCGGTGCGCAACAACAGCCGCTAGCCCTGAGCCTGTCGAAGGGCGGTTTGCAGCGCTCCAACGCTCCTACGCGAAGCGGGCCTTCAGCTTCAGCATCGCCAGCGCTGCCTTTGCCGCTTCCCCGCCCTTGTCCTTCTCGTCAGGCCGCGCCCGGGCCAGCGCCTGCGCCTCATTCTCCACCGTCAGGATGCCGTTGCCGATGGCGAGGCCGTCCATGGTCAGCGCCATGATGCCGCGGGCGCTTTCGCCGGCGACGATCTCGAAATGATAGGTCTCGCCGCGGATCACGACGCCGAGCGCCACATAGGCATCGTAGCGCCCGCTCTCGGCGGCCATGGCGATGGCGGCGGGCACTTCGAGTGCGCCGGGCACCGTTACCGTCTCGTGACCATGCCCCTCCGCCTCGATTGCGGCGCGGGCGCCCTGCAGCAGGAGGTCGTTCAGATGGTCGTAGAAACGCGCTTCGACGATGAGGATCCTGGCCACGATCAGTCCTCCAGGTTCGGGATCGGCCGCTCGCCGACGATGGCGAGGCCGTAGCCGCCGAGCGCGACCGGCGTGTGGTGGCTGTTGGTGAGGAGAACCATGTCGTGCACGCCGAGCGCCATCAGGATCTGCGCGCCGACGCCGTAGTCGCGGATCGCTTCCATGTCGCGCGGCTCGGCGGCGCCGGAGCGGACCTTGAGCGATTGGGTCAGCGCGTCCGGCACCGGCCGGTTGATGACGACGATCACGCCCGCGCCTTCGTCCGCAATCGCCTTCATCGCGCCCTCGAGCAAGCCGCCGCGCGCGCCCGCTTCCGCGAATGCGTCGGAGAAGAGGGAAAGGGCGTGCATGCGCACGAGCGTCGGCTTGTCCGGATCGACACGGCCTTTGACGAGCGCGATCTGCTCCGTGCCCGATGCCTTGTTGACGAAGGTCCTGGCCGTCCAGCTTCCGCCCCAGCGGCTTTCGAACTGCGCTTCGGCGGTCTGCTCGACGAGCCGGTCCTTGCAGAGGCGGTAGGCGATGAGATCGCGGATCGTGCCGATCTTGAGGCCGTGCATCTGCGCGAATTCGACGAGGTCGTCGAGCCGCGCCATGGTCCCGTCTTCCTTCATGATCTCGCAGATCACGCCGGACGGGTTGAGGCCGGCGAGGCGCGACACGTCGACCGCCGCCTCGGTGTGGCCCGCGCGGACGAGGACGCCGCCGTCGCGCGCGACCAGCGGGAAGACGTGTCCGGGGGTGACGAGATGCTCGGGGCCCTTGGAGGCGTCGATGGCGACGGCGACCGTGCGGGCACGGTCGGCGGCGGAGATGCCGGTGGTGACGCCTTCCTTCGCTTCGATCGAGACGGTGAAGGCGGTCTCGTGCCGGGTCCCGTTCTGCCGGGCCATGAGAGGGAGGCCGAGCGTCTCGACGCGTTCCCTGGTGAGCGCAAGGCATATGAGGCCGCGGCCGTGGCGGGCCATGAAGTTGATCGCGTCGGGCGTCGCCATTTGCGCGGGGATGATGAGGTCGCCCTCATTCTCCCGCCCTTCGTCGTCGACCAATATGTACATGCGCCCGTTGCGTGCTTCGTCGATGATCCGCTCCGGCCCGACGAGGACGTCGCGGCTCCCGGACGCCAGGAACTTCTCGAGCTTGAGGAGCGTCTCGGCCGTCGGGTTCCAGTCCGCGTCCCCGAGCTTTCGCAGCGAATTGGGATGGAGTCCGGCCGCGCGGGCGAGGCCGGCGCGGGACATGTCGCCGTCGTTGACGAGCTCGGACACGCGTTCGATCAATAAAGTGCTCATCACAGCGCCGCTATCACATCACAGTGTGATACCACAAGCTTTGCGTCACACTCCGCCGCCAGGGCTGAGCTTGTCGAAGCCCGGATGGCCGACCGCTGCGGCGCTGCAAACCGCCTTCGACAGGCTCAGGGCTGGCGGGGTTGGACCGCCCTGAGCTCCATCATTCGGCCGAGATAGCGGGCGAGGATGTCGATCTCGATGTGGAGCTTGCGGGCGAGCTCCGGGCTGCCGAATGTGGTTTGGGCGGCCGTATGGGGGATGAGGTTGATCGAGAAGATGACGCCGCCTTCGGACGTGGTCTCGACCTCGTTGACGGTGAGCGACACGCCGTCGAGGGCGACCGAGCCCTTCGCCGCGATGTAGGGCGCGATGTCGGCGCCCGCGGCGATGCGCAGGCGGGTCGAATCGCCGACGGGATCGAGCCCGACCACTTCGCCGAGGCCGTCGACATGGCCGGTGACGATGTGGCCGCCGAGCTCGTCGCCGACCTTCAAGGCACGCTCCAGGTTCAGCCGCTCGCCTTCGCGCCACAGGCCGGGCGCCGTGCGCTTCACCGTCTCGGCGGAGAGATCGACGGCGAACCAGCCTTCGCCCTTGTCGACGACGGTGAGGCAGACGCCCGAGCAGGCGATGGACGCGCCGAGCGCAACGCCCGACATGTCGTAGCCGCAGCCGATCCGGAGGCGCAGGTCTCCCCGCTGCTCGGCGGCCTCGATGCGGCCTGTGTCGGTAACGATTCCCGTGAACATCAGCGGGTGCGCTCGTAGACTTCGAGGAAGTCGATGCCAAGCGTCCGCCGGTCGTGGAGGCGCCAGCGATCGTGCGCGTCGGCGAGTGAGGCGAGGCCGATGTCGCCGAGCGCAGGCTTGCCTTCGCCGATGAGAATCGGGGCGCGGTAGAGGAGGAGACGATCGACCAGGTCGGCGCGCAGGAAGGACGCGGCGGTTTCGGCACCGCCTTCGACGAAGAGATCATTCACATCGGCCAGTGTGGAGATCTCCTCGGCTGCGCCGACGCGGGTCCAGCCGTCCGGCGCCGCGCCGCGGGTCAGGAGGGCGCGGGCGGGGGCGCGGTCTTCGAGGCCTTCGAGGCGGACGTCGAGGCGGGGGGCGTCGGCTTCGAAGGTGCCGCGGCCGACGAGGATCATGTCCGCGCGGGCCCGCTCGAGGTGGACGTGGGCGCGTGCTTCATCGCCGGTGATCCATCGGCTTTCGCCGGACGGCAGTGCGATGCGGCCGTCGAGCGACATTGCGAGCTTGAGCGTGACATGGGGACGGCGGTGCCGCAGCCGCGTCAGGAAGCCGGCGAACGAGCGCTCCGCTTCGGCGGCGAGCAGGCCGGTTTCGACCTGCACGCCCCCGGCGCGCAGCCGCTCGAGGCCGCGGCCGTTCGTGCGCGGATCGGGATCGCCGACGGCACAGGCGATGCGGGCCACTCCCCCTTCGAGGAGGAGATCGGCGCAGGCGGGGCCGCGCGGGCTTCGATGGGCGCACGGTTCGAGCGTCACATAGGCGGTGGCGCCTCGCGCCGCGTCGCCCGCCTGCTGGAGCGCGATCGCTTCGGCGTGAGGGCGCCCGCCGGGCTGGGTCCAGCCGCGCCCGACGACGCGGCCATCCTTGACGAGGAGGCAGCCGACATTGGGATTGGGCGCGGTCCGCCCGCGGCCGCGTTCGCCGAGCGCGATCGCGGCGCGCATCCAGCGCCCCTTGTTCGCAAGGCCGTCTACGGGTTCACCCCGGTGCGGTCGCCGAGCTTCTTCCAGGCCTGGCGCCGCGCTTCGTCCTGCGCCGCCCGCTCGCGCTGGCGCACCAGCTGTGCCGCCTTGATCTCTTCGTCGTTGCGCGCCGCCGACCAGCTGTCGACGAACACCACGGTGGGGTCCGGCCGCTCGATGCTCGCGCTGTCCAGGAAGAACAGCCAGATGAGCGCGACCGGCATGACGATCGCGCCGCCGAGCGAGACCCATTGGTAGCGGCTGCGCGCGGCCGCGAAGTTGCGCAGATCCGCCCAGAGGACGCGGGGGGAGGCGGGGCGGGGAAAGGCCATGGGGCCTAGATAATGCGCCCCGCTCCCGAGCGCCAGCCCGGGAGCGGGGGTGCCTCGCAGCCATGCGAGCGGATCAGGCATCGAGCCGGAAGACGACCGTCAGCGTCTTGGTCGTCTCGACGGCCCGCCCGTCTACCGTCGCCGGCTGGAAGCGCCAGCGCGAACGGGCATGCCGCTCCGTCGCCGTGTAGAAGGCGTCGCTCGTGGCGCTCACCTTCTGCGCCGATTTGACGCGGCCATCGGCGCCGATCGTCACCCGGATCACGACCCTGCCTTCGCGCTCCAGGCGCTGCTCGGTCGTGGGATATGGCGGCTGGAGTTCGCTGCCGCTCGTCATCCGCGCTTCCGTGCGCACGATTTCGCGCGGCGGCGGGGGCGGCACGGGCGGCAGGTCTTCGACGGCCGGGCGCGGCGGCACGTAGGGCGTGCCCTCGTTAGGCGTGCCGGACAATGCGCCGGTGTTCGGCGGCGGCACGGGAGGCGAGGGCGGAACCGTGAAGGTAGGCGGCACGGGCGAGGGGATGGGGGTCGTCGTGAACTTGGTCTCCTCGATCAGCGGCCGGTCCGGCTGCGGGGGCGGCGGCGGTGGGGGCGGCAGATCGGGGTCGACCTCGATGATCGTGGTCGGTTCGAAGACCTGCCGCACGACCTCCGGGTTCTTGATGAGGAGCAACGCGCCGACGGCGGCACCGTGCAACAGGATCACCGTCGCGGCGGCGCCGGGGCGGAACGGTTTGGGATCGAGGAAACCTGCTTCGGCCATGGTCCTTCTCCTTTTTTCGAAGAGCGGCGGGTTCTGCGTCGACTCGCTCATGCGACGTTACATTGTCACATAATGATATAATATCTCCTAATGGTGCAAGCGGTATTTTGTTCCCGCTGCTGCTGCGTGAGGGAGCGCTGCATGTGCGGCGGTGCGTTCACCCCCTGAGATCCCGGCCTTCGCCGGGATGACGTGCAGGGCACGGGAGCGGACTGGACGGCGGAGCTCGTCCGGGACCGTCATCCCGGCGGAGGCCGGGATCTCAGCGGGTGAAGAGTGCAGGCGTCTTTGGCAGGCGCGCCAACCCCCTACCGCCGGTAGAGCGCGTCCAGCCGTTCGCCGTAGACTTGCCGGATCACGTGCCGCCGGATCTTGATCGACGGCGTCAGCTGCTCGTTCTCCACCGTGAACGGCTCGTCGGCGAGGATGAAGCGGCGCACCTTTTCGGTCACCGAGACGCCGGCATTGACCCGGTCCACCGCCGCGCCGACCGCTTTCACATAGTCGGGATCGTCCTTGAGCGCGGCAGGCGTGGTCGCGGCCTTGCCGTTCGCCCTGGCCCAATCCTTCGTCCATTCGGGATCGGGGACGACGATGCCGACGATGTAGGGGCGCTTGTCTCCGGCCACCATCGCCTGGAGGATCTCGTTCTGGAGGGTGAGCATGCCCTCGACGCGCTGCGGCGCGACATTGTCGCCCTTGTCGAGGACGATGATGTCCTTCTTGCGATCGGTGATCACGATCCGCCCGGCCTCGTCGAGATGGCCGATGTCGCCGGTGTGGAGCCAGCCGTCCACCAGCGTCTTCTCGGTCAGGGCGGGATTGCGCCAATAGCCGTGCATGACGTTCTCGCCGCGGGCCAGGATCTCGCCGTCCTCGGCGATTCTGACCTCGGTGTTCTTCATCGGCGGGCCGACCGTGTCCATCCGCACGCCCGCTTTGGGCCGGTTGCAGCTGATCACCGGACCCGATTCGGTCTGCCCGTAGCCCTGGAGGACGATGAGCCGCAGCGAATTGAAGAAGATGCCGACTTCGGGATTGAGCGGCGCCCCGCCCGAGACCATCGCTTTCAGCCGTCCGCCGAACCTGGCGCTGACCTTGGGCCGAAGCGTCCGGTCGAGGATCAGGTCCATCGGCTTGTCCCAGAGCGCCGCCCGGCCCTCATACGCCTTGGCGCCGATCTCGAGCGCGCGGCGCATGAGGTACTGGCCGACCTTGCCCTGCTTCTCGACGTTCTTGAGGATGCGTGCGCGCAGCACTTCGAACAGGCGCGGGACGACGACCATGATCGTCGGCTTCACCTCCTCGATGTTGGAGGCGAGCTTCTCGATCCCTTCGGAATAATAGATCTGTGCCCCAAGGCCGACCGGGAACATCTGCCCGCCCGAATGCTCGTAGGCGTGGCTGGCGGGGAGGAAGGAGAGGAACACCTCCTCGTCCCAGCCGAAATCCTCGGAAATGATCTCGGTGCAGCCCTCGACATTGTGGAGCAGGGCGCCGTGATGCTGCATCACGCCGCGCGGCGCGCCGCCCGTGCCCGACGTGTAGATGATGCAGGCGAGGTCGTCGCGCGCGAGGCGGCCCGCCGCTTCGGTCGCGGTCGTAACGTCCGCGCTCTCGGCGGCGACGAGGGCGCGCCAGTCATGCACTTCCACCGCGCTTCCCTGTCCGGCGCGCACCGGATCGAAGGCGATGACATGCTCGCAGGCCGAGCTCTGGTGGGCGGCGGGAAGCAGCGGCTTCGCCAGCTTCTGAGTGGAAACGAAGACGGCCCGGGCGCCGCTGTCGTCCATGATATGCTGGTGATCGCGCTCGGTGTTGGTCGTATAGGCCGGGACCGTCACGCAACCCGCCGCCATGATCGCGAGGTCCGCGATCAGCCATTCCGGCCGGTTCTCCGAAACCAGCATGACTCGGTCGCCGGGCCTCAGGCCCAGGCGCTGCAGCGCCGCCGCGAGCTTCGCGACGTCCTCGGCGGTTTCGCGCCAGCTCCTGGAACGCCACTCGCCTTCGCGCTTCGCCCACAGGAACGGCGCATCGCCCTGTTCGCGGGCGCGCGTGAAGAACATGGTGACCACATTCGGAAAATGTTCGAGCTGGCGCATCGTCCTCCCCTGCCGGCGCCTCTTGACGCTCGGGCGCCTTTCTTAGCCGATTGATCGGCGCGCGCCATGCATGTTCGGGCCGTGGACGCGCTTCGGCGCGCCCGCTACGGGACGGCATCGACGCCGCGCGGCGACCGGAGGAGGCGACGAATGGGACGATGGCTCAACCTGTGGCTCGCGGCGGCGGCCGTCGGCCTCGCATCCTGCACGGCGGCGACCGGCGGGCCCGCTCCGGCTCCCGCGGCGGAAGCGGCGCCGCGCAGCATCTTCGTCTCGGTCGCGAACCCACTTGCGGCTCAAGCGGGCATGAACGTGCTGCGGCGCGGCGGCAGCGCGGCCGACGCGGCGATCGCGGTACAGGCCATGCTGTCGCTGGTCGAACCGCAAAGCTCCGGCCTCGCCGGCGGCGGCTTCATGACCTTCTACGACGCGCGCTCGCGCCAGGTCGTCGTCTACGACGGCCGCGAGACCGCGCCGGCCGCGGCGACGCCCACCATGTTCGTCGGTGCGAACGGCGAGGCCCTGCCGTTCGCGCAGGCGGTGGTGAGCGGCCGCGCGACAGGCGTTCCCGGCGTCCTGCGCCTGCTCGAGATGGCGCATCGCGAGCACGGCCGCCTGCAGTGGCGCGAACTGTTCGGCGACGCCGAGCGGACCGCGCGCGAGGGTTTCGCCGTGAGCCCGCGCCTCGCACGCATGGTTTCAGGCAATTTCCCGCAGAACGCGTCGCCGGACGTTCGCGCCTATTTCCGGGAGCGCGACGGGACGCCGGTGGATGTCGGCGATCCGCTGGTGAACGAGGATTATGCCGCTTTCCTCCGCCGCCTCGCTTCGGAAGGACCCGATGCCTTCTATCGCGGCGCCACGGCGCAGCGGATCGTCGACCGCGTGCGCGCCGGCGCGCTGCCAGGAACGATGACGCTCGCCGATCTCGCCGGGTACCGCGCGGTGAAGCGCGATCCGGTGTGCCGGACCTACCGGATCTACCTCGCCTGCGTGCCGCCGCCGCCGTCGAGCGGCATTGCCCTGCTGCAGCTCTTGGCGATGCTCGAGCGCACCGACATCGCCGGGCGCAATGCCGCCGATCCACAGGGCTGGTACCTGTTCGCCGAAGCCAGCCGCCTCATGTACGCCGACCGCGACCGCTACGTCGGCGATCCCGCCTTCGTGCAGGTGCCCGTCGCCGGCCTGCTCGACCCGGCCTACGTCGCCGGACGCGCGCGCCTGATCGGCGAGCGCGCCGGACCGCCGCCCGTCGCCGGCACGCCGCCCGGCGCGACGGCCGCCGCGGCCGACCGGACGCTCGAGCCCGCCGGCACGACCCATTTCGTCGTCGGCGATGCGGAGGGGAACGTCGTCTCCATGACCTCCACCGTGGAGTCGATCTTCGGCTCGGGCCGCATGGTCGACGGCATGTTCCTCAACAACCAGATGACGGACTTCTCCTTCGTGCCGACCGACGCCGCCGGGCGCCCCGCGGCCAACGCCGTCGCGGCGGGCAAGCGGCCGCGCTCGTCCATGGCGCCGATGATCCTCATGACGGGCGACCGCCGCTTCGCCGGGGCGGTCGGCTCGCCCGGCGGCAATGCGATCCTGGCTTATGTCGGCAAGGCTTTGGTCGGCGTCATCGACTGGGAGCTGCCGATGGCGGAGGCGATCGCGCTTCCGAACCTCATCGCCCGCGGCAGCAGCTATGCGGGCGAAGCGCCCCGCTTCGCGCCTGGCGTTCTGGACGGCCTGCGCGCCCGCGGCATCGAGGTGAGGCCGGGCCAGGGCGAGGATTCCGGCCTCCACGGCGTGTTCCTGCGCCGGGGCATGCTCGAAGGCGGCGCGGATCCGCGGCGCGAAGGCGTGTTCCTGGTGGAGCCCGCGCCGCGGCGCTGAGCCGGTCTAGGCCTTGAGCTCGGTGCCCGTCGCGCGGCCGATGAAGCCGAACAGCTTCACCCGGCGGTTCCACGCCTTTTCATGGAAGAAGAAGGCCACCGCATTGCAGCAGGGCTCGATCAGCGCGAAGCCGCCGGCGATCGTCACCGATCCGGTCAGGAGATAGCCCACGGTAAACGCCACCGTGAGGTGGACGGCGAGGTAGGTGAGGGTCTTGAGAACGTCTCTCGACATCGTGGCGGGTCTCCTGAAGCCAGGAGAAGCGCAGGATTCGAGACTTAGTTCCAGCTCAATCGGCCTCGCTGCCCACCGCGTCGGCGATGCGGGAGACGCCGTGGAGGGCGGCGAGGCGCTTGAGCTCGGCCGTGATCCGCATGGCGAGGCTCGGGCCTTCGTAGACGAGGGCCGAGTAGAGCTGGACGAGGCTGGCACCTGCGCGGATCCGGTCCCAGGCGTCGACGCCGTTCTCGATCCCGCCGGCTGCGATGAGCGGGAGCGCGCCGCCGCTTGCGTGGCGGAAGTCGCGTAGGCGCTCCAGCGCCAGCGTCTTGAGCGGCGCGCCGGAAAGGCCGCCCGACTGGCGCGCGTGACGGGAACGCAGCTCCGGGCGGCTCACCGTGGTGTTCGACACGATCAGTGCATCGACGCCGCGGTCGATGGCGGCGCGGACGATATCGTCGATTTCCGGATAGTTGAGGTCCGGAGATACCTTGAGGAAAATGGGCGGACCATTTGGCGGCCGCGCGGCGAGGACGCGCGCGAGCAAGGCTTCAAGAGCAGCTCGATCCTGAAGATGGCGCAGCCCGGGCGTGTTCGGCGACGAGATGTTGATCGTAAGATAGTCCGCAAGCGGCGCCATCCGTTCCACGCCGGCGGCGTAGTCGGCAATCATCGGATGCCCGAAACGGCTGTCCTTGTTGGCGCCGACATTGACGCCGACGATGCCGCGCCCGCGGTCTCGCTTCGTGAGGCGCGCGGCGGCGGCGTCGAGGCCCTTGTTGTTGAAGCCCATCCGATTGATCACCGCCCGGTCCTCGGCGAGCCGGAACAGGCGCGGGCGCGGATTGCCGGATTGCGGGCGGGGCGTGAGCGTGCCGACCTCGACGAAGCCGAATCCGAAGCCGAGCATCTGGTCGAATGCTTCGGCATCCTTGTCGAAGCCGGCGGCAAGGCCGATCGGGTTCGGGAAGTCGAGTCCGGCCACGCTCATTGCAAGCACAGGATCGGCCTTCGCGCGCTCGCCGCCGGGCACGAGCTTCAGCGCCCTGATAGTGAGCCGGTGCGCCCGCTCCGCCTCGAGCGCAAAGGCGAGCGGGCGGAGGAGGGGGTAAAGGGCCATGCCTGCGCCTATGCCAGCCAAAGTTGCGCGAGCCAACTTATGGGGTGCCGCGCGGGAGAACTGTCACTGGAACCACCGTTCGTCCTGAGCTTGTCGAAGGACTGCCCTTCTTAAAGGTGCCCGAAGAAGGACAGGGCTTCGACAAGCTCAGCCCGAACGGAGCGGGACTCACCCTTCGGATAGCGTGCCCGCTGGCGCTAACCCCCCGTTAACCCTCTTTGCTGCTTCTTGTCGGCATGACCGCTTCGCCCTATCGCTGAACCGCCATGGCGACCGCAGCCCCGTCCCGCTTCAAGCGGGTGATGACCACCATCTTCAAGATCGGCGTCTATTCGATGCTGGTGGCGACGGTGGCGCTCGTCGTCGCGGTGGCGGTCGCGGTCAGCCAGCTCCCGTCCTACGGCGAGCTGACGCGGCGGGACGATCTCGGGCAGATGATCCGGGTGCGCGCCGCCGACGGTTCGGTGATGATGTCGATGGGGCCGAGCTTCGGCGAATGGCTGCCCCACGACCGCATTCCCCCGATCATGCGCGAGGCGATGATCGCGGTGGAGGACCGGCGCTTCCGCAACCATCCCGGCATCGATCCGATCGGCATGGCGCGCGCGATCGGCGTCTACGCGACAAGCCGCCGCTGGACGCAGGGCGGATCGACGATCACGCAGCAGCTCGCCCGCAACATCTTTCTCGACAACAGCCGCACCTTCGGACGCAAGATGCGGGAGGCGATCCTCGCCATGGCGCTGGAATGGCGCTTCTCGAAGGAGGAGATCCTCGAGCTCTACCTGAACCGAGTCTATTTCGGCGGCGGCGCCTATGGGATCGACGCGGCGTCGCGGCGCTTCTTCGGCCATCCGGCGAGCGAGATCTCGACCACGGAAGCGGCGATCATCGCCGGCCTCGTCAAGGCGCCGTCCAATTATTCGCCGACCGCCGACGTCGAAGCCGCCCGCGGCCGCGCCGGAGTCGTCCTCGACGTGATGCTCGACGCCGGCACGATCACGCCGGCGCTGCGCCGCGCGTCCAACCCCGCCGACGTGCGCTTCGTGCCCAATCCCGAGCGGCAGGACATCGCCCGCTACTTCACCGATTGGGCGCTGCCCCAGCTCGACATGCTGATCGACGAGACGGTGCAGCCGCTCGACGTCTGGACGACGCTCGATCCGAACCTCCAGCGCGCGGCGCATGGCGCCATCAACGCCAATGCACCGGCCAATGCCCAGGGCGCGCTCGTTTCGCTCGACCGCGACGGCGCCGTCAGGGCGCTGGTCGGCGGGCGCAACTATGCCGCGTCGAGCTACAACCGCGCGACGCAGGCGGCGCGGCAGCCGGGCTCCGCCTTCAAGCTCTTCGTCTATCTCGCCGCGATCGAGTCCGGCTTCACGCCCACCTCCAACGTCCTCGACGCGCCGATCACCATCGGCGGCTGGAGCCCGCGCAACGACAGCGGCCGCTATTCGGGCCAGGTGAACCTCAAGACCGCGCTCGCTTTCTCGCTGAACACGGTGGCGGTCCGCCTCGCCCAGGAGGTCGGCACCGGCAACGTCGCGGACATGGCCCAGCGCTTCGGCATCACCACGCGGGTCAGCACCAATCCTTCGATGGCGCTCGGCACGTCCGAAGTGCGCCTCATCGACATGACCCGCGCCTACGCCTCGGTCGGGTCGGGCGGCACCGCGGTCATGCCCTACGGCATCCGCCGCGTGACCACCGCGGACGGCACCTTGCTCTACCAGCACCAGAACGACCAGAACCGGACCCTCGTCGCTCCCTGGGTCGCCGCGCAGATGACCGATCTTCTCCAGGGCGTCGTCACCCACGGCACCGGCCGCAACGCCGCCCTCGGCCGCCCGACCGCGGGCAAGACCGGGACGACAAGTTCGAACAAGGATGGCTGGTTCCTCGGCTTCTCGAGCGGAATCACGACCGGCGTCTGGATGGGGCGGGACGATTCGCGCCCCGTCGGCGGCCTGCAGGGCGGCCGCGCGCCGGCCCAGGCCTTTCACGATTACATGGTTCGGGCCGTCGCCGGGCGGCCGGCCGAGAACCTCATTACCAATGTCGCCGCGCCCGACTTCCAGCAGGAGCCGGGCAACGGCATCGGCGATATCGCGCCGATCGAGGACCAGCCGCAGCCGGTGCCCGACGGCGACCCGGTCGTGTCGGAACCGTCCTACGGCCAGCCCGTCCCGGAGCCGCAGGACGACTCGCCGCCGCCGCCCGAACCCAAGCAGCGCGGCGAGCAGCTGGACCGCCAGTGGCTCGACCGGGCGCTGCGCCGTCCGCCTCCGCCCGAGCGCGACCCGCCGCCGCGCCGCGAGCGGAACCGCGAGGCAAAGCCCGTCGAGAGCGGCAAGCCCGAAGACTTCTAGTTGCGCCCGATCCGGTGGAGGGACGCGCCGTCACGCCTGAGCCACAGCCGCGCCGGGCGCGGGTCCTCGCCGAAAATCTGTTCGACGAGGGCGTGGAAAGCCGGCGCATGGTTCATGTGGACGAGGTGGGCGACTTCGTGCGCGACGGTGGCGCGGCGGACGAAGGCAGGGGCGAGGATCAGGCGCCAGCTGTATCGGATCGCGCCCGACGAGGAGCAGCTCCCCCAGCGCGACAGCGGATCGCCGACCGAGACACGCGCGACCTTGCGGCCGGCGCGGGCGGCGTAGAAGGCGGTTTCCTCGGAGAGCACGTCGCGGGCGCGGGCCTTGAGCCAGCGCAGGATGCGCGCTTCGAGGCCTTCTTCCGGACCGCCGGCGATGAGCCGGCCCTCGCGAAGCTCGATCCGGCGCGGGCGCGAGGGGTCCCAGTCCACGAGATGCGGCGCGCCTTCCACCGGCAGGGTCGTGCCGGGGCCGATCGCCACCGTCGGGGCGACCGCGGCGAGC
This sequence comes from Allosphingosinicella sp., assembly GCA_036399655.1. GTDB lineage: Bacteria > Pseudomonadota > Alphaproteobacteria > Sphingomonadales > Sphingomonadaceae > Allosphingosinicella. Next base: position 34,559 of record DASWMS010000024.1, on the reverse strand, counting down.
GCATCCTCAATCCACTGGCGCTGGCCCGCCGCCCAGTCGAGCGCGCGGCGCTGCGAGACGCGGCGCGGGATGGTGAGGAGGACGATGCCGGTGCGCTGATCGACGCGCAGGCGCATCACCTTGGCGCGCGGACTGACCTTCAGCGTCAGGGGGGTGCCGCTGGGGAGGCGGAGCTTAGAAGAGGTCGGGATCGACAAGGTGATGCTCAAGGTCGCCCGCCTCATCCTCCGACACGGTCCAGCCGCGGACCGACATTCCTGCCTTGTGCGTCGACTCCGGATCGCCGGTGAGGAGCGGGTGCCAATCCGGCAGCGGCTTGTTCTCGCTCCTCAGCCGGTAGGCGCAGGTCGAAGGCAGCCAGGCGAGCCGCCCAACATTGGCGGCGCTGAGCCGGACGCAGTCGGGGACGAACGTTCGCCGGTTCTTATAGTCCGAGCAAAGCGCAGTGGAGCGGTCGAGCAGGCGGCAGGCGACGTTGGTCGGGTGGATCTCGCCCGAAATCTCGTCTTCGATCTTGTGGAGGCAGCATTTGCCGCAGCCGTCGCACAGCGACTCCCATTCGGCGCGGTCGAGCGACGCCAGCGGCCGCTCCCAGACAGCCCCACTGCTGCTTTTGACCACGCTCATTGCACCCAGCGGTCCAGCGCCTCGACGATCCCGGGAACGCCCCTGTCGTGCGGCAGGATCGCGATCGGCTGACCTTCCGGCCCGTAGAGGATCGGATAGCGGCTGTGGTCGAGAAGATAGGGCGCACCCTCGGGTGTGTCGTCGCGGCGCATGAAGACGACGCCGTGGGCGGTGGCCGTGCGGCCGATCTCCTCCGCCGTGCCGGTCAGGGCGAGGAGGCGCGGGTGGAAGTTGCGCGCGAACTCGGCGAGCACCGGCGGCGTGTCGCGGGCCGGATCGGTGGTGATGAAGATCGGCTGGACCTTCGCCGCCCGGTCCGCATCCTTTTCCTCGAACTGGCGCATGGCCGCGGAGATGAGCTGCAGGTCCACCGGGCAGACATCCGGGCAGAAGGTATATCCGAAATACACGATGCGGTACTCGCCCGCGAACGCCGTGTCGGCGACCCGGCGGCCTTCGTGGCTCATCAGGTTGAACGTGTTGCGCATGCGCGCGCCCTCGAGCGGCGGCGGCACCGGATCCGCAGCCTGGCAGGCCGGAAGCGCCAGCAGGGCGGCGGCGAGGGCGAGGAGAAGGGAGCGCAGATCGTTCATGGCGCGGCCAGCCTTGCTTTGCTAAGGCTCTGCAATCAAGCCGAATGAACGGGGATATGGGCGTGAACAGATCGACGCGGCGCGGACTTTTCGCGGCTGTGCTGGCGGTGACGGCGATGCCGGCCCTTGCGCAGTATTCCGAAGGCTTCAATTTCCTGAAAGCCGTGCGCGACCGCGACGGCAGCAAGGTGACGGAGATCATCTCCGACGGTTCGTCCACGGCGATCCACGCGCGCGACCGCGCGAGCGGCGAAGGCGCGCTCCACATCGTCGTGCGCGGCCGCGACCTAAATTGGCTCAACTTCCTCCTTGCCCGCGGCGCGCGGCCCGACCTCGCCGACAACCAGGGCAATACGGCGCTCACCATTGCGGCGCAGATCGGCTGGGTCGAGGGCGCCGAGGTGCTCCTTTCCCGCCGCGCCAACGTCAACGCCGCGAACGGCCGCGGCGAGACTCCGCTGATCATGGCCGTGCACCGCCGCGATCCGGCGATGGTGCGCCTGCTGATGGACAACGGCGCGAATCCGAGCTGGACCGACAGCGCGGCCGGTCTCTCCGCGCTCGATTATGCGCGCCGGGATGCGCGATCCGGGCCGCTCCTGCGCCTCCTCCAGCCCGCCCAGCCGCGGCGCCCCGTCGCCGGGCCGACCCGCCCCTGAGTCAGAAGCCGGCGAGGCCCGGATCGAGGTCTCCCACCAGCCGCCGCGCCGCCCGCCGGGCGAAGCGCAAAGTCTCGGCCTTGCGCCGCGCCGGTGCGAGCTTCCTCACCGGCGCCTCGCGCAGCACCGCCGCATCGTAGCGGTCGGCGACGATCAGCCCCGAGAATTCCGGCCCCAGCGCCCCGCACTCGAACGGGGCGAGCGAGAATCCGGCCGGCACCGCCCAGAAGAAGCGGTCGCAATAATCGAGATAATCAGGCCATTTATGGTCGCCGAGCAGGTCGGCGCGGCTGACCTTGATCTCGACGATCGTCAGCACGCCCTTCGAGTCCAGCGCCACCATGTCGGCGCGGCGGCCGTTGGGAAGCGGCATCTCGCACAAGGCGAACAGGTCCTGCCGGAAGAACATGCGCGTCACCCCGCGCGCAACATCCTGCGCGGCGAGCGGCGAATCGGCGAAGCATGCGGGCGAGTCGGGGAGAGCGGCCATGGTCGTGGCCTAGAACGAGTCGGGAACAACGGGCAAGCGCACGACTCGGGGAATTCGGGACTCAGGGCGCTGCAATCCGGGCTTCGACAGGCTCAACCCTAGCGGTGTTGTTTGTTCGCTGGTTGGAGGGGAGCCGGAAGCATCCCACCACGATCGCTAGCCCTGAGCCTGTCGAAGGGCGAGTTGAAGCCCTCGGCTTAAAGGAAAGCGGCCGTCCGCTGGCGTTAGCGGTAGAAGATGTGGTTGCCGACGGCGGCGAGGCGGCGGAGGCGCCAGCCGGGCGAGACGTAGTTGGCGTGGAAGAAGAGCGCTGTCGAAACGGGCGAGTCCGCTTTGTCGTCGAGCGCGATGTGCGCGATGGCGACCGCGGTGCGCCAGGCGGCGGCGGTGCGCGGCGGGGCCGGGATGCGGCCGCCGCGGACGAAGGAGAATTGGCTGCGCTGGGTGATGACGCCGCAGAGCGTCGGCGCGAAGCGGCCGGAGGCGGCGCGGTTGATGATCACTTCGGCGACGGCGAGCTGTCCGGCGAGGGGCTCGCCCTTCGACTCCCAATAGACGGCGCTGGCGAGGCACTCGGCCTGCTCGTCGCGGGCGTCGAGGCTGACCGACTCGGCGACCAGATCGGCCAGCGGACGGTCGCGCACCATTGCGGGCGCCGGAGCGGAGAGAAGCGGGGAATTCGAAAGGCTGTTGCTGAAGCCCGGGGCGGCGCGCGTGGCGTTCTCGGCGGCGGCTTCGGCGGCGGCCGGAGCGGCGATGGCGCGCTCGACGACCTCTTCGAGGGATCCGATGCCAGGCGTAACGGCGGCTTCGGCAGTCAGGGTCGCGGCGCCGTTGTTGGATTCTGCGGCAGCCGGCGTGGCGGCGACCGTGAAAATGGCGAGCGACAGGGCAGCCGCGGAGCGAGCCGCGACCCGGAACATGTTCAGCATCTTGACTTCAGATCGTGCGGTTGGTTCTCGTCGGTGCGGATGCACCTTGGATTGCCCCCCGACTTGCGCGGCCGCTTTTCGAACTTTTCGGCGGCCCCCCGCTCTTGCAGAAAACTTGTGACACCTGGCTAGGGGCCGGGCCGGTTAACGGTCAACTAAGCGCCGCCATTTCATCGGCGAACCGTTCGGCTGATGCGGTGTCCAGTTCGATTACCCAGAGATCGCGGTCGAATCGGCGGCGCCGGTCGAGGAACTTTTTGAACTCTTCGTCCGTTGTGGCGGCGTGATTCCCCGACTCCTGCCATGCGTAGGAGCCGTCCGGCTGCACGATTCGCTCCACCACCATTCGCCGCTCACCGCGTTCCGTCAGGATGACGGTGACGGACCCCGCCTGCGCGTCGCCGCGGGCGAGGACCGCACCGAATCCGCCGTCCCGTCCGGCGAGCTTCAGGAGGGCTGAGACGAGGACCGAGCTGGCGAGCCGGGCCTGCATCAGGCGCGCGAATAACCGGGAAGGCCCGCCAGCGGGATGTGCGAGCGCATGAAGGTACCCGTGCCGCGCGCCGCTTCCTCGCCGTCAGCATCGATCAGCCGCGCCTCGCCGACGAAGACCCGGCGCCTGCCGCTGATCCAACGGCCCTCCGCGGTGATTGGCCCGGCCTTGAGCGGCCTGGTGAAGTTGAGGTTGAATGCCGTCGTCAGCAGGAAACGGTCCGAGACCATCGCGTTGCAGGCGTAGAAGGCGGCATCGTCCATCATCTTGAAGTAGAGCGTGCCGTGGGCAGCGCCGGCGGCATGGAACATCGTCTCGTCGATATCGAAGCGGATTCGCGCCAGGCCCTGCTCCGGAATCTCGATCGTCGAGCGGAACAGCCTGTTGATCGGGGCATGACGGTAGAGCGATTCCAGCGCCCTGAGATGCGCCTGCGCGCCGGCGGAGACCGCGGCCGCCCCGCCCGGTTCAGGCGGCATCGCGTTCTTCGTCGCCGGAGAGGATGGCGAAGATCGCGTCCTTGGAGCGCGCGCCCCGCAATTTCGCGACCGCCTGGCGGTCGCGCAGCATCCGGCTGACGCTGGCAAGCGCCTTCAGGTGGTCGGCGCCGGCATCCGGCGGCGAGAGGAGGAGGACGACGAGATCGACCGGCATTCCGTCCACCGCCTGATAGTCGATCGGCGCGGCGAGCCGGGCGAAATAGCCGAACACCTTGTCCAGCCCCTCGATCTTGCCATGCGGGATGGCGACTCCGCCTCCGAACCCGGTCGAGCCAAGCCGCTCGCGGTCGGAAAGGCTTTGCGCGATCGTCTTGGGATCGATGCCCGTGCGCCGGCCGCCGGCGAGGGCGAGCTGGTGGAACAGGCCCTTCTTGTTCGCCGCGGGCAGGGCGGCGTCCACCGCATCGGCCGCGATCAATTCGGATAGGTTCATTCGAACGGCACCTGACGGAGGGCAAGCAGCCCTCCTCCTTCTGTAAGCATGTTTCCGGTTTCTGTCGCGGTCTCTCGCGACCTGTCGGCGGGACCGTCAGTCCCGTTTCGGTTCGAGCCAGCCGATGGTCCCGTCCTGTCGTCGGTAGACCAAGTCCAAGCCGCCCGTGCCGCTGTTGCGGAAGAGGAGGGCGTTGGTGCCGCGAAGATCGAGCGGCATCACGGCCTCGGAGACACTGGCATCGGGGACGTCGACCTTGGTCTCGTCGACGATCGGTGGATGCTCCCCCGCGCCAGCCATGGCGCGGGCGTCGCGGCGGCGCGTGCCGGTCGTTTGAGACGACGCATCTAGCGGCGGAGCTGCTGCTCCATCCGGCCAGCCGCCTGCTCGAAGGCGAGATGGGCGTCCTGTATATTCGCGAGCCGGTTCCGGATCACGCCCTGCATGACATGGGCAACGATGGCGTAGGCGAAGGGGTGGTCGCCCCTGGCCGATGACTTGGGCCGAGAGGGCGACTCCGAAATATTTTCCGTCGAGCGCGGTCATCGCTCGTCTACGCGAGCGCGCAGCGCTTCGCCCGTATCGACCTGCTGGCCGGAGACCCGGATGTCCATCGACCTCTCCAAACTTTGCAGGCGCTTATGCGCCGCCGGCGTCCTGCGTCAACCGATGCCAGATGGGATCGGCGAGCTTGCCGAGGAAGGCCGCATGGCGTGCGAGCTCGTCTTCGCTCGGCGCGTGGGGCCGCGGCGGGCGGACCCTGATCGTGACCGCGGAAGCCACCTGCGCCGCCGTCACTTCGTCTTCGAGATCCTGAACCTGCGCGCCGGCGCCCAGCGACAGGCCGATCTGCCGGCCGCCGGTCAGCTCCACATAGACTTGCGCGAGGAGCTGGGCGTCGATCAGCGCGCCGTGCTTGACGCGCGCCGTGCGGTCGACGCCAAAGCGGGTGCAGAGCGCGTCGAGGCTGTGCTTGGCGCCCGGGTGCCGCTGGCGTGCGAGCGAGAGCGTGTCGACCATCCGGCTGGTGCAGACCAGCGGCCGGCCGCAATTGTTGAGCTCGTGGTTGATGAACGCGAAGTCGAAGCCGGCATTGTGGGCGATCATCGGAGAGTCGCCGATGAATTCGAGCAGCTCCCCGGCCTTCTCGTGGAAGCGCGGCTTGTCCGAGAGGAAGCGCGCGGAAAGGCCGTGCACCGCCTCGGCGCCGCTCGGCATGTCGCGGTCCGGATTGAAATAGGCGTGCCAGGTCCGCCCGGTTTCGCAGCGGTTGATGAGCTCGACGCAGCCGATCTCGACCATGCGATCGCCGGTGAGCGGGCTCAAGCCCGTTGTTTCTGTATCGAAAACGATTTCCCGCATCTCGGCTACGCTTATGAATCCGGCAGGCCCGCCAGACAAGCGACGATGCGGCGAACCGCTCGTCGCGTTTCCTCCAATGAGGCGCTTGTGTCGATTACGAAGTCCGCCCGCGCGCGTTTCTCGCGGTCGGGAAGCTGGCGCGCGAGGATGGCGTCGAGCTTTTGTGGCGTCATTCCTGCGCGGGCGAGGACGCGCGCGCGCTGCACCTCCTCCGGCGCAGAGACGACGGCAACTTTGTCGACGTCCTTCCACCCGCCCGCTTCGAACAGCAGGGGAATGTCGAGCAGGACGAGCGGCGCCTCCGGGTGGGCAGCGATGAACGCCTCCCGCTCGCGCGCCACCGCGGGGTGGACCAGCTCCTCGAGCCGCCGCAGCGCCAGCGGCTCGCCGAGCACGCGTTCGGCAAGCGCACCGCGATTCACGCCGGCCGCGCCGGTGGTGCCCGGAAAAGACGCTTCGATCTCGGCGACGAGCGCGCCTGCGCGCCCCTGGAGCTTGTGAACGGCGGCGTCGGCATCGAAGACCGGCACGCCTTCCTCGGCGAACATGCGCGCGACCGTGGACTTGCCCATGCCGATCGATCCGGTGAGTCCGAGCCGGATCATCGGGTGAGAAGCTCCCGCAATGTGGCGTCATGCTCCCGCGGCGCCAGCGCACCGTAGAAGAGTTCGAAGGCGATCGCCGCCTGCCCGATCAGCATGGAAAGGCCGTCGATCGTCTCGTGGCCGCGGCGGCGCGCCTCAGCGAGGAGCGGCGTCTCGAGGGGATCGTAGACCGCGTCGTAGACCACCGCGCCGGGCGGGACGTGGCTGAAGTCGAGTGCGAGCGGGTCCTTGCCGGTCATTCCGAGCGGTGTCGTGTTGACGACGAGGTCGAGGATTCCTTCGCGGTCGTCGAAGGCGAAGTCCGTCGGCTTCGAAAAATAGTCTAGGGCGGCCGCGTGGTTGAAGGCCGGGTCGAGGCCGGCGATCAGCCTCTCGGCTTCTTCGACCCGGCGCGCGGCGACGACGATGGCAAAGCCGGCGTTTCGCAGGCCGTCCACCACCGCCCGCGCCGCACCCCCGGCGCCAAGTATGCGCGCCATGCGGAAGAGGTGGCGGTGGGCGAGCAAGGGCTGGAGAGGCTCCAGGAAGCCCCCGACGTCGCTGTTGTAGCCCACCTGGCTGGCGCCTGCCTCGGTGACGATCGTGTTGACCGCCCCGATCCGCGCGGCGGCGGGATCGATCTCGTTCAGCAGCGGCATCACCGACTGCTTGTGCGGCATGGTGACGTTGCAGCCGCGCCAGTCCGGATCGTCCCGCCTCGTTGCAAGATGCCGTTCCAGATCATCCGCCGCGACGCGGGTCCGGCGGTACTCGGCGTCGATGCCGAGCTTTTCGAGCCAGAAGCCGTGGATCACCGGCGATTTGGAATGGGAGATCGGATCGCCGATCACTTCTGTATAAGGGACGCCCATCAGCTTTCCAGCACGCCGCGCTCGCGGAAATAGGCGAGCAGGGGGAGGAGCGGCATGCCGAGGACGGCGAAATGGCTGCCCTCGATGCGCTCGAAGAGCTGCACGCCGAGACCTTCGATCCGGTAGCCGCCGACGCTCCAGCGGATCGTTTCATACTCCACCTCGAGGTAGCGCTCCAGGAAGGCGTCGCTCAGCGGCCGCATGGTGAGTGCCACCGTCTCGGAGCCCCACCAGCGAGTCTCGCCGCCTTCCACCACGACCGCGGCCGAATGGAGGAGGTGGGTGCGGTTGCTGAGCGCACGAAGCTGCGCGAAGGCTTCGGCGCGGGAGGCGGGCTTGCTGAGCATCGTGCCGTCGTCGAGCTCCAGCGTCTGGTCGGAGCCGATCACGAGGTCCGTGTCTCCGACCCCTTCGGTGGACAGCGCCTTAAGCTGCGCCAGCTCCTCAGCGACTCCGCGCGGGTCGAATCCCGCCGCTTCCAGTCCCGACTTGGCGGCGGCTTCGTCAAGCTCGGCGTCCACCGTTTCGAACGGCACGCCGGCCGCCGTCAGCATCGCGCGGCGGGCTCCGCTCTTGGAGGCGAGGAGAATTCTCATCCTCCGCCTCCTCCCGCGACCGAGGTCTCGTAGCGGTCGGTGCAGAGCTTTACGATCGCCAGCGCCGTTTCCTCGATCGAGCGGCGGGTGACGTCGATCACCGGCCAGCCATTGTCGGCATAAAGCCGCCGCGCAAAGGCGAGCTCGGCATTCACCGCCTCCCGGTCGACATAATCGGTCTCGGGCGCCTGGTTCAGCGACAGGAGCCGGTTGCGGCGGATCTGGATCAGCCGCTCGGGATTGGTGGTGAGCCCCACGACGAGCGGATGCTTGAGCGAGAAAAGCGAAGAAGGCGGCGGCGCTTCGGGGACGAGCGGAATGTTCGCGACCTTGTAGCCGCGATTGGCGAGGTAGATGGCGGTCGGCGTCTTGGAGGTGCGTGACACGCCTGCGAGAACAATGTCCGCTTCCTCCCAATTGTCGGAATTGAGCCCGTCGTCATGCGCGATCGAGAACTGGATCGCGTCGACGCGCGCGAAATAAGCGGCGTCGAGCGCGTGCTGCCGCCCCGGCCGCCCGGTGGCCTCCCGTCCGAGGACGGCCGACAGGGCGTGCGTCACCGGATCGAGCACCGACACTGCATGGATGCCACGCCGCCGGCACTGCTGCTCGAGCTCGCGGCGGATGACGCTGTTCACCAGCGTATAGAGAACGAGGCCCGGCCGCCTCTCGACATCGTCGAGCACGCGTTCGAGATGGCCTTCCGAGCGCACCATCGGCCAAAGGTGGCGCTTCACCTCCGTGCCTTCGAACTGGGCGAGGCAGGCATTGGCGATCACTTCCAGCGTCTCGCCGGTCGAATCCGAGAGAAGGTGGAGGTGGAGCGTGGTCACGGCGCCTGCCTGTGGAAAAGCATGGGGAGATCGCTAGCGAAACCCTTGGGGGCAATCCAGCGGAACAGATCGTCCCCGTTTCCCCTATTTTCGCCCACAGCTCGGCGGACAGGGGGGGAATTCCGTCCACAGCATGTGGAAAATGGGGACGAAGCGCGGGACTCGCAGGGATTCCGTGGGCGTCGCCGGCGTCAACCTGTTTGCAAATGCGGTTGAAGGGAATAAGCCCCGGCATCCACCGCCCAACTACTCTCTACAAACCTTATCTATAAGACTCTTATATAAGAGAAGAGCGGAGCCCAGACCCCTTGACGCACGGTCCGACCAAGCCCTTGCTCGCCGTGCTAAGCGGCGGGAAAGCGGAGAGAAAACCGATCTGGCTGATGCGCCAGGCGGGGCGCTATCTTCCGGAATATCGCGCACTTCGAGCAGAGAAGGGCGGCTTCCTCGCGCTCGTATACGACAGCGACGCCGCGGCCGAGATCACGCTGCAGCCGATCCGCCGCTTCGGCTTCGACGGTGCGATCCTCTTTTCCGACATATTGATCGTGCCCCATGCGCTGGGCCAGGACCTCGCTTTCGAGGCGGGCGAAGGGCCGAGGCTGAGCCCGACCCTCATCGAGACCGATCTCGACGCCCTGGTGCCTGTCCCGGCGCGCCTGGAGCCCATCTACAGGACTGTGGAGAAGGTGAAGGCGGGTCTGCCGCCCGAGACCACCTTCCTGGGCTTTGCGGGCAGCCCCTGGACCGTTGCGACCTACATGATCGCAGGCCGCGGTTCGAAGGACCACGGCGAGGCGCGCCGGCTGGCCTATTCCGACCCCGGCCGCTTCGGCGCGGCGATTGCGAGGCTCGAAGCGATGACGGTCGATTATCTTTCCGGCCAGATCGAAGCCGGCGTCGACGCGGTCCAGCTTTTCGACAGTTGGTCTGGAAGCCTGTCGCCCGCCCAGTTCGAGCAATGGGTGATCGCGCCGACCGCGCGCATCGTCGCCGCGATGAAGGCGCGCCATCCGGACGTACCGGTGATCGGCTTCCCGAAGGGCGCCGGCGGCAAGCTCCCCGCTTATGCGCGCGAAACCGGCGTCGATGCGATCGGGATCGACGAGACGGTGGATCCCGCCTGGGCCGCCGCGATGCTTCCGGAAGGGCTTCCCGTCCAGGGCAATCTCGATCCGCTCGCGCTGATTGCCGGCGGCGAAGCGCTGGAGAGCGCTGTCGCCCGCATCCTTGCGGCCTTCGAGGGCCGTCCCCATGTGTTCAACCTCGGGCACGGCATCCTGCCGGACACGCCGATCGCGCATGTCGAGCAATTGCTCGCTCGGGTGCGGCGCTGATGCCCTTCGGTTTCGATACGGCACTTCTCATGATCTACGCCTGGATCAAGGCCGCGCATCTGATCTTCGTGATCTTCTGGATCGCGGGGCTGTTCATGCTGCCGCGCTATTACGTCTACCACCAGGAGGCCCTCGCCGGCTCGGCCGAGGAGAAGAAGTGGATCGAGCGCGAGACGAAGCTGCGCAACATCATCATCACGCCGGCCATGGTCATGGTCTGGCTGCTCGGCCTGACGCTCGCCTACATCGTCGACGCCTGGTCGCAGCCCTGGTTCATCGTCAAAATCCTGCTCGTGATCGGCCTGTCCGCCTATCACGGCTGGATGGTCGGCTACGGCAAGAAGCTGGCCCGCGGCGAGCGCCCGGTGAGCGGTCGCACGCTCCGCATGATGAATGAAATCCCCGGCGTCGCCACCACCTTCATCGTCATCCTCGTGATCGTGAAGCCCTTTTCGGGCTAGATGTCGCCGCCGCCCGCGCCCGTGGCGATCCGGCTGACCAACGTCCCGCTCACCCGAGGATTTCCCGCGCTTGACTTGGAAATAGGCGGAGCCTAACTCCGATACCGTCGTTTGCTCGCCGTCCTGCGCGAGCCTTTTATCCGCCCGAACTGTTCTTCCGTTCTCCGGCGCGACGAATCCCCATTTGAGTATCTTCCATGCATCTCAACGACTTAAAGCAGAAAACCCCGGCCGATCTGGTCGCTATGGCCGAAGAGCTCGGCATCGAGGGCGCTTCGACGCTCCGCAAGCAGGAGCTCATGTTCTCCATCCTCAAGGTCCGCGCCGAGCAAGGCGACGAGATCACCGGAATGGGGACGATCGAGGTCCTCCAGGACGGCTTCGGCTTCCTCCGCTCGCCGGATTCGAACTACCTCGCCGGCCCGGACGACATCTATGTCGCGCCGAACCAGGTTCGCAAATTCGGCCTGCGCACCGGCGACACGGTCGAGGGCGAAATCCGCGGGCCGAAGGAAGGCGAGCGCTATTTCGCGCTGACCCGCCTCAGCAAGGTCAATTTCGACGACCCCGACGCCGTCCGCCACCGCGTCAACTTCGACAATCTGACCCCGCTCTACCCCGACGAGAAGCTCAGCCTCGATCCGCACGATCCGACGATCAAGGACAAGTCGGCGCGTGTCATCGACATCATCTCGCCGCAGGGCAAGGGCCAGCGCGCCCTGATCGTCGCGCCGCCGCGCGTCGGCAAGACCGTGCTCCTCCAGAACATCGCCAAGGCGATCACGGACAACCATCCCGAAGTCTTCCTGATCGTCCTCCTGATCGACGAGCGTCCCGAGGAAGTGACCGACATGGAGCGCTCCGTGAAGGGCGAGGTCATCTCCTCGACCTTCGACGAGCCCGCCAGCCGACACGTCCAGGTCGCCGAAATGGTGATCGAAAAGGCGAAACGCCTCGTCGAGCACAAGAAGGACGTCGTGATCCTGCTCGATTCGATCACCCGCTTGGGGCGCGCCTACAACACGGTGGTGCCGAGCTCAGGCAAGGTGCTGACCGGCGGCGTCGACGCCAACGCGCTCCAGCGCCCGAAGCGCTTCTTCGGTGCCGCGCGCAACATCGAGGAAGGCGGCTCGCTCTCGATCATCGCCACCGCGCTGATCGACACGGGCTCTAAGATGGACGAAGTCATCTTCGAAGAGTTCAAGGGCACCGGCAACTCGGAGATCGTCCTCGACCGCAAGGTCGCCGACAAGCGCATCTTCCCGTCGCTGGACGTCGGCAAGTCCGGCACCCGCAAGGAAGAGCTGCTCGTCGACCAGGCGACGCTTTCCAAGATGTGGGTCCTCCGCCGCATCCTCATGCAGATGGGCACGGTCGACGCGATGCAGTTCCTTCTCGACAAGATGAAGGACAGCAAGACCAACGAAGACTTCTTCGCCTCGATGAACTCGTAGCGCCAGCGGGCGCCCGCTTTTTAAGGAATCAGTACCGTTGAGCCCGTCGTCGCGCGGGACTCGATCGCCTGGTGCGCCTCGGCGGCTTCACGGAGCGGGAAGCGGGCGCCGATGCGTGCCTTCACCACGCCGTTCGCCACCATCTCGAACAGCCGCGCCGCGCAGGCGCGCATCTCACCCGGCGTGGTCGCATAGTCGCCCAGCGTCGGCCGGGTGACGAAGATCGAGCCGGCGCGGGTCAGGTCGAGCGCCGTGAATGGCGGCACCGGCCCCGACGCATTGCCGTAGCTCACGATCAGCCCCCGCCGCGCCACGCTGGCGAGCGATGCCGGCCAGCTCGCCGCTCCGACGCCGTCGAGGACGACGTGAACGCCCTCTCCTCCGGTCAGCACCCGAACTGCGCCAGCAAGGGCGTCCAACGGGCACGACAGCGCATGATCGGCTCCCAGTTCGCGAGCGGTCGCCGCCTTCTCCGCGTTCCCGGCGTGAGCGATCACCGTCGCCCCGAGCGCCTTCAGCCACGGCACCAGGATCGATCCCACGCCGCCCGCCGCCGCATGAACCAGCACCGCCTGCCCAGCCTCCACCCGCGCGCACCGCTCGATCAGATACTCGGCCGTCGCGCCTTTCAGCATCAGCGCGGCCGCTTCTTCGAAGGAAATTGCTCCGGGCAGCGTCACCAGCCGCTCGGCCGCGACCGCGCGGTGGCTGGCATAGGCGCCGAGCGGCCCTGTGAAATAGCCGACGCGGTCGCCGGCCGCGAAGCCGCTCACTCCCTCGCCCACCGCCTCGACCACACCCGCGGCCTCGTTCCCGATCCCCGAGGGGAGCGTGACCGGATACAGCCCGCTCCGGTGGTAGGTGTCGATGAAGTTCAGCCCTACCGCCTCGTGGCGCACGAGCAATTCGCCGGCCCGGAGCTGCGGCACTGCGATCTCCCGCAGCTCGAGCACTTCGGGTCCGCCGGTGCGGGCAATCTGGATGGCGTAGGCGTCAGTCATGAGGTTGTTATCTCCAGATCGTCATCCCGGCGGAGGCCGGGATCTCAGCGGGTGAAGAGCGCAGGAGCCACTGGAGGGCGCCCTGCACACGCCGACGAGCCCTTCACCCTCTGAGGTCCCGGCCTCCGCCGGGACGACGGGCCCCTTCTCATCACCCAATATGCTCCTCGAAGAAGGCCTCGGTCCGCGAATCCGCGAGGCTTGCCGCCTCCTCGCTCCGCCTCTTCCCCATCTCCGCCGCGAAGCCATGGTCCTCGCCGGGATAATCGAACAGCGTCACACGCGGATGATCGTCCAGCGCCTCGTGCATCTTCGCCTGAGTTTCGGGCGGCACGAAGCCGTCGGCGCCGGCGATGTGGAGGAGGAGCGGGTTGGATATCGCATTCTTCTCGTGGAGCAGCGAGTCGAGTCCGACGGCGTAATAGCCGACGCTGGCGTCGACGTCGGTCCGTGCGGCGGTCATGTAAGCGAGCCGGCCGCCGAGGCAGTAGCCGACGCAGCCGACCTTTCCGGCCTCGCCGAGCCGCCTGCGCGCGGCGCGGATGGCGGCTTCGATGTCGGCGATGCCCTGATCCTGGTCGAAGCGGCCCATGAGACCCAGCGCCTGCCTGAACTCGGGCTCGACGTCCGGATCGAGTTCGACGCCCGGCTCGAGGCGCCAGAAGAGATCCGGCGCGAGCGCGAGATAGCCGAGCGCCGCCCAACGGTCGCACTTGCGGCGTATGCCTTCGTTGACGCCGAAAATCTCCTGGATGACGACGATGGCGCCGCGCGGGCTGCCGTCGGGCTCCGCCAGATAGGCGCTGAAGCTTGCCGAACCGTCCAGCGTCTCGATCTCGATCATCATGCACTCCTCTCCAAGGGCGAACGCGCCTATAGAGCGGCGTGAGAGGAGACGCCATGAAAGTCACAATCGACATCGACTGCACGCCCGAGGAGGCCCGTCGCTTCATGGGCCTGCCCGATCTGACGCCCGTCCACGACATCTATATCGACAAGATGAAGAGCGTGGTCGCCGATGGCGCCTCCCCCGAGATGTTCGCCGACATGATGAAGAGCTGGGGCCCGATGAGCGAGGCCGGCCTTTCCATGTGGCGCCAGATGCTGGACGGCATGGGCGGCGGCGGGGGCGGCTCGGGAACGCGGTGACGGAGACGATATACGCCCTGTCCTCGGGCGCTCCGCCGGCGGCGATCGCGATCGTGCGGATCAGCGGCGGGCGGGCGGACGCCGCCCTCCAGGCGCTGGCGGGACGGCTCCCCGAGCCGCGCAAGGCGGCGCTGGTGACGGTCAGGAGCGGTGGCGAGGTGCTCGACCGCGCCGTCGCGATCCGCTTCCCCGGTCCGAACAACGCGACGGGCGAGGACCTTGCCGAGCTCCACCTCCACGGCGGCCGCGCGGTCGTGGCGTCAGTGCTTCGCGCGCTCGGCGAGATCGAGGGGCTGCGCGAGGCGGAGCCGGGCGAATTCACCCGCCGTGCCTTCGAGAACGGCCGGATCGACCTCGCGGAAGCGGAGGGACTGGCCGATCTGCTCGCGGCCGAAACCCAGGCGCAGCGCCGCGCGGCCCAGCTGCTCGCCGGCGGCGCGCTCAGCCGGAACGTGGAGGGCTGGCGGAGCAAGATCGTGGGTCTCGCCGCGGAGCTGGAAGCAGCGCTGGACTTCGGCGACGAAGGGGATGTGGGGGAGGAGCTACCGGGGGGCTGGCCTGAGCGGCTCGCCAGTGTCTCGGCCGAGATGAATGCCGCTCTTGCGCTGGCGCCGGCCGAGCGCCTCAGGGACGGGCTGCGCGTCGCGATCGCCGGCCCCCCCAATGCCGGTAAGTCGAGCCTTATGAACGCTTTGGCGGGCAGGGAAGCGGCAATCACGTCCGATGTCGCCGGGACGACACGCGATGTGGTCGAAGCACCGACAGCGATCGGCGGCGTCGCCTTCCTGCTGACCGATACGGCGGGGCTGCGCGAGAGCGATGATCCGGTTGAAGTGATCGGCGTCGCGCGCGCGCGCCAAGCCGTGGAAGCCGCGGACATCGTCCTCTGGCTGGGCGCGCCGGACGACGCTCCGTACGGGGCGATCATTGTCCATTCGAAGGCGGACCTCGTGCCGGCCCATCCGCTTTCGGACATTGCCGTATCCGCCGTGACGGGCGCCGGCCTCGACGCGCTGGTCCGGACTCTCACCCGGCGATCGCGCCTGCTGCTGCCGGGCGAAGGCGAAGTCGCTCTCAATGCGCGTCATCGTGGCCTTCTTGGCGAAGGCGCGGCCTGCCTGGGGGCCGCCGGAGAAACATCCGATTTGCTCGTCGCCGCAGAAGCATTGCGAGGCGCACGAGTGGCGCTCGACCGGATTACGGGGCGGGCAGGCGTCGAGGATATGCTGGATGCGCTGTTTGGCCGCTTCTGCGTCGGGAAGTAGGTTGTTCCACGTGGAACATGGCCATACATCCTCCCGGTGAGTGAAATGTTCGACATCGTCGTGATCGGCGGCGGCCACGCCGGAACGGAGGCCGCCTGCGCCGCGGCGCGGATGGGTGCGTCGGTCGCCCTGGTGACCTTCTCGCGCCAACAGATCGGCGCGATGTCGTGCAATCCTGCAATCGGCGGGCTCGGCAAGGGGCACCTCGTCCGCGAAGTCGATGCGTTCGACGGCCTTATCGCGCGTGCTGCCGACCGGGCCGGCATTCACTTCCGGATGCTCAACGCCAGCAAGGGCGCTGCCGTACGCGGCCCACGCGTCCAGGCCGACCGGAAGCTTTTTCGCGCCGCGGTGCAGGAGATGGTGCAGGCGCAAGGCGGCTTGACCGTCGTCGAAGGCGAAGCGGAATCGTTGATGCTCGAGCGCCGCCGAATCTGCGGCGTCAACGTCAGCGGCCGCCCGCTGGCGGCGAAGGCGGTGGTGCTGGCGACCGGAACATTCCTCGGTGGCAAGCTCCACTTCGGGATGACGAGCTGTGCGGGAGGCCGCGTCGGCGAGCGGGCGGCGACGGAACTCGCGGGCCAGCTCAGGGCGCTGGAGCTTCCCCTCGCCCGGCTCAAGACGGGTACGCCGCCCCGCCTCGACGGACGCACGATCGACTGGGCGTCGCTGGATCGGCAGGAGTCGGACGGCGGCGAGTGGACCATGTCGCCGATGAGCGAGGGCCGCACGGCGCCGCAGCTCTTCTGCGCCATCACGCGCACAAACGTGCGCACCCACGAGATCATCCGCGCTTCGCTGGATCGCTCGCCTCTTTTCGCCGGCGAGATCAGCGGCGTCGGCCCGCGCTACTGCCCGTCGATCGAGGACAAGGTCCACCGCTTCGGCGACCGAGACGGCCATCAGGTGTTCCTGGAGCCGGAAGGGCTCGACGACCCGACCGTCTACCCTAACGGCATCTCCACCTCGCTTCCGGAGGACGTCCAGCTTGAGATGGTCCGCTCGATGGCCGGTCTGGAGCGGGCCGAGATCCTTCAGCCCGGCTATGCGGTCGAGTATGACCATGTCGATCCGCGCATCCTCGAACCCACTCTGGGGGTGCGGGATGTCCAAGGCCTCTACCTTGCAGGCCAGATCAACGGCACCACCGGCTACGAAGAGGCCGCTGCTCAGGGCCTTCTGGCCGGCCTCAATGCCGCCGCCTGGGCAGGCGGCAAGGCGCCGGTCATCCTCGATCGCGCGGAGAGCTACATCGGGGTCATGGTCGACGACCTGGTCCTGCAGGGCGTCACCGAGCCGTACCGCATGCTCACTGCCCGTGCCGAATATCGCCTGCGCCTCCGCGCCGACAACGCCGAGGCGCGGCTGACCCCGCTCGCCATCGCGGCTGGCTGCGTGGGCCCCGAGCGACGCGCCCACTTTGAAGCAGCAGAAGCGGAGCGCGCATGGATCGACGACCTCCTCGCCCTCCCCTGCTCCGCGAGCGAGCTCCAGGATGCGGGCGCCGGCGTGCGTGACGATGGCGTTAAACGGCCGCTCTCCGAATGGCTGCGCTTCCCGGAGCTTGACGCGGCAACCCTGTGCCGGGTCGTGCCGTCGCTGGCGGGTTGCTCCGCCCGACTGGTCGATGAGGCCGTTCAGGACCAAAGGTACGCGCCCTACGTGCAGCGGCAGGCCAGCGGGGTTGCGCGGCTCCGCTCCGACGACGCCGTGCGCCTGCCGACGGACCTCGATTACCGCAGGGTAGGCGGCCTTTCGGCGGAGATGGTGGAGCGCCTGTCGGCGGCCCGCCCGGCGACACTCGGAGCGGCGTCACGCATCCGCGGAGTCACCCCGGCGGCGCTCAGCGCAATTCTTGTTCACGCGCGCCGCAAGGCGGCCTGATGAGGGAGGACGAGGCAAGGTCCTGGCTCGAGCAGGCGTTCGATGTTCCACGTGAAACATTGGCCCGCCTTGACGAGTTCGAGCGCCTGCTTCGAGAAGAGAACCAAATCCAGAATCTCGTGTCACGGATCACGCTCGATCAGCTCTGGCAGCGCCACATCGTCGACTCTGCGCAGCTTCTTCGGTGGGCGCCCTCACCACATGCGCCGTGGGTCGACCTCGGGACAGGGGCAGGCTTCCCCGGACTCATCGTCGCGGCGCTTCACCCCGGAAACGTGACATTGATCGAGGAGCGCAGGTTGCGCGTCGATTTTCTCGCCCGCGCCGCAGCTCTGCTTGGCGTCTCGGCCAAAACGGAGATCATCGGCCGCAAGGTCGAGCGGATCGACCGGCGCCTCTTCGACGTGATCAGCGCCCGCGCATTCGCACCGCTGCCGAAGCTTTTGGACCTCGGAAGCCGATTTTCCACAAATAAGACACGTTGGATCCTTCCCAAGGGCCGCAATGCTCGTTCCGAACTGGATGCGGCGCTGACATCGTGGCAGGGTGACTTCCGCATCGAACCGAGCCTCACCGATCCCGATGCCGGGATCATCGTGGCCGAGGGGGTGAGAAGGAAGAAGAGTTGATCCGGATCGCAGTGGCCAATCAGAAAGGCGGCGTCGGGAAGACCACGACGGCGATCAACCTCGCCACAGCGCTCGCGGCGACCGGGTGGAAGGTGCTGCTGATCGATCTCGATCCGCAGGGCAATGCTTCCACGGGCCTGGGCGTCACCCAGGATCAGCGCGACCGGTCCAGCTACGAGCTTCTCACGGGCCAGTGCAGCGTCGAGGAAGCGGTCGTTGCGACGCGCGTGCCGCGGCTGGAACTCATCCCGGCCACCGTCGATCTTTCCGGTGCCGAGATCGAACTCATCGATTTCGATCGCCGCACGCACCTGCTCGACGACGCGTTCAACGCCGTGGCGCCCGGCCGCTGGGACATCTGCCTGATCGATTGTCCGCCGTCGCTCGGGCTCCTCACGGTGAACGCGCTCGTCGCCGCCCGCCAGATCCTGGTGCCGCTCCAGACCGAATTCTTCGCGCTCGAGGGTCTCAGCCAACTCCTCCAGACGATCGAGCGCATCCGGGCGCGCTTCAACCAGGGCCTCTCCATCCTCGGCGTCGCACTCACCATGTTCGATCGCCGCAACCGCCTGTCGACGCAGGTTGCCGACGATGTTCGCGCCTGCCTCGGCAGGGTCGTCTTCGAAACAGTGATTCCGCGCAACGTCCGGCTTTCCGAAGCGCCGAGCCACGGCGTGCCGGCGCTCATCTACGATCATCGCTGCCCAGGCTCCGAGGCCTATATGGCGCTCGCCCGGGAGCTGATCGGACGCCTGCCCAAGCCCGCACCGGCACAAGCGGCATGAGCGAGGACGCGCCCGCTGCACGCCGCCGCCCCTCCGGCCTCGGCCGCGGCCTGTCATCACTACTCGGTGAAGTTGCCCAGGAAGCGCCAGTCGACGCCGCGGCCGCCGCGAGCGCGCGAGGCGGTATCCAGATGATCGCCGTGGCCAGCATCGAGCCGCACCCCGCCCAGCCCCGCCGCGTGTTCAAGGAGGAAGCGCTCCTCGAACTCGCCGAGTCGATCAAGGCTCGCGGCGTCATCCAGCCCATCGTCGTCCGGCCGCACAACAACCGCTATCAGATCGTCGCCGGCGAGCGGCGCTGGCGCGCGGCGCAAAAGGCGCGGCTCCATGAAATTCCCGCCATCGTCCGCGATTTCGACGACACGGAAACGCTCGAAGTCGCGCTGATCGAGAACATCCAGCGCCAGGATCTGAACGCGATCGAGGAAGCGCAGGGCTATAAGCGCCTCGTCGAGGAGTACGGCCACACCCAGGAAGAGCTCGGCCGCCTGGTCCACAAATCGCGAAGCCACGTCGCTAACCTGTTGAGATTGCTTGATCTTCCGGAAGGAGTGCAGGATCTCGTCGGCGAAGGCAAGCTCAGCATGGGCCACGCCCGGGCGCTGATCCCCGCCGACGATCCCGAAGCGCTCGCAGAGGAAGTGGTGAAGCGCGGCCTGTCGGTGCGCGAGACCGAGAAGCTCGTCCGCGGCGGCCGCCCGCGCCAGCTCAAGCTCGGCCCCATCGAGTATAAAGGCGGCAATGCCGACGTCGCCGCGCTCGAGCGCCAGCTCGGCGACATGCTCGGCCTCAAGGTCGAGATCAAGCACACGCCCAAGGGCGGAACGGTGGCGCTCGGTTATTCGACCCTCGATCAGCTCGACATGATCTGCCAGCGGCTGAGCGGCGAGAAGATCTGACGCGCGTTGCCGCTGCCTGTGATTAGGCAGCATCTGGTGGCCACCCACTCCCGCTGGCCCTGAGCTTGTCGAAGGGCGGATTGCAGTGCTCTGTCGAATCGGGCTTCGACAAGCTCAGCCCTAGCGGGGTATGTTTCCGGGAGACGGGTGGCAGCCGCTCCCCATTCTGCGGCGTGACCACCTACTTCCGCCAGCCCTTGGCTTGTCGAAGGGCGGATTGCAGTGCTCTGTCGAACCGGGCTTCGACAAGCTCAGCCCTAGCGGGGTGTGTTTCCGGGAGACGGGTGGCAGCCGCTCCCCATTCTGCGGCGTGACCACCTACTTCCGCCAGCCCTGAGCTTGTCGAAGGGCGGATTGCAGTGCTCTGTCGAATCGGGCTTCGACAAGCTCAGCCCTGGCGGGGTGTGTGTTTCCAAGCCTCTCCTGGAAGTCGCTCCCCGTTCGGCAGCCCTACCTTAGCCGCGCCGCTTGCCGGCAGATCGCGAACAGCTCTTCGTCCACCGCGAGCGGCCCCAGTCCGCCCGACGATTTCACCTGGCGCTCGGCCTCCAGCAGCCGTCCCATGCTCTTCGCAAGAAGATCGGAGCGCCAGCGGCCGAGCTGGCCGGCGACGGCGTCTTTTTCCTTCCAGAATATCGCTTTAGCGGCTGGTGACGCCATGACGCTGCCCACGTTCGCGCCGGCGTCCACCTCCGTGCGAAGCTTGGTCAGCAGCGTCATGCGGCGGAGCACGGCGCGGATCAGCGGAATGCCTTCGATGCCTTCGCTCTTGAGGCGCACCAGCTCGGCGCGGAGGAGGTCGCTGTTGCCCGAGCCGACGCTGTCGACCAGGCGGGTCAGATCCCCCTCTTCCGCCGCGGCGCCGACCGCGTCGATGGCGTCATGGTCCAGCTCGCGCGGCGCTTCGGGTGCGGCGTCCACGTACAAAGCGAGCTTCTTGAGCTCCTGCTCGACGATGGCGCGGTTGCCGGCGCAACTGTCGGCGATGCGGCGGGCGAGGTCGGGGCGGACGATCAGGCCTTGCGCCCGCGCCATCTCGCCGACGAGCCGCTCGGCGTCGCGGCCTTCCGGGACGTAGCTCGCCAGCGCCATGGCGGTCGGGTGGGCTAGGGCGAGCTTGACGAGCTTGGACGTCGGCTTGAGCGCGCCGGCGACCAGCACGACCGGATTGCCCGCCGCGGGCGCCTCGGTCAGCGCCTCGATGGCGGGCAGGACCTCGTCCCCCGCCGGTTCGACGACGATGTAGCGGGCGTCGCCGAACAGCGAAATCGACGCCGCTTCGTCGGCGAGACGCGCCGGATCATTCTTGAGTTCGCTGCCGCTGAGATCGACCCGCTCCGCGCCTGCGCCCATGGCGGCGGCGAGCTGCTTCACCAGCGATTGCGACCCGGCCTCGTCCGGCCCGTAGAAGAGGAAAAAGAGCGTCTCGCCCGGCGACTTGAGCGCGCGCTCGACCTGTGGTCGGTTCGCCTTCACGGCCGCGGCTGGGGCTGGGGCTGGGGCTGCGGCTGACCCGAGCGGGCGGCGTAGAGGGCGAGGCGGCTGACGATCTGGTCGGCGATCTCGCGGCTGAGGCGTTCGAGCGCGGTCTGCTCGGCCGCGACCGTTGCATATTCGGAGCTGACCACGTCGATGCCGGCGTCCGAGCCCGCCGTGGCGTCGATCAGGACCGTGCCGACGGACGCATCGATCAGCCGGTAGCGGGCACGCAGCGTCCGGCGCTCGCGTGTCACCGCATCGTCGGAGCGGATGCCGAAGCCGGTGATCTGGTCGTCGAGTTCGACCTCGAGCCGGTAGCGCACCTCGCCGCCTTCGGGCGCCTGCAGCCGGTCGACAAGCGCGGTCCTGACCAGCCACCCGGCACGGCCGCCGATCGGGCCCACGGCGACCGAGCGGAGCGACTGCGCGACCTGCCCCTGCCCGCCGCCCTGGTAGAGCGGGCGCAGGCCGCAGCCGGAGAGGGTGAGGGAGGCCACCAGCAAACCCACTGCCGCTAGGGCTGAGCCTGTCGAAGCCCGGGGTCCCCGCGCTGCAATCCGCCCTTCGACAGGCTCAGGGCTAGCGGTTGTCGGGCCGAACGTCATGCGACGACGTTCACGAGGCGGTCGGGGACGACGATGACCTTGCGGGGCGTCTTGCCTTCGAGGATTCGGGCGATTTTTTCCGATGCCAGCGCCATCTCCTCGAGCGCCTCGCGCGGCGTGCCCTTGGGCGCGGTGAGCGTGTCGCGGAGCTTGCCGTTGACCTGGACGGCGATCGTCACTTCGTCCTCGACGAGCAGCGCCGGGTCGGCCTCGGGCCACGGAGCGTCGGCGATCAGGCCTACGCCTCCAAGCGACTGCCACGCCTCCTCTGCGACATGCGGGACCATCGGGGCGACGAGCCGGAGCATGGTCCGCACCGCATCTGCGCGGTCGGCGGAAGGCTGTGCCTTTTCCACCGCGTTGGCGAGCTCGTAGAGCGCAGCAACCGCTTTGTTGAACGCAAGCGCTTCGATCGCCTTGCCGACGGCGGCGATGGTCTGGTGGAGCTTGCGCTTCAGCGCCCGGTCTTCGCCGCCGCCCTCGCCGCCTTCCAGCTCCGTCGCGAGCCGCCACAGGCGCCGGACGAAGCGCCAGGCGCCCTCGATCCCGGCTTCCGACCAGTCGAGGTCGCGCTCCGGCGGCGAATCGGAAAGCATGAACCAGCGCACCGCGTCCGCGCCATACTGGTCGACGATGACGTCGGGATCGACGGTGTTCTTCTTCGATTTCGACATCTTCTCGAGCCGGCCAACCTTCACTGGCGCTTCGGTGGCGAGCAGATAATGGCTGCCGTCGCTCCGGCGGCCGACCTCGGAGGGCTCGAAATAGACCGGCCGCTCTTCGCCCTCGGGGACCTGGAAGAAGCTGGCGTGGGTGACCATGCCTTGCGTGAACAGGCCCTGGAAGGGCTCGGCGACGTCGAGGCGGCCGATGCGCTTCAGCGCGCGAGTCCAGAAGCGGGCGTAGAGGAGGTGGAGGATCGCGTGCTCGACGCCGCCGATATATTGATCGACGGGAAGCCAGCTCTCCGCGACGGCCTTGTCGAACGGCTTGTCCGCCGGCTGGCTGGCGAAGCGGATGAAGTACCAGGAGCTGTCGACGAACGTGTCGAGCGTGTCCGTCTCGCGCCGCGCCGCGCCGCCGCACTTGGGGCAGTCCGCCTTGCTCCACGTCGGGTGGCGGTTCAGCGGATTGCCCGGAATGTCGAAGCTGACGTCGTCGGGAAGGACGATCGGGAGCTGCTCGCGCGGCACCGGCACGGCGCCGCAGTTGCCGCAATGGACGATCGGAATCGGCGTCCCCCAGTAACGCTGGCGCGAAACGCCCCAATCACGCAGGCGCCAGACCGTAGTGCCCTGGCCCCAGCCTTCCGCTTCGGCGCGGCGGACGACTTCCGCCTTGGCCTCGTCCACCGAGAGGCCGTCTAGAAAGCGCGAGTTGACGATGGTGCCGCCGCCGCTGTCCGCCTCGCCGGCGACCGGTTCATCGGCCGCGTCCAGAGAGGAGGCGACGACGCGGCGGATCGGCAGGCCGTATTTGGTTGCGAATTCGAAGTCGCGCTGGTCGTGGCCGGGCACGCCGAAGATGGCGCCGGTGCCGTAATCCATCAGCACGAAGTTCGCGACCCAGAGCGGTAGTTTCCACGCGGGATCGAGCGGGTGGGCGACCGTGCAGCCGGTGTCGTAGCCCTTCTTCTCCGCCGTCTCGAGCTCGGCCGCGGTGGTGCCGCCGCGCTTGCACTCGGCAATGAAGGCGGCGAGCGCGGGATCCCTTTCGGCGAGCGCCAGCGCGATCGGATGATCGGGTGAGATCGCGGTGAAGCTCGCGCCGAAGATCGTGTCGGGGCGGGTGGTGTAGACTTCGAGAAACCGGGCTTCGACAGGCTCAGCCCTAGCGGCGGCGGGGGTCTCGCTGCCACCTGGGTTGGAACCTCCCTCCTCCGCTAGTCCTGAGCTTGTCGAAGGACGGCTCAGCTGCACCGGCTCCGGGAAAGCGAACCGGAAGCTGAGCCCCTGGCTCCGGCCGATCCAGTTTTCCTGCATCAGCCGCACCTTGTCCGGCCATTTGTCGAGAGTGGCCAGACCCTCGAGCAACTCCTCGGCGAAGTCGGTGATCTTCAAAAACCACTGGCTGAGCTTGCGCCGCTCCACCAGGGCGCCTGAGCGCCAGCCGCGCCCATCGATCACCTGCTCGTTGGCGAGCACGGTCATGTCGACCGGGTCCCAATTGACCTCGCTGTCCTTCCTGTAGACCAAACCGGCTTCGTAGAGGTCGAGGAACAGCGCCTGCTCGTGCCCGTAGTAAAGCGGATCGCAGGTGGCGAGCTCGCGGCTCCAGTCGAGCGCGAAGCCGAGGCGCTTCAATTGCGCCTTCATCGTCTCGATGTTCGCCCAGGTCCATTCACCCGGATGGACCTTCTTCGCCATCGCCGCATTCTCGGCCGGCATCCCGAAGGCGTCCCAGCCCATCGGGTGGAGCACGTTGTGGCCCGTCATCCGCTTGTAGCGGGCGAGGACGTCGCCCATCGTATAGTTGCGAACGTGGCCCATGTGGATGCGCCCCGAAGGATAGGGGAACATCTCGAGGATATAGGCCTTGGGACGCGCGCTGTCGTCGGAGGCGCGGAAGGTGCCGCTTTCCTCCCAGGTCTTCTGCCAGTGCGCGTCGGCCGTCTGCGGATTGAAGCGCATTACTGGCCTTTATCGAAGGGCTTAGCGGATGCTGGCGGCCCGGCGCAGGTCGCGGGCGCGGGTGAGGATGATCTCCTCCAGCCGCTGCACGGTGGCGGCGGTGACCGGCGCTTCGAGCCACTGGCTGCCCTGCAGCGTCTGGCGCGAGGCGGCGACGCGCAGCGCATCGGCGCGCAGGTCGGCGTCGAGGATGGTGACGGTGAGCTTCACGCGCTCGGCCGGCGTGTTCGGATTCGCGTACCAGTCCGTCACGATCACGCCGCCGTTCGAATCGGCCTGGGCGAGCGGCGCGAAGGAAAGCGTGTCGAGCGCGGCCTGCCAGAGATAGGCGTTGACGCCGATCGTGGTGGTGCGGCTGGCGGCGAGATCGGCGGCGCGGCCGCGATCCTCGGGCGCATTGCCGAGCGTGCGGTTGATGTCGTCCCGGACGAACTGGCAGCCGGCGAGGCTGAGGGCGCCGGCGGCGGCCAGGGCGAGGGAGAAAGAGCGGGGCATAGGATGTCCTTAGAAACTGAACGCTTCGCTCGCCGTTATAGAGTGAGCCGCGCGTGCGGCAAGCCGTCTCTCGGAGGGCGAAGGGGCGGTGCGGCGAGTCGAAATGCCAGCCGGCCGAGGATGCAGCAGCGATGTCGCATGTGGACTGGGTGCAACATGTCGAGACGATTCGGCTCCGCACCGATGCGCGTGCGCTAGGCAAGCCGGGCAGCGCCGACTACATCCGTGGCAGCTTTGGAGATGAGACCGTGAAGCGTAGCGGGGGCATTGCAGCAGTAGCGGGAGTCGCGGTCGTCGCGGCTTCGCTGATGCTCGCGCCCGCGACGGCCCAAACGAGCCGGTCCGCCCCCTCGCTGCGCGGCGCCCCCTCGGGCTCCTTCACGCCGGCCGTCGCCGATCCCCGCCTCGCCGCCGCGCTCGCCCGCCGGGCCAATGCGACTCCGCGTTTCCGCTTCACGCCGGCCATGACCACCGCCGAGCGCCGCCGCCCCGTGCAGGTCGCGGTCCGCGCCCGCGCCGCCGCGCCGACCACCGCCGCCGCCGCGAGCCGGGTCCAGACGGCATCGGCGACTCCGATCACGGCGATCACGCCCGCTTCCTACAATCTGGGTGCCTCCGTCGGCTGGCGCCGCTTCGCGATCTCGGGCGACGTCGCCGAGAGCCGCGACGGCGTCGTCACCGGCCGCCGCGCCTCGGCGCAGGTCGGCATGAGCTACCGCGCCAACCAGCGCGTCACCGCCCGCGTCCAGGCGTCGGCCGAGCAGACCGAAGGCCGGCAGCGGGTCGTGGCCGAGGACGAGGCCTATGCGGTCGACGTCGGCGGCTCCTATTCGATCGCCCGCAACGTCGACGTGACCGGCGGCGTCCGCTACCGGATCGCCCGCGATCGCCTCGAGACGGTCGCCACCGACCAGCGCCGCGACAGCCAGGCCGTCTACATCGGCACCGCCTTCCGCTTCTAAGCGGGGGGCGTTTCTTCAGTTCTGCTCGGATCGATGTGCGGCCTCATAGCCGTGCGGCTTCAACCTGAATCGAGCCAGGCATCGATCCCTGCCCAGCCGTAAGCGCTCTTCAGCAAGCCGAATCGCTCCGCATTCATCCCGCCGAGCGCAATCGCGGGCACCCGCGCTTCAGCCGCGAGCGCCTCAAAGCCTGCCGCGCCGAGCACCGGTGCCCCCGGATGGCTGCGAGTCGCAAAGACCGGCGAGACGAACACGGCCGCCGCGCGGGCATTCTGCGCCTGCCGCAGCTCCGCCATGTCGTGCACCGGTGCCGTCCGCAGTCCGGCACCCGCTCCGCAGCCGTGGCTCCCATCTGCGTGCCAGGCATGCGCCTCCTCGTCCGGGCCCGCGAGCAGGATCAGCAGGTCACCGCGCCTCGCTCGCAGGTCATCGAACAAACGCCGCCGAAAGCGGGTCTCCGTCCGGTAGTGCCGGAACACGATCCCCGCTCCGGGCGGCAACCGCTCCACCGCGGCCGTCAGTCCCTTGCCGAGCCTTTCGTCGGTCATCAGCCAAAGGCGCGGGAGAGGCTGGCACGGGTCCATCGCGCTTCCTATAGCAGCCGCGATGAGCGACGCATCTTCGAGGCTGCAGCAAGTATTGGACCGCATCGCGCGCGCCGCATCGCTGGCGCGGCGCCGCCCGGAGGAGGTGACGCTCGTCGCCGTTTCCAAGACCCACGATGCGGACGCCATCCGCCCGCTCCTCGACGCCGGCCACCGCGTCTTCGGCGAGAACCGCGTGCAGGAGGCCGAGGCCAAATGGCCGGAGCTCCGCGCCGCCTATGACGGTGTCGAACTCCACCTCATCGGGCAGCTCCAATCGAACAAGGCCGAAGAAGCCGTCCTCCTGTTCGATGCGATCCATTCCGTCGACCGCCCTTCCCTCGTCGAAGCGCTCGGCAGGGCGATGGAGAAGACGGGCCGCCGCCCCGCCTGCTTCCTCCAGGTCAATGTCGGTGAGGAGCCGCAAAAAGGCGGCTGCACCCCCGCCGAACTTCCCGCCCTCGTCGAACAGGCACGAGCTGCCGGGCTCCCCGTCGCCGGCCTGATGTGCATCCCGCCCGCCGAGGTCGAGCCGGCGCCCTATTTCGCCCTGCTCGCCAAGCTCGCCCGGCGCCACGGCCTCCCCGGCCTCAGCATGGGCATGTCCGGCGATTACGAGACGGCGGTCACGATCGGCGCCACCCACGTTCGCGTCGGCACTGCGCTGTTCGGAGAACGGCGCTGAAATACGGCGGCCTTATCCTCGATTTCGACGGCGTCCTTCTCGAAAGCGAATATGCCGGCAATGCCCAGATCGCCGACTATCTGACCGCCAGGGGCCATCCGACCTCCGCCGAAGAGTCGATGACTCACTTCATGGGCCTGAGCGGGCCGGACTTCCTTGCGGCCATCGAGAAATGGATAAGCCGCCCCCTCTGGGATGACTTTCACGAAGCTCGCGAAGCGGAAGACCGCCGCGTTCTTGCCGAGGGGCTGGAGGCGGTCGCCGGCGCGGTCGCCTTTGTCCAGGGCCTGCCGCCCGATCTGCCGCGCGCCGTCGCTTCGTCCAGCTCCACCCACTGGATCGAGACTCACCTGCGCCATCTCGGCCTCCTGCACCAATTCGAGGGGCGGATCTTCAGCGGTGCCGAGCATGTCGCGCGCGGCAAGCCGGCGCCGGACCTTTATCTCCACGCGGCGAAGGCAATGGCCGTGCCGATCGAGCGGGTCGTCATCGTCGAGGATTCGCCGGTCGGCGTTCAGGGCGCCCTCGCGTCGGGCGCCGAGGTGATCGGCCTTTCCGCCGGCACCCACTGCCTCCCCGGCCATGCCGACCGCCTGCGCGCCCTCGGCGTCCGCCGCGTCGCCGAGAGCTTCGACGAGGTGGCCGAGATGATCGGCCTCAGAGCTGGTGACCGCTCCTGATGCGTTTGGTCTTGAGATAGGCTTCGTTGTGCGGGTTGAGGCCGCTCCGGAGCGGCACCCGCTCGGCCACCTCGATCCCCTCAGCGGTAAGGCCGTCCACCTTCTTCGGATTGTTGGTGAGAAGGCGCACGCGCGCCTGCCTCAGCGCATCGAGCATCCGCGCCGCGACGGCATAGTCGCGCTCGTCGTCGCCGAAGCCGATGCGCAGATTCGCATCGACCGTGTCGAAGCCCTGGTCCTGCAGCGCGTAAGCGCGAAGCTTGTTGGCAAGGCCGATGCCGCGCCCTTCCTGGCGAAGGTAGAGGAGGATGCCCCATCCGGACGCGGCAATGGCGCCGAGCGCGTCGTCGAGCTGCGGCCCGCAATCGCATTTCAGCGAGCCGAACACGTCGCCGGTCAGACATTCGCTGTGGAGACGGACGAGCGGCGGCGCCCCCGTCGGCTCGCCGATCAGCAGGGCGACGTGCTCGGACCCGGTGGCGAGCGCGCGAAAGGCGACGATCTCCGCGTGCTCGGCGAACCGCGTCGGAAGCTTGGCACGCGACACGATCCGCAGCGATTCGGATCGCGCGGCGCTGCGCACCTCTTCCGCCGTCACCGCCACCGCCGAGGCGTCGCTCCCGACGAACAAAGCGGGCAGCAGCCCGGCGAGCCGCGCCAGCGTCAGTGCCGCCTCGGCCCCTTTCGCATCGTCGAGGCGCACCGTGCGAAACGGCCCCTTGAGCGGCGAGGCGAGGTCGCGCGCGGGGTCGGCAACGTCGCGCGCGGCCGGAAGATCGAGCCAGGGCGTCCGCTCGACGCGCACCGGCCCGGCCGGCACGCCGTCGCGTTGATTGGCGAGCTTCAGGATCGCCGCACGGTGTCCGGAGATGAGGAGGTCGGCGGCACCCGCCGCGTCGAGCCGCGCGAGCGCCTCGTCCTGCGCCGTCTCGACGGCCAGATAGGCGGCGCCGCCGATCGCCACGGGCGAACCGCGCCGCATCGCATCGATCGCGCGGGCGACGCCCAAGTGGCTCGAAGGACCCGCGTCGTCGCTCAAATGCGGAACTCGGTCACCAGCGGCACGTGGTCGGACGGGCGTGTCCAGCCGCGGCAGGGCTCGTGGACGTGGTGCTCGACGGCAAGCGCGGCGACGTCCTTCGTGGCCCACATGTGGTCGAGCCGCCGCCCGCGGTCGTTCCTGGTCCAGTCGGGCGAGCGGTAGCTCCACCAGGTGTGGAGCCGCCCCGGCGCCGGGTGGAAGTGGCGGCCGAGATCGACCCAATCGCCGCTCTGCCGGAGCCCGTCCAGCGCCGCGACTTCGATCGGCGTGTGGCTGACGACGTTCAAGAGCTGCTTGTGGCTCCACACGTCGCATTCGAGCGGCGCGACGTTGAAGTCGCCGACGAGGATCGTGGGGACTTTGAGCGCCTCGGACCAGCGGGTCATGCGCGCGATGAAATCCAGCTTCTGCCCGAACTTCGGATTGACCTCGCGGTCCGGAACGTCGCCGCCGGCGGGTATGTAGACGTTCTCCAGCCGGATTCCGCATTCGAGCCGCACGCCGACGTGGCGCGCTTCGCCGTTGGCCTGCCAGTCGAGCCGGTCGTCCTCGCGCATCGGCAGCCGGGAGAGGATGGCGACGCCGTGGTGCATGCGCTGGCCGCACAGGATCGTGTGGAGGTAGCCGAGGCGGTGGAACATCTCGAGCGGGAAGTCGCAATCGACGACCTTGGTCTCCTGGAGGCAGAGGATGTCGGGCGATTCCTGGACCAGGAACTGCTCGACGATCCCGGCGCGCGCGCGCACGGAGTTGATGTTCCAGGAGGCGATCTTGAGGCTGGGGGACATGGGGTTCGTCTAGCGCCGGGAGCCTTGGCTGTCGATGCGGGGGCTGCCGATGCGGGCGCCGCCGGCGCGGCTTGGCCGGACATGGAAAGGCCCCCGCTCCGGGGGCGTGGAGCGAGGGCCAACCAAGCGTTGTGACGCGAGGTGAATTGCGAAACCCGGCCCAGGGAACAGGGGGAAACCCAGGCTGGGGATCCGCAATTGCAGCCTCTCGTCTAGGCGATTCTACCTGTCGCGAGCATGAATGACATATTGTCTCCAGGCGCTTTTGCGGCAGGTCGCCCGGACCAGCCGCGGGCTCAGCCGCGCGGGCCGCCGCGGCGCGGCCGCGTGAAGCGGAAGAGGCTGTCGGCGAGCGCGACGTTGAAGCGCTGGTTCGAGAGCCGGACCGTGGTGCGGGCATTCTGCGCATCCAGCATCGTCCAGCCGGTCAGCAGCAGGCCGCCCGGCGCGCTGCCGGACTTGGCGAAGGCGATGGTGATCGTGCCGAACTCGCGGCGGCGCGGGTCGCGCGCTTCCACGAGCAGCACCTGGGCATCGTTGCGGGTGACACGCGAAAAGCGCGACAGGTCCTGGTTCGGGTTGAGAAGCACCGAGAGCGGCGAATCGTTGATCGGCCAGCGGCTCGTCTGGTTCACCGCGCCGTCGTAGAAGATGAGCGCGCTGCCGTCGCCGACGATCAGCATGTCGGCGTTCCGACCGTAGTCGAAGCGCACGCGGCCGGGCCGCTTGATCGAGACGGTGCCGCTCAGCGTCCGCCCGCGGCGGTCGGTCTGGCTGAAATTCGCCTGCATTGTGTTGACGGCGCGAAGATGCTGCTGGACCTGCGAAAGCCCATTGGCGGCCTGCGCGGCGACGGGCGCGGGCGCGAGGGCAAAGGCGGCCGCGACCGGGGCGGCGGCAAGAGCGAGCGCGCGAAAACGCAACATGGATGATCTCCGTAATGTTTCAGACTTGGGAGGGGATATGGTGTCGCCGCCTTGAATGCCCACTGAACCCGCCGGTTCCGAACCGTTCAGGCTCGCAAGGTCATGCGACCGCTCTCAGCCCAGCGGCCGCCCCTCGGGATCGACCAGCACTTCGCGCCGGCCGACGTGGTCGGGGACTGAGACGATGCCTTCCTTTTCCATCCGCTCGATGAGGCGGGCGGCGTTGTTGTAGCCGACGCGGAGCTGGCGCTGGAGGTAGGAGGTGGAGGCCTTCTGGCTTTCGGCGACGGTCTGGACGGCTTTCCGGAAGAGCTGCGCTTCGGGATCGTCCTCGCCGACCGGCTGGCCTTCGAACATGTAGCCGCCGTCCTCGGGCTCCTCGGTCACCGCCTGGATGTAGTCGGGATGGCCCTGGCCGCGCCAATGTTCGGCGACGAGGCGGACCTCCTCGTCGGACACGAACGGGCCGTGGACGCGGGCGATCTGCTTGCCGCCGGGCATGTAGAGCATGTCGCCCTTGCCGAGGAGCTGCTCGGCGCCCTGCTCGCCGAGAATGGTGCGCGAATCGATCTTGGAGGTGACGGCGAAGCTGATCCGCGTGGGCAAGTTCGCCTTGATGACGCCGGTGATGACGTCGACCGACGGGCGCTGCGTCGCCATGATGAGGTGGATGCCGGCCGCGCGCGCCTTCTGGGCGAGGCGCTGGATCAGGAATTCGACCTCCTTGCCGGCGGTCATCATCAGGTCGGCGAGCTCGTCGACGATGACGACGATCTGCGGCAGGACCTCGTAATCGAGCTCCTCCATCTCGTAGCGGGGCTGGCCGGTTTCGGTATCGTATCCGGTCTGCACGCGGCGGCCGAGCGACTGGCCCTTCATCTTGGCTTCGCGCACCTTGGCGTTGAACGAGGAAAGCTGGCGCACACCGACGCCCGCCATCATCCGGTAGCGCTCCTCCATCTGCTCGACGGTCCACTTGAGCGCGCGGATCGCCTTGGCGGGCTCGGTCACGACCGGGGCGAGGAGGGGGGGGATGTCCTCGTAGATGCTGAGTTCCAGCATCTTCGGGTCGATCATGATCATTTTGCACTGCTCGGGGGTCAGCCGGTAGAGCAGGGACAGGATCATGCAGTTGAGGCCGACCGACTTGCCCGATCCGGTGGTACCGGCGACGAGCAGATGCGGCATCGGCGCGAGATCGGCGACGACGGGATCGCCGGCGATGTTCTTGCCGAGCACGATGGGGAGCTGCGCCACCTGGTCCTCGAAGGCGTGGCTGCCGATCAGCTCGGACAGGACGACCATCTCGCGCTTGGCGTTCGGGAGCTCGATGCCGATGACGCTGCGCCCGGGAATGGTCGCCACGCGGGCGGACAGAGCGGACATGTTGCGCGCGATGTCGTCGGCGAGGGAGATGACGCGGCTCGCCTTGATGCCGCTCGCCGGCTCCAGCTCGTACATGGTGACCACGGGGCCGGGGCGGACTTCGACGATCTCGCCCTTCACCGAGAAATCCTCGAGCACGGACTCGAGCAAGCGCGCGTTGCGCTCGAGGCTGGCTTTGTCGAGCGTTGCGTTCACCCGCGGCGGGGCGGGGCTGAGGAGGTCGATCGAGGGCAAAGTGAAGCTGTCGCCCAGCGCGAGCGAAGGCTGGCGCTCGCGGGCGGGCCGCTTCTTCTCGGGCGCGCGCGCCGGCTCAGCGATGATCGGCGTGCGCGGCTCGGGCGGCGGCACCACCTGGCGGCGGGCCGGGCGCTCGGCAGGCTCGGGGACGCCGTCCTCGTCGTCGTCATAGGCGCCGGTGCCCGCCGGGCGGATGCGGGGCAGGTCCGGGCGGCGGGCGGCGACCCATTCGCGCTCCTCCCGGCTGAGGCCGAGGCCGACATAGCTGAGGACGATGCCGCCGAGCGCCAGCAAAGCGACGAGCACCACGCGGAACGGCTCGACGATGCCCGGCTCGCCGATCGCGCCGAGGCCGCGCTCGATCAGGCCGGAGAGGGTGAGGCCGGTGACTCCGCCCCAGCCCGCAGGAAGTCCGTTCACGGCACCCGCGACGAGCAGGGCCGCCGACGTGCCGGCCAGCGCCAGCCCGAGGATGCTGAGGAGGAGCAGCCGTTTCCAGCGCCGCCGGGGCGCCGCGACCGCAATCCGGATGCCGGTCAGCAGCACGAGCGGCAGGAGCAATGCCGAAATCGGGCCGAACAGGGTGAGGAGCAGGTCGGCGGTCCAGGCGCCCGGGCCGCCGATCCAGTTCTGAACCGGCCCACCCGCCTCCGTGTTGAGCGAGGGATCGGTCGGCGTATAGGTGGCGAGCGCCAGCGCGGCCGCAACCGCACCCAGCGCGAGCGCGCTGCCCGATGCGATTCTCAGCGCCTTGCGTGCGCTCCGTTCCGCGCCTTCCCGCCACTGGCCGGTGCGTCCGGCGCGGGCGGTGCGTGCTGCTGTGGCCATGGCCGTGCCCCAAATGTTCCCGCTTTAACCAACATGCGCCCTCGGGGACTCGCGGGTCAAGCGCTTGGCGTTGCGCGCGTGCATCGCTACGGGGACAAAATGGAGCGCGCGGACGTCATCATCCTCGGCGGCGGGTTGGTCGGCCTGACGCTGGCCGTCGCGCTGGACCGGCACGGCCTTTCCAGCATCGTCGTCGATCCCGCCGATCCGGAGACGCAGCTCACCCCGCAATATGACGGCCGCGCGACGGCGGTCGCCAGCGCCTCCTTCCGGATGCTGGAAGCGATCGGCGTGGCCGACGCGCTGGCAGGCGAAGGCTGCCCGATCGAGGCGATCCGGGTGACCGACGGCCTCGCGCCCGGCGGGATCGCCTTCAACCCGCCGGCGGGCGACGATCCGCTCGGCATCATGTTCGAGAATCGCAAGCTGCGCGCGGCGCTGCGCGACTGCGCGAGGGCGGCGGACAAGGTGAACCTCGTCATGCCCGCGCATCCGGGCGAGGTGATCCGCGACGATCGCAGCGTCCGCGTCGCGCTGACCGACGGCCGGCTCCTCACCGCGCCGCTCCTGATCGGGGCCGAAGGCCGGGCGTCGCCGACCCGCGAGGCGGCGAACATCCCGCTCGCGCGCTGGCAATATGAGCATGTCGCCCTGGTAATCACGGTCGGGCACGAGCGCTGGCACGAGAATACGGCCTATGAAATCTTCTACCCGACGGGTCCGTTCGCGATCCTGCCGATGCTGCAGGGCGAGGACGGGCGCTGGCGCTCCGCCATCGTCTGGTCGGTGCCCGCCGCCGATGCCGACGCCTATCTCGACCTGCCCGACCGCGCCATGGCCGCCGAGATCGACAAGAAGATGGGCGGCTTCCTCGGCGAAATCACGCTTGCGGGTCCGCGGGCGAGCTACAAGCTGGGCTTCCACCACGCCGCGCAGATCACGGCGCGGCGCATGGCGCTTGTCGGAGACGCCGCGCACGGCATCCATCCGATCGCCGGGCAGGGCCTGAACCTCGGCTTCCGCGACGCCGCCGCGATGGCGCAGGTGCTCGTCGAAGGCGCACGTCTCGGACTGGATCTCGGCGACGCGCAGATCCTCGAGCGCTACCAGGCGTGGCGCAGCCTCGACACGTTCATGGTGGCCTCGTCGACGGACGCGCTGACGAGGATCTACGGCATACCCGGCCGCACCGCCTCCGCCGTGCGCCGTCTCGGCATGGGCGCCGTCGAGCGGATCGGGCCGCTCAAGAACTGGCTGATGAGCGAGGCGAGGGGCGAAAGCGGCGATCTGCCGCTGCTCTTGAGGGGGCTGCCGGTGTAGAGATTCCTCCCCGGAACGGGGAGGGGGACCATGCGCAGCATGGTGGAGGGGGCCCTGAGACCGCGCCGGTTCCA
>DASWMS010000023.1:0-8197 GCA_036399655.1 Allosphingosinicella sp. | reverse complement strand
GCCCTGAGCCTGTCGAAGGGCGGTTTGCAGCGCTCCGTCCCCTTCGCGATCGTCACTCGGTCCTTTCGTACCGGCCTTGGCTCGGCCCGCCGAGGCTCAGCACTTCCACCGCGCCGGCCCGCGCGCCCGCCGCCGCGAATTCGAGCTGCACGGTCGGATCGCTTTCGAACGCGAAGCGGTTGGCGCCGAGAGGCACGAGCGCGGCGCGCGGCCGGGTGCCGCGCTGGTAATAAAGCCGCCCCTCCTCGAGCAGGATCGCGCGCTCCCCGAAACGCCCGGCATAAGCCGCAAGCGGCATGGCGGCCGTCCGCGGCTCCACCCGGGCGGCGAGGACGTCGGCGATGCCTTCGAGCCGGCCGCGCTCCGGCGCGGGCGCGGCGGCGGCGAGGCGGCGCAGGGCATGGGCCTGGGCGGCTTCGAGGGCGCGGGGCACGTCGGTGCGCATCGTCGGCGCGATGCCGACCGCCTCCCAGTCCCGCCCGGTCGACGCGAGCACGGCGCGGCCGACCGAGACGCTGAACACGAACCCGCCCGGGATCGACACCAGGTCGTTGCGGAAGCCCGCGCCCGCCGTCGTCTCGCCGACCAGCTCGCCCAGGCGGTAGCCCGCGACATGGCCGGCAAACTCCTCCGCCGCCGATGCGCTGCCGCCGCTGGTCAGCACGTAGAGCGGCTTGCCGGTGAGCCGCCCCGCCGGAAGCTCGGCAAGCGTCGCCAGCCGGTCCGGTGTCTCGCGGCCGTTCATGTGGAAAGTGACGAGCGGACGGTTCGCCTCGGTGAAGTGGCTGACCAGATATTGCACCGCCTGCGGGCTGCCGCCGCCGTTGCGCCTTATGTCGACGATCACCGCGTCGCCGCCCGCCAGGAAGCGCATCGCATTGTCGAGCGCGGCGGCGCTTTCCGGACCGATCCAGTGGAAGCCGTCATAGGCCATGTAGCGCACATTGCCCGGCAGCACCTTGAGTTCGCTGATGCCGTGGTTGAGCGAGCGCGCCAGCCGCTCATAGCCGCTCGGATCCGGCGCCCCGCGGTCCGTGACGCGGCCGACGATGGCCGCCTGGCTGGGATTGTAGGCGAAGTTCAAGTGCCGGTCGCGGCCGACGCGCTCGAGATCGGAGTTGATCCGCTCGGCCAGAGCGCCCGGCTCGCGAACGTCGTAGCGCCCGGAGGAAAGCCCCTCGGCAAGCACCGCGTCGAGCGCCGGCCGGCGCTCGGGGAGCACGTAGCGCTCGGCGATGACGCGGCGCACCTCCGCCACGACGGCACGCGGGTCCACGGCCTCCGCCCCTGCCGCGGGCTGCTGCCGGGCCGGCTGCTGCTGGGCGAGAGCCGGCACCGCCGCGGGAGCGGCCGCGGCAAGCGCGGCCATGGCGAGGAGGGAAACGCGCATCGATCATTCTCCGTGAAAACCGTCGCCTCGTTTATCCCTTGGGAGCGGCGGTCATTTCGGGCAAAGATCGCGACGCGCTTGCCAGAATCTGGCAAATGGAAGGGGCGGGGGTGCAATGTCCGGCAAGTATGACGGCCTCGATCTGAAGCTCCTCGCCTGCCTTCAGGAGGACAATCTCCAGACCGCCGACAAGCTCGCCGAGCGCGTCGGCCGATCGCCCTCGGCCATCGCGCGGCGCCTGCGCCGGCTCCGCGCCAGCGGCGCGATTGCGGCCGAGACGGCGATCCTCTCCGAAGATGCGGCCGGACATCCGCTCTCGGCGATCGTCCACGTCCAGCTCGAACGCCATGCGCCCAGGGAAGGCGATCTCCTCCGCCGCCGCCTCGTCGCCTCGCCCCACGTCCAGCTCTGCCTCGACGTGTCCGGCGCCTTCGACATCCTCCTCCTCGTCGTCACCGCCGACATGGACGCCTATAACGACTTCGCCGACGCCCACCTCGCCGAGCAGCCGGCGGTGCGCCGCTTCGAGACCAGCTTCGTCAAGAAGCGCGTGAAGGCGACGCTGGCGGTCCCGCTGGAGGCGCTGCGGGGGAGGTGAGCGAGGCGCAGGCCGGGATGACGGTGTGGGGCAATCCAGAACATCCGCGAGGCCCGAAGAAGGGAAGGGCTTGGACAAGCTCAGCCCGAGCGGCGGGCATGACTGCTTTGGCCGGCATTCCAACCCGCGCCAGCCCTGAGCCTGTCGAAGGGCGGATCGCAGCGCTCTGAACCCGGGCTTCGACAGGCTCAGCCCTAGCGGCAGGGCATGACTGCTTTGGCCCGCATTCCAACCGCCGCCAGCCCTGAGCCTGTCGAAGGGCGGATCGCAGCGCGCTGAACCGGCCTTCGACAGGCTCGGCCCTAGCGGTTATGAGGCTTTCCATGAGCGACCCAGCCTACATGCCCGGCTTCGGCAACCATTTCGCCACCGAAGCCTGCCCGGGCGCCCTCCCGCAAGGGCGCAATTCGCCGCAGAAGCCCGCTTTCGGCCTCTATGCCGAGCAACTCTCCGGCGCGGCCTTCACCGCGCCGCGCCATGAGAACCGGCGCTCCTGGCTCTACCGGATGCGCCCCTCGGCCGAGCATCCGCCCTACCGCACCTACGAAGGCGCGCCGCTCTTCACGGCCTGCGCGCTCCACGATCCGCTCCCGCCCAACCGCCTGCGCTGGTCGCCGCTCGGCCTTCCGGAAGCGCCGACCGACCTCCTGGACGGCATGGCGACGATGATGGCGAACGGCGGCGCCGAAGCGCTCTCGGGGGTCGCCGTCCACGTCTACCGGGCCACCGCCGACATGAGGCGATACTTCTTCAACGCCGATGGCGAGATGCTCTTCATTCCCGAGCAGGGCCGCCTTCGCCTCCTCACCGAAATGGGGCGGATCGACGTCGCACCCGGCGAAGTCGCGCTCGTCCCACGCGGGGTGCGCTTCCGCGCCGAGCTTCCCGATGGCGCCGCCCGCGGCTACGTCGCCGAGAATCACGGCGCGCTGTTCCGCCTGCCCGATCTCGGCCCGATCGGCTCCAACGGCCTCGCCAATCCCCGCGACTTCGAAACGCCACTCGCCGCCTATGAAGACGTCGAAGGCGAGGTCGAGCTCGTCCAGAAATATCTCGGCCGGCTCTGGACGACGACGCTCGACCACTCGCCGCTCGACGTCGTCGCCTGGCACGGCAACCTCGCCCCCTGGCGCTACGATCTCACCCGCTTCAACACGATCGGCACGGTGAGCTACGACCATCCCGATCCGTCCATCTTCACCGTCCTGACCTCGCCTTCCGAGATACCCGGCCGCGCCAATGCGGACTTCGTCATCTTCCCGCCGCGCTGGATGGTGGCCGAGGACACGTTCCGCCCGCCCTGGTTCCACCGCAACGTCATGAGCGAATGCATGGGCCTCATCTACGGAGCCTACGACGCCAAGGCCGACGGCTTCGCGCCCGGCGGCCTCTCGCTCCACAACCTCATGTCGGGCCACGGTCCCGACGTCGCGAGCTGGAAGGCGGCGAGCGGCGCGGAGCTCAAGCCCCACAAGATCGAGGGCACGATGGCCTTCATGGTCGAAAGCTGCTGGCCCTTCCGCCCGACCGGCTTCGCCATGGCTTCGGACGCGCTCCAGAAGGATTACGACTCCGCTTGGGGCGGTTTCCCGAAGGCGCGGATCGGGAGGGACTGACGGCAGGGCCGATGGCGACGCTCCCGTTCCCGCCCTGGCGCCGGCTGACCGACGTGCTCGCGCCCGATATCCTCGGCGCCCTCCTCGATTGGACGCTGGCCAATGAAAGCGCCTTCAAGCCGTCCAGGGTGATCGGGGGCGGCTACGCGCCCGACATCCGCATCTCGGATCGGGTGAAGGAGATCGGGCCGATGCGCCCGCTTCTCGAGCCGCACCTTCGCGCTTTGTGGCCCGACATCGCCGCCGCCGCCGGATCGAAGCCTTTCGAGCCCGAATTCGTCGAGCTCGAAATCGCGGCCCACGGCGAGGGTGCCTTCTTCCGCCCGCACAGCGACATTCCGGTCGGGGCCGAACGCCAGGTCAGGAAGGACGGTGCTCTCCCCGGCGACCGGGTCGTCAGCGCGGTCCTTTATTATCACCGCACGCCGCAGGGTTTCTCCGGCGGGGCGCTGCGCCTCTACCGCTTCGGCGCGCGCACCGGCGACGATGCCCGCGAAGGCGAATTCGTCGACGTGGAGCCGGTTTGCAACAGCCTCGTCGCCTTCCCGTCTTGGGCGGTGCACGAAGTGCGGCCCGTCGCCTGCCCGAGCGGCCGCTTCGAAGACCGCCGCTTCGCGGTCAACATCTGGTTCCGCCGCGAGATAGCTGTGGACAGGTGAAACATTCACCTTGCGGCAAGCGGGGCCGTGCATAAGTATGCATAACCTGAGTTATGTTTTGAAAGCGCCGCACACGATGAACCCCTTCGAATGCACGCCCGCCACCCCCTGGGGCATCCATCATTCCGTCCGCAACGACGAGGCCTGCCCCCGCTGCGGCTGGACCGCACCCGGCCCGAAGAGCGACGCGCGCCGCGACGCCGAACTCCTCGCCGCCGAGCACGGCTGGACCCTGATCGCGGGCGGGGCGGCCATGCCCGATCTCCGCGAAACCCGCGCCGCCTGAGCGGCTGCAGACAATAGGGTCCGCACCTGAGAGCCCCCTCCGTTCGCCCTGAGCCTGTCGAAGGGCTGTCCTTCTCTTGGGACACCGAAGGAAGGGCAGGTCTTCGACAAGCTCAGGGCGAACGGTGCGGTGAAGAGCGGCGAATTGCAGCACTTCGCCCGCATTCCGTTACGCCCGCGCAACCGTAGCGCACGTGACGCGTTGCGCGGGCGTGGCTGATGTACCTCCCACCCGTACGCGTTCCTCCGATCTCCTCGATCCCGGCCGCAATTGCTGGCGGATCGAGCGGGCGAAGCGCGCCGCGTTGATCGTGGATGCGGCCGATTACTACCGGCTGGCGATGGAGGCGATGCTCGAGGCCAGGTCGCAGATCATGCTGGTCGGCTGGGATGTCGACACCCGCATCCGCCTGGTCGACGGCGATCCGCCTTCGGGCGCCCCGGCTCATCTCGGCGCGTTTCTGACTTGGCTCGCCAACCGCAC
The DNA here is from genome assembly GCA_036399655.1 of Allosphingosinicella sp. GTDB lineage: Bacteria > Pseudomonadota > Alphaproteobacteria > Sphingomonadales > Sphingomonadaceae > Allosphingosinicella. Next base: position 3,165 of record DASWMS010000023.1, on the reverse strand, counting down.
GCCGGGCCTCCACATCTACATCCTCGCCTGGGACCAGGGCGTGATCAGCGTGCCCGGCCGCGGCACGACCTTGTTCCGGATGCTGCGCTGGGGGGCGGACCCGCAGATCAGCGTCAAGTGGGACCACCAGCATCCGCTCGACGGCAGCCACCACCAGAAGATCCTCACCATCGACGACAAGGTCGCCTTCTGCGGCGGCATCGACATCACCGGCTCGCGCTGGGACACGCGCCGCCACCTCGACGAGGAGCCGGGCCGCCGCCGCCCCTTCACCGGCCGCCGCTACGATCCGTGGCACGACGCGACCATGGCGGTGGACGGCGACACCGCCGCCGCGCTCGGCGACCTCGCCCGCGTTCGCTGGCACTGCGCCACCGGCGACACGCTTGCCGTCCCGCCCCGCGGCGGGCACGATTGCTGGCCGGACGGGCTGGAGCCGCATTTCCGCGACATCGACATCGCCATCTCGCGGACGCGCGGGCAGGAAGGCGCGCTCCAGGAGATCCGCGAAATCGAGGCTTTGTTCGCCGATCTCATCGCCCACGCGAAGCGCTACGTGTACGTCGAGACGCAGTATTTCGCCTCGCGCGTCATCGCCGAAGCGATCGCCAGGCGCCTCGAGGAGCCCGATCCGCCCGAATTCGTCATCGTCAATCCGCGCCACGCTTACGGCTGGTTGGACGAGACGGTGATGAGCCCGGCTCGCTTCCAGCTCGTCAAATCCCTGCAGGATCGCGACTCGAAGGGCCGCTTCCGCATCTACGCGCCGGTCACCGAAGGGGGCGCCGACATCTATGTCCACGCCAAGATCATGATCGTCGACGATTGCGTGCTCCGGGTCGGCTCCGCCAATATGAACAACCGCTCGATGGGTCTCGACAGCGAGTGCGACCTGATGATCGACGGCAGCGACGATGCGGTCGCGCGCGCCACCATCGCCTACCTGCGGGCCGATCTCCTCGCCGAGCATCTCGGCTGCACGCCGGCCGACGTCCAGTCCTGCTACGAGGAAGCGGGCTCGCTGATCGACTGCGTCGAGCGCCTGCGCGGCTCCGGGCGCAGCCTCGTCCCACTGCCGCTCGGCGATCCGAGCACGCTCGAAAAGGCGCTGGCCGACACCGAGATCTTCGATCCGGAAGCCGGCGACCAGCTCTACGAGCCCCGCGCCCGCCCCGGCCTCCTTTCGAAGCTCAAGCGCTAGGCCGCCGGCGCGCACCGTTCATCCCCCGTGCAGCCGCCGTGCAGGACACCTTCCGCCGAGGCAGCCGGGGGAGGGCGAATGACGACGCGCGCGGGCTCATGGCTGCTGAAGGGAGGCGGCGCCCTCATCCTTTTCCCCGCGGCGGCGGCCTGGGCACAGACCTCGACGCCGACCGATCCGCTTCGCATCCAGGTGCTGACGCCCGACTGCGAAGGCGCGCGCGGCGACGAGATCGTCGTGTGCGGCAGCCGCGATCGCCCGCGCTCCCGCTACCGCCTGCCCGAGGAGCCGGACACCGGCTTCGACCCGCGCGGCACGATGGAAAGCGTCTCAGAGGAGCGCAACGCGATGACCGAGCATGGCGCGCGGACCGGCCCCGGCTCCTGCTCCACGGTCGGCCCCGGCGGCGCCTATGGCTGCGCGGCCGCAGACTTCCGGCGCGAGGTCCGCCAGCATGGCGGCCGGCAGATCGGCAGCACCTACCGGAACCGCCGCCGCTGACGGGTTTCGCCGCGCCGCGGAACCGCAAGGCCCCGGGGATCGTTGAGCGTGCGAAACTTCCACGGAGTTGAAGACCAATGTCGCGCATCCCGAGTAAAGCCATGCCCCACGCTTTTGTCCCCGCCGACGAGGATCTGTCCGGCGGCGAAGGCTCCGGCGGGGGCGGCGGGGGCGGCGCGGGCAGCGGCACTGAAGGCAATGACGAGGGCAGCGGCCCCTCGCTCGGCGAGCGCGCCAGCGATCTCGCCGGCCGCGTCGCCGGCAGCCGCGCCGCCCGGGTGGCCGCGGGCGCCGTCGTCGCGGGCGCCGTGGTCGCCGGCGCGGCTGCGGTGGTGAGGAGTCGCCGCGGCAAGTCTTCCGGCGGCGAAAGCTCCGGCGGCGACGGCGCCTCGACCACGGCGAAGAAGTCTGCCGCGGGCACGAAGGGCGGGGCCAAGTCCTCCGGATCGGCCAAATCCTCCGAGACCAAGTCCTCCGCCTCCAAGCCGTCGGCCTCCAAATCCTCCGGCAAATCCTCCGGTGCGTCCAAGTCGTCCAGTTCGGGCCGCGCGAAGAAGTCGTCCGGCGGCGAGAGCGGCGGCGCCAAGTCCGAATGATGGCGCTGCACTGGCCCCGGCGCCGTCTCTCCGCGGGAGCGGCGCGCAGCCCTTGCGCGTCCGGGCGGCGCGGACCCGGAATCGCTTCGCCGGTCCCGATCGCCGGCACCGGCGTGTCGGTGATCGCCGACGACAGGATCCGCTATGCCCGGCTCGAAGCCGGCGCCCGTTATCTCGCAGCCCGGACCGGCTGCTTCGCCGAGCGCGACGAGCATCTCGGCATGGCCGAGCTCTACGCCCGCCGCCGCGCGCAGGCCATTACATGGGGGAATGACTGACATGGACATGATCCGCGCCACGACCACGCGCCGCCTCTCAATCCTCGAGCGCGCCTACGATCTCGCCCGCAGCGGCGCCTGCCGCAGCGTCGAGGAGATCGCGAAGAAGCTCAAGCAGGAGCAGTACGAAGCCGTCGACACCCACCTCGGCGGCGCGTCCCTGCGCAAGGAACTCCGCAAGATCTGCGCGGAAGCAAGAGCCACCCGCCTTGCCGCGGAGCCTCCGGCGCCCGCGGCGTAAGAGCGACTGCGTCCCAGACCGTCATCCCGGCGAAGGCCGGGATCTCAGCGGGTGAAGAGCGCCGGCGCGTATGGAGCGCTCCCCAAACGCCGCAGCCTTTCACCCCCTGAGATTCCGGCCTCCGCCGGGATGACGTATCTGGACCAGCCAGGCTCATCGCCCCGCTAGCCTAAAGCCGCTCCACGATCGTCACGTTGGCCAGATCGCCGTCCTCCCAGACCGTCATCCCGGCGAAGGCCGGGATCTCAGCGGGTGAAGAGCGCCGGCGCCCATGGAGCGCTCCCCAAACGCCGCAGCCTTTCACCCCCTGAGATTCCGGCCTCCGCCGGGATGACGTATCTGGACCAG
>DASWMS010000022.1:0-9571 GCA_036399655.1 Allosphingosinicella sp. | reverse complement strand
CCATGCCATGCATGGGGAGGATGAGTTGGCTCAGTTCTTCGTGTCGTCCGTCGGGACGGCGGTGAGGGTGGTGGGGTCTTCGACGGTGGTGACGGTCTTCGCGCCTGCACCGGCCACGAGGTTCTCCATCGTCGAGCCGTCGAAGCCGAGTTCCTTCATCAGGCCGTCGACGATCGGGGCCTGGGCGCGGTAGCGGAGCGCCGCGGCGACGGCGCTGGAGGCGAGATTGCCTTCGCCGGCGCCGCCCAGGCCGGCGACGCTGCCGCCGCCATTATTGCCCGAACCCGACAGGCCCTCGACCTGCACGATCTTGATCGAGTCGATCGCTTCCATCGGCTTGGCCGATTCTCGGATGACTTCGGGCAGGACCTTGAGAAGCGCGAGCTTGGTCTGGAGCGAAATCTGGTCCGAGCTCAAGAGGTTCGCGGCTTCGTTCACCGCGCGCTGGCCGGCCGCTTCCACTTCGAAGCGGACGCGCGATGCTTCGGCGCGCAGCTTCTCGGCTTCGGCCTCGCCCTGGGCGGAGAGGCGCAGCGCCTCGGCGTGGTCGGCGGCGGCCTGCTTTTCGGCGTCGGCCTGGACGCGGATGCCGATGGCGGCGCGCTCGGCTTCGCGGGCGGCGTCGATCAGCTCGATGCGCTTGGTGCGCTCGGCGATCTCGGTCTCGCGGGCCGTGCCGACGCGCTCCTCGGCGGCGACGGCGGCGGCGCGGGCGGTGTCGGCTTCGGCCTTGGCCTGGCTTTCCTCGCGGCTCTTGTTCTGGACCGCGATCTGCTGCTCCTGCCGGGCGATCTCGACCGCCTGGGCCTGGGCGATCTTGGCCTGCTCGACGACCTTGTTCGCCTCGATCTGGGCGCTGTCGACCTGGCGCTTGGCCGTGATCTTCGCCTCGTCGGCCTCGCGCTGCCGCTCGGCCTGGGTCTGGGCGACCTCCGCATTCTGGGCGGCGCGGCGGATTTCGACTTCACGCTCCTGCTCGAGCCGGGCGAATTCGGTGTCGCGCGAGATTTCGAAGCTCTTGCGCGCGCTCTCGAGGTTCTTTGCCTCGATCTGGACGCGGGTCTCCTGCTCGATGTCGTTGCGCGCCTTGCGGCGCAGCTCGATCTGCTCGGTGAGCTTGGTGAGGCCCTCGGCGTCGAAGGCGTTGTTGGCGTTGAAATGGTCGATCGAGGTCTGGTCGAGGCCGGTCAGCGACACCGACTCAAGCTCGAGGCCGTTCATGGCGAGATCGGCCGACGAGACCTGCTGCACCTTCTGGACGAACTCCGAGCGCTGCTCGTGGAGCTGGTTCATCGTCATGCCGGCGGCGACCGAGCGGAGCGCATCGACGAACTTGCCTTCGATCAGCTCCTTGAGGCTGTCCGGGTGCATGGTGCGGAGGCCGAGCGTCTGGGCGGCGATCGCGATCGATTCGCGGTCGGGCCGGACGCGGACGTAGAATTCGGCCTTCACGTCGATGCGGAGGCGATCAAGGGTGATGAGCGCGTCGGTGTTCTTGCGCTCGACCGCGAGCCGGACGGTGTTCAAGTTCACCGGCATCGTCTCGTGAAGAACCGGGAGGACGAGGGCGCCGCCGTTGATGACGACCTTTTCGCCGCCGAAGCCGGTGCGCACGAAGCCGATCTCCTTGGTCGCGCGCCGGTAGAGCCGGGTCACGATCAGGCCGATAATCAGCAGGGCCGCGAGGATCACACCCGCATAAATGGCCGTGTTCATCATGTTCATCTCTCTTCCATCCTCTTTCTATCTCATGAGCGCCGGCGGCCCGGAGGCGGCGGCGCTTGCGAACAGGTCCTGGCCCTCGGCGAGCCCGACGAAAATCTCTCCCTCGCGGCGGACGAGGAGCAATGTGCCGCCTTCCGCGACGGCCTGGCCGTCGGTCGGCTCGGCCATGACATAGTGGGTGAGGCCGTGGCGGTCGCGGACGCTGGCGCGCGCCGGGCTGCCCTGGCGCGCGGTGCCGACGACCACGGTGGCGCGGCGGCCGACCAGGTCCTCGAGCGAGATCGCTGTGGTCTCGTCGGCCGGGAGGACGCGCTGCAGGCCGCGGGCGGCGAGGCCGGTCAGCGGCAAGGCGGCGACGAAGGCGGCCGGGCCGGCGATCCAGGGCGAGAGCGGGGCGCCGAGGAAAGCCGCGGCGATCTGCTGGCCGGTGATCCCGACGAGGCCGAAGATGGCGAGCAGGACGACGATCAGCATCAGAAGCGGAATGCGGCCGAGGCCGAGCCAGCCGAGCAGGTCGGCGTCCGCATCGACGTCGGCCGACGCATCGAGGCCTACGGCGCCGACGCCGAGCCCGAGCGCTTCCACCGCGCCGATCATGAGCATCAGGACCAGAGCCACCGCGAACGGCAGATTCTCCGGCGCCATCATGAAGTCGAACAAAGCCCCCGCCCCCTTTCCGAGTCGGAAGCTAGCCGAGAGACCTGCGCTTTTCCACTAAAACCCGACGATCTACTCTGCTGCTCCTCTTATTTTTCAGGAGCTTAGCTGCTGCTGCTGCCGATGGCGATTGCCAGCGGGGCGGGGCATCGCCATTTGGGCGGCGATGCAGGACGGCGACCCCGCGCTTTCGAGCGATTTCCGAGAGGCGATGCGGCGCGTCGCCTCGACCGTGAACGTCATCTCGATCTGCGTCGGCGGCGAGCCGATGGGGATCACGGCGACGGCGGTCTCGTCGCTGTCGATGGACCCGGCGAGCCTGCTCATCTGCATCAACCGCGCCTCGGCGGTGCACGCGCCTTTGGGGGACGTGACGCACTTCCGGGTGAACGTCCTCCACCGCGACCAGGAGCCGATCGCGCGCATGTTCTCTGACCGGACGCAGCACGCGCTTCGCTTCACCGCGGGCTGGAGCGTCGATTGCGCGCTGCCACCGCGGCTGGTCGATGCGCAGGCTTCGATGCTGTGCCGGCGGATCGACCACCACCAGTTCGGGACGCATTCGATCTTCATCGGGGTGGTGGAGGAAGTGGCGGTGAGGGACGACGTGCATCCGCTGGTGTATCTGAACGGGCGGTATTTGAGCGCGAGCGATTGAGGCCGTTGCCTCCACCGTCATTCCCGCGAAAGCGGGAATCCAGCGGGAGCCGACACGCGCCCGGCCCTACGAACCCTGGATCCCCGCTTTCGCGGGGATGACGGAGAAGGGATCAGGGCGTCGGTTTTTACCCACCGTCATTCCCGCGAAAGCGGGAATCGAGCGGGAGCCGACAGGCGCCCAGCCCTACGAAACCTGGATCCCCGCTTTCGCGGGGATGACGGGGGTGGGATTGGGGCGTCAGTTTGACCCACCGTCATTCCCGCGAAAGCGGGAATCCAGCGGGAGCCGGCACGCGCCCAGCCCTACGAAAGCTGGATCCCCGCTTTTGCGGGGATGACGGGGAGTGGGGACGCCCCGTCATTTCGCGAACAGGTTCTCGGGGTTCGCCATGGCTTTGAGCTCCAGCGCGTTGCCGGAAGGATCGAGGAAGAACATCGTCGCCTGCTCGCCCGGTGCGCCGCGGAAGCGGACGGTGGGCTCGATGACGAATGCGGTTCCGGCGCTTTTGAGCGTTTCCGCGAGCGCCTCCCACTGCGCCATCCGAAGCACCGCGCCGAAATGCGGGACGGGGACGTCGTGGCCGTCGACCGGATTGTGGTGCGGGCGGGGCTGCATCGCGGGGTCGAGATGCGCGACGATCTGGTGGCCGAAGAAATCGAAATCGATCCACTCGTCCGAGCTGCGCCCCTCCGGGCAGCCGAGCAGGCGGCCGTAGAAGGCGCGCGCGGCGGCGAGATCGTGGACCGGAAAGGCGAGGTGGAAGGGCGGGAGGGTCATGGGTTTGCGCTGTAAGCTTAGCTTCCGGGCGCTGCAATCCGCCCTTCGACAGGCTCAGGGCTAGCGGGGTGGGGAACACGGCACCCTGCCCCACCGCCGCTAGGGCTGAGCTTGTCGAAGCCCGGGTCCTCAGCGCTGCAATCCGCCCTTCGACAGGCTCAGGGCTAGCGGTTGTGCGGCCGCTGCATTTGTCCTGTGCCCCCCACCGTTCGGGCTGAGCTTGTCGAAGCCCTGCCCTTTCTTCGGGCACCGCGATGAAGGGGAAGGGCAGCGCTTCGACAAGCTCAGCTCGAACGGAGATTGATCGCGCTCCCCGCTTCCCCGATATGCGCACCCAAATGAAGCAGCATCTCATCGCCCTTCTGCTCGGCGCGCTGGCCGCCTGCGGGTTTCAGCCGTGGGGAATCTGGCCGCTGACGCTCGCCGCCTTCGCGGGGCTGATGTGGCTGATTGCGGACACGCGGCGGATGCGCAGCGCGCTGGCGCTGGGCTGGTGGTTCGGCGTCGGCCATTTCTGCGTCGGGCTGAACTGGATCGCGACCGCCTTCACCTTTCAGGCGGCGATGCCGGCATGGCTGGGCTGGATCGCGGTGTTCCTGCTCTCGCTCTATCTCGCCGTCTATCCGGCGATGGCGGCGGGGATTGCGTGGAAGTACGGCAGGCGCCACCCGCTGGCGCTCGTCCTGTGGTTCGCGGCGGCCTGGATCGCGACGGAATGGCTGCGCGCGACCATGTTCACCGGCTTCGCCTGGAACCCGGCCGGAGTCGCCCTGCTCGACGCGGGCGGGCTCGCCGCGGTGTCGAAGTTCGTCGGGACGTACGGGCTTTCGGGCGTGGCCATGCTGGCGGCGGGGGCCTGGTTCCTCCTCTTCCGCAGGCATTATAAGAGCGCCGCCGCCCTCGCCTTGCCGATCGCGGCGGCGGCGCTCGCCTTGTGGCCGGCGGTCGCGACCGAGCCGGCGAGCACCCAGCCGCGCATCCGGATCGTCCAGCCCAATATCGGCCAGCAGGACAAATGGCGCGAAGGCTTTGCCGACGACATCCTCCAGCGCCTCGGCGAACTCTCCGTCGCCGGCACGAACGAGCCGCGGCTCCTCCTCTGGCCGGAGGCGGCGGTGACCGAGCCGCTCGAGGACGGGCGCCGCCACCCGCTCGCCCAGAACGAGGTCAGCCGCACCCGCGAGCAGGTCCGAAGCCTCCTCGCACCGGGCGACCTGCTGCTGGCGGGCGGGATCACGGTGCGGTCCGCCGACGGGATGCGGGCGAGCAGCGCGACCAACAGCGTCTTCGCCATGGACGCGAGCGGCCGCACGCTGGGGCGCTACGACAAGGCGCATCTCGTCCCCTACGGCGAATATCTGCCGATGCGGCCGCTCCTCTCGGCGCTCGGCCTGTCGCGCCTCGCGCCGGGCAACCTCGAATTCGATCCGGGGCCGGGGCCGCGCACGCTCGACCTCCCGATCGTCGGCAAGGCCGGGTTCCAGCTTTGCTACGAGATCGTCTTCTCAGGCGAAGTGGTGGACCGGGAGAACCGGCCGAACTTCCTCTTCAACCCCTCCAACGACGCCTGGTTCGGCGCCTGGGGCCCGCCGCAGCACCTCGCCCAGGCGCGGCTCCGGGCGCTGGAGGAAGGGCTGCCGGTGCTCCGCGCGACTCCGACCGGCATTTCGGCGGTGATCGACGCGGACGGGCATCTTTCCGCCTCCATCCCCGCCGCCCGCGCGGCCGTTCTCGACTGGCGCCTGCCGCCGCCGCACGGCCCCACCCCCTTTGCGCGGCTGGGCAATCTCCTCCCGATGCTCTTTGCCCTTCTGCTCGCCGCAGCGGCGATTGCAGTCTCCCGCAAAGCCCGCTAGGGGCTACGCCCAAGCGGACATAAGGACTTCTTTATATCCGCATTTTCCCTTCATCAGGAAAGCCAGCCCGCACGATGCGCAGCAATTATCTCTTCACGTCCGAATCGGTGTCCGAAGGCCATCCGGACAAGGTCGCCGACCAGATTTCCGACGCGATCGTCGATCTCTTCCTGTCCAAGGACCCGGAGGCGCGCATCGCGTGCGAGACTTTGTGCACGACCCAGCTCGTCGTCCTCGCCGGCGAGATCCGCTGCCGCGGCGTCTACGAGAATGAAAGCTGGGCGCCCGGCGCGCAGGAGGAGATCGAGCGCACGGTGCGCGAGACGGTGCGCGACATCGGCTACGAGCAGGACGGCTTCCATTGGGAGAAGTTCATCTTCTCGAACAACCTCCACGGCCAGTCCGCGCACATCGCGCAGGGCGTCGACGCGTCGGGCAACAAGGACGAAGGTGCGGGCGACCAGGGCATCATGTTCGGCTATGCGACGGACGAGACGCCGGCGCTGATGCCCGCCACCCTTTATTACAGCCACAAGATCCTCGAGCGCATGGCCGCCGACCGCCATTCGGGCGCCGCGCCCTTCCTCGAGCCCGACGCCAAGAGCCAGGTGACGCTCCGTTTCGAGGACGGCGTTCCCGTCGCCGCGACCGCGATCGTGGTCTCGACCCAGCACGGCAAGGGCTATGACGAGGGCGAGAACGAGGCCGAGCTGAAGAGCTACGTCCGCAGGGTCGTCGCCGACGTGCTTCCGGCCGCACTGCTCGGCGAGGAAACCGTCTATCACATCAACCCGACCGGCTCGTTCGAGATCGGCGGGCCGGACGGCGACGCCGGCCTCACCGGCCGCAAGATCATCGTCGACACTTACGGCGGCGCGGCCCCGCACGGCGGCGGCGCCTTCTCGGGCAAGGACCCGACCAAGGTCGACCGCTCCGCGGCCTACATCTCGCGCTATCTTGCGAAGAACATCGTCGCGGCCGGCCTCGCGCGCCGCTGCACGATCCAGCTCGCCTACGCCATCGGCGTGTCCGCGCCGCTGTCGCTCTACGTCGACACGCACGGCACCGGCCGGGTCGACGATGCGGCGATCGAAGCCGCGATCATGGCGGCCCCGGCATTGGGCGGCCTCACCCCCCGCGCGATCCGCACCCATCTCGGCCTCAACAAGCCGATCTACCGCCGCACCGCCGCCTACGGCCATTTCGGCCGCGACGCGGAGGGCGACTTCTTCCCCTGGGAGAAGACGGACCTCGCGGACGCGCTGAAGACGGCGCTGGCGTCGGCGTAAGTACCGGTCATTCCCGCGAAAGCGGGAATCCAGCGGGAGTCGCTTCAATGGGCTGCAACGGCGGGGAGGCCGCTCTGGATTCCCGCTTTCGCGGGAATGACGGGTGGGGTTACGGCGCCGGCCCCTCTTCGAAGCGCGCCTTGATCCACGGCACCGCCTCGGCCCACGCATCGATTCGCGCGTGGGCGTGCGGGGAGGCCGGCATGTGCCCCGCCACCTTGGGCTCCGCGATCATGTGGAGGCGCCAGACTTCGGGCGCTTCTTCCGCGACCGACTGGTGATGCACCGCGAGGTCGTCGACGAACACCGCCGCGCTCGGGCGCATCTCGGCCAGAAGCTCCCGGACCGGCGCGCCCTTGCCGCCGCGGTTGCAGAGGACGCGGTGGCGGATGTCGAAGCGGGCGAGCTGCTCGACGCGGCTCGCCTGGTGGCGATCGCCCAAGTTGGTCAGGACGACGATGTCGGCCTCCTCGCCGATCGCCTGGAGCGCTTCGATCGCGCCGGGGACGATGTTCTGGCGGTGCATCTCGCCGTCGAAGAAGCCGTCGAGGAGCGGCCAGATGCGGTCCATTGCGACGGGCGCGCCGGTCTCGCGGTCGCGGATCGCGTCCTGGAAGCTCGCCGACTCCAGCCGGAAATCGTAGCCGTGCGCTTCGCCCAGCCAGTCGGCGAAGTGGACCAGCATGTGGAGCAGGACCTCGTCGCAATCGGTGATGAGGAGAGGGCGGGTCATGGGCGGCTCGGACGCTGGAAGGTGGGACCCCTGAAACACCGTTCGGGCTGAGCTTGTCGAAGCCCTGCCCTTCTCTTTTTCCGAGCCTGAAGAAAGGACAGGGCTTCGACAGGCTCAGCCCTAGCGGGTTTGTGGGTTGTTCCAGTCCTCCGCCAGCCCTGAGCCTGTCGAAGGGCGGTTTGACGGGCGCCGACGTGCGTCATGCGCGCTCCAGCCGACGCCGGGCTTCGACCAGCGCAGCGGGCGTCGCACCGATGGCGTCCGCGCAGGCGACGAGGTCGGGCTCGTGGGCTTCGAGGAAGGCGAGGATCGCGGCAAGCGTGGCGGGTTCGCCGAGGCCGGTGCGCAGGTCCTCCGGGGTGAGGCCGGTGAGCGACAGCAGGCGCTCGGCGCGGGCGTCGTCGCTCAGCGTCCAGCCGAGCGCGGTTAGGGCGAGGGAGGCTGGGGCGAGGGACGCGGGGTCGTTTGTGTCCTGAATCTTCATCGCCTAAGGTGTTTCGAGGGCTTGGAAGGCAGTGCCGCGTGGGACAAAAAATCCTCGTTGTCGAGGACAACGAACTCAATCTGAAGCTCTTCTGCGATCTGCTGCGCGCCCATGGCTACGAGGCCGAGCCGGTGCGCGACGGGCGCGAGGCCGTCGCGCGCGCCAGGAGCTGCGCGCCCGAGCTCATCGTGATGGACATCCAGATGCCCTACATCACCGGCCTCGAGCTCATCGAGCAGATGAAGGGCGACGAGGAGCTCAGGCGCACGCCGATCATGGCGGTGACCGCCTATGCGGCCAAGGGCGACGAGGAGCGGATTCGCGAGGCCGGGGCCGAGGGCTATGTGTCGAAGCCGATTTCGCTGATGCGCTTTATCGAGGCGGTGCGGGGGTTGCTGGCGGCGGCGGAGGCGGCGGGACTGGCGACAGAAGAACAGCACGCGCCCGACGACCAAAGCCGTCATTCCCGCGAAAGCGGGAATCCAGACGAAGCTTCCATCCGCCCTGCCGCTGCCGAGGTCGCACTGGATCCCCGCTTTCGCGGGGATGACGGTGAAAAAGAGGAATCCTCGGATCTTCAGGAAGCCGCCGGCTACGAACCGACGCACGCCGCGCACGCTGAAACGGCCGATGCTGCGGCTCCCGAAGGGGAGGCAGAACCGGCCGCTGAAGATCTGGCGGGGCCTCCCGGGGAGGCTCCGGACGGCGACGCCCCCGAAGGGGCGCGCGTCACTTGATCTTGGCTTCCTTGAAATCGACGTGCTTGCGCACGACGGGATCGTATTTGCGGAAGGTGAGCTTGTCGGTCTGGGTGCGCGGGTTCTTCTTCGTGACGTAGAAGAAGCCGGTGTCGGCGCTGCTGACGAGCTTGATCTTGACCGTGGTCGGCTTGGCCATGACAGCCTCTCTTGAAATATCGGTTTCGCGAAAAATAAAAGCGGCGTTCCCGCCGCTCCCATAGCGCCGCAGCCTCTGCCTCGGTCGCGGTAAGATGTCAAGCAAGGGCGCGCTGCAAACCGCCCTTCGACAGGCTCAGGGCTAGCGGTGGTGGGTTACTCTCCCCTTCGTCAGATTTCCAACCCCGCCAGGGCTGAGCCTGTCGAAGCCCGATTTGCCGAGCGCTGCAAGCCGCCCTTCGACAGGCTCAGGGCTAGCGGTGGTGGGGCGCCCCCCCTTCGTCCGTGGTTTCCAAACCCACCAGGGCTGAGCCTGTCGAAGCCCGATTTGCCGAGCGCTGCAAACCGCTCTTCGACAGGCTCAGGGCTAGCGGTGGTGGGGCGCCCCGGGCTCAGGCTCTCCCAAACCCGCCAGGGCTGAGCCTGTCGAAGCCCGATTTGCCGAGCGCTGCAAACCGCCCTTCGACAGGCTCAGGGCTAGCGGTGGTGGGCG
>DASWMS010000021.1:0-23114 GCA_036399655.1 Allosphingosinicella sp. | reverse complement strand
CGATGCCGACGATCGACAGGAAGCGCAGCAGCTTGGGCATGCCCCGGACGAGACCGCGCCCGACGGCGCGCGCGCCGCCGTTGCGGCGCTGGGCGAGGTGCAGGCCGACATCGTCCATCTTCACGATCAGGCCGACGACGCCGTAGACGCCGATCGTGATCACGATCGCGACGACCACGAGGATCACGGCGCGAATCGCGAACGGCTCGTTCGCCACTTCGTTGAGGGCGATGACCATGATCTCGGCCGACAGGATGAAGTCGGTGCGGACGGCGCCGGCAACCATCGCCTGCTCGTGCTCGGGGCTGGCGATGTCGGCGACCGCCTCCTCGGCGCTCTTCTCCTTGCGGCCGATCGCTTCCCAGACCTTTTCCGCGCCTTCGAAGCACAGATAGGCCGCCCCCAGCATCAGGATCGGCATGATCGCCCAGGGAAGGAGCCAGCTCAGGAGCAGGATGGCCGGGAGGATGACGAGCAGCTTGTTGCGGATCGATCCCTTGGCGATCCGCCAGATGATCGGAAGCTCGCGGTCCGGCGTGAAGCCCGTCACGTAGCGCGGAGTCACCGCCGTATCGTCGACCACCACGCCCGCGGCCTTGAAGCCGGCCCGGCCCGCGGCGGCGCCGACATCGTCGATCGACGCGGCGGCGAGCTTGGCGATGACCGCGACATCGTCGAGCAGGGCGGCAAGACCACTGGGCATAGGCTGAGCTCCCCTGCCGCGCGTCGATCGTGCGGCCGCGCTCCTGTCGCGAAATCGGCGCGGCGGATCAAGCCCGTCGCGCCGCGCCGCGTAAGCCTTCATCGTCATTCCCGCGAAAGCGGGAATCCAGCGGGCGTTCGGGCAGCGCGTCCCGGTCTCTACGGCCGCACTGGATTCCCGCTTTCGCGGGAATGACGGATAGGAGGCGGGAGGGGAGAACGTATCTCGCGGCCGCCGCCCATTGAGCGTTCAGGCTCTTCGGCCTATCTCCCCGACGATGACCGTACATTTTCACGAAGAAGATCTGCCGCTGGACGCGCTGGCGCCGGGCACCGCCGTCGCCGTCGACACCGAGACGATGGGGCTGCGCCTGGGCCGCGATCGCCTCTGCGTCGTCCAGATCGCCGACGGTCGGGGCGACGAGCATCTCGTCCGCTTCTCGCCCGGAAGCGACTATGCCGCGCCGCACCTGAAGAGCGTGCTCACCGATCCGGAGCGCCTCAAGCTCTACCATTTCGCGCGCTTCGACATCGCGTCCATCTACGCCTACATGGGCGTGATGCCGGCGCCGGTCTATTGCACCAAGACCGCGTCGCGCCTGATCCGCACCTATACGGACCGGCATGGCCTGAAGGAGCTGGTGCGCGAGCTCACCGGCCAGGAAATCTCGAAGCAGCAGCAAAGCTCGGATTGGGGCGCACCCGAGCTTTCGGATGCGCAGAAGGATTATGCGGCATCGGACGTGCGCTATCTCCACGCCATGAAGGAGAAGCTCGACGAGAGGCTGGCGCGCGAGGGCCGCACCGCGCTGGCGCAGGCCTGCTTCGATTTCCTGCCGCACCGCGCGCTGCTCGATCTCGCCGGCTGGGCCGACGAGGACATCTTCGCCCATGTCTGATCAAACGACGTCTGACGCAGCCCATGTCTGACGCGGCGATCCCCGGGCCGCGGAGCAACCGCTGGGCGCGGCCCGGCGGCTTTCACGACTATCTCGTCGGCTTCCTCAAGTTCGTGCTGCCGGCCCTGGTCGGGGTGCTCCTCGCCTATCTCGCGCTGGCGCCGCTTTCCAAAGGGCCGGAGGTGAGCTTCCTCCTCGACAAGAACAAGGTCGAGACGGCGCAGGAGCATATGCGCACCCAGAACGCGCAATATCGCGGACAGGACAAAACCGGCCGGCCTTTCCTGATCAGCGCCCAGTCCGCGGTACAGGCGCGCTCCAGCGATCCCATCGTCAACATCGACGGCATGGCCGCGCAGATCGGCCTCGACAGCGGCCCGGCACGGATCGAAGGCGAGCGCGCCCGCTACGACATGTCGGTTCAGCAGGTCGACGTCGCCGGCCCGATCCGGGTCACGGCCGCCGACGGATACCGTCTCGACCTGCGCGACGTGCGCGTGGACCTCAACGAGCGCACCCTCCAGAGCCGCGGCGCGGTGCAGGGACGGATGCCGCTCGGACGCTTCACCGCCGGCCGCATGCGCGCCGATCTCAACCAGCGGGTCGTCGTGCTCGACGGCCGCGCGCGCTTGCATATCGTGCAAGGGGCGATCAGATGAAGGCGATGAGGACCCTCGCCATCGCCTCCGGCTCGTTCGCGCTTTCGGCGCTTGCGCTCGCGCTCACCCCGGCGGTCGGGCAGGAGCCCACGTCGGCGCTGCGCGGCCACAACATCGACGCACCGGTCGACGTCGCCGCCGACCGCATCGAGGTCCAGGACCGCGCCGACCGGGCGATCCTCTCCGGCAACGTCGTCGTCCGCCAGGCCGAGCTGCAGTTGAACGCGCCGCGCGTGACCGTCGCCTACGCCAATCAGGAGGGCATCGAGATCTCGCGCATCGACGCGAGCGGGGGCGTCACCCTGCGCAGCCCGTCCGAAACCGCGAGCAGCCAATATGCCATTTACGACACCGACCGGCGGCTGATCACGCTCCTTGGCGGCGTCACCCTCGTGCGCGGACCGAACCGCGTCAGCGGCGGCCGTCTCGTGCTCGATCTCGAGAGCGGCCGCGCGGTGATGGACGGCGGCGGCCCGCCCTCGCCCGACGTCCCCGCCGGCACCAACGCCTCGCCGTCCGGCCGGGTCACCGGCACCTTCACCGTTCCGCGGCGCGGGGGCGGCTCGAACCCGTAACGGCCCGGCGTACCTCCCGGCGGCTCCGCTCGCCGCGTTCGGCGGGCATGCACGACTCTTGCCAGTTGAGGAAAAGGGCGCCTTCGCATAAAGATGACAACGGGATAGGGGCACCATGAGCGACACTGCGTCCATCGAGCGGACCGGGGATACGGGAGCGGCGCAGGCGTCTGCGGACGTGGCGGAGCGCGGCCTTGCCGTCGTCTCGATCGCCAAATCCTACGACCGCAAGGTGGTGCTCCGCGAAGTGTCGCTCAGCGTGCAGCGCGGCGAAGTGGTCGCGCTGCTCGGCCCCAACGGTGCCGGCAAGACGACCTGCTTCTATTCCGTCATGGGCCTGGTGAAGCCGGACAGCGGCCGGATCATGTTGGAAGGGCAGGACATCACCCGCCTCCCCATGTACCGGCGCGCCATCCTCGGCCTCGGCTACCTGCCGCAGGAGACCTCGATCTTCCGCGGCCTTACCGTGTCGCAGAACATCATGGCCGCCCTCGAAGTCGCGGAGCGCAGCCGCTCGGTCCGACGCGCGCGGCTCGAGCAGCTTCTCGACGAATTCCACATCCAGCACCTGCGCGATGCGCCGGCCATGGCCCTGTCGGGCGGCGAGCGGCGCCGCTGCGAGATCGCCCGGGCGCTCGCCGCAAGCCCGTCGATCATGCTCCTCGACGAGCCTTTCGCCGGCATCGACCCGATTTCGATCTCGGATATCCGCGACCTCATCCAGCAATTGAAGGGCCGCGACATCGGCGTCCTCATCACCGATCACAATGTCCGCGAGACGCTCGACATCGTCGACCGCGCCTACATCATCTACGGCGGCGAGGTCCTCTTCTCCGGCAGCCCCCACGACCTCGTCCGCGACGAGAATGTGCGGAGGCTTTACCTGGGCGAAAGCTTCGAATTGTGAGGGCCGCGGGGGGCTGCAAGCCGGGCTTCGACAGGCTCAGCCCTAGCGGGTGGGGGTTGCTCGACAAAACCGGCGATTCGCCACCCACCGCTAGCCCTGAGCCTGTCGAAGGGCGGGTTGCCGCGCACCGGGGCCGGACGGTCTGACGATGAGCCTCGGGCCGCGCCTCGATCTCAGGCAGAGCCAGTCGCTGGTGATGACGCCCCAGCTCCAGCAGGCGATCCGCCTGCTGGCGCTCTCCAACCTCGAGGTCGAAGGCTTCATCGCCGAGGAGATGGAGCGCAACCCCCTGCTCGACAGCGGCGGGAGCCCGGACGAAGGACCCTCGGAACCCGCCGACGAAATCGCCGCGCCGCGCGACGAAGCCGCCACCGTCGACGAGCTCGTCATGTCGGGCGCGGGCATCGCCGACGCGCCGCTCGACATCGATTTCGACCATGAGAATCTCCACCAGGACAGCGCCTCGGATTCGATGCGCGGGCTGGACGGCAGCCTCGGCGTCTCGGGCGACCTCGGCTCCGGCGGCGCTGGAGGCGGCGAGGCGCCCGACTTCGACAGCTTCGCCGACGCCCACGAAATCTCCCTCACCGAGCATCTCATGGCGCAGGCCGGGGAGCGCCTCTCGGGCACGGACCTCGCAGTCGCCGAGCAGATCGTCGAGTCGGTGGACGAGGCGGGCTACTTCCGCGGCTCGCTCCTGGACCTTGCCCAGCGGCTGGGCGTGCCGCTGAAGGACGTCGAGCGCGTCCTGAGGGTCGTACAGAGCTTCGATCCCGCCGGAGTCGCGGCGCGGACGCTTAGCGAATGCCTTGCCATCCAGGCGAAGGAAGCGGATCGCTACGACCCCGCAATGGCGCGGCTGATCGACAATCTCGACTATCTTGCCAAGGGCAACCTCAATGCCCTGAAGCGGATCTGCCAGGTCGACGACGAGGACATGGCGGACATGATCCGCGAGCTTCGCGCCTACGACCCAAAGCCCGGCTGCAGGTTTCTCCGCTCCGAAAGCGAGGAAGCGGCCGTCGTCCCCGACGTCTTCATCGGGCGCCGCACCGGCGGCTGGGCGATCGAGCTCAACAACGCGACGCTGCCGCGCGTGCTCGTCAACCGCTCTTATTACACCGAGATTTCGGGCGGCGCGCAGGACAGGAAATCCAAGGCGTGGCTTTCAGAGTGCCTGCAGAGCGCCAACTGGCTGGTGAAAGCGCTCGACCAGCGCGCCCGCACCATCGTCAAGGTCGCGACCGAGATCGTGAAGCAGCAGGACGGCTTCTTCCGCCACGGCGTCGCCCACCTTCGCCCGCTGACCCTGCGCCAGGTCGCTGAAGCGATCGGCATGCACGAATCGACGGTGAGCCGAGTCACCTCCAACAAATATCTCTCCTGCGACCGCGGCCTCTACGAACTCAAATATTTCTTCAGGAGCGGCATCCAGTCCAACGACGGCGGCGACGCCGTCTCCGCCGAAGCGGTGAAGAGCCATTTGAAGGCCCTCATCGCCGCCGAGGACCCGGAGAAGATCCTCAGCGACGACCAGCTCGTCGAAATCCTCCGCGCCAAGGGATTCGACATCGCCCGGCGCACCGTCGCCAAATACCGCGAGGCGATCGGCATCGGCTCCTCGGTTCAGCGCCGCCGGCAAAAGGCGATCGGCCGCGCGGCGTGAGCCACGCACGTCATCGCGGCCCTTCGACTGCCTGCAAGGCAGGCGCTCAGGGTAAACTTCAGCCTACGGCTGAAGGCCGGGATCTCAGGGGGTGAAATGCACAAGCGGTCCTGCAGGGCGCGCTCCATGCACTCCTCCGTCCTTCACCCGCCGAGATCCCGGCCTTCGCCGGGATGACGGTCTCGGGCCAACTTCCCCCCGCCGCCTTGCTGTGCTTTATCGCCGCCGCACCATTTCGTCAGGAGCCGCCATGAAATTCCGCGTCCTCGCCCTCGCCACCACCGCCTTCGCCATCGCCGCCCCGGCCGCCGCCGAGGAAGGCATGTGGACCTTCGATGCCTTTCCGGCCGCGCGGGTGCGGCAGGCTTATGGGTGGGCGCCGGACCAGGCGTGGCTGGATACGGTGCGGCAGGCGGCGGTGCGGCTGACGGGCGGATGCTCGGCTTCGTTCGTGTCGCCGACCGGGCTGGTGCTGACCAACCATCACTGCGTGATGCAGTGCGTGCAGGACAACAGCAAGGCTGAGGCCGACCTCGTGCGGAACGGCTTCACCGCCCGGACCCGCGAGGAGGAAAAGCAATGCGCCGGCCAGCAGGCCGAAGTGGTGACCGCGATCGAGGACGTGACGCCGCGCGTGCAGGGCGCGATCGGCACCGCGACCGGCGCGGCGCTCGCCCAGGCCCGCGACGCGGAAATCGGCCGCATCCAGTCCGAAGGCTGCCGCGACGCCGCGCGCGAGCGCTGCCAGGTCGTGATCCTGTTCGGCGGCGGCCAGTACCGGCTCTACCGCTACCGCAAATATTCGGACGTTCGCCTCGCCTTCGCGCCGGAAGCGCAGGCCGCCTTCTTCGGCGGCGATCCCGACAATTTCAACTTCCCGCGCTACGCCCTCGATGCCGCCTTCCTGCGCGTTTACGAGAACGGCCGCCCCGCCCCGACGCCGCAGCACCTGCGCTGGAACCCGCGCGCGCCGGTCGCCGGCGAGCCGGTCTTCATCGTCGGCAATCCAGGCTCTACGCAGAGGTCCTTCACCGGCAGCCAATTCGGCATGCGCCGCAATACGCTCTTCCCGGTGATGGTGCCGCTCCTCGCCGAATATCGCGGCCGGCTGATCGCGGCGATGGAAGGCGATGCCGAGCGCACGCGGACCGGCACGGACGCGCTCTACGGCGTCGAGAACAGCTACAAGGTCTATCAGGGCCAGTGGCGCGCGCTTCGCGATCCGGAATTCTCCGGCCGCCTCACCGCCGCAGAAAGCGACCTGCGCCGACGCGTCGCCGCCGATCCGGCGCTCGCGAGCCTCGGCGATCCATGGACCGAAGTCGAGCGCGCGACGGGCAGCTACGCCGCCATCTATCCCGAATTCCTGATGCTGGAGAGCCGCGCCGGCTGGGGCTCGGAGCTTTACGACACGGCCCGCACGCTTGTCCGCGCCGCGATGGAGCGCGCCAAGCCGGAGGGCGAGCGCCTCCCCGCCTATACGAGCTCCAACCTGCCTCTTCTCGAGCACCAGCTTCTCGACGAGGCGCCGGTCTATCCGTGGCTGGAGGAGATGACGCTCTCCTTCTGGCTTTCGAAGACCCGCGAGCTGCTCGGCGCCAACGATCCGCGTGTCGCCGCTTTGCTCGGCCGCGAATCGCCCGAAGCACTCGCCCGCCGCGCCGTGACCGGCTCGCGGCTCGCCGACGTCGCGGTCCGCCGCCGGCTCTGGGAAGGCGGCCTCGCCGCCGTGCAAACGTCCGACGATCCGATGATCCGCCTTGCGCTCGCCAACGAGCCGAACGCCCGCGCCCTCCTCGACCGCTTCCGCGCCGAAGTGGACGCGCCGACCAGCGCGGCCCAGTCGCGCCTCGCCCGCGCCCGCTTCGGCGCCTACGGCGACGCCAACTATCCCGATGCCACCTTCACCCTCCGCATCTCATATGGATCGGTGCAGGGCTGGACGGAGAACGGCCGCGAGATCGGCCCATTCACACGTCTGGGCGGCATGTACGAGCGCGCGACCGGCTCGGCGCCCTACGACCTCCCCGCCCGCTGGGCCGCCGCCGAGCAGAGGGTGAACAAGCAGACGATCTTCGACTTCACCTCCAACACCGACATCATCGGCGGCAACAGCGGCTCGCCGGTCATCGCCCGCGACGCA
Organism: Allosphingosinicella sp.; assembly: GCA_036399655.1. Lineage (GTDB taxonomy): Bacteria > Pseudomonadota > Alphaproteobacteria > Sphingomonadales > Sphingomonadaceae > Allosphingosinicella. Next base: position 15,563 of record DASWMS010000021.1, on the reverse strand, counting down.
TCGGTGATCGGCGCCGCCTTCGACGGCAACATCCACGCCACCGGCGGCGCCTACGGCTTCGACCCCCGCCTCAACCGCACGATCTCGGTCTCCGCCGCGGCGGTCGAGGAAGCGATGCGCAACGTCTACGGCGCCGACGCGCTGCTGGCGGAGCTCAACGCAAGGCCGGCGCGCCGGCGGCGCTGAGCGCGAGAGCCCGGCACGTCATCCCGGCGAAGGCCCGGATCTCAGGGGGTGAAGAGTGCCGTCGTGAATGCAGCGCTGCATGAGCGTCCGCGCTTTTCACCCGCTGAGATCCCGGCCTGCGCCGGGATGACGGACCTGGACATGACGCCTTGAGGCTGCCCCTCTTCCGCGCCATGCTCCGCGGGCATCGGGAGGGACCCATATGTCGCTGATCGCCGCGCTCGCCCTTGCCGCCGCTTCGCCGCCTGCGGGGAGCTGCCAGGCGGCGCTTGGGCCGCTTCACGAGGGAACGGCGGAAGACGCGATGCCCGGGCGCGTAGACGGCGCGACCCTGAACGCCCAGAGCCTGGCGGCGCTTCGGCGGAGGCGCGGCGCGGCGACGATCACCGTCGTCGGCGGCGCCTTCCGAAACGCCGACTTTCGCGCGGCGCGGCTTCGCAACGTCTGCTTCCTGGACACGGACCTGTCGGGCAGCGACTGGCGCGGCGCGGATGCATCGGGAGTCGGCTTCGTCCGTTCAAACCTTGCCGGCGCGAAGCTCGAGGGCGCGCGCATGCCGTTCGTGCTGCTGCGCGAGCCGAAGATGGAGGGCGTGAACGCTGCCGCCGCCGACTTCTCCGGAGGCAGGCTCGACGGCGGCTGGGACGGCAGCATGGACGATGTCGTGCTGGCGCGCGCCAATCTCTCGCGTTTCGAATTCGCCTGCGGGATCACCATTGGAGATGCGTGCGTCTCGGGCCTGCGGGTCGACTTGCGAGGCGCCGACCTGACCGGTGCCCGCCTCTCCGACTGGAACGGCGATGCGGCCTATATGGGCGCGCGGATCGACGGCACCCGCATCGCGCTCCACCAGCTCCGCGACGTCGCCGACGCGAACCTCGCCGGGCCGATCCTGCTCGCCGCAGGCGACGTGGCGCTTCCCATCTCGGCAGCCGACCATGCGGCGCTCCTCCCTCGCCTGGCAGCCGCCGCCGTCGCGCCTCCCGACGCGCCCTCTTTCGACTGCGGGAGAGCCCGGAGCCGCGCGGAGCGGGCGATCTGCGCCGCGGACGCGTACGAGCTGCGCGAGCTCGACCGCGATCTCGCCGCCGTCTACGGCCGCGCCGCCGCCGCCAACCCCGCCGTCGCCGCCCGCCAGCGCGCCTGGCTGGCCGAGCGCGAAGCCTGCGCGCCCGCCTGCCTGCCGCGCATGTACGAAGCTCGCATCGGCGAGCTGATCGCCGGCCTTGGAACGCCGCAATGGGCGCGGTCGGGAGCGCGCGCGCTCTTTGTTTCCGAACGCACCGAATTCCTCGACTCGTTCCGCACCGACCCGCTCTACCTCAAGATCCTGCCGGTGATCGTCGCCGACGCGGCCGCACGGGTCATCGTCCAGGTCCATGCGGACGGCACGATCGACGCCGACGGCGATGCGATCGGCGGCAATGCGCATAGCTGCAGCCTCGGCGGCGAGCGGCTGCGCTTCGATCCGCGCACCGGCTGGTATTCCGGCCCGTTCCAGCGCCACCCCGAAGACCCGCCCGAGTGGAGCGAGAGACCGATGCCCGTGCTGCGCTTCATCGGCGACACGGCGCAAGTCTACCGCAACGGAGTCTCCGGCTGGGGAGAAGGCTCGCTCGATCCGCGCCCGAGCGAAGCCGCGAGCTGCGGCGCCCGCGCCCACTTCCCGCATATGGTGCGCGTGCCAGTCTCCGACGCCGAGCTCGACCGGATGCTCGCTGAGCTCGCGTTCGATGATGGCGTCTGACGGCGCAACCCGGACGCTCCCCGGCCGTTCACCGCCCTGAACCGGCAAAGGAGCATGGACCCATGACCGACCACAAGAAAAAGGGCGACTTCAACAAGAACGGCAAGGACGACGTCGGCGGCGACAAGAAGCAGCGCGAGAACCGCAACGAGGACAGCCGCACCGGCGGGCAGAACAGCGGCGGCGGCGGACGCGACTGAGATGCGCAGGGCCGTCCTGATCGCAGCCGCGGCGGCCGCGCTGGCGCTCGGCGGCTGCGAGACGGCGTTCGTCGGCGATGCGCCGCGCGGGCGTTTCCAGCTCGTCGAAGTGGACGGGCGGCGGCTTCCTTATGTGAACAACGCGGTCGGCTCCTGCCCGGTGACGATCCAGGGCGGCCATTTCGATCTCGACCAGGTCGCGCGCCGCTTCGAGATGATGCTCGACCGCACCGGGCCGTGCCCGGCGGCCGCCGTGGATGCGGCGGAGCGCGGCTCCTACCTGCGCCGCGGCGGCCGGCTCGAACTCGAAGCGTCCGCGCCGGGCGGCACGGCGCGGAGACTCTTCGCGAGCGAGTCGGGCGACACGGTGTCACTCGACTATGACGGCATGCGCCTCCGCTTCCGCCAGGCGGAGCGCCCGCCGCGGCGGTGATGCGGCCTTCGCGCGCTGCAATCCGTCCTTCGACAGGCTCAGGACTAGCGGGGGCCGAGCGCTGCAATCCGTCCTTCGACAGGCTCAGGACTAGCGGGTGGGGAGCGTCCCCTCCGGGAGCATACCTTCCACCAAAGCCGCTAGGGCTGAGCCTGTCGAAGCCCGGGTTGCAGCGCAAGGCGGCCCTCACCCCCCGCACAAAACGAAAAAGGAGCCGCCCTTGCGGGCGACCCCTTTCCCTCGCGCGATGCGCGGCGCGGCTTAGAAGGTCAGGCCGACGCCGAGCAGCACATTGTGCCGGTCGGTGCCGCCCTCGTAGTTCGAGTAGCGATACTCGGCCTTGGCGTAGAGGTTGCCGCCGAGGCGCTGCTGGACGCCGGCGCCGATGCGGAAGCCGTCGAGGTTCGCCGCGTCGCTCGTCGTCACGCCCGCCGGAGTGGTGTAGGAGACGCGGAAGCGGGCATTGGTGTAGCCGGCCAGCGCATAGACGGCGGTGTTCTCGCTGACGTTGATGCCGGCGCGGACGCCCGCCGCAAGGTCGCGGCCCACTTCGACGCAGGTGCGGTCGTTGGCGACGACCAGGCCCGTTTCGCAGGCGTCGCCGGTCGACAGATCGGCCGAGAGATCGACGCCGACGAAGGCGTTGCGGCCGACCCGGACGTCGTAGCCGACGCCGACGCCGTAAAGGATGCCGTCCTCACCGACGCCGCCGTTGGACACATTGTCCCAGCCGCCGTGGATTTCGACGCGCGGCTGGGCCGCGGCGGGGGTGGCGACGGCGACGGCAGCGACCGAAGCGGCGACGAACAGAATCTTCTTCATTGATAGTCTCCCTGGATGGTTGGTCGGCGCCCCCGCCCCTGGGGTGGGGTGAAGGACGGGGGCGCCTGGCTCGTTGTGGTTGTTTGGGTTGGTTCAGGCCTCAGGCCTGGGCGTTGATCGCTTCGGCGCCGGTGTACTGGATCGCCGCAACGGTCCCGCTCATGACGCTGAAGCTGCAGCCGAGAGCGGCTGCGACGATCAGGACGAGGTGCAACCCCGCTTTGCGCTGGATGTACATTTCTTCACTCCTTCGACGCAGCCGTGCTTGGCTGACGAACACCTATCTGGCGGAGCAAGGTTTCGAGTTGATGCCGCAGAACAGCCTTTGTGGTTTCGAATGTTTCAATTGCCATTGTCGTGTTTCGGCAGACGCCTGAGTACGTTCGGAGTGACGTTAACTTGGCGTTCAGCTCAGCTGACTGCGGTGCGCCTTGCGCAAGACGTGAAAAAAGGGCCGCCCCTTGCGGGACGGCCCTTCCTCCAGGGTGGGCTCTCGGGGGAAAGAGCCGCTTCGGCGCCCCCGCCGGGGTGGGGGACAATGCGGGGACGCCGATCCTTGTGCGCCGGTGGTTCAGGCCTTGGCCGCCTCCACCGTCGAAACGTGGCCGGTATATTGGATCGCCGCGACCGTGCCGCTCAGCACGGAGGCGCTGCAGCCGAGGGCGGCTGCGACGATCAGGAGCAGGTGCAACCCCGCTTTCCGCTGGATGTCCATGTGTCTTCTCCCGTGACGCAGCCGGGGATCGGCTGACGGAGAGACAAATGCACCCGGTGGGTTTCGCGATGAATTCGCGCGCAAACCTTTGTTGTTTCGATTGTAACTCTTCCGCCCGCGGCCTTCCGGCGCTATGAGGGCGGCATCAACCCGGGGGGGTTTTCGTGACTTTGGAATGCGACGATACCGGCAGGCCGTGCGCTCTCGCGAGCGTCGTGCGCTCGTCGCTGAACGCCATCCTCGTCGTCGACGGGCGCGGCAACATCGTCGATTTCAACGGCGCGGCCGAGCGTGCCTTCGGCCAGGCGCGCGAGCAGATGATCGGTCTCAGCGCCAGCGACCACATCGTCCAGAGCCCGCTCCACCCCGAGGACCGGCACCGCATCCGCTCCTTCTTCACAGAACGCGCGCCGGGCGAGACGGCGGTGCGCGGGCGAATCGACTGGCGCGGCGGCGGCGGCGCGCTGATCCCCATCGAGGCGACGATCACCGAAGTGCATCTGAACGGCGCCAGCCGCTTCATCTGCAGCCTTCGCGACCTTTCCGGCGAGCGCCACGCCGACGAGGAGCTCCAGGAATCGCGGCGGCGGCTGGAGCTCGCCGTCGAAGGCGCGAAGATCGGCATCTGGACCTTCGATCTCGAGACCGGCCACACCTGGTATTCGGACCGCTCCAAGCAGATGTACGGCCTGCCGCTCGACACCGCCATGGACGCCGACGTCATCAAGAACGCCGTCCACCCGAATTATTGGGACGAGGTCGCCGACCCCTACCTCCACGGCTTCAAGCAGGACAAGGTCGAGGTCGAATATCCGGTGACCTGCCCGGACGGCTCCGAGCGGTGGATCTATTCGCTGGGCGCCCTCGCCCGCGACAAGGACGGCCACGCCCGCGCGGTGAACGGCATCCACATGGACATCACCGACCGCAAGCGTTCGGAGGAGGAGCTGGCCCAGGCGCGGCTCCATCTCGACATGGCGGTGGACGGCGCCAATCTCGGCATCTGGCGGCTCGATCCTCGTACCGGCGACGCCTGGTATTCCGATCGCTCGCGCAACCTGTGGGGCGTCGGCGACGACGTCCGCATGGACCGCGAAACGATGTGGCAGCACATCCACCCGGACGACCGCGACAAGGTCCTCGAACCCTATCGCAACGACTTTCCGGGCGACCGGATCGACATGGAGCACCGGGTGATCTGGCCGAACGGCGACGTACGCTGGGTCCATTCCATCGGCAGCGTCCAGCGCGACTCGCACGGGGCGCCGGAAGGGATCAGCGGCATCCACCTCGACGTCACCGACCGAAAGGACGCCGAAGTGGAGCTGGTCCGCTCGCGCGAGGCGCTCCACCAGTCCGAGAAGCTTGCAGCGCTCGGCTCGCTCCTCGCCGGAGTCAGCCACGAGCTCAACAACCCGCTCTCCGCCATCGTCGGCCAGGCCGAGATGCTGGAAGAGGATGCGGTCGGCACCCCGCTCGAGCAGCGCGCCAAGAAGATCAGCGCCGCGGCCGACCGCTGCGCGCGCATCGTCCAGACGTTCCTCGCTATGGCACGCCGGCGCGAGCCGGACCGGGTCGCGATCGATCCGAACGCCCTCGTCGTCGACGCGCTCCAGATCACCGAATATGCGCTGCGCACCACCGGCATCACCGCTTCGATTGAATGCGACCCGAACGTGCCTGCGATCGAGGGCGACCGGGACCAGCTCCATCAGGTGCTCGTCAACCTGATCATCAACGCGCAGCAGGCGCTGGAAGGGGCCGAGACGTTCGACAAGCGCCTCTGCGTCCGGACCTGCGTCACCGCGGCGGGCAATGTCGCGATTGACATCGTCGACAACGGCCCCGGCGTTCCCCAAGACCTGACCACCCGCATCTTCGAGCCCTTCTTCACCACCAAGCCGCAGGGCTCGGGCACCGGCGTCGGCCTCTCCTTCTCGTTCGGGATCGTCGAGGCGCATGGCGGGCGCCTGTCCGTCCTCAAGTCCGACGGGGGGGCGACCTTCCGGATCGAGCTCCCCGCCGCCTCGCCGGTCTCGGCGGAAGCGGTGCCGGAAGCCGAAGCGCCGCATTCCGCGCCGATCACGACCGTGCGCCGCCGCGCCCTCGTCGTCGACGACGAGCCGGACATCGCCGACACGATCCGCGAACTGCTCGAGCGCGAAGGCTTCGACGTGGTCGTGGTCTCCGAAGGCAGCGCGGCGCTGCGTGTGCTGGACCATGACGAGTTCGACGTCGTCCTCTCGGACCTGCGCATGCCGGGCGTCAACGGCCCGGAAATGTACGCGCGCCTCAAGGAGGTCCATCCGCAGCTCGTCGACCGCATCGCCTTCGTCACCGGCGACACACTCGGCGCGTCGATGGACGCCTTTCTCAAGGAAAGCGGCCGGCCCGTCCTCGAGAAGCCTTTCACGCGCGCAGGGGTGCGCTGCCTCGTCCAGGCCCTGATCGAACCATGAGGTGGGAAAAATGAGCACACAGCCGCAGCAGGCCGCCGCCCACATCATCGTCGTCGACGACGACGACGACGTCCGCAACACCGTCGCCGAATATCTCCTGCGCAACGGCTTCGCGGTCACGGAGGCCAATGGCGGCGACGCCCTTCGCGCCCGAATGGCCGAGCGGCCGATCGACCTCGCTTTGCTCGACATCAACATGCCCGGCGACGACGGGCTGACCCTCGCGCGCGAGATCCGCGCGTCGGGCGATGCGGGCATCATCATGCTGACCGCCAAGAACGACGACATCGACCGGATCGTCGGCCTCGAGATCGGCGCGGACGACTACATCACCAAGCCGTTCAACCCGCGCGAGCTGCTCGCCCGGGTCCGATCGGTCCTTCGCCGCGCCAAGGCGAGCGCGGGCGGCGAAGCGCCTGCGACGATGGGCCGCGAGGTGCTGATGGGCAAATGCCGCCTCAATCTCGACAGCCGCAAGCTCTACGCCGCGGACGGTTCGGAGCAGGCGCTGACCGCCATGGAGTTCGACCTGCTCGCCACCTTCGCGGCGCACCCGGGCCGGGTCCTTTCCCGCGACCAGCTCCTCGACCTCGCCCACAACAAGGAAATCGAGCCCTTCGACCGCTCGATCGACATCCGCATCACGCGCATCCGCCGCAAGATCGAGGAAGACCCGGCCAAGCCCCAGGCGATCAAGACGGTCCGCGGCGCGGGCTACGTCTATACGCCGCCCTCATCGGGAGGCTGAGTGAAGCCGGGCAGCTGTGCCCACCCTCCCCGTCATCCCCGCGGAAGCGGGGATCCAGCCTGAGCCTCCGGCCACGCCGTCCTGCATGTAGGCCCGCTGGATTCCCGCTCTCGCGGGAATGACGAAGTGGTGCGACATTTGTAGTGTGCGGCTTCGGACGCGCGGCTGTTCGGTTTCGAACACCCTGGGCCGCCGCCGCCCGCTCTCCTCATCCCGCCAGGAGACATTTCCGCAAGGCCGATCATTTGGCACGGCTCGTGCTGAGTGGATGTCTCCAACCCAACGGGAGACAGATCATGGCACGTTTCGAATTCTTCGCCTTCGGGCTCTGCGCGACCTTCGCGGCCGTTCTCACCATCGCCACCCTTTCGCCGATCGCCTGAGCCCCGAACGACAAAGGGCTTGCAACCTGCTACAAATGTGGCATGCTACATACGTGGCAGGGAGAGTGGATTTGAGGGCGTACAGGAACCTGGGACTCGACGCATCGCGGGCAGCGCTCGCACTGATGCTGGCCGCCGCGGCAACGCCGGCTTCCGCGCAGACCGCGCCCGCGGCGCCCGCCGCTTCTCCGGCGCGGACCGGCGACGAGCCGCTCACCCCGGCCGAGCCCGGTGAAGGCGCGACCGATCCCGCCGCCGTCGCCGTGCCGCCGCGCACCGGTCCGCGCAGCTTCACGCCGGAGGACTTCGCCCGCTTCGCGCCGCGCACCGCGCTCGACATGGTGCGCCAGGTCCCCGGCTTCACCATCCGCGACGCGCCGCAGGAGCGCGGCCTCGGCCAGGCGACCGCCAACGTGCTGATGAACGGCCAGCGCATCGGCGGCAAATCCGACGACGTCGCCACCCAGCTCGGCCGCATTCCCGCGGCGAACGTCGTTCGCATCGAGATCGTCGACGGCGCCACGCTCGACGTGCCCGGCCTGTCCGGCGAAGTGGCGAACGTCATCACCCGGGCCACGCGCACGAACGGCCAATTCTCCTGGCGCCCCGAATTCCGGGCCCACCATACCGACCCGCTCTTCACCCGCTTCGATGCCTCGGTGAGCGGCCAGACCGGCCCGGTCGAATGGACCTTCGGCCTCGAGAACCAGGGCGGGCGCAGCGGCGCCGGCGGCCGCACCCAGATCTTCAACCGCGACCGGTCGCTTCGCGAGCTGCGCGACGAGCATTGGACCAGCAACACCGACCAGCCGCGCGGCAGCGCCCGCTTCGTCTATGACGGACCCGGCACCGACATCGGCAATCTGAACCTCTCCTATCGCAAGTTCTGGCACGATTTCGACGAGCTCGGCTTCCGCACCACGACCGGCGCGGCGGACCGCGAGCGCACCGTCGTCCAGGACGTTCACGGCTACCAATATGAGATCGGCGGCGATTACGAGCTCGGCCTCGCCGGCGGCCGTCTCAAGCTGATCGGCCTCAACCGATTCGAGAACGAGCCGGTCGAGCAGACGGTGGTCACCGCCTTCGCCGACGGGCGCCCGTCCGTCGGCAGCCGCTTCGTGCGCGACAGCGACGAGCTGGAGCGGATCGCCCGCGCGGAATATCGCTGGCGCGGCGGCGGCGCGGACTGGCAGATTTCCGGCGAAGCGGCCTTCAACCGCCTCGACGTCGAAAGCCAGATCTTCACGCTCGATCCGGACGGGACGTTTCGCGAGCTCCCCTTCCCCTCCGGCACGGGCAGCGTCGCCGAAGACCGCTACGAGCTGATGGCGAGCTACGGCCGCCCGCTCGCCGACAATCTCACAATGCAGCTTTCGGCCGGCGGCGAATATTCGCAGCTTCGCCAGGCGGGTCCGGGCGGCCTCACCCGCAGCTTCTGGCGCCCGAAGGGCCAGCTTTCGCTCAACTGGCGACCGGACCAGCGCACCACCGGGAACCTGCGCCTCCAGCGCCGCGTCGGACAGCTCAACTTCCTCGATTTCCTCGCGACCGTGAACTTCAGCGACGACCGCGAGAATGCCGGAAACCCGGAGCTCGTGCCGCCGCAAAGCTGGGAGCTCGACGTCGAGGGCATCCGCAATCTCGGCCGCTACGGCACGACGCGCCTCAGGCTCTACGGCCGCTGGTACCAGGATGTGGTCGACACCATCCCGATCGGCCCCACCGGCGAGTCGCCCGGCAACATCGACAAGGCCCACGCCTACGGCTTCGAGTGGAACACGACGTTCAACTTCGATCCGATGGGCTGGCGCGGCGCCCGGCTCGACGCGCGCCTGCAGCTCCAGCGCAGCCGCGTGGAGGACCCGCTGACCGGCGAGGACCGCTCCATTTCCAACTTCCTGCTGCGCCTCGTCGAGGCCAATTTCCGGCACGATGTTCCCGACACGGACTGGGCCTGGGGCGGCAGCCTCAGCCATGTGCTCGGTGCGCCGCAATATCGCCTGAGCGAGGTCGGCCGGCAGTGGGAAGGCCCCGTCTGGACCAGCCTCTTCGTCGAGCACAAGGACCTGCTCGGGCTGACGGTGCGCGCCACGGTCACGAACCTCACCGGCGCCCGCTCGATGTGGGACCGCACCGTCTATGTCGGCCGGCGCACCGGGCCGATCGACTATATCGAGGATCGCAACCGCACGATCGGGCCGATCTTCTCCTTCTCCGTCCGGGGCCGCTTCTGACCGCCTCGCGCCGTTCGCATCCACAAAGGAACCATTGATGATGAAGCCGATCCTCGCCGCCGCGGCCCTCCTCGCAGGCTATGCCGCAATCCCGGGCGCCACGGCGCAGACGCCGATCTCGGTCGGCCGCTTCGACGGCATCGAGCTTCGCGGCGGCGGCGAGCTCGTCATCCGCCACGGCGGGCAGCAGCGCGTCACCATGCTGAGCGGCGACCGTGCGCAGGCCGGCTTCGAGGTCGATCGCCAGGGGACGCTCGTCATCCGGCCCTGCCGCACCACGTGCCGCAACCAGCGGCTGCGCGTCGAGGTCGTGACTCCGACGCTGGAGGCGGTGGCGATCCGCGGCGGCGGCACGATCCGCGCGGAGGGCGGCTTTCCCGCCGCGGACGACATCGCGGTGGCGATCCACGGCGGCGGCACGATCGACACCCGCGCCGTTCCGCGCCGCGACGTCGCGGCCGCCATCGTCGGCGGGGGCCTCATCCGCGTCGCCGCCCAGCGCAGCCTTGCCGCCTCGATCGTCGGCGGCGGCGCCATCCGCTACACCGGCGATCCGCAGAAGACCGTTGCCGTCAACGGCGGCGGCGCCGTCACCCGCGAACGCTGACTGCGCGGCGGATTGTCACGAACAGCCGCTAGCCCTGAGCCTGTCGAAGGGCGGATTACAGTACTCTGACGGCTGCGCACTGCAAACCGGGCTTCGACAAGCTCAGCCCTGGCGGGGAGGGGCTGCTCCCAACCGCGCTAAAGCTTGCGGGCGATGACTTCGGCGACGAGCGGCGTCACCATCCGCGCGGTGGGCGGCGCCCGCTCCAGCACGGTCGCATAGCGTCCGGCCTCCGCCGCCGAGCAATAGCCGAGGCTCGCGAGCCGCCGCGCGTTCACCGCCATGAAGGCGGCCGGCCATTGCCAGGTGAAGTCCCGCGGGCCGACGATCTCGATCTGCGGACGGATCCGGGTCAGCTCCAGCCCCGCCGCCGCCAGCCATTCGGGAAGCCGCAGCGCCACATCCGGCTCCCCGCCGGCGTCGCGCCAGCTGCGCATCACGTGGCCCCGGAAGCTGTCGAGATCGGCGTCTGGCGGCATCATCTGCCACGCGCCGTAATCGGCATATTCGTGGAACACGGCGACTCCGCCCGGCTTCAGCGCCCGCGCGATATGCGCCACCGTCCGCTCCGGCGCTTCGACGAAGGACAGCACCCACCGGCACCAGGCCGCATCCGCGATGCCGTCGCCGAACGGCCCGGCCGACACGTCGTGCGCCCGGACCTCGACGTTCGGCAGCCCCCGCGCCCGGAGCGCCTCCAGGAAACTCTCCGACCGCTCCAGCGCCACGACGCGGCCTGCCGGCCCGACGATCGCCGACAAATCGGCCGAGGCCCATCCCGGCCCCGCGCCGACATCGAGAACCGTGTGCCCTGCGACGATCCCCGCGCGCTCCCACGCCGCCAGCACGCGCGCGTGCCACACCCGGTGCTGGAGCCCCAGCCGCTCGATCTCGTCACCCTCGGTGCCGAGCACATAATCGCCATCGCCGCTCATGGGCGACCTGTGACGCCCGCCGCCCGCCCCCGCCACTCGTTTCTTGCGCCCAAAGTGCGTGGTGCAACCCACGTCGTCCCGGCGAAGGCCGGGATGACGTTCTTGCACCCACGCGTATTCCAGCTTGACCCCCCCGCAAATCTGTCACATATTTCTGTCATGACAGAAAGTACCGTCACGACTCGCATCATGCCACCCGCCGTCGAGCGGTTCGTGCTGCAATGGGGCGACATGGGCGGGCAGTGGGGCGTCAACCGCTCCGTCGCCCAGATCCACGCTCTGCTCTATTTGTCCGACCGGCCGCTGACGGCGGAGGACATCGCCGAGACTCTCGGCATCGCCCGCTCCAACGTGTCGAACAGCCTCAAGGAGCTGCAGGGCTGGAAGCTCATCCGGCGTACGCCGATGCTCGGCGACCGGCGCGATCATTTCGAGGCGGAGACCGACCTTTGGGAGATGGTCACCCGCATCGCACAGGGCCGCAAGGAGCGCGAGATCGATCCTGCCGCCGCGGCGCTGCGCGCCTGCCGCGCCGAAGCGGACGGCGACACGCGGGTGAGCGAGACCGCCAAGAAGCGCCTCGCGGAGATGGACGACTTCCTTTCGACGATGAGCCGCTGGCACGACCAGATGCTCGGCGTCCCCCCGCAAAAGCTGATGGCGCTCGTCCGCATGGGATCGCGCGTCGTCAATTTCCTCAGCTTCGGCCGCAAGGAGAAGGGCGGCAGCTGACTTTTTTTGGGCCGCGATTTCACTCTTTACAGAAATCGCAGATTTGGGAGGCGGTGATGACGGCGGAGCCGGGCGAGCGTCGGCAAAGCGGAGGCGGCGCGCACAACGTCATCCCCTTCCCCGCGGCACGCGCCGCTGCCCGCGGACCGGCCGGCCTCGGCGACCTGCGCTTCCGCGCCCTGATCGGCGAAGCCGGCTGGGCGGCGCTCCCGGAGGCGGTGCGCGCCCGCTTCGGCAAGCGCATCGAGAATTGCCGCACCGCCATCTACACGGGCGAGATCGTGGAATGCCGGATGAGCCGCGCGGGCCGCGTCCTCGCCCAGGCGGCGCGGCTGATCGGCGGACCGCTTCCGCTCTCGCGCGATGTCTTCGTTCCAGCCACCGTCTGCGTCGCCGAGGATGCGGGCGCCCGCGGCCAGTTCTGGACCCGCATCTACGGCCGCGCGCGCGGCTTCCCGCAGGTGGTCCACAGCTCCAAAAGGTTCGCCGGTCAGACGGGGCTCGAGGAGCGCATCGGCGCCGGCTTCGGGATCGCGCTGCGCATTGAGGTGGGCGAGTCCGCGCTCCACTTCGTCTCCGACCATTATTTCCTGGCGCTCGGCCGCCGCCGCCTGCGCATCCCGCGCTGGCTGGCGCCGGGCGCGCTCCGGGTCAGCCACGTCGATTGCGGGCACGGCAATTTCGCGTTCGTGCTCCGCCTCGTCCACCCGTTGCTCGGCGAGCTCGTCTGCCAGACCGCCATGTTCTCCGATCCGCCGAAGGGAGAAGGCGAATGAGCCGGATTCTGGTCATCGGGGGCTATGGCGGCTTCGGAATGCGTCTCGCCCGCAGGCTGGCGGAGGCGGGCCACACGATCGTCGTCGCAGGGCGGAGCGAAGCGAAGGCGGCCGCCTTTGCAGCGACTTTGCCCGGCGCCGCCGAGGCCGCGCACGTCGACCGCGGCGGAGACGTCGCCGCGGCGCTCGCCCGTTGCCGACCCGACCTCGTCATCGATGCGGCCGGTCCGTTCCAGGGAAGCCGCCGGCAGGTCCCCGAAGCCTGCATCGTCGCCGGCATCCCCTATCTCGACCTCGCCGACGCGCGCGATTTCGTCACCGGCATCGGCGCGCTCGATCATGCCGCCCGCACCCGCGGCGTCGCCATCGTCTCCGGCGCCTCGACCGCACCCGCGCTGACCAGCGCCGTCGCCGCCGAGCTCGCCCGGGGCCTCGATCGCGTCGAAAGCGTCGACATCGCGCTCAGCGCCGCCAACCGCGCCGGAGACGGCGAGTCGGTCGTGGCCGCGGTGCTGAGCTGGGTCGGCCAGCCGCTCAGCCTCTGGCGCGGCGGCCGCTGGACCCGCGCCTGGGGCTGGCAGGAGATGCGCCGAGAGGATTTCGTGCTCACGGACGGCACGGCGCTGCGCGGCCGTGTCGTCGCCCTCGCCGATCTCCCCGATTGCGCGATCCTCCCGGACCTGCTTCCCGGCCGCCCGTCCGTCGCCTTCCGCGCCGGCACCGAGCTCGGCTTCCAGATGATCGCGCTTTGGCTGATGAGCTGGCCCGTCCGCTGGGGCTGGATCCGCTCGCTGGCCGGCGCCGCGCGCTGGCTCCTCCCCCTCCACCGCCTTACCGGCCGCATCGGCGGCCTCCGCTCGGCGATGAGCATCACTCTCACCGGGCGCCGCGGCGGCGAGCGGGTCGAGCGCCGCTGGACGATCGTCGCCGAGGAAGGCGACGGCCTCCACATCCCGACCCTCGCCGCCGCCCTCCTCGCCGAAGACGCCCTCGCCGGCCGCCTCGCCCCCGGCGCATACGACGCCGCTGGCCTCCTCGACTTCGCCCGATTCGAGCCCGCCTTCGCCGCCCTCGCCGTTCGCCATGAGACGGTCGAGCGAATCCTTGCGCGCCCAACCTACGCTCGCATCCTCGGCCCGGCCTTCGACACGCTGCCACCCGCCGTCCGCGCCCTCCACGACATCGGCCGGCATGCCGCCGCCGAAGGGCAGGGCACGGTCACGCGAGGCCGCAACCCGGTCACCCGCCTGGTCGGCGCCGCCATGCGCTTTCCGCCCACGGGCACCTACCCCCTCCGCGTCGATTTCGCCGAGCGCGGCGGCGCGGAGCGCTGGACCCGGGACTTCGGCGGCCACCGCTTCGCAAGCACCCTCAGCGGCTCCGGTGATCGGGTGGTCGAACGCTTCGGACCGCTGCGCTTCCTGTTCGATCTCCCGGCCGGCCCGCAGGGGCTTTCCATGCACCTCGCCCGCTGGACCTTCCTCGGCATCCCTCTCCCGCTCGCTTTCGCCCCGCGCATCCGCGCCCGCGAGTGGCAGGACGAGCAGGGCCGCTTCCGCTTCGAAGTCGCCGTTGCGCTGCCGCTTGCCGGCGACATCGTCCGCTATTCCGGCTGGCTGGTGCCGACCGGCGCCGAGGGCGCCTGCCCGGTTCCGAAGGAGCTTGCCGCATGAGCGAGAAGGCCCCCGGCACTGCTGCGCTCGGCTGCGCGACGGTTGCCGCCATCTTCGTGCCGCTTCCGCTCGTGGCGATCCTGCTCTCATTGGGAGCGGGACCCGAGCCGGGGCTTTTCGCCTTGGTGATCGTGTTCGGAGCCCCGATCGCCGCAGCGCATGTGCTGCCGCTCTTTCTGCCCTTCTATCTGATGCTCGCCGCCCTCACGCCGGTGCGCTGGTGGGGCGCGGCGACGCTCGGCCTCGCCTGCGGCGGCATTCCCGCCTTGCTGCTTTCCGGAGCCGATCCCGTCACGACCTCGCTTTTCGCCGGCTCCGGCTTCGTCGGCGGCATTGCCTTCTGGCTCACCGTGATGCGCGCGACCCGCTGACACCAACGAAAAAGGGCGGCCCCGAAGGACCGCCCGTATTCTTCTTCCAACACACCGCAAAGTACCACTTTGCGGTGATCTCTTTTAGCGCTTCGAGAACTGGAAGCTGCGGCGCGCCTTGGCGCGGCCGTACTTCTTGCGCTCGACGACGCGCGGATCGCGGGTCAGGAAGCCGGCCTGCTTGACCGTGGTGCGCAGCGTCGGCTCGTAGCGGGTGAGCGCCGTCGAGATGCCGTGGCGCACCGCGCCGGCCTGGCCCGAAAGCCCGCCGCCGATCACCGTGCAGACGACGTCGTACTGGCCGACGCGGTCGGTGATGCCGAACACCTGGTTGATGATCAGGCGAAGCGTCGGGCGCGCGAAATAGACGCTCTGATCGCGGCCGTTGACCGTGATCGTGCCGTTGCCGGGCTTCAGCCACACGCGGGCGACGGCGTCCTTGCGGCGGCCGGTCGCATAGGCGCGGCCCTGCTTGTCGAGCTGCTGCTCGCGAAGGATGGCCTGGATCTGCGGGCCCTGGGTCGAGACGCCGTGGAGAT
>DASWMS010000020.1:0-47588 GCA_036399655.1 Allosphingosinicella sp. | reverse complement strand
AGCCTGTCGAAGGGCGGTTTGCAGAGTGCGCTGCGGGCGAACCGGGCTTCGACAGGCTCAGCCCTAGCGGGTGAGTAGTCCAGGAAGGGGATGCAGGCCTCACAGCCGCCAGCCCTGAGCCTGTCGAAGGGCGGTTTGCAGAGTGCGCTGCGGGTGAACCGGGATTCGACAGGCTCAGCCCTAGCGGGTGAGGTAGCCCAGGAAGGGGATGCAGGCCTCACAGCCGCCAGCCCTGAGCCTGTCGAAGGGCGTTTGCAGGGCGCGGCATTTCGTTGCTAGCGCGCAGCCATGATCGAAATGTCCAGCCTCGAAGCCCGGCCCGGCCGCCGCCTCGCCTATCGCTACCGTCCCGGCCGCGCTCCCACCCTCGTCTTTCTGCCTGGCTACATGTCCGACATGGAGGGCTCGAAGGCGACGGCGCTCGATGCGTGGGCGGCGGAGCGGGGGCGCGCGATGCTTCGCTTCGATTACGGCGGGTGCGGGGCGAGCGACGGCGCGTTCGAGGATCAGGAGCTGGACGACTGGCTCTCAGACACGCTGGCGATGATCGACCGGGTGGCGCCGGACGGGCCGGTGGTGCTGGTCGGATCGTCGATGGGCGGGTGGCTGATGCTGCTCGCGGCGCTGGCGCGGCCGGAGCGGGTGGCCGCCCTCGTCGGCATCGCGGCGGCGCCGGACTTCACCGAATGGGGCTATGACGAGGAGGAGCGGCGGGTGCTCGCGCAGACGGGGCGGCTGGAGCAGGCGTCCCCCTATGGCGACGCGCCCTTCGTCACCACGCTGCGCTTCTGGGAGAGCGGGCAGCGGCACCTGCTGCTCGGCGGGGCGATCGCGCTCGATTGCCCGGTGCGGCTCCTCCACGGACAGCAGGATGCCGACGTGCCGTGGCGCAATGCGCTCACCCTGGCGCAGCAGCTTCGTTCAGCGGACGTGCAGACGTTTCTCATCAAGGATGGCGACCACCGCCTGTCGCGGCCGCAGGACATCGCCCTGCTGATCGCGACCGTCCACGCCGTGATGGAGCAAGCGTGACCCCTTTCCTGATCGCCCTCGGCCTCGTCCAGGCCGCCGCCGCGCCAGCGACCGCCATTCCCGCCGGAAACGACGAGCCGGCCCGCCTCGCCGCCTGCGTGGAGCTGACGCGGGCGGCGCCGGAGCGGGCGGTGGAGACCGCAAACGCCTGGATCGCCGGCGGAGGCCGTCTCGACGCGCGCCATTGCCTCGGCCTCGCCTATGTCGAGCTCGGCCGGTGGCGGGCCGCGGCGACGGCCTACGAGCAGGCCGCGCGCGAGGCGCAAGGCACGCAGAGCCCGCGCTCCACGACCTTCTGGGTGCAGGCCGGCAACGCCTGGCTCGCCGCCGACGAGGGCGCGCGCGCGATCCAGGCCTTCGATGCGGCGCTCGCGGCGCCGGACCTTGCCGACGAGCTGCGCGGCGAAGTCCATCTCGACCGCGCCCGGGCGCAGGTCGCCATGCAGAACCCCGCCGCCGCCCGCACCGATCTGGACCGCGCGATCGCGCTCGTTCCCGCCGACCCCATGGCCTGGTACCTCTCCGCCGCCCTTTATGCGCGGCAGGACAATCTGACGCTGGCCGCCCGCGACATCGCCCGTGCGCGGGAGCTCGGCCGCGACAGTCCCGATATTCTCCTCCTGGCCGGCACGATCGCTGGCCTGCAGGGCAATGGCGCGGAGGCGGAGCGGCTGTATCGCCAGGTCGCGGCCGCGGCGCCGCAGACGGATGCGGGACGCGCGGCGGCTGCCGCTTTGGCGAGCGAGCGCGATGCCGCGGCGCCGGGCACGGCGCCGGCAGCGGCTGCACCTGCGCCTGCGCCTCGGCCGCCCCAAGGCCGCTAGGGCTGAGCCTGTCGAAGCCCGGGCTGCAGCGCTCGGTGCTCTTCAAACCGCCCTTCGACAGGCTCAGGGCTGGCGGTCGTTGGCACGGGCCTTTCCCTCGCGCCGCCTCCTCCCATATGGGCGGGGCAAGCGCAGGAGCCTTCATGAAATACCTCCACACCATGATCCGAGTCTCCGATCCCGCGGAGACCGTCCGCTTCTTCGAGCTGCTCGGGCTTCGGGAGATCCGGCGGATCGACAACGAGAAGGGCCGGTTCAGCCTCATCTTCCTCGCCGCGCCCGGCGACGAGGCGGCGCAGATCGAGCTCACCCACAATTGGGACGAGAGCGGCTATGGCGAAGGCCGCAATTTCGGCCACGTCGCCTACCGCGTCGACGACATCTACGAAACGTGCCGGCGGCTGATGGCGGCGGGCGTGACGATAAACCGCCCGCCGCGCGACGGCCACATGGCCTTCGTGCGTACGCCGGACAACATTTCCGTGGAGCTGCTCCAGGCCGGCGATGCCCTGCCGCCGTCCGAGCCCTGGGCCTCGATGCCGAACACCGGCCACTGGTGATGGCGCTGGAGATCGTCCGCATCCCGGTCCTCAGCGACAATTACGTCTGGCTCGTCAACGAGCCGGTGTCGGGCGAGACGATGGTGGTCGATCCGGCGGTGGCGGAGCCGGTGATGGCGGAGGCGGCCGCGCGCGGCTGGCGGATCACGCAGATCTGGAACACGCACTGGCATCCGGACCACACCGGCGGCAACGCTGCGATCAAGGCGGCGACCGGCTGCCTCGTCACCGGACCGGCGGCGGAGGCGGCGAAGATCCCGACGCTGGACCGGCTTGTCGGCGACGGTGACCGGGTGACGCTCGGGGCGGTGGAGGCGGCGGTGCTGGAAGTGCCGGCGCACACGGCGGGGCACATCGCCTATCATCTGCCGACCGAGGCGGCGGTTTTCGTCGGCGACACCATGTTCGCCATGGGCTGCGGGCGCCTGTTCGAGGGAACGGCCGAGCAGATGCACGCGAACCTCCAGCGCCTCGCGAAGCTGCCGCCGGAGACGCGGGTCTATTGCGCGCACGAATATACGCTGGGGAACGGCCGGTTCGCACTTGCGGCCGAGCCTGGCAATGCGGCGGTGGCGGAGCGGATGCGCTCGGTGGAGGCCGCCCGGGCCGCGGGCGAGGCGACGGTTCCGACGACGATTGCGCTCGAGCTGGCGACCAACCCGTTCGTCCGCGTGGCCTCGGCGGCGGAGCTTGCGGAGCGGCGGGCGTGGAAGGATAGCTTTCGCGGCTGAGGCGTTCTTCCCGAAAGGGAGAAAGCGATGAGGACGTTCATTCTGTTCGGGGCCGCCGCGCTTGCCGCAGGCTGCGTCGGCGACGCCGATGTCGGTTCCGGGCAGAGCGCGGCGATGAACGCGGAGGAAAGCGCCGCCCTTTCGGAAGCGCTGGAGGGCCGCACCGCCGGCCCGCCGCGAAGCTGCATTCGGCTTCAGGACGTCCGCAACACGCGCAGCGTCGCGCGCGACACGATTCTCTTCGAGGCCGCCGGCGACGTCGTCTATGTGAACCGCGCGCGCAGCTCCTGCCCCGACATCAAGTCGTGGCACGCGATCCGGCACCGCACCGTCGGCACCAACATCTGCGCCAATGAGCTCATCCGCGTCTTCGATCCGAACTCCGACATCGAGTTTGGCGGCTGCTCGCTCGGCGAATTCGTGCCCTGGCGGCGCCGGCGCTGAGCGGCGCGCGTCCCACGGGCCACAGCGTCCGCGGAAAAGACGCGGCCGCCGGTTCGCACGCCTTTCATTCCGGCGCGTGAGCGACTAACTCATGGTCCTTCCGTAGCTTCAGGAGAAATTGCTATACGTCCGCCCATGATCCGGCGCCCGCAGGCGCCGCCGCTGAACGGCCCTCGCTTCAACGAATTCATCTCCGTGCCCAAAGTGCGCGTGATCGATGAGAATGGCGAGAATCTCGGTGTGCTGCTGACCGCCGAAGCGATCGAGCAGGCCGCAGCCGTCGGCCTCGACCTCGTGGAGGTCTCCCCGAGCGCCGATCCCCCCGTCTGCAAGTTCCTGGACGTCGGCAAGTTCAAGTACGAGGCGCAGAAGAAGGCGAACCTCGCCCGCAAGTCGCAAAAGACGCAGGAGATCAAGGAGATCAAGATGCGTCCGAACATCGACGACCACGATTACGACACCAAGATGAAGAAGGTCCGCGACTTCATCGGCGAGGGCGACAAGGTGAAGATCACCCTGCGCTTCCGCGGCCGCGAGCTGGCGCACGGCCAGCTCGGAATGGCGCTCCTTCAGCGGGTGCAGGCGGATGTCGAGGAGTCCGCCAAGGTCGAGCAGCATCCCCGCATGGAAGGCCGCCAGATGCTGATGGTGCTTTCGCCGAAATAAGCCTTCGGCTGCTCGCGCCAGGCTTTCACGAACCTCCGTTCGCCCTGAGCCTGTCGAAGGGCTGTCCTTCTTTCCTCCGGCTCCCGAAGGAAGGACGGGGCTTCGACAAGCTCAGCCCGAACGGTTTTGCGTGTGATCGCCGCCCCAATCAGCGTCCGGGCCTCTGTGGGCGCGCGCCGTCTTCTCCACCCTCCACCGCCAAGTGCCAGCATTCCGTAGGGGAAGGCCTCGCCAACACGTTTCTTTTCGAAACGGAATAGTTGCGGAAATGCAATAACCCGCGAAAAGCCTAGGGTTTCCGCCATTTTCGGGCTGGCGAGAGGGTCCGCTTTTGGCTAGCTCTCTTCCCAAACAAGAATAAGATAATTGGGAGGGGTTCTATAATGTCGAAATCCTATTGGATGCTGTCCGCCGGTCTCATGGCCATGGCGACGCCCGCTTACGCAGCCCAGCCGCAGCCGGCCCAGCCGGACCAGCAGCCCTCGCCGACCAACAGCGGGACCGAACAGGGCGCCGTCCAGGACGGCGACGCGGTGGTCGACGACGGCGGCGCTCCGGACATCGTCGTCACCGCCCAGGGCCGCCGCCAGGTCCTGCAGGACGTGCCGCTCGCCGTCTCGGCCATCTCCGGGGCGACGCTGCAGAATTCGGGCGCGACCGACATCCGCCAGCTCAACCAGCTCGCCCCGTCGCTCCTCGTCTCCTCGACCGGCACCGAGGCGAACGCTTCGCCCCGTATCCGCGGCATCGGCACGGTCGGCGACAATCCCGGCCTCGAAAGCTCGGTCGCCGTCTTCATCGACGGCGTCTACCGCTCGCGCGCCGGCGCCGGCCTCAACGAGCTCGGCGAGATCGAGCGCATCGAGGTGCTTCGCGGGCCGCAGGGGACGCTCTTCGGCCGCAACGCGTCCGCCGGCCTCATCCACGTCCTCAGCCGCCGTCCCGAGTTCGAGTTCGGCGGCATGGCCGAAGTCAGCTACGGCAATTACGATTTCATGCGCGGCCAGCTCGGCCTCACCGGGCCGATCACCGACACCATCGCCTTCCGCCTCGACGTCGTCGGCGTGCGCCGCGACGGCTTCCTCGACGTGGTCAATGCTTCGGGCGGCACGGAAGAGCGGGTCAACGACCGCAACCGGCTGTTCACCCGCGGCCAGCTCCTGTTCGAGCCGAACGACGCGCTCTCGATCCGCCTGATCGGCGACTATACGACGCGGCGCGAAAGCTGCTGCGGCGCGGTCTATCTCTCGACCGCCGAGACGACCGACCCGACGCCCGGCGTCCCGGGCGACTTCGCGGTCGCGCCGTCGAACCGGATCGTCAACGTCCTCACCAGCCTCGGCGGCACGTTCCCGTCCGGCACCGACCCCTATAACCGCGACATCTCGGTGAGCCCGGGCCGCACCTATCGCGGCGACACGACCGACTGGGGCGTCTCCGCGCAGATCGACTACGATCTCGGGGCCGCGCGCTTCACCTCGATCACCGCCTATCGCGACTATAAGTCCGAAGGGCCGTCCGACACCGATTATTCCAACGTCGACATCCTCTACCGCGCCGACGACGGCAACGTCTTCCGCGGCTTCGAGACCTTCACCCAGGAGGTCCGCTTCCAGGGCTCGACGTTCGGCGGCGCCCTCGACTGGCTGGTCGGCGGCTATTTCTCGAACGAGAACCTGCACGTCCGCGACAATCTGCGTTTCGGAACGCAGTACGGCGCCTTCGCCGCCTGCCGCCTCGTCGCAACGATCAACCCGACCGCCGCGCTGCGCAATCCGGGCGCACCGGGCTGCCTCAGCGTCGGCGGCCGCGCCGCCCTCGGCGCCCAGCTCGGCGGCGCCGCGCCGCTGGTCCTCGGTGGACTCGACCGGCTGAGCACGGTCAACAATGTCGGCGACGATGCGTCCAACTACCATCAGCGCAGCCGCAACTGGGCGCTGTTCACCCACAACATCATCAACATCTCGGACGAGGTGAGCCTCACGCTCGGCCTTCGCTACACCAACGAGAACAAGGAATTCCGGGCCGACTTCAACAACACCAACACGATTTGCCCGACGCAGCAGGCGACCTTCGCGCCCTTCCTCCCGGGCGGAGCCGCTTCGGGTGCGATCCCAGCGACGCTGCAGCCGGTGCTCGCCGGCATCGTCAACCTGACCTGCCAGGGCAATGCGACGAGCGCGCTGAACGCCCTGAACCTCGAGGACGAGCGTTCCGAGGACGAGCTGACCGGAACGGCCGTCCTCTCCTGGCGGCCCGACACGCGCTGGCTCCTCTACGGAAGCTATTCGCGCGGCTACAAAGCGGGCGGCTTCAACCTCGACCGCTCGGCGCTGGGCAACCCGATCTTCGCGCCGAACGATCCGCGCCAGGCGGCGACCGGCGGCTTCGGCACGCAGAACCTCCAGTTCGACGCCGAAATCGTCAACGCCTTCGAGCTGGGCTTCAAGTACACGCGGCGCAACTTCATCTTCAACGTGGCCGCGTTCCACCAGACCTTCTCGAGCTTCCAGCTGAACACGTTCAACGGCTCGGTCTTCCTCGTCCAGAACATCAACGGCTGCGGCGCGGACCTCGGCACGACGACGTTCAACAACATCAGCTTCTCGGCGGACCAGGATCCCTCGGCCGCGACCGGCTCGTGCGATCCCGACGACGTCGAGGGCGGCGTGCTCTCGACCGGCGTCGAGCTGGAGGCGGCCTACTACCCGACGCGCAGCCTGCAGTTCACCGGCGGCATCACCTATGCGAACACCCGCTACCGCAACGAGCTGGTCGGCCGCGACACCGGCATCCCTCTCGACCCGGCGCTGTTCCTGCTCCCCGGCGATCAGCTTTCCAACGCGCCGGAATTCGTCGTCACATCCTCGATCACCTACACGCCGCGGATCGGCAGCTCGGGCATGACGGCGCTCTTCTACGTCGATCAGCGGACGAGCTCGGACTACAACACCGGCTCGGACCTGTTCCCCGAGAAGGAGCAGAGCGGCTTCACGATCGTCAATGCCCGCGTCGGCATCCGCGGTCCGGAGCAGCGCTGGGCGCTGGAGCTCTGGGCGCAGAACCTGCTCAATACCGATTACCAGCAGGTCGCGTTCAACTCGCCTTTCCAGGGCGCCAACTCGCGCGCGCAGGTTCAGGCGTTCGGCGCTCCGACGGGCACCAACCCGGCGAACTTCGCCACGGCCAACCAGCTCTTCTCCACCTACCTCGCCGAACCGCGCACGTTCGGCGTCACGGGCCGCTTCCGCTTCTAAGCGCGAGCATCGGCACGAGAATGAGGCCCCTGCCGGAAGCGGCGGGGGCCTTTTTCTTGGGTGAGTGGGGGGTGCGGGGTGCAGGTGCGGGGTTGCCGCCGAGGCGCGGGCGATCCGGGCTTCGACAGGCTCAGCCCTGGCGGGTTGGGGATTTCAGCCCCCGGAGAATGCGGCTTGGCCTCCCACCACCGCTGGTCCTGAGCCTGTCGAAGGACGATTTGCAGCGCACGGCGCGCCAAGCAGTCAAGTCCGTCATCCCCGCGAAAGCGGGGATCCAGCGGGAGCCCCCAACCGCCTGGCCTTCGCCGCCTCCCGCTGGATTCCCGCTTTCGCGGGAATGACGGCTTAGGCCGCCTCGCGCTCCGCCTCGCCGAACCGGGCGGCCTTGAGCAGTCGCGCCTTCAGCGCCTTCAGCCGCGCGGGGTTGTCGATCTTCGCGCCCTGGAGATCGGTCAGGTAGAAGACGTCCACAGCGCGCTCTCCGTAGGTGGCGATATGGGCCGAGTGGATCACGGCGCGGCTTTCGTAGATGGCGAGCGCAAGGTGGCTGAGCAGGGCGGCGCGATCGCGGGCATTGGCCTCGACGACGGTGTATCGGCTCGACGCCTGGTTATCGACGAAGACGGCGGGCTCGATCCGGAAGGCCTCGGCGCGCACCAGCGGCAGGCCCTTCGCTTCGAGCCGCGCCAGCGGCGGCTCGGCGCCGTTCACCGCGTCGGTCACCGCCTTGTCGAGGCGCTTGAGCTGGTGCGGATCGGCAAAGGGCGTGCCGTCCGCGTCCTGGATCAGGAAGTTGTCGAGCGCCATGCCGTCGTTGGTGGTGTGGATGCGCGCGTCGATGATGTTCGCGCCGGCGAGGCTGATCGCCGCCGCGAGACGATAGAAGAGGCCTGGATTGTCCTTGGCGTAGACGGTGACGAGCGTGGCGCCGCGCTCGTCCTGGATGGAGACGGCGAACGGCTTGGTGCCGCTCGGATTGCGGTCGGCAGCGTCGACGAAGCGTGCGTTCTTCTCGATCACGTCGAGCGGCTCCGCGATCCAATAGGGATCGGGCAAGCGCCAGGTGAGGCGCGTGAAATGCGGGTCGTCCCAGCCGAGCCGTTCGGCAAGGTTCGCCTGGATGGCGGCGACGCGCTCGCCGCGGCCCTTCTGCTTGTGCCCCAGGCGCAGCAGCTCCTCGGCGCTGTCGAACAATTCACGCATCAGCTGCCGCTTCCAGCTGTTCCAGACGCCGGGGCCGACCGCGCGGATATCGACGACGGTGAGGAGGAAGAGGAGGCGGAGGCGCTCCGGGCTCGACACCCTTGCGGCGAAGTCCTGGATGGTCTTGGGGTCGGACAGGTCGCGCTTGAAGGCGGTTGCTGACATGAGGAGGTGCCAGCGCACCAGCCAGGCGACCGTCTCCGTCTCGGCCGGCGAAAGGCCGAGGCGCGGGCACAGCGTTTCCGCGACTTCGGCGCCGAGGACGCTATGGTCGCCGCCGCGGCCCTTGGCGATGTCGTGGAGCAGGACCGAGACGTAGAGCGCGCGGCGCGAGGCGATGCGCTTGAAGAGGGCAGTGGAGAGCGGGTGGTCCTCCTTCATCTCCTCGCGCTCGATTTTCGAGAGGAGGCCGATCGCCCGGATCGAATGCTCGTCGACCGTATAATGGTGGTACATGTCGAACTGCATCTGGGCGACGACGCGGCCGAAATCGGGAATGAAGCGTCCGAAGACACCCGCCTCGTTCATCCAGCGCAGCACCGTTTCCGGATCGCGCGGGCTGGTCAGCACATCGAGGAACAGGGCGTTCGCGCGCGGGTTCGCGCGGACTTCGTTGTCGATCAGGCGCGCGTCCCGTCCGGCGGCGCGCATGGCCAGCGGGTGGATGTCGAGGCCGTAGCGGTCGGCGAGCGCGAACATCTCGACCAGCCGGACGGGATCTTCGGCGAAGAAGTCGTCGCGCGGCATGGCGAGGCGGGCGCGATCGAGCAGGAAGCCGTTGAGCTTTCCCGGCCGGCGTCGGATCGCGGGAATGCCGAAGCGGCGGCCGCGGCGGGAGAATTTCTCGTCGAGGTGGGAAAGGAAGATGCCGGTCAGATCGCCGACCGTCTTCGCGTGCAGGAAATAATGGCGCATGAAGCGCTCGACCGGGGATTTGCCGGGGCGGTCTGCATAGTTCATGCGCGCGGCGATCTCGCGCTGGTAATCGAACGTCAGCCGCTCCTCACCGCGTCCGGCGACGATGTGGAGGTGGCAGCGCACCGCCCAGAGGAAACGCTCGGCCTTTCCGAACTGGCGCAGCTCGGCGGGCGACAGGAGCTCCTTTTCGACCAGCTCCGCGACGCCGCGCACGTCATAGGCATATTTGCCGATCCACCAGAGGGTGTGGAGGTCGCGCAGCCCGCCCTTGCCGTCCTTGACGTTCGGCTCGACCACGTAGCGGCTGTCGCCGAGGCGGCGGTGGCGCTCGTTGCGCTCTTCGAGCTTCACGGTGACGAAGGTTGCGACGTCGCCGGCGACCTCGCGGCGGAAGCGCGCCTGGACGAGGTCGAACAGCGCTTCGTCGCCCCAGACATAGCGCGATTCGAGGATGGCGGTCTTCACCGTATGGTCGCCGGACGCGATGTGGACGAGCTCGTCCACCGAGCGGATCGACTGGCCGACCTTCAGCTTCAAGTCCCACAGGAGGTAGAGCATCGATTCGGTGACGCGCTCGGCCCAGGCCGTGGGCTTCCATGGCGTCACGAAGGCAAGGTCGACGTCCGAATGGAGCGCCATCTCGCCCCGCCCGTAACCGCCCACCGCCATGACGAGCAGGCGCTCGGCGGCGGTCGGGTTGTGGTTCGGATGCTCGGCAAGCGCCACGTCGTGGACGAGGCGCAGGATCTGGTCGGTAAGAAAGGCGTAGGCGGCGGCGGTTTCGGTGCCCTGCCACGGCTTTTCCTCGAGGCGGCGGGCGATTTCGGCGCGGCCGGCGGCGAGCGCGTCGCGCAGGATCGCGGTGGCTTCGGCCCGGGTCGCGCCGGCGAGCGCGTCCGAAACCGAGCGGCGATCTATGATCGCGCGGCGGCCGGGGAGCGAGGCGAAGCGGGTGGGCATTGCGGGCTAAGTTAGGGTGTATTGAGTGGTTTGTCGCGTCGGAGCGCTGCAAACCGTCCTTCGACAAGCCCAGGACTAGCGGGAGTGTGGAAGGCGAGCGTCCACGGAAAAGCGCTGCAACCCCCACACCGCCAGGGCTGAGCCTGTCGAAGCCCGGCTTGCAGCGCTCAGTCGCCCTTCTCCGCCGCAATCCGCTTCAGGCGATAGACGATCTCCAGCGCCTCTCGCGGGCTGAGCGCATCCGGGTCGACCTCGCCCAGCGCCGCGACCAAAGGATCGGGCGCGGCGGCCTCGGCTTCCCTTGCCGCGGCGGCGAAGAGCGGCAGGTCGTCGAGCCCTGCCGCAATGCCGCCTGTCGCGGCACGGCCTTCCTCGAGCTTCGCCAGCACCGACTTCGCCCGCGCGAGCACCGGCGGCGGCAGGCCGGCGAGCTTGGCGACGGCGAGGCCGTAGCTGCGGTCGGCCGGGCCCTTGGCGACTTCGTGCAGGAAGACGAGCTCCCCCTTCCATTCGCGGGCGCGGACATGGTGGAGCGACAGGGCGTCGAGCCGTTCCGCGAGCCGCGTCAGCTCGTGATAATGGGTGGCGAAGAGGCAGCGACAGCGGTTGCGGTCGTGCACCGCCTCGACGACGGCCCAGGCGATGGCGAGGCCGTCATAGGTGGAGGTGCCGCGGCCGACCTCGTCGAGGATCACGAAGCTGCGCTCGGTCGCCTGTGCGAGGATCGCGGCGGTTTCGACCATCTCGACCATGAAGGTGGAGCGGCCCCGCGCGAGATTGTCCGACGCGCCGACGCGGCTGAACAGGCGGTCGACGAGGCCGAGCTTGGCGCGCGCTGCCGGGACGTAGGAGCCGGCCTGGGCGAGGACGGCGATCAGCGCGTTCTGCCTGAGGAACGTCGACTTGCCTCCCATGTTCGGGCCGGTGACGAGCCAGAGCCGCTCCTGCTCCGACAAGGCGCAGTCATTGGCGACGAAGCGGGCGCCGCTTGCCTTCAAGGCGCTCTCGACCACCGGATGGCGGCCGCCCTCGATCTCGAAGCAATTGCCTTCGTCGAACATGGGCCGCGACCAGCCGCCTTCCGCGGCGCGCTCGGCGAGGGCGGCGGCGACGTCGATGCGGGCGAGGGCGTCGGCGGTGGCGGCGATCGGCTCGGCGCGGGCGAGGGCCGCGTCGCGAAGCTCCTCGAGATGAGCGAGCTCTGCCTGGATGCCGTGATTCTGCGCCTGGCCGACCTTTTGCGCCTCTTCGTGGAGATCGGGCGCGTTGAAGCGGACCACGCCGGCCAGCGTCTGGCGGTGGGTGAAGCCGCTTTCCGCGCTCATCAGCCGGTCGGCATTCTTTGCCGGAACCTCGATATGGTAGCCGAGCACATTGTTGTGCCGGATCTTGAGCGCGGAAATGCCGGTCTGCTGCCGGTAGCGCGCTTCCAGCCCCGCAATGGCGCGGCGCCCCTCACCTCCCGTCGTGCGCAGCGAGTCGAGCGCGGCGTCATAGCCCTCCGCGATGAAGCCCCCTTGGGTCTGGTCGAGCGGCGGCGACGGGACGAGCGCGCGGGAAAGGAGGTCGGTGAGCTCGCCGTGGCCGGTGAGCGCCGGCAGGAGCTCGTCGAGGAGCGGCGGGCGGTCCTCGACCCTGGCGAGGCGGTCCTGGAGGCGGCGTGCTTCCTCCAGGCCGTCGCGGAGCTGGGCGAGGTCGCGCGGCCCGCCGCGGTCGGCGACGAGGCGGCCGAGCGCGCGGCCGATGTCGGGCAGGGCCTTGAGCTGACGCCGGATGGCTTCGCGCAGGCCCGAGTCCCGCTCGAAGGCGCCGACGAGGTCGAGGCGCGCTTCGATCCTGGCGCGGTCGAGGAGGGGGGCGCCGATGTCGGCGGCGAGCAGGCGGGCTCCGGCGCCTGTGACGGTGCGGTCGACCGAGCCGAGCAGGCTTCCGGCGCGTCCCGCGGCGGCGGAGACGGTCAGCTCCAGGCTTTCGCGAGTCGCCGCGTCGATCATCATGTGGTCGCCCGAAGCGATGGCGGCGGGCGGGCGGAGGAAGGGGAGCTGCTCCTTCGCGACTTCTTCCAGATAGACGAGGAGCCCGCCCGCGGCCGCCAGCGCGGCGCGGTCGAAGCGGCCGAAGCCGTCCAAAGTGGCGACACCGAAGCGCTCCTTGAGCTTCGCCTCGGCCGCGATGCTGTCGAAGCCCGCCTTGCGGAGCTGCGCCTCGACTCCCGGCAACTCCTCGCAAGCGATCACTTCCGCGGCGGACAGGCGGGCGAGCTCGGCGTCGAGCGCACCCGGCGCAATCGAGGACAGCTCGAAGCGGCCGGTCGAGATGTCGGCGGCGGCGATGCCATAGCGGTCGGCGACTTTCGAGACCGCGACCAGCCAGTTCGCCGCCCGTGCATCGAGGAGCGACTCTTCGGTGAGCGTGCCGGCCGTGACCACCCGAATGATGGCCCGGTTCACCACCGACTTGGAGCCGCGCTTCTTCGCTTCAGCCGGGCTCTCGATCTGCTCCGCGATGGCGACCCGGTGCCCGGCCTTGATCAGGCGCGCGAGATAGGCCTCGCCGGCATGGATCGGCACGCCGCACATCGGGATCGGCTCGCCCTCATGCTCCCCGCGCGCGGTGAGCGCGATGTCGAGGCAGTGGGCGGCGATCTTCGCATCCTCGAAGAAGAGCTCGAAGAAGTCGCCCATCCGGTAGAAGAGCAGGCAGCCTTCGGCCTCGGCCTTCAGCGCCAGATATTGCGCCATCATCGGCGTCGGCGTGCCGGGAAATTTCGCCTGTGTGGCCATGGTGCGAGACTAGAGCCTCGCCCCGCATAGCGGAAGGCGCGGCCGCCAATTCCTCCCCAGCTTTCGCTGGGGAGGGGAACCACCCGAAGGGTGGTGGAGGGGTAACTGGCGGAGGCCTCGTCAGTTACCCCTCCACCATGCTTCGCATGGTTCCCCTCCCCCCGAGCGTCGCTCGCGGGGAGGAGCTATTGCCCCTCCGCGCGTTAGGGGCCTAGAGGCTCGGGCAAAAGCGACGGAGAGACAGGCGCGATGAGCGAAGGCAGCAACGTCAAATTCTCGGAAGCCGAAGCGCTCGACTTCCACGCGCAGGGGCGCCCCGGCAAGATCGAGATCATCGCGTCGAAGCCGATGGCGACGCAGCGCGACCTGAGCCTCGCTTATTCGCCGGGCGTCGCCGTCCCCGTGCGGGCCATCGCCGAGGATCCCTCCAAGGCTTACGATTATACCGCCAAGGGCAATCTCGTCGCGGTTATCTCGAACGGCACCGCCATCCTCGGACTCGGCAATCTCGGTGCGCTCGCATCCAAGCCGGTGATGGAAGGCAAGGCCGTCCTCTTCAAGCGCTTCGCCGACGTCGATTCGATCGACATCGAGCTCAAGACCGAGGACGCGCAGCGCTTCATCGACGCGGTCGAGCTGATGGAGCCGAGCTTCGGGGGCATCAACCTGGAAGACATCGCCGCGCCGGACTGCTTCATCATCGAGCAGACGCTGAAGGAGCGGATGAACATCCCGGTCTTCCACGACGACCAGCACGGGACCGCGATCATCACCGCGGCGGGCCTCATCAACGCCTGCTACCTCACCGGCCGGGACTTGAAGGACATACGCGTCGTCGTGAACGGCGCCGGCGCCGCCGCCATCGCATGCACGGAGCTCATCAAGGCGATGGGCGTGCGCCACGACCATGTCCTGATGTGCGACAGGAAGGGCGTCATCTGGCAGGGCCGCGAGGGCCTCGACCAGTGGAAGTCCGCCCATGCCGTGCCGACCGACCGGCGCACGCTCACTGAAGCGTTGGTCGGCGCCGACGTCTTCCTCGGCCTCTCCGCGGCGGGCGCATTGAAGCCCGAGATGGTGATGGACATGGCGCAGAGGCCAATCATCTTCGCCATGGCGAACCCCGATCCCGAGATCATGCCGCCCGACGCGAAGGCGGCGCGCCCGGACGCGATCATCGCGACGGGGCGCTCCGATTTCCCGAACCAGGTCAACAATGTCCTGGGCTTCCCCTTCATCTTCCGCGGCGCGCTCGACGTGCGGGCGACCTCGATCAACGACGAGATGAAGATCGCCGCCGCCCAGGCGCTCGCCGCGCTCGCCCGCCAGCAGGTGCCCGAGGAAGTCGCCGCGGCTTACGGCGGCAAGGCGCACAGCTTCGGCGCGGACTACATCATCCCCGCCCCCTTCGATCCGCGCCTGATGGAGATCGTGCCGGCCGCCGTCGCCCAGGCGGCGATGGACACGGGCGTCGCCCAGCGCCGCATCGAGGACATGGACGCCTATCGCAATTCGCTGCGCGCCCGCCTCAACCCGACGACCTCCGTGCTGACCCTCGCCTACGAGGCAGCGCGGGCCAATCCCAAGCGCGTCCTGTTCGCGGAAGGCGAGGAGGACGTCGTCCTGCGCGCCGCGATCGCGTTCCGGGAGGGCGGCTACGGCGTGCCCGTGCTGGTCGGGCGGGAGGATGTTTACGACCGGTTGAAAGCGCTGGGCGTCGACGATCCGCAGAGCTTCGAAGTCTATAACAGCCGCAACTATCCGCGCGTGCCGGAGCTCGCCGAGCGGCTCTACAACCGCCTTCAGCGCCGCGGCTACCTCCAGCGCGAGATCGAGCGGACGGTGAACCAGGACCGCAACACCTTTGCCGCCCTCCTGCTGGAGGCCGGCGAGGCGGACGTGATGATCACCGGCGTCACCCGCACCTACGCGCAGAACCTGCGCCAGATCATGCGCGTGCTCGATACCAAGCCGGGCGTCACGCCCTTCGGCGTCCATATCATGGTGGGCCAGAGCTACACCGTGTTCATCGCCGACACGACGGTGACCGAGCGGCCGTCCGCCGAGCAGCTCGCCGAGATCGCGATCCAGACCGCCGGCGTCGCCCGCCGCATGGGCCAGGAGCCGCGCGTCGCATTCCTCAGCTACTCGATCTTCGGCAACCCCGAAGGCACCTATCTCGACCGGGTACGCGACGCAGTGAAACTCATGGACCAGCGGAGCGACGTCGACTTCGAATATGAAGGCGAGATGCCGCCCGACGTGGCGCTCAATCCGAAGCTCCACCGCGTCTATCCGTTCAGCCGCCTGACCGGGCCCGCCAACGTCCTCGTCATGCCGGGCCTTCAGACGGCGAATATCTCGGCCAAGCTGCTGCGCGAGCTCGGCGGCGACGCGGTGATCGGTCCGGTACTGGTCGGCATGGAGCAGCAGATCCAGATCGCCCCGATGACGGCGACGGCGAGCGACCTCGTGACGCTGGCGGTGCTGGGAGCAGGCGGGATCGTCCGCTAGCCGCTCCGCGCTCACTCTGGGCAAGCGCACCGCGATCCCCGATGCGGTGCGATGCAGCGCAAGCGCGCGGCGTGCGTTGTCGCGGTTTCGCGTTCGTCCGAGTGAAGGAAGAGTAGATGAGTGGTTTCCTGTTCAATCGCCAACCGCCCGCGGGCAAGGCCCAGGCCGGCGAGGAAACCGCCCGCAACCTGCGCGCAGTGATGGAAGCGCAGTCGGTCACCGCCTCCGCGATCTTCGCGATGCTGGTCTCCAAGGGCGTCCTGACCGGCGCCGAGGCGGCCGACTATATGCGCGAGCTCGGCGAGGCGCTGGCCCGCGATATCGATTCGCCGCTCACCGCTCAGGCTGCCTCGACGCTCTCGGCCTACGCCGAGGCTCTCCGCGCGGCCGACCGCTAGGGCGCGCGCACACGGAAAAGGGGAGCAGCCTCGCGGCCGCTCCCCCTCCTGTATCGCAGGCGTCTGGTCTTAAGCGTAGTTGCCCGTTGCGCAGGGGCTGCTGGCGCCGCGGCCGTCAGGGCCCCACTTGCGGAAGCCGCTGCTGTCGACGTGGAAGCGGCGGCCCGAATAGAAGCCGAGACCGGTGTCGTAGGCGCTTCCCGACCGGCGGTGGGCGGCGCAGACCCGGCTGATCATGCCGGGGCGGCTGACGGCCTCCGAGACCGGCTTGAGATCGAGCGCGAAGAAGAGGCGGTGGGCGCTGGCCGGCGCGCCGTTCGAGCAGCGGTTCAGCGTCTCGTTGCGGTAGACGGACAGGGCTTCCACCTTGCCGACGGCGGGCTCGACCTCGTCGCGCACGAATTTAAGCGTCGTCGTGATGTTGTCCCACTTGTCGCGCGGCGCGACTTCGAACCGCTCGGCGCCGCATTCGCGCCAGGAGGACGAGGTGCGGATGAGCTGCCAGACCGGGATGACCTCGTCGAGGCCCTGGCTGTCCAGATAGGTGCGGAACGCGCGGACCGCGTCGCGGTTGGCGGGCGAGCGGGCGAGCCATGCCCGATAGTCGGCGAGGTCCTGGCCGGGTGCGGCCGAAGCCTCGGCGGTGTGGGAATGGGCCGCAGGAGCCGCCGGGCGGATTTCCGGGGCAGAGCGAGTTTCGGGCGCATGCGCGGGCTGAGCCGGTGCCGGGTGCACGATGGGAAGATCGGAGGAGGCTGCGGGTGCCGGAAGGACGCCGCTAACGGCGGGCGCCGCAAGAGCAGGGGCCTGGGTCGCGTCGGCGGTGGCGAAGCCCAAGGTGAGGAGCGCAAGGGCTGGAAGCGCGGCAAGACCGATCCGTTTCAACATCTCTGTCCTTTGCGTTGGTGGGCGGCTCGGCGCCTGCCCGGCGACCGCGTTGCGTGCGGTCCGTCCCCGTGCCGATGGATGATCCCGCCCCGGCTACGTGATTGATTTTATAGAGAAATTCACATGAACGCGAGCTGACTCTCGAATGGTTCCCACCTAGACTTCGCCGGCTAGAGCCCCCTCGCGGGCACGTCGGAATCAGCTCGAAAGGAGCCGTTTCCTCAGGGGATCGGAGCCGGATCCGGCTGCGGAGCGGGCGCCGTCACCGGCTGTGCCTCCACCGGTACGGGCGGCGGCAGCGGCGGTGCGAGCGGATCCCCTCCGCGTTCGAGAACCGCGCAGGGAGATTCGTTCCCGCGCGGCCCGGCACCTCCCCAGCGCCTGAAGCTGCGCGTGTCGATGTGAAAGCGCTGGAATGCGTAGAATCCGAGACCAACGCCGGAGCTCGGGCCGCTTTGCGCGTGCATGCGGCACAGGATCCGGAAGAGCTCGCCGCGCTCGACGGGGCGCAGCGGCACGAGGTCGAGCGCGAAGAAATCGCGGTGGGCGCTGGTCGGCGCGCCCTGTGCGCAGGCGTTGAGCGCCGGGTTGCGATAGCCTGAGACGGCTTCGACCTCGCCGACCGCCGGGCGGACATGGTCGCGTATGTAGCGCAGCGTCTTCGTCATGCCCGGCCATTGGTGCGGCGGCGGCACTTCGAACGGCGGGCCGTTGCACACGCGCCACATGCTCGCGGTCCGGATCACCTGCCAGGTCGGTAGGACGCCTGAGACGCCCGCCGCCTGCTGCCAGCTTTCGAAGGAGAGGACGGAGGCGCGTATGCCCGGGCTCGAGGCGAGCCAGGCCCGGTACTCGGCTTCCCCCTGCCCCTCGGGGAGCTCCTGCGCCCGCGCGGGTGCCGGGAGGGCGAGGGCCGCGGCGAGGGCGCCGGCGGCGAGGACGGGAGGAACGCGCACGGCGAGGCTTATGGCAAAGGCGGCGCGGCTTTGCACCCCCGCCGCGGCCGCGCTAGCGTCGCGCCAGACGAAGCGAAGGAGGGATGCGATGAAACGGATGCCGATGCTGGCGGCGGCGGCCCTGGGGCTCCTCTCCTGCGCGCCCGCGGGCGATGCGGGCACGGCGAGCGCACCGGCGCGCCTCGCGGCCGCCGGCGGCATCCTGCTCATCGGCAACAAGGGCGAGGACACTTTGAGCTTCGTGTCGCTCGCCGACGGGCGCGAGCTCGGCCGCGCGGCCACCGGACAGGACCCGCACGAGATCGCCGTCTCGCCGGACGGGCGGACGGCGGCGGTGGTCTCCTACGGCGCGCGCGGCATCGACGTGTTCGACGTCGCTTCCCGCACGAAGGTACGGACGATCGACCTTTCGCCCAACGAAGGGCCGCACGGCATCGTGTGGCTGGCGGACGGGCGCCTTGTCGTGACGACGGAGCGCAGCCGATCGGTCGCGGTCGTCGATACGCGCCGCGCCGATGCGGTGACGACGATCCCGACGGGGCAGGAGGGGACGCACATGGTAGTCGTTTCGCCGGACGGGCGGCGCGCATTTACCGCGAACATCGGGTCGGGGACGGTCAGCGTGCTCGATCTCACGGCAGGACGGAAGCTCCGCGACATCCCGGTCGCCGGCAGACCGGAGGGCATCGCGCTGACGCCGGACGGACGGACGCTGTGGGTCGGCGACCTCGCCGGCGCGCGGGTGCAGGCCTATGACGCGGCGACCTTCGCCCGGCTCGGCGAGGTCGCCGTCGGGCCTGTCCCGATCCGCGTGCTGGCCAGCCCGGACGGCCGCTGGATCGTCACGTCGAACAATGGCGACGGAACGCTCAGCGTCGTCGATGCCGCCACGCGGCGGCTGGTTCGGACGGTGACGGTGAGCGGCACGCGCGAGGCGCAGCAGGTGACGATCATGTTCGCGCCGGACGGGCGCCGGCTCTACGTCGCCGAGACCGGCCGCGACACCGTTGCCGAGGTGGATCTGGAAAGCGGCTCCGTGCTGCGGCGGCTTCCCGCCGGCACGGCCGGCGACGGGCTCGGAATCGCGTCGTGACCGGACCGTTGCGCCGAGCCGTCAGGTCGCGGGCGCGTAGACGTTCGCCTGGCGTGCGTAATTGAAGGTGATCGGGAACTGGGTGAGGACGAAGTTGAAGGTGGCCGTGTAGCTCATCGTGACATTGGCTTGCCAATTCCCGGTGGCGGCATTCTGCGTATAGGTGACGACGGGAGTCGAAAACGTGCCCGGAACGCTGTCCGGGCGATTGGCCTGGATCCGCGCGACGACCTCGGCGGCCGTCGGGCGCGGGTGGATCGTCGCGTAGCGGGCGCCCTCGGACACGGCGTTGCGAAGCGCCGCATGGCCGTAGAACAAGGCGCCCATCTGCGCGACGCCGATGACCATGAACACCAGGATCGGCGCCACGATCGCGAATTCGATCGCGGTGACGCCGCTCGCATCGCGGCGCAGGCGGGCGAGGATGTGCCTCATTGGATTCGCACCCCCGAATCGGCGGTGAGCCGGATGCTGCCGTTGGCGCCGCTGCCGACCCGGCCCAGGAGCGGGATCGACGCGAACATCGGCACGTAATCCTTCCAGATCGTGATCGTGACGTAGCGCGCGGTCTGCTCGCCGGCCTGGCAGGCGCCGCTGAAGCTCGTCTCGCGCCGTGTGGTCCCCGATGCGGTGCGGCATTCGAGCCACTGGGAAAGCGTCACCTGGTTCGCGGGCACGCCGGAGGCGCTCACCGCCTCGGGAACGAGGTAGCTATAGTCCGCCTGCGGCCGGCCGCCGAGATTGGCGAGCTCGATCGTGCGCTGCGTCGCCTGCTCGATCTGAAACTTGGTGGCGAGGCCGCGGCCGAGATCGATCGTTCCGAGCAGCAGCAAAGCGAGGATCGGGAAGAACAGGCCGAACTCGATCAGGGTCGCGCCGCGCTCGTCGCCGGCAAGGCTCCGCTTCGGGCTCGCTGTGAAGGATCGGCGCGCGGTCTTGGCCATGGAACGGCACCTACGCCGGTTGCGGTAAGCGGCGGGTTAGGAGCCGTGGTAAAGGCCGCGTTGACCAGATTATGCTTGGCCGCGGCGCACCGCCGCAGCTAGAGCGCGGCCATGACCCAGCCCCATGTCGTCGATATTCCCCATCGCCTCGGCCAGGCGGAGGCGCGGCGCCGGATCGAGCGCGGCGTCGGCCGCATCGCCGATCATGTTCCGGGCGGCGCGGAGGCCGAGTCGTCCTGGGAGGGCGATCGGCTGAACCTCAGGGTCTCGGCCATGGGCCAGGCGGTCAGCGCGCGGATCGAGGTGCTGGAAGCGGTGGTCCGGGTCGAGCTGATGTTGCCCGCGGCTTTGTCCTTCTTCGCCAAGCCGATCGAGGCGATGCTGAAGAAGAAGGGGACGGAGCTGCTCGAGGACCGTCGCTAGGACCTAGCTGCGGCTTCGGCTGCGGCGCTGGCGCTTCGGCGGCTCGCCGCTGCGCACCACCGAATCGAGCGCGCAGCGCTGGCCGTCGACCAGCAGGACGCTCGTGCGGTCGAGCGGCCCGCCATGCGAGTCGACGCCGATATGGTGCGCCCACGGCAGGTTGATGCAGGGCGCAAAGGTGGTGAGCCGGTACCATTCGTCCCGTCCGGCGTGGAGATAGACCGTCCGCTCGTCGACCGCGCGGAAGCTGCGGGCGCGGCCGAGGTGGAGGAAGGGGACTCGAACCTCCCTTTCGCCGGCATCGGCATGTGCTTGTGCCTGCGAGCCCGGCTGGGCGGCGGCAGGGAGGGCGCCGCCGAGCGAAGCGGCGGCGGCGAGTGCGAGGATGAGGGCCTTGTGCATGACGCGACCTTTAGCGGCACATGCCTGAACCGGGCCTTGCCACGCGGCGCCCCGCCGCTAGCATCGGCGGCCAGGCGAAGAGCGGGAGGCGTTTTCATGCGGCACGTGGCGATCGTCGGATCGGGACCCGCCGGCTATTACGGCGCCGAGGCGCTCCAGAAGGCCCTGGGCGAGAACGTCCGCATCGACATGATCGATCGCCTCCCCGTGCCCTACGGCCTGATCCGCTTCGGTGTCGCCCCCGACCATCAATCGATCAAGGCCGTCGCCAAGCGCTACGAGAAGGTGGCGCTGTCGCCCGGCGTCCGCTTCGTCGGCAACGTGACGGTGGGGAAGGACGTCTCGGTCGACGAGCTCGCCGGCCTCTACGACGCGGTGATCTTCGCGACGGGCGCGCCGAACGACCGGCCGCTCGGCATCCCTGGCGACGACCTTCCCGGCGTGGTCGGCTCCGCGGCGTTCGTCGGCTGGTATAACGGGCATCCGGAATTCGCCGCGCTCGAGCCGCCGCTCGGCGTGTCTTGCGCCGCGGTGATCGGCAACGGCAACGTCGCGCTCGACGTCGCCCGGATCCTTTCCAAGACGCCGGCCGAATTCGTCGGCTCGGACATCGTCTCCCACGCCTTCGAAGCGCTCGGCAATTCGGCGATCCGCGACATCCACGTCCTCGGCCGCCGCGGCCCTCACCAGATGCAGATGACGCCCAAGGAGCTTGGCGAGCTCGGCCATCTCGAAGACGCCGTGCCCGAAGTCGATCTGGCCGACTTCCCGCCGACGGAGGAGGATGCGGCGCTCGAGCCGGGACTGCGCAAGTCGGTCAGCCACCTGCGCCACTTCGCCACCCTCCCGCGCGGCAAGCGCAAGACGATCCGCTTCGATTTCTTCGCCAAGCCCGTGGCGATCGAAGGCCATGGGCGTGCGGAGCGCGTCATCGTCGAGCGCACCCGCCTCGACGGGGACGGCCGCGCCATCGGCACCGGCGAGACCTTTGCAGTCGAGGCCGGGCTCGTGGTGAGCTGCATCGGCTACAAGACGCCGCCGATCGAGGGCGTTCCCTATGAGGAGGATCGCGGCCGCTTCGCCAACCAGGGCGGCGTCATCGGCGGCAACCTCTACTGCGTGGGCTGGGCGCGGCGCGGGCCGAGCGGCACGATCGGCACCAACCGCCCCGACGGCTACGAAGTCGCCGAGACGATCGCGGCGGCATTCGCAGGCAGCGACGGCGGCGGCCGCGCCGGCGCGGATGGGCTGGACGGCCTGCTCCGCAGCCGCGGTGCCGACGTCGTCTCGTTCGACGACTGGCGCCAGATCGAGACGGCCGAAGTGGGCCGCGCCCGGCCAGGCAATCCACGCGAGAAGTTCGTCGCCGTCGCGGACATGCTGATTGCGGCGCGCACCCGCTGACGCACGGATCGCGCTCGGCAAGGCGGGCGGGTTCGGCCTGGCGCGCGCAAGCGGCGGGGGGCCGCGGGCGCCGCGGAGGGGCCGATCATTATCTCGGCCGCCGGCGCGGCGCGGACGGCGGCGGCCGGCACTGGCCGGCCTTTCGGTCAACGCCGCCTGGCTGGCCTCTCGCAAGATGTGGGGCCTCGCCGGCGCCTTCGCCGCCGCCGCAGGAGGAGCCGCCGGCCGAAGGCTTTTACGACCCGCGGCAATAAGTTGCCGCGCGGCTTGAACTCGCGGCGGGCGCTCCGTATAGACGCCCGGCCTGACGCCGGCCCTTCACGGGACCGGCCCGATCGGTCGGGGAGTAGCTCAGCCTGGTAGAGCACTGTCTTCGGGAGGCAGGGGCCGGAGGTTCGAATCCTCTCTCCCCGACCAGTTCTCGCCGTCACGCCGCTAAGTGCCTGAAATCCGTCACTTAGCGGCGGAGGCGAGTCATTGCTGCGTAAGGCGTCGAACTCGCTCGGACCCCGCCGCCGCGTAAATACCCAAGCGAGCGCGGTCTGCGATCGTGCCGGTCGCAGAGCTCCTCAGGGAGCCTGGCAGCAAATCTTTCTGCGGCAGGCGGATGAGACATCCGCCGCGCGTCCGGCGACGATCCAAGCGCTCGATGACCGGCACCTTCCGCGCGCCGGATGTCGCGATCTCTACCCCGTTCGTATCTAACCCGAACACTTCCAGAAGCACCGGGCAGTAGCATTCATTGTCCGGGCGACCACGCCTGCAAAGGCTTGGGTGATGTTGCGGCTTTCGAAGGCGTCTCAGTCACACGGAGCGGAGGGGCCCGCCCAGATGCCAATGGAGACTTCCGGCTCCGGAGCGATGCTTAAAGAAAATAAAGGCCCTGGCGTAGAGGTGGAGTTCGAACGACACGCGCAGGCTTTGTGATCCGTTCGCACCGCGATCCACGTTATCCACCGAGCATGACCATTAGCTTGGCACGAAATAACAAAGTTATGCCAGCGCTTGACACAGATCAATATCCGGCGTCCATTCGGCTCTCCTGTTATTGAGTCGAACCATAACTTCGGGGCGCCGCTTCGGAAAAGGAGATGTTATGACCTTGGGTTTGGGGAAATCGGCAAGTCCGGACAAAAAGCACATGGCAGCGCTCGCGCAGATCGTCGAGGCGGCGGGGCGACGGCCGCACGGCGTGCTGACCCTCGACCTTCGCGACCCCGGCCATTTTCTTCACCTGACGCGCAGCCTGATCGGCCCCGACGAGGACAAACCGAACTTTCCGGCGCTCACCCGGACTTTGGAGATCACTCGGGACCTTCATGAGCAGGAGGGCGGACCCAAGCCGTTCACCCTCTTCGAGATGGACGCTCCGCCGACCAACGTCTTCCAGGCGGCCGCCAAGATCCAATATTGCTCGGTGATCGGCGACCCCGCACAGCCGACGGTCAAGGCCCTGGCGGGCGGAGTCGTCACCTTGCTGCAAAAGGTCAGCAATATCACGGCGTCGATGACCATCACCGACAACAATACCGGGACAGCGACTACAACGAATCCCGCCGTCATGCAAACGAGCGCCTATTCAGCCAATGTCAGCATTGAGGCGACTGTGACGACGCCGGTGAACTTCACCGCGATCCTGAACTGCCTGATCGTGCCGATAGACAACGGGCCGGGGCAATCCCTCGTCGACACTTGCGTCTACACGGGCTCTTCGCCGGTGCAGTCGATCGCGGTCTCCAATCCCGTCTCGAAGCATCCGGGACGCAACTTCATCAAGGTGGGGCTGGGCAGGACGACCGACCAGGTCGCGGACCTCGACTATAGCTACAGTTTCGGAGTGGCGGTCGTCGGGATCACGGTCGGCGGAACGTTGACCCTGGCGCCGTCATTTTCACTGGCGGCGGGGACCACCTTCCCCGGCTACCTGTATCTGTTCCTCCGCGATTCCCTGGTCGGAGGCGGCGCCTGCATCGCGCTTCCGATCGGCACGGACATGACCCAATATATCACCAACAATTCGACCAGCCTCACCTTGAAAATTCCTCCATCCGCGCTGGGAAATGCCCCCTGGGATCAGAACCAGACCATCGACATGGATTTTTTCATGGAATATCACGTCCAGCCTCAGGGCGGCGGAAATCCCATTCCCGCCCAGATGAGGATGACCAGCATCCCGCAAAGCCTGCCGGCCGGGGGCACCTTTCCCGATATCGCGCCGCTGCTTCCCCTGCAGTTCGTCTGGGGCTGCCTGCCAGCCGGAACCCTGATCCGGACCGAGACGGGCGAGCGGCCGATCGAGTCGATCGCGACCGGCGACAAGGCGTTCGACGGCGACGGCCGGCTGGTCGAAGTGACGAGCACCTGGACTGGCTGGGAAACCACGCCCTTCGTCCGGCTGAGCGACGAGCGCGGCGGCACGATCCTCCTGACCACCCAGCATCCGGTGCTGACGGACGATGGCATGCGGCTTGCGAGCGAGTTGAGCGCCGGCGCCTATGTGCGGACGGCCGACCACGGCTGCGTCAAGCTGACCCGGGTCGAACATGTGCCGTCCGAGGCGAAGGTCTTCAACCTCGATCTCGGCACGCTCGAGGATATGGGCGACGCCGGAACGACGATGATCGCGAACGGCTATATCGTCGGGGACAATCGCGCCCAAGGCGCCCAGGCGCGCGAGGCGCTTGCCCGGAAGCTGGACAATTCCGATCCGGCTTCAGGGCCGTGGGCGCTCGATCTGGAGAATAATCGCCGTCGAGCCCTCGGGCTGCCGCTGATCGCGGCGGCGCAGGCGCTGGCCTGACCCGATCGGGGGAGGGCGCCCGGCGCCTCCCCCCGGCCGCACTGAACCGCTCGAAGGGGGGAGGCACGATGTCGACGCCGGCTGCACCTACGCTCGTCTCGATCGTCTGCATCACTCCGGTGCCCGATGCCGCGCTCAACGTGTCCTGGATTCCGAGCGGCGACTATGACGGCCCCTATACGATCGTGGTCCAGGACTCGGCCGGCAATTCGATGGGAAGCTCGCTCGTGGCGAGCGGCAACGGGGGCTCGTGGGGCGCCGCGACGGCGATGGTCCCCGGCGGCACCTATTCGCTCATCGTCAACACGAGCGATCCGAATATCTCGACGGCCTCGGTGCCTGTGCTGGTCACGGTGCCGCAGAGTGTCGCCACGCGCTTCGACGGGGAGACGGTGCTCGTCACCTGGACCAACGCACCCGGGCTCGGGGCTCCCGACGTCCAGCTCCGCCTGCGCGGCGACGTCAACGCGCAGGTGCTCCCTCCGGTGGCCAATTACAATGTGGCCTCTGCCGTGCCGGATCCTGCCCCTTTCCCGCCGGGGCAGCGTTTATGGGCGCAGGTGGCGGCGGTGACCGGCATCGCCACCGGGCCCTTCTCGCCGCCAACCCCGGTCCTGCAGACGAGGCCGGCCGTTTCGTCCATCTCGACCGCGGTCTCCGGCGCCACCGCCACCGTCACACTCACCACACCGGCCGACCCGGGCTTCAGCGCCGGCCAGCCGTTCGCGGTGACGCTCTATGCGGACGACCAGCCCTTCGCCAACTGGCCCTCCATTCCTTCGACCAACGCGGCGGACGGCAGCTTCCAGATCGCGGTGCCGATGGCCGCTCCCGCATGGCCGCTCCCGGCGGGCACCAGGTTCCGCTTCGCCTTGCGTCAGTCCAACACCAAATCGCTCGGCCCCGGCGGGCTGCGCCAGCTCTATCCCGCCGGAGCGCCCGCGATCCGCGCCTTTTCCTATCAATTCGGCGCGACGTCGGCCGCGGACCAGGTGCTTGTCTCGATCTATCCGCCGGCAGGCGAAGCGGCTGCCTCCGGCGTCTTCGCCGCGTTGGTCGCCCCGAACGGCGCGATCAAGGCATCGGGAAAGGCGAACGGCTTTACCGTCGCGCTCACCGTCGACAGGACCGCGGCGGCGGGATGCTCGGTGACCGCGGCGACGATGATCGGCGGCGCCGCGGGGCCGAGCGCGATCGCGTCCGATCCGCTGCTCCAGGCCATGCCCGCGATCGAGACCGTCGCCTTCGACGGCCGCTCGGTGACGGTCGAGTGGACCCCGCTGACGGGAGTTACGACCTATTCGGTCGCGGTGCTGGGCTCGGCCGGGATACTCGCGACCATGTTGTCGGGAGGGCCGCAGGCCACCCTGGCCGTCCCGGCGTCCGCGACCGGAGTGACGGTCACGGCCGTCGCCGGGCTCTCGACCGGGCCGGCGAGCGGCTCCGTCGCCCTGATTTCCCTTGCCCCCTCGCCGACCGATGTCGCGTTCGCGGCCGGGACGGCGACGGTCTCCTTCGGCGGCGTCGGCGGCACTCAGATGCTCAACTACCAGGTCTATGACGGAGCGAAGAGCGTGGCCGCCGGATCGCTGCCGGCCGGCAATGGCGACGTCGTCATCGACTCCGCGACGCTGCTGCTCGGAAGCGAGCTCAGCGTCCGGGCCCGGCTCAGCGTCGTTGCCGCGGGGGACGCGCCGGCTTCGAGCGGGCCGTGGTCGGACGCCGTGGCGCTGGTCACTCAGAGCCCGGCCGCAGTCGCGGTGGCCTTCGACGGCCGCACCGCGCTCGTTTCCTGGCAGGCTTCGTCGTCGCGCCGGGTAACGGGCTATCGCGCCGGAATCTATCAGGGGGCGTCTCTGGTCGGAAGCGAAGCCGCCACGTCGGGCTCCAGCGTCGCCATCGACTGTTCCAGCCTCCCCGCCGCGGACAATTATCAGGTGATCGTAACGCCGATGGCGGGATCGATCGCCGGAGCGCCGGCCGCGCCGGTGCCGCTTTTCGCGGCGGGACTGTATCTTTCCGCCGATACCGCGACTTCCCCCCATATCGTGCCCGCGAGCCTGATGTCGCGGCCGAACACCGACATAAATATCTTCCTGCCCGACATCTTCACGGTCGCCCCGGGATCGCTGCCCGCGGCCTCCATGTTCGGCCTGAGGGTGGCGACCCCGGCGGAGCAGCCCTTCGCCTACGTACTTTCGATCCCGGCGGCGGGCGGCGCCTGGTCGTTCGCGCAGGATCCGATCCGCCCGGCGGTCAATGCCGCCGTCGTCGCCCTGCTCGGCTGGCTCGATAGCAACAATGTCAGCGGCTACGGGCTCCAGCTGGTCAGCGAGGCGATCGGCCGGGCACTGCCGCAAAGCTTCGCCGAGACTCTTCTTTACGGGGCGGGGCTCAACAGCGGCAGCGGCTTTATCGACCTGCGGCCCGGCCATGTCCTCCAGGTCGAGTTCGAGACCTACCAATATCAGGGTGTCGCGGACGCCTATCTGAACGGCTTCGTCGGCGGCGCGAGCTGCTCGTACGAAATCCGTTCGGAGTTCGATCCGAACGGCCGCTGGCTCATCGGGTTCGATGCCTTTCTCGGCCAGATGAGCGCCTTCATGACCGTCGCCAAGCCGTTCACGACGGGTGCGAGCAGCCAGGCCGGGGCCGGACCGGCCGATCTTTACTTCACGGGTTTCCGCCAGCCTTATTGCCGGCTCGTCTACCCGGCCAGCTTCCTCGGTCTCGGCAACGACAAGCAGGCGGGCAGGGGCGCGCCGCAGCCTTATTACAACCTGGCTCTCCTCGCCGCCTCGAGCCTGGCCGCGCTCGATGCCGCGACCGCCAAGCTCCGCCAGCAGTCGGTGGATATCGGAAGCGCCGCTTTGCTCTATTTCCGCGGACGCACGGTGATGACCGTCAGCCACGCCATCGAGCTGGACGGGCGAACTCAGCTGGTGCCGGTCGGCACGACGGTCGGCAATTTGCTGGAAGGTCTGGGCCGCCGGCCGCTGCGCGGCACCCTGCCGCTGACCGGGATCAGCCTGGAGCGTGCGGTCGGCCCGGTGGTCGGGGCGGTCCCGGCCGCGGGCGCCGGGGTCGACGTCGCCGGCTCGATGCCGGTGCGTCTCGACTGGAACCCGGTCCCGGCCCGGCCTGCGACAGGACCGGAATGGCTCGATCTGCCGCTGCTCGCCGGTGACCGGATCAGCCTCGGCGCACTGGAAAATCCGGCACGATGACCGAGCCGGTGTTCACCCGCTCGGGCGCGACCGACCTTTACTGGTCGGAGCCGGCAGCGGGGCGCGGCACCGCATTTCTCGCCACCGGTTCGACGGCTTCGACCCTTACGCTGACCCAGTGCTGGGCCGAAGCGGGCGGGGTGTTTCTTGTTTTCTCTACTTTCTGCGCCGACGATGGAGCGGATTCGGCGCGGGCCCAGTCGCTTCGGACCATGCTCGGCTGGCT
This sequence comes from Allosphingosinicella sp., assembly GCA_036399655.1. Taxonomy (GTDB): domain Bacteria; phylum Pseudomonadota; class Alphaproteobacteria; order Sphingomonadales; family Sphingomonadaceae; genus Allosphingosinicella. Next base: position 18,935 of record DASWMS010000020.1, on the reverse strand, counting down.
CGGCTGGCCCGCGCTCGGCCCGCGCCTGGTCTGGATCGACAACGATCTCCCGCCCGGAGACGCGCTCAACCCCTTCGCTCTGTCGGCCCGGTCGCTCGATACGGTGGGCGATCCGTCGGCGGCGAGGCTTCGTCGTCCGTTCGACCTGCCGCTCGGCGGCTACTGGGCGTCGTGCGGCGCCGGAGCGACGCTCGGCCTGGCGCCCGACAGGTCCGGACTGCTCGTCGCCGGCGGGGTCTCGCTGGTTGCGCCCGGCGGCGTCTTTCGGGCCGGCACCGACATGCTCATTCCGCTCGGCGGTCCCGTCCCGGGGAGCTGGCGCTTCACGATCCCGATCGGTCCGGGGGACTTCGACCGGCTCGGCATGGGCCTGCGCTTCACCCGCCCGGCGGCGATCGACGACGGAAGCGTCGACGTGCTGCATCTGCCGCTGCTGGAGCCCCCGGAGGGGATCCTCAACCTGTGGGTGTGCCTCGACCCCTTGCGGCCGCTCGATCCGGCGCGCACCCGCCTCTCCTTCTTCGCAGACACCGCGCCGATCGCCGCACCCGCGATGCTGTCGACCTTCGTCACGGCCCGCGGCCACGAGGTTCGCCTGACTCCGAGCGCGGCCGGCGGCCGGCCGGCCGGCCTGGTCTTCGCGACCCAGCCGATCGCCGCCGGCGAGGCTGGAAATACGCCGGCCTGCTTCTACCTCGCCCCCGACGGCCATTTCGACGTTTCCGCCGGACCTTCGGATCCACCGCGCGGTCGAACCGGCGGCGACGGGGCGATCGAGCGACTGGTCTGCGGATCGGCGGGGCTGGAATATCTGGCCTTTCCGCGTGACCCGGCGGACCGCTCGCACCGGCTTGTATTCCTGCCCGGCCGACCGGCCCACGCGGCCCCCGTCGAGCCCGGCCAGCCCGACGCACCGCGGCTGACCGCCGCCGGAACCACCTCCTGGGCCTATGTCTGGACCCAGGAGGGCAGCAAGGCCGCTTATTATTCCCAGCCCGACCAGGCGCCGCTGTTCAGCGCGCCGGCGGGCGCCTTCGTGCCCTTCTTCGAAGCGCCGGTCCTGGGCCTGCCGGCGGAGGACGGGCTGCGCGCCTTTCCGATGGCGCCCTATCGGGGCGTCGCTCCTGGCGCGGCGGCGGAGCTCGCCAAGGCGCTCGAGGTTTCCGCGATCGCCCCCGAACGGCAGGCGCAGATCCGGCGGCTGCGCGGCGCGGACCATGAGCTTCTAGCCGCGGAGGTGGAGGACAGGGTCGCGGTCACGCCCCAGGGGCTCGCCGTCGGCCTTTCGAACGATCCGACGCCTTTGTGGAACTGGCTCGGGATCGCCAAGCTCACCGACGCGACGGGGCTTCCGGACCTGCGCTTCACCCGTATCGGCGGCGCCTTCAAGCGGGCGATGCAGGCCAATCGCCTGTTCGCCGTGCTCGCCGACGCCGATCAGGTGATGGCGTCCGGCTCCGTCCCCTATTGCCTCACCGCGGACGCGGTGAAGGTCCTGCGGGCGGCGGCAGTCCCCGCGGCGATCCTCGACCCCGTCGCGGCGGCGCTGACCGGAATCGTCAAGAACAACGAGCCGGATTTCGTTGCGGCGATCCTGGCGTCGGCGCCGGGCGCCACGGCCTATCTGCCGAAATTCCTGCGGGTGTCGGGACAGCTCGCCGCCGCGATCGAGGACTGGCGCTTCCAGCTGTCGCCGCGCAACTGGTCCAACCCCGAGCGCGTGCGCGGCAAGAACGCCTATTTCATCGTCAAGCTCACCCGCGACCGAACGCTCCGGGATTATGTGGCCGATATCGGCTCGTGGACGTGGCGCGAGGCCGCGGGGGCCGATGCCGGGGTCGCCGCCGCGGAGATCGAAGCCATCATTGCCGACGCCGAAAAGGCCTGGCTGGCCGCGCCGGGGGCGGACAATCCCTATGCGCATTTCTTCAACGAGGTCGCCACCGATCCCAACTGGACCGGCATCCTCTGCCTGCGGTGCGACGTGCCGCTGACCTCGCTGCCGGCGCCGCTGAGGCCGCTTCAGGCGGGAATCGATGCCAACGCCTTCTTCGCGCACCATGTCGGTTTTAACGTCACCGGATTCAAAGCAGCGGGCGAGAAACTGCTGTTCGACCGGACCTCGATGTTCGGACTGATCGACTATGACGACCCCGCCGACCTGCTGCTCGAGGAATCGGTCGACTTCGGGTTCAAGGTGCTTCGCCTCGCGGTCGGCTTCCGCAACTCGCAGATCAGCTATTTCTCGAGCCGGATCGAATTGATGGCCAACCGCCTGTTCGCCCAGCCGGCCCGGCTGTGGCCGACCGAGCATGGCAACAACCTCATCCTCGACGGCACCTACCAGCGCCAGAAGGGCAAGGACGGGACCATCCACGGCACCTATCTGTTCGCCTCCAACGCGGACAGCGTCTTCCAGATCGCCGATTCGGCGCTTCAGTCGGTCGAGGTCATGTCGGTCCGGCTCGCCACCGAGCCTCCGGCGGCGGGCAAGGAGGACGAGGTGTCGGGCGTGTTCCAGGTGGGGGGGCGGCTGCGCTTCTGGGATTCGGGCGGCTTCGATCCCTTCTGCTACGGCCCGGTCGCGCCCCACGACCCGCCGCCGCCGCCGTCCCCGCCGGGCGTGTCGCGCTTCGCCGCCGAGGCGGAGGAGGAGTGGATCGAGACTCCGCACGGGCGGGCGAAGGTGATTGCGCACTTGCCGGCCGAGGACGAGGAGTCGCAGCTCGACTCGGCGGAGTCCAAGGAAAAGCATGCCCAGTCGGTCGTCGCGGAGCCCACCCTTCCCGACGGCTATCTCGTCTTCAGCGGCCTTGGCGTGGCCATGTCGTTCAACACCTATCATCCGGTGCCCGCCTTCCGCTTCGCGACCGAACGGGTGGCGTTCGACCTGGCACAGAGCGTCCCGCGCGAAAATTCGCTGACCCACCGCTTCCCGGCGCGGCTCAAGCGGCTGGTCGCGGTGCCGAACCTCGCCGCTCCCGGCCAGCCACCGAGCGGCCAGGATCCCAAGGATCTCGGCTACGCGTCGGTCACCGCGACCGATTTCGACCAGAGCCTGATGACTGCCCCCTGGTTCGGGCTCGAATATGAGCTCGCTCTCGGCGGCCTCGGAGCGCTTGCCGCCAGCGCGGCGCTGACCGTTCCGCTGCTCGCCGCATGGGGCCCCGGCGGCACGACGGCGGCCCCGGCCGTCTATTTCGGCCTCAAGCTTCCGGGAACGAGGGGCTCCTCGTCCATCGACCTGGCGCTGCAGGGGGCGCTGACCCTCGGCTTCAGGAGCATCGAGTTCCAGACCTATCCGGCGCCCGGCCCGGCGACTCCGGTCGAGCCCGGCGTTCCGCCGCCGCTCGCCTATCTGATCCGATTCCGAAATTTCGGCCTTCACGCCCTCGGGATGTCCTTCCCGCCGGGCCGCAACGACATCTACCTGTTCGGCAATCCCGACCAGTCCAGCAACACCACGCTGGGCTGGTACGCCGCTTATGCCGGCGACGAAGACAAGAAGAAGCCGGCCAAGCTCGGCCATCCGCGCCTGCTCGCGACTCGCCACAAAGCGCTGCCGGGCGGAGAGGAATAGCGATGGCGGAGCCCTATGATCTCTACATGACGATGCTGTTTGTCGGCCAAGGCATGGGCAATCTGCTGACGATCACGCAGGACGGCGACAAAGACGATGTCGTGGCCAACCTGTTGATGGATTTCGGCGCGAAGGATAATCGCAGAATCGGTCCGGATACTGTCGAATTCGTATATAACGTGCTGACCGCTTGGGGGACAACGGACGGGCATCTTGATCTTGTGACAATATCTCACCGAGACCGAGACCATTGGACGTTGTACTACCCATTAATCGATCAGTTCACCAAAAATGGCAAGAACTTGACCATTGGCAGGTTAAAACATGGCGGATATAAAGACACATACGCTAAATTCAAGAGGAAGATACATGGCACGGTTCAAAATAAGAGCATTCTTGGATATTTGACGGATAGGATCAACCCCAAGCCGCCCATTGAAGATTATTTGCCCAAGAAGTCATTTTATTCAAAGAATCAGCCGTTGCCCTTGCTTGCCAAATGGGGTGCCGACGACGAGGTTCGGGTAATTCCCGTTGCTGTTAATGCCTCGACAGAGAGCAAGGACGCGTCGACCCGCAACAACACCCCGTCCCTCGCAATCTCGATAATCTACAAATTCAGCACCAACCCCGTTAAGACAAGATCGCTCTTTCTTCCCGGCGATGCAACTGCCGACACGCTCAGACTTATCAACAATGTTTTAGACGCTGCTCCAGAGCTGAAGCGGCCGGTCATGATGTCCGTCCCCCATCATGGCGCACTACACAGCATTGCATCCAACTACAATACAAATAGTCCGAAGTTGGACGTTGCAGATCAGTTTGCCGCAAAGATATGGGCACTATCCATTGGCGCAAGCGCAGGTTTCAACACCTATCGTCACCCCGAAGACTCGGTATTCGCGGTATTCAGGCCCTATCTAAGCAAAGCCGGTCTTCACGATTACGTTTCATACTTTCCGGCCAAGCGACCCGCCGGCACTTGGAGAGCCACACGGAATACCCGCGAGGCCATCTACACGAATTATACGAGCTACCCGAGCGACGGCAGTCCTCCGCGGGCGAGGAGGATATTGTTCAAGCTGGCCGCCGACGGTGGTGTGACGATCGCCGTGCTTCCGCCGGGCGGCGCCAGCCTCGACGTGGCCGCGACACGTTCGTTCACCGCGATGCCGTCCGTTCGCGCCCAGGCCTCCGGCTAGGTCCGAATGTCCCTCGACGCCATATACGCGAGCCTTGCCGGCGCACTTTCCGATGGCAGCGTGTCGTTGGGAACGGGAGGATCGGGCGAGGTTCCCCCCGGTATCGCTCCGGTTCTCGCCCTGCTTGGCGTAACGGACCTGCAGATCGCCGGCGCCAGGCTCGCCACGGACCGGAACGCCGTCACGCTGACGGGAACCGCCGGGTTTCGGCACTATCAATGGGCCGTGGCGCTTACCGCCGCGGCCGACGACAGGCTGACGCTTTCCCTGCAATGCGCGACGCAGAGACTGACGATCGGCGCGTTGTTCGGGAAGCAACCCCCGGCGCTTGTCCGCAGCCCCGAAGGGACTCTCTCGCTGACCGAGGGTGTGCTGGACGGCCTTGCGGTCGACAATGCACGGCTCGTCGTCCGCACGGGCGATCAGACCGCTCGGTTGAGCAGCCTTGCATCACTCGACGAGGGGCGCCTCCTCAAGCCGTACGCCTCTTTCTTCGGCGACCGGGTCGCGCTGGAAGGACCGGTCGATTTCACCGGCCCGTTGCCCGGATTCGACCTGAAGGCTTCGGCTCCCAAAGCCGGCCAAGGCTGGGCCACGGCGGTCGGGACAGTGGTGGAGAGCAGCGGCATTGCCATCAGCAATCGCGCCGTCGACGACGACCCGGATCGGCTCGGCCAGCCCCTGTCGACCATCGAGCTTTACGCCGCGATGTCGAAGCCGATCGAAACCGAGCTACGGGCGCCCCTGCTGCGCAATGACAGCCTTCTCGATTTGTCCTTCGCGTTTCGCGAGGACAGTCACAGCCTTGCAGGCGGGCTCGCGGCCATCGGTGAGTTCCTCGGCATCGGCAAGGCCAGTCTCGAGTTGCCGCCGACATTCGCGGTGCTCGACAATTTCTATATCAGGACCATCGGACTCGGCATCGATCCACATCTCGACGCCGGCCTTCCGACGCTGGAATATTCTTCGATCACCATCACCAGCAGGCAGCCATGGCAAACGCCGGTTCCCTTCATCACTGTCGAAGATGTCGGAGCCCAATGGACCTTCTCCTGGCTCCCGCCCGAGCAGAATCAGCGCCGGTGGTTCTCGAACGGGTCGGTTTTCGGCACGTTCCGGTTCGGAGCCACCAAGGGCCAAGCGGGCAGCGGCTGGCCGCTTTCGGTCGTCGCCTTCCTGCCGAAGTTCGATATCTGGGTGCACAGCGAGGAGACGCTGGAGATCCCGATCGCCGACGCGCTCCGCCAGTTCGGCCTTAATCCGGGAAAGCTGCCAAGCCTGAAGGTCGACGACATCGACATCCTCGGCGAGTGGGACACGCGCACCGTCACCGCCTCGATGAGCGTCTCGGGCGACTGGGAGATCAAGCTCAAGGCGATGACACTCAGCCTCGAAGGCCTGAACTTCCAGGCCATCGTCTCCCAAAATTCCCTCTCCGGATCGATCGAAGGCATCATCTCCATCGACCTTGGCACCGACAAGGCCACCTTCCTGCTCGCCGCCGAATATCCGGGGGAGGGCAATTGGGTCTTCAGCGGGGGCCTGGTCGACGGCACGCTGCCGCTGATCAAGTTCGCCGCCGCCTTTTTCGGGCAGAGCCCGAACTGGGGCGCGGACATCACGCTCACCGAGTTGCTCTTCCGTTACGATACCGGTCCCGGCAATCCCTATTCGGTGCGCGGCCGGGCCGTCGCGCACTGGAACATCGGCGGCGCGCTCGGCATCGACAAGCTGGAGATCGAGGCTTTCGGCTCCGTCGAAAAACGCGCGAAGACCGCGCTAGACGCGCTGCGCGCCCTCGCCGCGCCGCACCTCGTCGTCGGCGAGATGATCTATGCCGGGGAATTTTCCGGCGCCTTCACCGTCAACAAGATCAAGATCGGCGCGGGGCTGACCTTCGACGATACGACCAAGACCTATTTCTTCTACGTCGACTGGGAGACCGGGCAGATCAAGGCGATCGCCAGCCTGGTCGACGCCGGCACGGCGGACGAGCGGCGGGTCATCACCATCACCCTCAAGGGCGTGACCGTCGGTGCCCTCGTCGAGCGGCTGGTCAACCTCGTCAATCCCAATCTGAACTACACGCTCGATCCGCCCTGGGACGTGCTCAACCGGATCGACCTGTCGCGCTTCTCGCTGGTGATCGACTACAAGAAGAGCAAGGTCCAGCTGCGCTTCCAGGCCGATCTCGGAATTCCGCTGCTGAAGCTCGACTGGGTCGGGGTGACCTACGACCGGTCGTCGGGCGAGCCGTCGGTGCGGTTCGAGTTGGGCGGGGAGTTCCTGGGCAAGACCTACGGCAAGGGCGGCAAGCCGGCTCTCTCCTGGGACGCGATCAAGGACCCGCCGCCGGAGACTCCCGGCCAGGGCGTGCGGCTGATCGACATCCGCTATTTCGGGCTCGGCCAGCACGTCACCATCGACGGCATCCGCGCCTATCAGAGCGTCGCCAAGCTGGTCGACAAGCTCCGCGAGGAGATGGTTCCGCCCAAAACGGCTCAGGCCAACCCGATCGCCGGCACGAGCCTGGTCTTCGCCCCCGACAGCCAGTGGCTGATCGGGCTCGACCTCAAGGTGATGGAATTCCTTCGGGTCGCCGTGGTGCTCAACGATCCCAGCCTCTACGGGATGGTGATCAGCCTTTCCGGCGACAAGGCCAAGTCGCTCGCCGGGCTCAGCTTCGAGCTTCTCTACAAGAAGGTGACGGACGACATCGGCATGTTCCGGGTTCGTCTCCAGATCCCGGACGCCTATCGCGAGATCAACCTCGGCGCCGTCGCCATCACGATGGGAGTCATCACAGTCGACATCTACACCAACGGCAATTTCCGGGTCGATCTCGGCTTCCCGGCCAAGCGCGACTTCAGCAACAGCTTCGGATTCCAGTTCGGGCCGTTCAACGGCAAGGGCGGGCTTTATTTCGCACTGCTCAACGGCGCCACCTCGACCCGCGTTCCGGCGGTCACCAACGGCAGCTTCTCGCCGGTGATCGAGCTCGGCATCGGCCTTCAGGTCGGAGTCGGCCGGACCTTCAACAAGGGGCCGCTCAGCGCCGGGCTGACGGTCGACGTCGAAGGCGTCTTCATGGGCGTACTCGGCTGGTTCCACCCGGACGACGCCGCCAAGGGCACCGAACTCTATTATTGGGTCCAGGGCATCGTCGCCATCACGGGCAAGCTCTACGGCAAGGTCGATTTCAAGATCATCAGCGTCTCGATCAGCATCGAGGCGCATGCCAGCGTCACCGTCACCGTCGAATGCTACATGCCGACCCTGATCGAGCTCGAGGTCGGGGTCACGGTCGAGGCCGAGGTCGACCTGTGCCTGTTCACCATCTCGTTCAGCTTCGACATGACCCTGCAGGCCTCCTTCACCATCGGCCAGGCGGAGCCGACGCCGTGGATCCTCGCCGCCGACCAGAGCGGCCGCGGCCGCGACATCCGCGCCGCGCACCGGCGCCGGCCGGCAGCGCTGCGGCGGCGGCCGGCCGACATGGCGCGGCTGACCCGCCCGGCCTTTCACGCGGCCCGGACCGCGCTCGCCGCGGGCGAGGAGTGGAACCCGGAGCAAGGCCTGTTCAAGGGCGGCGCCGCCGTCGGCGTCCACCTGTTCATCACGCCCGCTTTCCCGGTCGCGGACGTGCCCGTCGACTGGCCGGGCGGACGGGTCGAGCCGGTGGCGCCGCCGCGCCGATGCATCGACCTGCTGCTGGCGGCGACGCCCCCCACCCAGCGTGTGCCGAACGTGGCGGACGTCTCGTTCAACAATTTGATCGATCTCGCCTTCCGCTGGGCGCTGACCGGTGCCGGCGTGGCGCCTTTCGGCTCGCTCGTGACTCCGGCGGCGCTCGCCGAGGTCGCCCGGCTGCTCGACGGTCCCGCCGGCGATCAGGGCTTCAGCTACGCCAATCTGAAACTGCTTTTCGCCCGCAACCTGCGACTCAGGATCGAACTCGCGCCGACCGACAGCGTCTCGAACGGAGTCGCCTTCCCGATGCCGCCGCCGCTCGCCTGGACCGGGGCCGCGGGGCTGCCCGACCCGCTCGACGCCAGCCGCGACTTCACCAGCTACATGCTCGTGGACTCCAACTACGAAGCCGCGCTGAAAACCTATCTGGACGCGCTGCTGCCGTCGGTTCCGTTTCCGGAGCCGGCAGCCGACGCGTCGCTTTCCACGGCGATCGTCGAACCGTCCGAATCGATGGCGACCTTCGTTTTCCGCGACTATTTCCAGATGATCGCCAAGGCCGCGGTCGCCAAGGCCGCCGACCTGCTCACCAGCCACTCCATAAGCTTCGATCCGAACAAGAGCCTGGCTGCGGCCGCGCAATCCTTCGAGAGGGTCGATGTCACGATCACCAAGAATGCCGGCGATACGCTCGACCAGGTCGCCGCATCGCTCGGCTATTCGGGACCGGAAATCGCCTTTCTCAATTCCGGCATCGCAGAACGGATCGCCGCCGCCGCCGCGGGGGCGCCGATCCCGGTGACGCTTGGCATCACGCCGCAGGCGATCGCCCTGGTCAATCCGGGCCTGGCCCTCCGCGCCGGAACGCTGGTGCTGGGCGACCTCGCCTACCAGGTCCGGGCGGGCCAAAGCCTGGGCGCGATCGCCACGCTGTTCGGCCTCGACCTCAAGACCTGGCTGGCCGGCTCCGAGCTTGCGGGAGCGCCGCGCCTGCTGGCGCCGGGGGCGGAGTTGCCGCTGACCGGCTATGACTATGACAACAGCTCCGCCCGGCCGACGGCGACGCTGGCCGCGATCCTGTTCGTGCGCCTGAGCGGATGGACCGACGTGCCGCTGGTGGAATGGTATGCGCAGCGGATCCTCGACCTCAACCTCGGGCTCATGCTCGATCCCCTCGAGCCTGGACTGCCGGTCACCGCCGCCAGCCTGCTCGTGCCCGACGCTTATCAGTCGCAAGGCTCGATCGCGTGGACGACGCTGCCCGGCGACACGGTCCGCGACCTCGCCGCTTATTGTGCGCTCGTCCAGAACGGGGCCGCCGATCCCGACTTCTCCGACTTTCTAACGCGCTTCCTCGCCCGCAACCCCGGCGCCCCCGCGATCGTCCATTTGCCGGATTCGACATCGACCCGGATCGGCGCCGACGAAAATCTGACGGCCGTGGCCGCAAGACTGCTGCTCGCGCCTGCGGGCGATACGTTCGTCGAGCTGGTCAGGAACGCGGCCATCCTGCGGCCGCTCGCGCCGGTGACGGTGCGCGGGGCGACGGCGAACGTCACCGCGGACCAAAGCCTTGCCGAACTCAGCCGCGCCTGCGGCCTCGACATCGAGACCCTCGCCAGCCGAGTGGCCGGGCTTCCGAATCTCTTCGCCGCGACCGCGACCAGGATCGTGGTGCCGCATCTGGTGGCGATGAAGGTCGAGGATCTAGTCGGCGCCCTGCTCGCCGAAGGGCGTGCGACCGACATCGCCAACCAGGTCTCGCGTTTCATGCTGCACGGCCTCAGGATCCCGGCGCCGGTGCTCGGAGCCGGCGGGACTTGGGCGCCGACGGGTCCCTTCGCGGCGCTTTACGCCCTCACCGGACAGCAGGTGCTCGGCCGAGCCCCGGTGACGCCGGCGGCGGCGCCGATCACCATCCCCTTCGCGGTGCCGGGCGGCAAGGTGGATTGGCTCCAGCTCGGCGCGGCGCCGGATCCGAATTCGTCGGGGACGCTCACCGTCACCGTCACCGACCAGGATCTCGCGGACTTCGGCTGCGAGCCCGCCTTGCGGCCTCAGTTCGATTCGACTCCGCCGCCGCCCGGTCCCCCGCAGCCCGCGCCGCCGGCGCAGGTCGCGCCTTTGTGGACGGACCAATCGCCGCGCTGGGATCTCTCCCAGCATATCCTGCTGCAGGTTGCCCAACCGATCCTTCTGCCCGGCCCGGCCGCGGCGGCGAGCGCGCCGATGCCGGGGCTGTGGCCGCTGCCGCCGGCGCTGCTGGCCCGGGCGGGAGGTGCCAGCGATTACAGCCTGGACGTGGTCAGCGGCGATGGTGCCGCGACGGGCGTCGGCCACTGGGCCTGGGCGGCGACGATCGATTTCCACGTGCGGCGCGTGCCGGGGGCCCCGGACCTGTTCGAGGTCTTCGGCGCCGATACCGCGGCGCGTCAACAACTGCTTCAGGTCTGGACGGATCTCACCGCTAATCCCGGCAAGGCAAAGCTGCTTTACCGTCCCTCCGCGGCCGGCGGGTTGCCGCCGGGCCTGGTCGCGCTTTCGCTCGAAACCGTCGCCGGCGCCTATCTGATCAAGGAGAATCTATCGACCGAGACGCACAGCGGCGTGCTCGCCCAGCGGGCGCTGCTGGGGGACGACGCCGCGCTCTTCGTCGCGCCGATATCGGACGCCAAGGCCTTTGCCCAGCTGCTCTGGGAATGCAGCGTGGTGGGCGGCGGCGGCTTCTGGCTTCGCGCCGCGGGGCCGGATGGGGCGCCGGCCTTGCCGGGGTCGGCATTCGGCGGCGACGGCCGGGCGGTGCTGACGATCCTGGTGACGATCGACTCGCAACTCGCGGCCACGCCGGTCCGACGGCTACTGGCGTCCAACAATTGCGCGCTCATCGGCGATCCGATCGACCCGTCGGCGCGGCTGGCCGCGAGCACCGCGGATCCCGCGGCCAAGGTCCGGCTGCCGATCGTTCAACCCGGCAATGTCGGCTTCGAATTCACGTTGTTCCAGCCGCCGCCTCCCCCCACGCTTCGCGACCCGGCCGCCGACAAACAGGCGCGGACCCGCCGCTACTATCAGCTGGCGGGCTATCAGCTGATCGGCAACGACAGCTTCGCGCAACAGGGGCCGTCGGTACCGATCGGTCCGCTCAAACCCGTCAAGAAAGCCGATGGACTTGAACGCTGGCGCTACAGCCAGGTCCTCCCGGCGGCACGGCTGGCGGCGCATCATGGCCTGCCCGAACTCGCCGGCCTGCCGGACCGGATGCTCGACCCCTATGCCGGGATCCGGCTGGTCGGCGACCCACAGCAGCTGGCGGCGCTCAGGGTCGAGCTCTGGTTCCAGGACATGCTCGGCAATGCGAGCGCCGGTGCGCCCGCCCTGCTCCCGCCATCTTCCCAGCCCGGGCCGCTCGGCCACAACCAGTTCGAAATCCCGGTCGGCTACATGGATCCGGTGATCGGCTTCGGCAGTTGGCCGGCGGCCACCGCCGCATTCCAGGTGGTCAATATGGGTGTGACCCCCACCCCGACTCTGAAGGTGATGCTGGGATTTCAGCCCGGCCCCTACCAGCCGGGGCCGAACGAGGTTCCCGAGCCGGTGCACCGGCTCCAGCTGTCGGGCGAGGAATCTCCCAACGCACCGACGACGAGCCGCCAGAGGGCGGCCGACCATCGCGACCGCTATGCGAGCATCTATTTCCAGATCATGCAGGGCGACGTGGAAGCCAATTTGCTGACCTCGCTCCACTGCGGCGCCGGCGGCAAGCCGATCCGCCTCGGCGGGCAGATCCAGACGCTGCGCAGCCAGGCGATCGCCGCCTGGCTATATCTTTCGGGGGCCGCGCGGCTTTCGAACATAACGTCCGGCCCGGACTGCGCCACGCTTGACGACGTCTCGGCCCGGCACGGCGTCTGGTTTCAGGGCCTGGCGGCCGCCAACGCCAACGTCCCCCTCGCCGGCATCTTCAAGCCGGCCCAGCTTTCCGCGCCGCTTTTCTCGATCGTGCGCGCGGGGGACCGGCCGCTCGATTTCGCCGGATCGGGGGCTGCGTCGGTTCTCCAGAAGGCGCAGAATATCGCGATTCCGCTCCGGGCCGGAGCCGGGCTGAGCATCCCCCGGCATTCGCTTACGACGGCGTCCGGCGCAGCGAGCACCTTCGCCACCTTGGCCGCGGCCGCGCTCTGCCCGACCGCCGCCCTCATCCGCGCGAACGGGCAGACGGCAGGCCTTCTCACCCTCGGTTTCGTGTTCCAGCATCAGGATGCCGAAGTCACCGTCGGCCACGGCGACGCGACCCTCGACGATGTCGCCCGCACCTTCCGCGATCAGGCCGGAGTCGAGGTCGACACCCTGACTCTGGGCATGGAATATGCGGATTTCCCCGGCCTGATCATGCCCGATGCCGTTTACTGGCTGGACAGCTACACCGCGCAGCCGGGCGACACGCTGGGGGTGAATCGATCGGGCGCGAGCATCCTCGACCTCGCGACCGCCAATGTCGAGACGCGCGACCTCTATGTCGCCGGCACTCCGATCTTCCTCGACTCCGTCGACGCCACCGCCCTGCGCACACGGTCCCTCGGCGAAGCTGCCCAGGTGCTTGGGATCAGCGGGGAGCAGCTGCTCGCCTACAATCACGACACATTGTCGAATCCGGTGGTGCTGCCGGGCCATGCCGCCGCGCCGGCGGATTCGGCGATAGCCTATGCGGTTCAAGCGGATGACACTCTCGAGTCGATCGCGGGACGATTTGCCGCGCCGCCCGCATCCGCCGATCCCGTTCGAGCCCTCGCCGCGGCCAATGCCGCGCTCCCCGGCCTTCTCGCGCCGAAGCGGTCGATCTCGCTTGCCGGACGGACGACGCCGGTCGAAACGCGCGCCGGAGATTCGTTGCAGTCCGTGGCGGACCGCTTCGCGCCGGTCGCCACGGTCGCGGAGCTGGCCGACGCGATCCGTCGCCAACCGGGATATCTGGCCGTGGGCTGGACGATGCTGTGTCCCCCAGCCACCATCTCAGGAGGATCCCTCGCCAGCGTAGCCCTGTCCTACGGTGTCGACGCGGTCTCGCTGGCGCTGGCGAATGCCGGCACCCCGGGCATCCTGAAGGCGGGCGCCCGGTTCATCGTCAGCAAGGAGGGCAAGGAATATCAAGTGGTGCTGCCGGCCAGTCCGGCGGTCAGCCGCTACCCGCTCAACTCGGTGGTGACCCAGTTCGCGAAGCTGCCGCAACATGTCGAGGTCACCTTGGCCGAGGTCGCGGCCGCCAATCTCTCATCGGACATCTTCGCTCCCTGCAGCCTGGTCCTGCCCCCGCCCTCGCTGTCGCTCACGGCGGCGCTGGATCGGAACCCGGCGCGGCTGCCCGGCGAAATCTTCCCGCTTCAGGCCTGGATCGAGATCCGTCGCCCGGAAAAGAAACTGGTTCTGCCGGATTTCCAGGGCACGGACGACGAGCCGAGCCCCGCGCAACGGTCGCTCTCGGCCGTGGCCGCGCTCGGCGCGCCGCGCCCCACCGATGCCGGCTCACCGCCCGATCCCGCGCTCGCCCTCGCCGCGTTCGCGACCAGCCTGCAAGAGGCCCTTCCGGCGCTTCGCGTCTGCACCGGGAAGGTCGCCGGACATCCCGACGAAAGGGCCGACGCCTGGGCGATCGGCTTCGGCTGCGGCCTCATCGATTTCACCGTCCGGCCGGAAACGGGCGGCATGCCGCGGGTCTTCGCTCTGCGGCCGCTGTTCAACCATCTGGTCACGCGCACCCTCTCCATCCCCGGCTTGAATCCCGACGGTTCGAGGAGCCCGGCGGTCCGCACCGAGTTCCAGTCCGTGGACACGGAGATTTTCGCTCGAGATTTCCTGGCCGATATCGACCTCTTCCTTTCGGCGCCTTACTCCGCCGCCGCCTACCGGGGGGCGAAATCCAACCTCGAGCGGGTGATCGCGGCCAAGCAGAAGCTCGCCGGCGCGGTCGCGGACGGGCTCGCGGCGGTGCTGAAGGAAGAACCGTGCATTCCGGTTCCGCAAGTTCCGCCCGACCTGAAGTCGGCACGGGAGTTCCTCAGGCAGCGCTTACTGAACGGGCTCGGAGGCGCCTGGCGGACCGATCTCGTCCTGCAATATGCGACGACGGCGACGCATGGTGCGCCGTCCGCCAGCGGAGCCCGGCTCGCCGGAACCGCCGTCGCCATGAAGGACGGCGCTGACGGCGCTCGGATCGTCATCGACAGCGGCAAGATCGAACTCGCCGCCGCCGAGGGATTCCTGAATCTCGGAATCACGCTGCAGCATGGCGACTCCAGCCGCCCGTTCGCGGAGGAGGCGCGCCAAAGCTTCCTCCGGCTCCACCTCGACTATTCGGTCAAGGAGGTCGAATTCGACATCCGTGACGTGGCCGACGGTTATGCCGCCTCCGACTGGCTGAGCTTCGTGCTTCCGCACGACCCACTGCGAGACCTTCCCGGCTGGAGCATCGCCCTTGGCGACCTGATGCAGGCGCCGCTGCCGCTGCGCAGCTACCCGGAGCCGGCGGTCCTTACCGGCCACGGCGCGTCGCCCACCCATGCCGAAACGACCGAATGGGCGCAGGCGCCGTTCTGGACCTATGCCTTCACCTACCAGCATTCCAGCGCCGCTCAGGATCAGATCCGGATCGACGTCAGCCTCAACCAGCCCGACCGGCAGCTGGTGTCCGATGCGCTCGTGGCGGAGGACATCTTTGCCGTCCTGGCCGAATATCATTCGATCCGGTCGCAGCTTTGGGACCTCCTGAAGGCTCTGCCGGCGACCCGCCAGATCGATGCGGGAGCGCCCATCTCGGCGGCGATCGGGATCCTCGCCGACTTCGCGGAGCGGGCGAGAAACGCGTGGCAGTCGCATTGGGGCGGGCCCGTGCCCGAGTCCATCGCAGGCGCGGCCCGGATGGACGATCCTCTCCCTGGAGGCATCGTCGCCCCGATTCCGGAAACGGCGCAATATCTGATTTCTTCGAATGGGGAGGAAGGCCTCTATACCGCTTTGATCCTCGATCGAACGCTGGCCTCCACCGGTCCCGTGCGCTGGCCCGTCATCAAGGTGGCCGTTCCGAATCGCGACCCGCTCGAACTGATCCGCGGTGTGCCGACGGCCGCGAGGTGCGTCTACGCATTCCCCGCTGGCGCCAGGATCGAGATGGGCGCGCCGCTCACCGTCTCGATCGCCTTCGAAGGGCTTCACGTCTCCCGCTATCAGCGGGCGTCCGCGGATGTCGCCGTGATCCGCAACGCGCGCCTACTCGGCCCCGACGGACCGGCCACGGCCGACGCCTTCCGCTTCGAGACCCTGCCGGTGGCATTCCCGGCGCCGGTGGCGCCGCTGCTCGTCTGGGATGAGTTCGACATCGGCCCCTGGTCCGCCGGCGGCGTCGCGCTCGCGACCGCCATGGCGGGACTTCTGGACGGCCTCACGGCCGGGGAACGGCCGGTCTCCTTCCTTCTGGAATATGGATATGAGCTGATCGAGGGAGCGGGCATGCGGACCCGGCTTCCGGTCGCGCTCAAGCCGACCGCGGGCTACCAGGCGTCGGACTCGGTCGACATCGACGTATATCTCGTGGGATGGCAACGCGAAGCCCGGCCTTCCACCCGCCATGGCGAATGGGTGATCTCCCCGACCCTCTTCTCCAGCCTCACGGCCGACCGGACAAAGCCCCTCCTGCAGATCCGCCAGCTCGTCTCCCGCCTCCAGGCCGGGCGGGAGGACGGCGCCGACTAAGGTCGCCGAGCTCTTGCGAGCATCCGCCTGGCTTGTCCGGCGCTCCAGCCACCCGCCCGCGGGACCGGCCTCAACAAGAAAGGGCGTTTAACGACATGATTTGGGCGTTGGCGATGAGCCACTCACTTCGCGGAGCTTTTCGAAGACGGCGCCTCTCATCACGCCGCGCCGACGCTTCAGGCGACTTTCAGCTCAGGCGCGCTCATCGAGGTATTTCCAACTGGTTTTGCGTACCCTCGGTTCTACCCCTCGCTGTACGCCTCATCCGGGTGTTTTGACGCTTCCCTTCGCGCGTTCGAGCGGGCAGTGGCCGCGCCATGAGCGAACGACACGGCACGATGCGCGCGGCGGTTCTGACGGCGCCGGGGAAAATTGAAATCGACGAGGTGGCGGTGCCTGAGCCGGGGCCGGGACAGGTGCGCGTCCGGCTGGAAGGCTGCGGGGTCTGCGCCTCCAATCTGACACCTTGGGAAGGGCCGGAGTGGATGCGGTTTCCCACCGAACCGGGCGCGCTCGGGCACGAAGGCTGGGGGATCGTCGATGCCGTCGGCGAAGGGGTCGAGGGGCTGGCGGTCGGCGACCGGGTCGCGGCCCTGAGCTTCAAGAGCTATGCCGAGCAGGACATCGCCGAGGCGTCCGCGGTGGTGAAGCTGCCGGAGAGCCTCGCCGGACGGCCATTTCCGGGCGAGCCGCTCGGCTGCGCGTTCAACATCTTCCGCCGCTCCGACATCAAGCCGGGCCAGACGGTGGCCATCGTCGGCATCGGCTTTCTGGGCGCGATCCTGACGCGGCTGGCGACCGAGGCAGGCGCCCGCGTCATCGCCGTTTCGCGCCGCCCCTTCTCGCTCGATTTCGCGCGGCATTACGGTGCGGCCGAGACGATCCCGATGGACGATCATTACAGGATCATCGAGCAGGTGAAGGCGCTGACCGGCGGGACCTTCTGCGACCGCGTGATCGAAGCCGTCGGCAAGCAATGGCCGCTCGATCTCTCCGGCGAGCTGGTCCGCGAAGGGGGGAAGCTGATCGTCGCCGGCTATCACCAGGACGGGCCGCGCCAGGTCAACATGCAGATGTGGAACTGGAAGGGGATCGACGTCGTGAACGCCCACGAGCGCGATCCCGAGGTTTCGATGCAGGGCATAAGAGAGGCGGTGGATGCCGTGGCGTCGGGCCGGCTCGATCCGGCGCCGCTCTACACGCACAGCTACCCGCTCGAGCGGCTCGGCGAGGCGCTCGACGCGACGCGGGACCGGCCGGACGGCTTCCTCAAGGCCCTGGTGACGGCATGACGGGCCGGTCCCTTGCTTGTCATTCCCGCGAAAGCGGGACTCCAGGCGGCGCCTCGGCGTGGAACGGCCTCCCGCTGGATCCCCGCTTTCGCGGGGATGACGGATGGGGCGGGGATGACGGGCGGGGCGGGGATGGCGGGTGGGGCTTATGAGCAAACCACGTGTCGGCTTCCTCGGCACCGGCTGGATCGGGCGCCACCGGATGGAAGCGATGGTCGCGAGCGGCGCGATCGAGGCGGCGGCCATCGCCGATCCATCCGCGGAGATGCAGGCGGAGGCGCTGAAGGCGGCGCCCGGGGCGGAGGTGGTGGACGGGCTGGACGGCCTGATCGCGCTCGGGCTCGACGGCATCGTCATCGCAACGCCGTCGGCGCTCCATGCCGGGCAGTCGATCCGCGCGCTGGAAAGCGGGGCAGCGGTGTTCTGCCAGAAGCCGCTCGGCCGCACGGCCGCCGAGGCGCGGGCGGTGGTCGACGCCGCCAGGACGGCGGACCGGCTGCTCGCGGTCGATTTCTCCTACCGGTTCACCGAAGGCATGCGGCGCATTCGCGCGCTGGCGGCGGCCGGCGAGCTGGGGCGGATCTACGCCGTCGATCTCGTCTTTCACAATGCCTACGGGCCGGACAAGGCGTGGTTCTACGACCCCGCCTTGTCGGGCGGAGGGTGCGTGATGGACCTCGGCGTCCACCTCGTCGACCTCGCCTTGTGGGCGCTCGACTTCCCCAAAGTGGACGAAGTGGACGCACAGCTCCTCTCCGGCGGAGCGCCCCTGTCAGACGGCTCGGTGGAGGACTATGCCGCCGCCGCGCTGACCCTCGAAGGCGGCGCTTCGGTGCGGCTGGCCTGCTCGTGGCGGCTGCAGGCGGGGCAGGACGCCGTCATTTCCGCCAGCTTCTACGGCACACGAGGCGGCGCTTCGCTGTCGAACGTGGGAGGCAGCTTCTACGACTTCAAGGCCGAGCGCTTCCGGGGGACTTCCCGCGAGCCGCTCGCCTCGCCGCCCGACGAATGGGGCGGCCGGGCGGCAGCGGACTGGGCGGTGAGGCTCGCGGCGGGCGAGCGGTTCGATCCTGAGGCGGAGAGGCTGGTCGAGGTTGCGCGCACCCTCGACCGCATCTACGGCCGCTGAGCCCCGCTTTACTCCGCCGCGACGCCGAAGCTCTGGCTGTCCGCCGGGCGCTTCCAGTTGAAGACCGGCCGCGCCGTCTCGCTCGCGAACCAGGCGGCGGTCGCTTCGAGACCCTCCTGCAGATCGACCGTCGGCTCCCAGCCGAGCAATGTCCGCGCGCGCGTGATATCGGGACGGCGGCGGCGGGGGTCGTCCTCCGGGAGCGGCCGGGTGACGATCTTCGAGGAGGATCCGGTGAGCGCCAGCACGCGGTCGACGAGGTCGCAGACGGTGAGCTCGACCGGATTGCCGAGATTGAC